>JBARJF010000088.1:0-3896 GCA_049800135.1 Candidatus Sulfotelmatobacter sp.
TCGAGGGAGCAATCCAGAAAGGATGGGTGAATCGCGATGATACGCAAAATTGAGGTTGAGCGATTTAGCCTGACCTCCTCCCGATCGTTCGACGAGGTATTGGCTGCGATTAACGATGCCGTCGGCCATCCAGAAATGGCTGAGTTCTGGACCTCAACTCAGCAGGCACGAACTGTCGGCGAACTGGAGAACTCAATCCAGAAAGCCTTAGGTAGAACCGGGCTGATGTCTTTTGTGCAGTTTGATCATGGCGCCATCGTGCGTAAAGCAACGGGCCGCGATAAGCCCCGGATGGTCCGCCTTGTCATTGGCAATCCGCTCATCATGCAAGAAATGGCGAAGCATGTTCCCGACGCCGGCTCGTATGCTCCGGTCACCGTGCTCGTCGACGAACGCTCTGACGGCGTCCATCTGTCGTACGACAGGATGGCTAGTTTCTTGGCTCCGTACCGGAATTCCGACGCGCTCGCAGTCGCGCATAATCTCGACAAGAAAGTCGAAACCCTTTTGCTAGAGGCGGCGGCTTGACCCCACAACACTTGAGGTGACGGAATGGCAAGATTGGATGGAAAGGTATCACTGGTAACAGGGGGGACTAGCGGGATCGGCCTAGCCGCAGCGAACGCGTTGGCAAAAGAGGGAGCACACGTTTATATCACCGGTCGTCGCGAACCGGAGCTCACCAGTGCCGTCCAACAAATTGGCAAAAGTGCGACCGGCGTGCGGGGCGATGTGTCGAATGCCCGAGATCTCGACCGCCTTTTTGCGCAGATCAAGGACGAGAAAGGCAGACTCGATATTCTCTTCGCGAATGCAGGGATTGCCAGATATGCGGCCCTCGGAAACATTACTGAGGAACTCTACGATTCAATTTTCAACGTCAACGTCAAAGGGGTTTTGTTCACAGTACAGAAAGCGCTTCCCGTGATGCCGGACGGTGGGTCAATCATTCTCAATGCCTCGGTCGTAGGCAGCAAAGGCCTTTCCTCAAATAGTGTTTACAGCGCCACGAAGGCGTCCATCCGTTCGTTCGCGCGAACGTGGACCACGGATCTCAAGCATCGCGGAATTCGAGTCAATGCGATCAGCCCTGGCACCATCGACACCCCCGGCTTGAATAATTTGCTCGCATCGGGCGAAGCAGGTGAGCAACGCCGCAAGATGGTCGCCAGCGCGATCCCACTCGGCAGGTTTGGTCGGCCGGATGAAGTAGCCAAAACTGTGGTGTTTCTAGCATCGGATGAGAGCAGCTATATCACCGGGGCTGAAATTTTTGTGGACGGCGGTTTTGCGCAAGTCTGAGTCGTGCCTCAGCGTTAGATGGGAGCCGTAGTTTGAGCCTGATGGTACAACACACCTAGTCAACGGCGGGAAGAGCGCGACCATGAGACTTTTACTGTTGGGATCAACAGGTCGTCGCGCGGATACCGTGACACCGGCCGAGTCTATCGCTTGAGCGACGAGCAATCGAACCAACCTTTACAGCTCCAGGAGGAGCCGATGAACGCCGATGTTCTGACGACAAGAGCAGCCGATGGAATTGCGGTGATTACGCTTGGTAGCGCAAAACGCATCTACTTCGACGCGGAGATGGGCGACGCGCTCACCGAAGCGTTGGACGGATTCGCCGGCGACCCCAACGTTCGCATTGTCATCGTGACTGGCGGCGCACCCGGTTATTTCAATCGTCATTTTGATATCCCTGCGCTTATCCAAATCGCGGAGTCCCTGCGCGCTTCCGGTCGCCAGTGGCCTGAGAACGCCACTTACAACGGCGGATTCTTCGATAAAGCGATGGCGCTTTGCGAGAGCATGCCAAAGCCGGTAATTGCGGCCATCTCCGGCACAGCCCTAGCCGGTGCTTTCGAGTTCGCGCTCTCTTGCGATCTTCGTATCGCCGAGGATGGCGACTACCTGATCGGGCTGCCGGAGGCAGACCTTGGTCTCCTTCCCGGTGCTGGCGGCACGCAAAGGCTGCCGCGCACCATCGGAACACCAGCTGCACTCATGCACATCCTCATGGGCCAGCCACTGAATCCGCGTGAAGCCGAAACGAAGGGGCTGGTTCACGAAACGGTCAGCGGCAAGGCTCTCGATCGCGCAATGGAGATTGCGCGGCGCCTGTCCTCGCATACGCCGGAATCGCTCGCCTACATTAAACGTCTCGTCCGCAACGCCACGGAGACGCCGCTGGCGCAAGGCCTTGCGCTCGAACGAAATCTCTTCTTGAAATTATGCGTCAGCGAGTCTGCACTCGCGCGGATGCGTTCCTACGAAGGGAAGAAGATCACCTCGCCGTCCCGCGGTTTCGAAGTCTAAGAAGGGAGAACCATATATGGCTAATACTAATTCTGCGACGCGCGTGAGGGTGATTGAGGAAGCGCCTGCGTACTGGAGGGTTGTGTTCGATTACCCGCCTTTCAACATCGTAGACGCCAGCATATTCGAAGCCCTACAGGATTTGCTCGCACGAATGAACGCCAGCCCGAGCCTGCGAGTCGTCGTATTCGAAAGCGCGAACCCCGAGTTTTATCTTGCCCACTTTGATTTGACCGGCAAGGTAGGGAACATCATGACTGCTGTCGGGGCTTCGGGCCTCCCGATCCTGATGGATACGTTCGTGCGTCTCACCAAGTCTCCGGTGGTCAGCATCGCGAAGATCCGAGGCTGTGTCCGGGGCGTGAGCAGCGAGTTCGTCCTCGCCTGCGACATGCGCTTCGCGTCGCGGGAGAACACGCGGCTCGGCCAACCCGAAGTCGGGGTGGGAGTGCATCCCGGCGGAGGCGGTACGGAACGTCTTCCACATGTGGTCGGCCGCGGTCGGGCGCTCGAAATCGTTCTCAGCGCGAACGATTTCGACGGCGACACCGCGGAACGATACGGATACGTCAACCGGGCACTTCCAGACCCCGAACTGGACGGCTTCGTCGATGCACTTGCGCGCCGGATCGCCTCCTTCGACCGGCGTGCCATCGCCGCCGCGAAGAATCTCGTCAACCAGGTCTCGTTGCCGTCCGCCGACCGGCTCCTCGACGCCATCACCTCCTTTGAGACCGCGCTGACGTGGCCTGAAGCGCAGTAGCGGATCCAGAATGTGTTGCAACGCGGACTCCAACGAGACAGCGACTTCGAGACTCGCTGGCCCGAGGTACTCGGCACGCTGCTTGAGACGTAGTCACCGTGTGGCGATGCGCAGCCTCGCCGAGCGGGCAAACTTACTCGCGACGCCCTCCGGCTTTTGGAAACGGGACCTCCGCGGTGCCAAACCAATCGCGGTGTGTCCGTTGCGCGACGCTTCGCGCACGGCCCGAGATTCTTAACGAGTGACGAGCAACACCGAAACCAGCGGCCTAAAAACAGCAACGGGAGATCTCGGCTTAGTCAACCAGAAATCTCCCGCGGTGATGTTCTTAACTTTTATGCGTAGAGCGCAAGGCTGCTGCTGTTCGCATGTTCCTGGGCTTCTTCCGACTCGGCATCCTTGCCCTTGAGATAAGCGAGCGTCACGTCCAGAGACTCGTGTCCCAAACGGATGCGGATCGTGTTTACTGACACACCTTCCTCGTGCAGCGTGTCGGCGTAGGTCTTGCGAAAGCGGTGAAGCTCGGCGCCTTCAACTCCAGCTTTGTTCGCAATCGCTTTCAGCTTGCGCAGGAAGTGACCGTCAGGTTTGCCTTGACCGTTCGGAAACACTAGGTCATGCGGCTGGACGTTCCGCTCTCTCATTCTGTCCTTGATTTTCCAAACCAGCTTCGCGGGGATCGGAATGAATCTGTCCTTGGCGGACTTCTTTTTCTTCTTGCCCTTCAGACGAAAATGGCGCCACGGCTTCGGCTGAACGTGCAGCGTGCCCTTTTCCCAATTGAAGTCGGCGTACTCGGTGTTCTGCATCTCGG
>JBARJF010000089.1:0-60822 GCA_049800135.1 Candidatus Sulfotelmatobacter sp.
AAGCGATCAACGGCCGATGAGAGAACTCCTCGACATGTTCGCAACGGTGTACACGGGTACGGGGTCCTTCGACTGCGTTTCCCTTCGCTTCGCGATGGGGAACTCCGCTCAGGATGACAGAGGGTAATGGCAACAACTTCCAAGAAAGACTATTACGAGATCCTGGGGGTGAAGAAGTCTGCCTCGGCGGAGGAGATTCGCAAGGCGTTTCGCAAGCTGGCGCGCAAGTACCATCCTGATGTAAATCCTGGGGACAAGTCGGCGGAGGAGAAGTTCAAGACGCTCTCCGAAGCCAACGACGTACTCAGCGACCCGAAGAAGCGGAAAATCTACGACCAGGTCGGGTTCTACTCCGACAATATTGATCCAGCCACGGCGGAAGCCTACGCCCGGGGCGGCGGACAGGGCGGATTTGCCGGAGGCTCGCCGGGAGGATTTCCGGGTGCGGGAGGCGCGACGCAGGACGGCGGCCAGGGGGCTCACTTCGATTTTGGCGGGTTTGATTTTTCTGATCTGGTCGATAACGCAGGCCACGGCCGGCGAAGCGGCGGCGGGGGCGGATTCCGCGACATCTTCTCGGGAATCTTCGGCGGAGGCCGCGGAGCGGCTGCGGCTGAGGCTGGACCGGAAGCGGGCTCCGACCTTGAATATCAGGTGAATGTGCCGTTCTGGACGGCGATCCGGGGCGGGGTGATGCGGCTCAATATCACGCGCCAGGACGCTTGCGCGAATTGTCACGGGCAGGGTCACACGGAGGCGCCGGGCAAATGTCCGGAGTGCGATGGAACCGGGCAGGTGACGCAGATCGGTGGGCGGATGAAGTTCAATGTGCCGTGCCCACAATGTCAGGGGACGGGCAAGAACATTTCCACCTGCGCCACCTGCCATGGCGAGGGCACCGTGAGCAGGACCGAGCCGCTGGAGGTTCGTATCAAGGCGGGGACGCGGGATGGACAGCGCATCCGGCTGGCGGGCAAAGGCAATGCCGGGCCCCACGGCGGCCCGGCCGGCGATCTGTATGTGATTATCCGGACCGGAGAGCATCCCATCTTCCGGCGCGACGGTGACGACATCTACCTTACCGTGCCGGTGAGCGCCACGGAGGCCGCTCTGGGAGCGAAGATCGAAGTACCGACCATCGATGGGCGGGCATTGTTGAAGATACCTCCGGGGACGCAGTCTGGACAGAAACTGCGCCTGCGCGAAAAAGGCGTGCCCTCGGCCACCAAGGAGGGCGTGCGCGGCGATGAGATTGTGGAGATCACGGTGACTGTACCCATGCCGCGGGACGAGCGCACCAAGGAATTGCTGAAAGAGCTGGCCAAGTTGAACCCTGAAGATCCGCGAGAAGAACTGTGGAAGAAAGTTTGAGAGCAGTCGCCGGTCCCGGGTGCCGAGCACCGAGTACAAGCAGACGCGTTTGCGTCGGGACTCGCGACTGGGAACTCCGGTCCTGCATTACCTCCGTCGCTGACCTACCTGACAAAAGTTTTCGAAATAATTTCCACATTTTTCTTGCATCCGTGGAGATTTCCCGTAATCTCTACACTGCGAACTAACTCCAGCGGCATTTCTGGAATCTAACCAAACCAGAAAGCTCGAGCAGGAACCAGCCCGCTGCGGAGTAGCTGAGAGTGAGTCGCTTGAGGAGGAAGACATAGAAATTGGCAACAGCTAGCGCCCCGCGTCAACAAACCGAGAACCCCCAGCCTCTCGCCGCCATCCCCAACCGGAAGAAATTCGCCCGTCTCACCTTGTGGCCACTGGTCGCTGCAACCTTCTTTATGGTTTCGGGCGGAACTTATGGCACGGAAGACATTGTGCACGGCGCCGGGTACGGACGAGCGATTCTGATTCTGCTGCTCACCCCGCTGCTGTGGAGCCTGCCGACGGCCTTCATGATTGGCGAGCTTTCGAGCGCTCTGCCTTACGAAGGCGGTTACTACGCGTGGGTACGCCGCGCCATGGGCAACTTCTGGGGATTTCAGGAAGCCTGGCTCTCGCTGGTCGCCTCCATTTTCGATATGGCGATTTATCCCACGCTGTTCGTGGCCTACCTGACGCGGATGTTCCCGTGGTTCCAGGTAAATAATCGAGGATGGTGGGTTGCGCTGGCTGTGGTGATCGCCTGTGCGGTGTTGAATATTGCCGGAGTGAAGGTGGTGTCGCTCACGTCTTTGTGGTTGTTCTTCGCGCTGACGGCTCCGTTTGTCGCGATCGTGATTCTCGCTCCCTTCAAGATTGGGGCGCTGGCCAATGCGGTAACCAAGCCAACCACTTCCTCGGTGGACATTCTTGGCGGGCTGCTCATCTGCATGTGGAACTACATGGGATGGGACAACGCCTCGACCATCGCCACCGAAGTGGAAAAGCCGCAGCGAACGTATCCGCGGGCGATGCTGGTTGCCGTGGCGATTGTGGCCTTGAGCTACGTGCTGCCTTTTGCCGCAATGTGGATGACCGGACTGAGTCCGACGGCGTGGGAGACTGGTTCCTGGGCAGACGTCGCGGGCCTGCTGGGTGGGCCGCTGCTGCGCATCGGTGTGGTGCTCGGCGGCGTGATCAGCGCCTTCGGCATGTTCAACGCGCTGGTGATGAGCTACTCGCGCCTGCCGCTGGCCATGGCGCAGGACGGCATGTTGCCCCGGGTCTTTGGCAAGCTGCAGAAAAAGTCGCGTGCGCCCTGGGTTGCGATTCTCGCTCTGGCCATGGGATGGGCCATGTGCCTCGGCCTGGGATTCGCGCGGCTGGTGACGCTCGACATCCTTCTTTATGGCTTCAGCCTGATGCTGGAGTTTGTGGCGCTGGCGGTGTTGCGCTTCCGCGAGCCGGACCTGCCGCGTCCGTTCCGCGTTCCCGGCGGGTTGTTTGGGGCCATCGCTATCGGCATTCCGCCCATGCTGCTGCTGGGTTTTTCCATTATCCGCAGCGAGCATGAGCAGGTGTGGAATATGAGCTCGTTCGAGTTCGGAATGATTCTGATCGCGGCGGGGGTTGTGGCTTATGCCGTCAACCATCTTTTGAAGCCTCACGGCTGGGCTCCGGCACAACAGAAGGCCGAACCGGCATCATAGCAAGTTCGTTGGCCACGGATTAACGTGGATGAACACGGATATGGCTTTCTTGATCCGTGAGAATCTGCGATGATCCGTGGCCGACATGCTTTTGTTGTAAATTGGTGACGGCGAGAGTTCGCGGTTTTCAGAGAATGACCAAGCGTAAATCCAAAGGCGCGTACATGATCTCGGCCGTGGCTGAGATGTATGGCATCCACCCGCAGACGTTGCGCCTTTACGAGCGCGAGGGACTGCTCAAGCCGTCGCGCACCGAGGGCAACACGCGCCTTTACACAGACGAAGATTTGCAGCGGCTTGAGTTCATCCTGTCGCTGGCGCGCGACCTGGGCGTGAACATCAGCGGCATGGCGATCATCCTGCAAATGCGGGAGCGCATGGAAGAGATGCAGCGCCAGATCCAGGAGTTCGTGCAGTATATCCAGGAGGAAGTGCTGGTGCGCGCCCACGCCGCCGGTGATCCCGCGAAGGGCGCGATCGTGCCAGTGCGACGGTCGATGCTGACGCCGGCGGTGCAGCCGGGGAAGAAACGCTAGCTGCCATGACAGGCGTGCGCTGCCCGTCGCCGCAGTATTATTGCGTCTTACCTCCATGCTTCCCTTCAAACTCATCTACAGCGACGCTTACTACCTTCCCATCGGCGAGCACGTTTTTCCCGCTGAAAAATATAAGCGCATCCATGACCGGCTGCTGGCTGAGGGCGTCGCTGAACCCGCCGACTTTCTAGAGCCCGCGCCCGCCACAGATCAGGACATTTTGCTGGTCCACACGCCGGAGTACGTGAACAAGCTGAAGACCGGCACGCTCAGCCCGCGCGAGGAGATGGAAATGGAAGTTCCCTACTCGCGCGACCTGGTAGAGGCGTTCTGGCTGGCGGCTGGAGGATCGATTCTCGCGGCAAGGCAGGCTTTGACCGACGGCGTTGCCATCAGCATCGGCGGCGGATTTCATCATGCTTTCCCTGACCACGGCGAAGGCTTCTGCATGATTCACGATGTGGCTGTGGCGATTCGGCGACTGCAGCGCGACGACAGGATTCGCACCGCGATGACGGTGGATTGCGACGTTCACCAGGGCAACGGCACGGCGGCGATTTTTGCCGGGACGCGAACCACGAGTGCGCTTTTGCCTTCTGCCGGAGCATCGACTCTCGATTCGCCTTCGCTGGGCTCTCGCCCGGGTTCCACACGCCGCGGAAACATTCGCAGCGCCCGTGCGGGCGACGTCTTCACCATCTCGCTGCACCAGGCCAACAACTATCCGCAGTGGAAGCCGCCTTCTTCGATTGATGTGGATCTGCCCGACGGCATGGGAGACGGCGACTACCTGGCCTGGCTCGACAACACACTCAGTTCCGGGCTGCGGCAGTTCGAGCCCGATCTGCTGTGCTACATCGCCGGCGCCGACCCCTACCGCGAAGACCAACTTGGCGGACTTTCGCTGACTATTGAGGGATTGAAGCAGCGCGACGAACTCGTGTTCCGCGTGGCGCGGGCCCGCAATATTCCGGTTATGGTGACCTATGCCGGCGGCTACGCACAGAACGTGGAAGATACGGTGATCATTCATTGCAACACCGTGATCGCGGCACGGGAAGTGTTTGCCGCACAGAAGTGAAGCCCGCCATAAAGATATACTCGAAGGCATGATCGTCAGCCCTTCGGACCTTTCGCACGCTGAGCTGTATGGCGTGCTGCTCAATTCCGTGGCGCCGCGGCCGATTGCATGGGTGTCGACGATAAGCGCGCCGGGAGACCTGAATCTCGCACCCTTTTCTTTTTTCAATGTGGTTTGCGCCGACCCGCCGCTGCTCGGGTTTTCGCCCGGACTCCGACGGCCCAGGCAGGCGGAAGCCAGCCAGGGCGAAGCCAAAGACACACTGCGAAATATTCGCGAGACCAGGGAATTTGTGATCAACGTCGTCACTTACGAACTGGCCGAGGCGATGAACGTAACCAGCGGCGAATACGACGCGTCGGTGAACGAATTCGAATTGGCGAAGCTTAGTACGCAGCCATCGAACGTCGTGCGTCCGCCCCGAGTCGCCGAGTCTCCGGTCAGCTTTGAATGCAAGCTCCATCAGATTCTCGATTTTTCCGCTGCTCCCACCGGCGGGAGCCTGGTGATCGGCCGGATCGTCTCGATTCACATTAGCGATGCGCATCTCAAAGATGGAACGCTGGACCGGAATTCGCTGGATCTCATCGGACGCATGGGCGGACTCCAGTACACGAGGACGACGCAGAGGTTTGAGATGGTGCGGCCTAAAGTCGGATAGACGCTGCTAAAATAAGTCATCCTTATGTTCGAGAATCTTCAGGAAAAACTGCAGCGCGCGTTTAAGAGCCTTCGCGGCCAGGCCCGGCTGAGCGAGGAAAACATTAGCGAAGCCCTGCGCGAAATCCGGCTGGCGCTGCTTGAAGCCGACGTCAACTTCAAAGTGGTCAAGGAGTTGATTGACCGCATCCAGGCCAAGGCCGTGGGCCAGGAAGTGCTCACCGCGCTTTCTCCCGGCGAGCAGGTCATCAAGATTGTGCGCGACGAACTGGTTGAGACGCTGGGCAAAGACACGGCGCGCGTAAAGTTCGCCTCGCAGCCACCCACGGTTGTGCTGATGGCTGGACTGCAAGGCTCCGGCAAAACCACAACTTCGGGCAAGCTGGCGAACTGGTTCAAGATCGGCGGGCATCGTCCGCTGCTGGTTTCGGTGGATGTGTACCGCCCGGCGGCGCGCGAGCAGTTAAAGATTGTGGCGCAGGCTGTCAAAGCGCAAATCTACGAAGGCGAAGTCGGCGAAGCGAACACACCCGCGCAGCTCACCCAGGCGGTCGAGCGGTTGGTAAAGGAAGCGCGCCGCGAGGCCATCGTTTCCGGCTGCGATGTGCTGATCGTCGACACTGCCGGACGCTTGCACATTGACGACGAACTCATGAACGAGATGCAGTCGCTGAAGAAGCTGCTGAATCCGTCAGAGATTTTGTATGTCGCCGACGCCATGACCGGACAGGACGCGGTGCGCTCCGCCGACGAGTTTCACAAGAAGCTGTCGCTCACCGGCGTCATTCTCACCAAGATGGATGGCGACGCCCGCGGCGGCGCGGCGCTTTCGATTCGGCAAGTCACCGGGCAGCCCATCAAGTTCATCGGCGTGGGCGAGAAGTACGACGCGCTGGAGCCGTTCCATCCCGACCGCATCGTGTCGCGCATTCTGGGCATGGGCGACATCCTCTCGCTGATCGAGCGCGCCGAATCGCAGATCGACAAGAAAAAAGCGCAGGAGATGGCCACCAAGGCGCTCACCGGCGACGGCTTCTCGCTGGAAGATTTTCGCGACCAGTTGCGGCAAGTGAAAAAGATGGGCTCCATCAAGAACCTGATCGGAATGATGCCCAGCATTGGTCCATTTTCGGGCTTGCAGAAAGCCGCCGACAAAGTTGATGAGAAACAAATCAACCGGGTCGAGGCCATCATCAACTCGATGACCGTTCACGAGCGCAATCACCATGAAGTGATCAACGGCAGCCGGCGCAAACGCATCTCGCGCGGCTCGGGCACGACGGTGCAGGAAGTGAATAACCTGCTCCGCCAGTACGCGCAGATGAAGAAGATGTTCAAGCAGATGGGCAAGCCCAGCTTCGCGCGCAGGATGGCGGGCATGAAGCTGCCGGGGATGTAGGATCCGTCAAATGACTTTATGAAATGGCGATCGCTCGAGGAACTGGCTCCCGGCGCGGACCTTCGCCCACTGCGCGAAATCTTTAGCGAACGCAAAGACTTGATTGCGAGATACGTTCCGGCGGAGACGCAGGCCGTTCATGCCCGCGCCGTCGCGGAGATCAAGCGGAGGCGCCTGGCAGAAAGCATCCTGCCGGTCGGCGCGAAGGTTTCAGAATTCCAACTCCAAGATCACGACGGCAAGACCGTCTCTTCCGCTGACCTGCTCGCGAAAGGACGGCTCGTGCTTTGCTTCATTCGCGGGCGCTGGTGTCCATTCTGCGTGGCGCAGATGGAGGCGATGAACCTTGTCGTGCCAGAGATTGAGCAGGCGGGCGCGATGCTCGCGGCGGCTTCTCCGCAGACGGTGCAGCAATCGTTCTTCATGCGCGATCAGCACAAGCTGCGCTTCCCGCTGCTCTCCGATGCGGGAAACAAGGTGGCGCGGCAGTTCGGCCTTACGTACCGCGTCCCCGACGAACAGCAGGCAATCTATCAACGCGTGTTCGTCAACCTGCCTTTCGTGAACGGAGACGACAGTTGGGAGTTGCCGATTCCGGCGACTTACATCATCGGTCGCGACGGAACGGTGCTCTACGCGTCGGCGAATGAGGATTACACCGAGCGTCCGGAGCCAGAGGAGATTGTGCGATTCCTGGCCAATCATTCTGGCGCTTGATGCACACGGGCGGGGCGCCCGCGCCACAGGTCAGCTTTCGGTACACTGAATATTCATGAATTATATCTACGGCATCAACGCCGTCACCGAGGCGCTGAAGGCTCGCGGGCGCGCTTTTCAGTGGGTCGGCATGGCGAAAGAACGCCATGACCTGCGCTTGCAGAGAATGATCGAAGAGTGCCGCAAGCTCGGCGTGCCGGTGCGCTTTTTGTCGCGTGTGGAACTCGACCACATGGCCGGGAACGCGGCTCATCAGGGAGTGGTCGCGGTCACGTCAGCGAAACAATACAGCGATCTGGACGATGTGGTTGGTGCCAGGCGCGGCCGCTATTCCTTGGTCATCGTTCTTGATGGCGTCGAGGATCCGCATAACCTGGGCGCGCTCTTGCGCACGGCCGACGCCGCGGGCGCCGACGGGGTGGTGATTCCAGAGCGTCGCGCCGCAGCCGTTACGGGCACGGTCACGAAGGCCTCGGCGGGAGCCAGCGAACATTTGCCGATTGCGAAGGTGACAAATATCGCCCGCACCGTGGAAGAATTGAAGGAGCGCAACATCTGGACCGTGGGCCTCGACGAACGCGGGCCCCAGACCTACGACGCTCTCGATTACAACATGGATTGCGCGCTGGTGCTGGGCGCAGAAGGCAAGGGATTGCACGACCTGGTAAAGAAGAAATGCGATTTCCTGGTTTCGATTCCGATGCTCGGCAAAGTTCCTTCGCTAAACGTATCGGTCGCGGGAGCGGTTGTGATGTATGAAATCGTGCGGCAGCGGCGCGCGCAGAGCAAAGACGTAGCGAGAGCCGAATGAAGTTCCATGGCGTCCGCCTTTGCCTGCTGTGCTTGCTCTGTAACTCTGCGGTGAACGCTTTTTCTCTCGACCGCGAGGCCTTCACCTTCACGAAATACGATCTGAACGTTCGCGTAGAACCCGATCAGCAGCGGCTGGGAGTTCGCGGCACAATCACTCTTCAGAATGATTCGCCAGTCCCGCAGAAGATAGCGGTGCTGCAAATCTCTTCCTCTCTCGACTGGCATTCCCTCGAAGCGGGCGGCAAGCCGGTGGCGTTTGTTCTGCAGTCCTACACCTCTGACATCGATCACACCGGAGTGCTCTCCGAGGCCATTGTGACTTTGCCCGCGGCAGTTCCGCCCAAGGGCACCGTCACCCTGGAGATTGCCTACGAAGGTGTGATCGTGCTGGATGCGACGCGCCTTACGAGGATCGGAACACCGGCAGCCCTGGCCAACAGCACCGACTGGGACCAGATCAGCACGAAATTCACCGCAGTCCGTGGAGTGGGATACGTGGATTGGTATCCCATAGCAACCGAGGCCGCGGATCTTTCGGAAGAGCAAAGCCTATCCCAGGTCTTGAGCCGTTGGAAGGCGCGCGAGGCGGCGTCGGCAATGCACGTTCAGATCGCCGTGCCCACTAACCAAAGCGAAGCTCCAGAGCTTCTGGTGAATGCGGCGACGTGCCCGACGGCGCTCGAAGTGCGGCACCAGTTCGTTGCCGATTGCACCTACCGTTCGCTGGGATCGGTGGTGCCGACATTTGCAATGGCTGACTATGAGGTGGTCGACCGGGCGGCGGTCGCAGTTCATTTCCTGCCTGGCCACGATGTGCCGGCGGTAACCTACGCGGACGCTGCGGCGAAAGTGACTCCGCTTGTCACCGAGTGGTTCGGCGCGCCGCGGCACAAGGCGCAGACGGCCGATCTCGAGGATCCTGACGCCGCTCCGTTTGAGAGCGGTTCTTTCTTGCTGATGCCGTTGACCGGCACCGATCCCAAGCTGGCGGGCTTGGTGGCAACACATCAACTTACTCACGCGGCATTTTTCTCGCCGCGTCCCTGGATCTACGAGGGTCTTGCCCACTTCGCGCAGGCGCTTTATCTGGAGCGTCAGAGTGGACGCCAGGCCGCGCTGGATTACATGGCACGGCATCGTGCCGCATTCTCCGCGGCTGAAAATGCGAAACAGAAGCAGGCAGCTCCACCGAGATCGGAAGATGAGGTAAACCAGTCTCTGGTCAACACCAGCGACGAGGAACTTTACCGCAGCAAAGCCATGTGCGTGTGGTGGATGCTGCGCGATATGGTAGGGGATAAGGCTCTGAAGAAAGCACTCGCGTCTTACCATGCGGACCAGGACAAGGAACCTTCTTACATGCAGCGCCTGATTCAGGCGCAGACGCCGAAAGATCTGGAGTGGTTTTTCGACGACTGGGTCTATCGCGACCGCGGCCTGCCCGACTTCAAAGTGGAATCGGCATTTACGCGCAAGATGCTGGCGGAGGGCTACATGCTCACGATCACCGTAGCCAACCTGGGCGCGGCAGGCGCCGAGGTTCCACTCACGGTGAGGTTTGCCGGCGGAGAAGTCAAGCAACGGCTGGTGGTGCGCGGCAAGAGCAATGGCGTAATCCGCGTGGAAGTTCCGAAGCGGCCGGAGGAGATTGTGGTGAACGACGGCAGCGTGCCCGAGGGCGACACGGCCAACAATACATTCAAAATCGAAGCCGGCGACGCTGCCAAGTGATGGGCCATGGGTCCACTTAATTTCTGGTAAAGCTGGCAAAAGCGGCCAGCTTCCCGGCGGCTGCGCCAGAGTCGATCGACTGCACCGCCAGCGGCAACGCTCCGGCCAGATGATCGGCGCGTTTCGCCGCCACCAGCGCGGCTGCGGCGTTCAGCAAGACCACATCGCGGCGCGGAGATCTCTTCCCACTTAAAACCTCGCGAATGATGGCCGCGTTTTCGGCCGCATCCCCGCCGGAGATGTCAGCCAGCGTGGCACGCTTCATTCCCAACTCTTCAGGATCAATTTCGTAAGTCCGCACCGATCCATCGCGAGCCTCGGCCACGCGTGTCGGTCCGGTGATGGTGATTTCGTCGAGGCCGTCGAGGCCGTGCACCACCAGCGCGCGATGCACTCCCAACATGCTGAGCGCCTCGGCCAGTTTTTCGACCATATCGAGCGCGTACACGCCCACCACTTGCCCGGATGCATGCGCGGGATTGGTGAGCGGGCCAAGCAGGTTGAACATGGTGCGCAGACGCAGCTCGCGCCGCACCTTCTGCACCTGCTTCATCGAGGAGTGCAGATCAGGTGCGTAGAGGAAACAGATTCCAACTTGGCGCAGGCATTGCGCCGCGCGCTCGGGAGACAACTGGATGTTTACGCCCAGCGCTTCCATCACGTCAGCCGAACCGCATTTCGAGCTGATGCTGCGGTTGCCGTGCTTGGCCACGCGCACGCCGGCCCCCGCAGTCACGAACGCCGTGGCCGTCGAAATGTTGAAGGTTCCACTGGCATCGCCGCCGGTGCCGCTGGTATCAACCAGACCGCTGTCAACGAGAGACGACTCACCCAGAGCATCGCGGCCCGTGCCGCTGAGATCGAGCGCGCCGGCCGGCGAAATGGGCAAAGGCGTTGCCGCAGCGCGTATCGCTTCAGCGAAGCCGACAATCTCCTCCACCGTTTCACCTTTCATGCGCAGAGCCATGAGCAGCGCGGCGATTTGCGCGTCGGTGCAGTTTCCCGCGAGCACTTCCGCCATCACGTCACGCGCTTCGGCGCGTGCCAGCGACTGGCCGTGATTGGCGATGCGATGGAGAGCGTCGAGGATCATGGTGTGCAAGCTAGCCTAGCATCTTTGTGAGCCAACTCCTTCCGTTTGCCCTAATCCGCTCCGCTTCTATAAAATTAAAGGTTTGCTGCCCGCAGTCGATAGCCGCAAGCGAGGTTCCTTCCGATTCTTAGCTGACGAGCAAAGAGCGTCATTATGAAAATCCATGAGTACCAGGGAAAAGGAATTCTTAAGAAATATGGTGTGACCGTGCCGCGGGGGACGATGGCAACCTCGCGCGAGGAAGCCGAAGCCGCCGCCAGAGAACTGCTCAGCTCCGGAGCGACCGGAGTGGTGGTGAAAGCCCAGATTCATGCCGGCGGGCGTGGCAAGGGCGGAGGCGTGAAGATCGCCAAATCGGTCAGCGAAGCGGGCGAGCTCGCCGAAAAGATGCTGGGCATGAAGCTGGTGACGCATCAGACCGGCCCCGAAGGCCGCATCGTGCGGCGGTTGCTGATCGAAGAAACCCTGCCCATCGAGAAAGAACTCTATCTTGGCATTCTCGTGGACCGCGCCGAAGGCAAGCCGGTATTCATGGCCTCGGCCGCCGGAGGAATGGAGATCGAGCAGGTAGCCGAGGAAAATCCCGAGGCTATTCTCAAGCAGCACATCGATCCCGGCATGGGCCTGGAAGCGTTTCAGGCGCGCAAAATGGCTTTCAAGCTTGGACTTAGCGCCAGGCAGATCGCTCCCGCAGTGCAGTTTCTCACCAACCTCTACAAAGCGTTCCTCGATACCGATGCGTCGCTGGTCGAGATCAATCCTTTCATCACCACCAGCGATGGCCGTCTCTTCGCGCTCGATGCCAAGCTGACTTTCGATGACAACGCGCTGTTTCGCCATCCCGATATTCGCGAGCTGCGCGACATTACAGAGGAAGATCCGCTCGAGGTTGAGGCCTCAAAGTACAGCCTGAACTACATCAAGCTCGAGGGCAGCGTGGGCTGCATGGTGAACGGAGCCGGGCTCGCCATGGCGACAATGGATATCATCAAGTATGCCGGCGGCATGCCCGCCAACTTTCTCGACGTGGGTGGCGGCGCCAATGCCGAGCAGGTGGCGCACGCGTTTGAAATCCTGCTCAGTGACAAGAGCGTGAAAGCGGTGCTGATTAATATTTTCGGCGGTATTCTCCGCGTCGATACGCTGGCGACTGGAGTCGTTGAAGCCGCTAAGAAAACGAATATCAAGCTTCCCGTCGTGTTGCGCCTCGAAGGTACAAATGTAAACGAGGGCAAGAAGATCCTGATGGAATCTGGATTTAACTTTGTGGTGGCTGAGACCATGAAAGATGCCGCGGATAAAGTGGTGGCCGCGGCGCGCGCAGTCTAGACGCTGTGAGGAATCATATTTATGGCAATCCTGGTTAATAAGAAGACGCGGTTGATCGTGCAGGGCCTGACCGGACGCGAAGGCACCTTTCACGCCAAGGCCTGCGCGGCGTATGGAACGCAAGTGGTCGGCGGAGTGACGCCGGGCAAAGGTGGGACCACGCACGAAGGCTGGCCCATTTTCAACACGGTGCAGGAAGCCGTCGAGAAAACCGGCGCGGACACGACCGTGATTTTTGTTCCGCCGCCGTTTGCCGCAGATGCGATCATGGAAGCGGCCGACGCCGAACTCGATCTCATCGTCTGCATCACCGAGGGCATTCCCACGCTCGACATGGTCAAAGCCTGGGAGTTTCTGCAAAACCGGCGCTCGCGGCTGATCGGGCCAAACTGTCCCGGCATCATTTCGCCTGGCAAATGCAAGATCGGCATTATGCCCGGGTCGATTCACAAGGAAGGATCAATCGGCATCGTGTCGCGCTCGGGTACGCTCACGTACGAGGCGGTGCATCAGCTCACCCAGCGCGGCATTGGACAATCGACCGCCATCGGCATCGGCGGCGACCCGATTATCGGAACCAATTTTCTGGATGCGCTCGACCTGTTCAATCGCGATCCGGAGACCGAAGCTGTGATCATGATCGGTGAGATCGGCGGCGACGCCGAAGAGACCGCGGCGGAGTTTGTGAAGACCCACATGAAGAAGGCGGTGGTCGGTTTCATCGCCGGGCAGACCGCGCCTCCGGGACGGCGCATGGGCCACGCCGGAGCGATCATTTCCGGCGGCAAGGGAACGGCTGCGGAAAAAATCAAGACCATGGAGTCGTGTGGGATCCGTGTGGCAAAATCTCCAGCGGCCATCGGGGAAACTCTTGCAGCGGCCCTGGGAGTAAGGGTCTAGATTATCCTCCCAGCTTCCAGGGCACTAAACGATTAGGCCGGATACCGACAAAGAGCATTCAGCCAAAGACTGAGGACGAACCACTAACCACTTATGAAAACTCTGGAACGCACCCTAACCATCGTGAAACCTGACGCCGTCGCCAAGAACGGAGTCGGCGACATCATTGAACAATTCGAGAAGAACGGGTTCCACATTCTCGCCATTAAGATGCTGGAGATCTCCAAGTATCAGGCGGAGCAGTTTTACGCCGTGCATGCGAGCCGCCCGTTCTACAATTCACTCACCAATTTCATGTCGAGCGGGCCCATCGTCGCTCTGGCTCTGGAAAAAGAAAACGCCATTGCCGATCTGCGCCAGCTCATGGGCGCGACGAATCCGGCCAACGCCGCGGAAGGCACCATCCGCAAGAAGTGGGCCTCGAGCATCGAACACAATGCCATTCATGGCTCCGATGCCGAAGATACGGCGCGCTTCGAGCTGAGTTTCTTTTTTGCGGGATACGAGCTGGCAAAATGACGGCGCCTCTGCCGGCGTGACTCTGAACCGTGACTCTGAACGAATTCAAGGATCTCTATGCCAATGGTTCAAATCACCATGCTGCAAGGCCGCACCGCCGAGCAGAAACGCAAGATCGCGAAGCGCGTCACCGATGCGCTGGTCGAAGAAGCTGGAGCGCGCCGCGAAGGCATCATGATCGCATTCCATGAAGTGTCGAAAGAAAGCTACGCTTCGGGCGGCGAGCTGATGATTGACAAAGTGAAGTGACCGGTTCGCGGGAAAAATCCTACGGCTGATGCGCCGGCTTGGCGGAGAGACGCGGGCGAGACCCTGCGCCGACCGTGTCGAAGGGCGCCCGCTCCTCACAAGCTACCCCAACGCTTCGTACAGGTGGCCTTCCACCCGATCCGCAATTCTGGGCAGGTCTTTGCGCGCGTACTGCAGGAAGTGAGGCGAGGTGCGGTGGGCTTCGAGCGCGGCATCGTCTTTATACTGCTCGTAAATGAAGAATCGGCGCGGTTCGGTTTTATGCCGGTGGACCTGGTACATGAGGCAGCCCAGCTCCTTGCGGGATTCCTCGGTCAGCTTCGCAAAAATCGGGGCAACGTCGGCATCGTGCCCTGCCTTCGCCATCCACGTGACTGCCAAAACCACCATCGTTGCTCTCCTAACCTGGACTGGTCAATGGTTACGTAGTTTCGCCGCCTGACTAGTGGGAAGTCAAGACTAGACTTTTCGGGATGCGCCTGTCCTCATGGCAGTGGCAAATTCGTCCATCAAGATGATTTGGTCGCGGTCGGGGCCGGTTGAAACCATGCCGATCCTTGCCCCGGTTTCTTTCTCCACGAACGCCAAATATTCCCGGGCGGCCTTGGGCAACCGGTCGAATTTGGTCACGCCCTGCGTCGAGGTTTGCCATCCCGGAATCTTTTGGTAAACACATTCGATCTTTTCGTAGCCGCTGGCTTGCGCGGGAATTTCCACGGTCTTCTTGCCATCGACCGCGTAGCCCACGCAGACTGGAATCTCCGCCAGCTCGTCGAGCACATCCAGTTTCGTCACCACCAGCCAGTCGATTCCGTTAATCATGCCAGCGTAGCGCAACAGAGGCAAGTCGAGCCATCCGGTGCGTCGCGGACGCCCTGTGACCGCGCCGAATTCGTTGCCCCGCTTTCGGAGCTGCTCGCCCGCCACGCCTTTCTCCTCGCTGGGAAATGGACCTTCGCCCACCCGCGTGCAATAGGCCTTGGTCAGCCCGATCACCGAATCAATCGCATTGGGAGCCACGCCGCTTCCAATGGAGGCGCCTCCGGAGGTCGCGCTGGAAGAAGTCACGAAAGGATACGTCCCGTGATCGATGTCGAGCATCGTGCCCTGCGCACCTTCAAACAAGATGGCCTCGCCGGCGGCCAGAGCCTGGTTCAGCAGCATCGCCGTGTCGCATACAAAGGGCGCAATTTCTTCCGCTGCCGCGGCGTATTCGGAATACATCTTGTCGGCATCCAGCGGTTCTGAATTGAACAGCGCGTGCGCGATCATATTCTTCTCGCGCACCGCGTTCTCGATGTGCTTCTTCAGCAGTTGCAGATCGAGCAAATCGGCCACCCGAAGCCCGCGGCGGCCCATCTTATCTTCGTAGGCCGGACCGATTCCGCGCGAGGTGGTGCCAATCTTCACCCGTCCCGGCGCGTTTTCAGCCGCCAGTTCGATCATGCGGTGGTAGGGCAGAATCACCTGGGCGCGGTTTGAGACAAAAAGATTTCCGTCGACCCTCACGCCCGCTTCGCGCAGACCCCCCACCTCCTTCAGAAACGCCATGGGATCGAGAACCACGCCGTTGCCGATCACGCTGCGGCAGGCCGTGCGCAGCACTCCGCAGGGAACCAGTTGCAGAATAAATTTCTTGCCGTTGATGATGACGGTATGGCCGGCATTATGGCCACCGGCGTAGCGGGCTACTACAGAAAAGTTCTCTGACAGCACATCGACAATTTTGCCTTTGCCCTCGTCGCCCCACTGAGCGCCGACAATCACGGCGGTCTTGCCTCGTTTCAATGCCGTCTCCGTCACAGGAATTTTGCGGACGCATAGCTGCGCCACACCGGGGTCGCACACTCCTTGCCCCGCGGCAAACACTCGAAGGCTTATGGGATGGAAGCGGAGAAGATGTGTACCAAGTATCTTATCGCGGCTGCGCGCCGGATAGCAACGTAACGGTTCCTCATCCGGCTGGACGCGGCTCTCGGGTAAGATAAGTGCTGGAAATCCTCCAGCTCAGGAAACTCGCTCATGAAAAAAGTGTTTCACGTCAACGCTCCGCGAGACAGGTATCAGTGCGAGGCGGCTATCCTGTGGTGTTTCGATAGCCGATTTGACCTTGGGTTTCGTAAATTCCTGGAGCACATCGGCGTGGTGAATTCGGACCCGATCAGAGTTGCAGGGGGCGCCAAGTGCCTGGCCTCGCCGGAACTGGAGGGCGATCGTCAGTTTGTCCTGGAGCAAATTCGTAAGTCGATTGCCCTACACGGCACCAGGCGGGTGATCCTGATGGTGCACTCCGATTGCGGCGCCTACGGAGGTCTTGCCGGCGCCTTCGGAGGCGACACACAAGCCGAAGCCGCGCATCACCAGCGCGAACTGGTTCGTGCCGCCACCAGCCTTTTGCAGGCGATACCGGGAATCGAAGTGCAAGGTTATTTCGTCGATTTCGAGGGCGTCTGGGACGCCGAACTCGCAAGCTCCCAATCTCAGGAAGGGATCGTGGCGTGACGCTCCGTCGTTGAGTTCAATATCTTCATGCCCAAGTTCGAAAAACACATTTTTGTCTGCGGCAACCAGCGCCCTCCGGAGAATCCGCGGGGATGCCGCGATCCCACCGGACAGGCGAAGTTGCAAAAGCTTTTCAAGCAGAAACTCGCAGAGCGCGGCCTCAAGGGCAAAGTGCGGGCCAACCAATCCGGCTGCCTCGATCAATGCGAGCACGGCCCGAACGTTGTGGTCTATCCGGAAGCAATCTGGTACGGACACGTCACCGAAGACGATGTCGATGAAATCATCGAATCGCACATCATCGGTGGCCAGCCGGTCGAGCGCCTGATGTTGGCCGAGAGTTGCCTCAACACGGCCACCTGCGAACACCGGAAAAAAATTGGCCAATGACCAATGTTTGCGTGGTAGGCGCGGCAGGAATCGAACCTGCAACCACCGGATTAGAAATCCGGTGCTCTATCCATTTGAGCTACGCGCCCATGGGGAAAATCTATCACAGCAGGGCTGATTCTCGAGTCTCCCGGCCTCACGGGTAGTGGGCTATGCACAGTTGCAGAAGATATGTGGCGCACCTTCCGATGCCGAGATGCGCCGCCGCTACAGTCCTGCCAAGTGCATCGGTTCTGATATGAAGGTTGCCAGCGGCGATCCCGACCCCAAGCATGTGAGCACGTCCTGCGTGGAGCGACACAATCTGACGATGCGAATGGGGATGCGCCGCTTCACCCGCCTTACGAACGGATTTAGCAAGAAGTTTGAAAATCACGCGGCTATGGTCGCAATTCATGCCGTGTACTACAATTTCGGCAGAATCCACAAGACGCTGAGGATCACTCCGGCGATGGCCGCTGGCCTGAGTGACCACGTTTGGAGTCTGGAAGAAATCGTGATGATGGCAGATGGCTACATGCCGAAACCCAGCAAGCGCGGCTCTTACAAGAACAAAAGAGTTGCATGGTCCCTTTCCGCGCCTTACGATGAAAGATGCAATGAGATCATCATGGCAAACGGACACAGGACATCTCGCGTGTCGCTGGTCTGAGACGGGGCAGAGCGTCCAATACAGCCCATCTTGGATGCGAGAGAGTTCGGAGAGTGGTTACGTCCCGCCCGTGACGGACTTTGCCAGCCACAGCCCATTTGCAGCAGCCTCTTGGTTCCGACCCCATATCACTAGCCGCGAGTCCGAATAAATTTCAAACTCAGGCACTACCGGTAATCTCCTTCACTTCCCGCGCCGTGCCGTATACTGCGACCTTGCCCGACAGGCAGCGGCATGGCAGTTTCGAATTCATCACGACTCGCTTACATCGACTGGATGCGCGGCCTCGCCTGCGTCCTGATGTTCCAGACGCACTGTTACGACTCCTGGCTCAGCCCCGCCGCGCGCCACAGCAAGTTTTTCATGTACTCGCAACTGGGTGGGACCTTCCCTGCTCCTCTGTTCTTGTTTCTGGCGGGGATTTCGTTCGCCCTGGTAACGGAAAAGCTGTGGAAAAAGAATCTGCCGCCGGCGCAAATTGCCCGCGCCACGATCCGCCGTGGCGCGGAGATCTTTGCCTTCGGACTGCTCTTTCGCCTGCAGGAATATCTCATCGCGTGGGGCTGGCGCCGCTCAGCGACTTGCTGCGCGTGGATATCCTCAACACCATCGGCCTCTCGATGATGCTCATGGGGGTGCTGTGCTGGCTGGTGCTCGCCGTCTTTATGCGCCGAGGAGCGCAGGCGAGACTGGCGCTCGTTCTCGGTTCCGGGGGAACGGCCTTGCTGATTTCCCTGCTCACCCCGCCGCTGTGGACCACATGGCGTCCGCATTGGCTGCCCTGGCCGCTGGAATCCTACATCAACGGCGTCCACAACCTGGGCGCGCCACAGTCTTGGCTGTTCCCAATTTTTCCCTGGGCGGCCTTCGCCTTTGCCGGCTTGGCCGCGGGATTTATTTTGCAAAGCCAAAAGGCGCGCCAGCGTCAGGCCCTGGTTTTTTTTCTCGCCGGGGCAGCCGGTTTACTGCTGATCGCAGCGTCCCGCTGGCTCGATGCCCGGCCGCTTCAGCTTTACGCGGTCTACGACTATTGGCACACCAGCCCGAACTTTTTCCTGATTCGTGTCGGTATGCTGCTCGTGATTCTGACCGCCAGTTATGCCTGGTGCCGCTGGGGCGCCGGGCAAGGGGTTCCCGGAGAACGGCGCGCCGGATGGTCGGGGTTCAGTCCTCTCATTCAATTGGGCCAGGCTTCCCTGCTGGTCTACTGGGTCCACATCGAATTCGTCTACGGACGTTTTTCCATTTTGCCCAAACATAGCGTGCGCATCCGGACCGCATCCCTGGGATTGCTGGCGATCTGCCTGGCGATGCTTATCCTCGCATTCCTGCGGACGCGGCTGAAGGGGCGTGGGAAAGAGATTCTGGCCTGGCTTCGTCATCCAGCAAGCGCGCATGGATACGCGCCCGGCCGGGATTAACCGCGGCGCGCGGGGGATCGCCGGATCAAAGAGTGGGAAAGCTGCCCGGCCAGATCGGCAGCGCTGGGCTAAATGCGGGTGCAGGCAGATGAAGCATGCCGCTAACGAAACTGCTTGGCGAACTCCACGACCTCGCGCTCGGCCCAGCGTCCATCGTAGGCCGCCTCGCCGTCGCGCTCGCCGATGAAGGCGCAGTGGCCGCCGTCATCGGTTTCAACGTAGGTAATGTTGCCATTGCGCAGCAGCGTTTGCCGTGTTTCCGGCAAGAGGCGAATGAATGGATCATTTCCCGCCTGAATCACCAGTGCGGGACAAGCGACGCGGTCGATGACGTTAGCGGCGGCGGCCCGCGCGTAGTAATCGTCCGCCCCGGTGAACCCGCAATAGTAAGCGGTCACCCGATGGTCGAAGTCGCGCAGGGTCTTGACGCCGCGCAGGCGTGAGGCGTCAAAGCTGGCAGGAAACAGCCGCGCCTTCCGGCGAAACCGCCGGAACAACTGCAACAGAAAATAGTATTCGTAAATCCGGTTGACCGGCTCATGCAGCGCGTCTGCCGATGCCGCCAGGTTCATCGCGGAACATACCGCCGCCACTCCGCGAAACTCCGCCGGGCCGGCGCTGCCCCACTCGCCCGCCA
The DNA here is from genome assembly GCA_049800135.1 of Candidatus Sulfotelmatobacter sp. GTDB lineage: Bacteria > Acidobacteriota > Terriglobia > Terriglobales > Acidobacteriaceae > Sulfotelmatobacter. Next base: position 19,704 of record JBARJF010000089.1, read on the forward strand.
GCTTGAGAACCAGATTGCCGCCCATGGAAAAGCCGATGAGCACAAATCCCGGCACTCGGTCGCGCTCCACCAGGTTGCGCGCCACCGCGGCCACATCCGGGGAACGGCTGGAGTTGTAAAGCGTGGGCGCGCAATGATCCATGCCGCCGCAGTTGCGCTGGTTCATCCGCACCACGTTCATGCCCGCGGCCAAACCGTTCCGCGCGATTCCCAGCATGTATTGCGATTCGCTGGATCCCTCGAGGCCGTGCACCAGGATCAGCGTCAGCGCCTTCCGGTCCTTTTGCCAGTGACAATGGCAGAGCACGGGAACGCCGGGTTCCACCTCGATCAGACGCCGTTCGGCCGCCGGCAAGTCGATGCGGCGCTGAAGAAAGAAGGCGGCGAGCGTTTGCACATGCCCACCGCGCAGCCAGGGGTGGGGCCGGAAAACAGAAGACGCGAAAGCCGGCGGCTTCGCCGTCAAGCCCTCCTCGACCTTAGTTCCTGAAGTTGGAGATCCCAGGCGTCACGTCCCAGTTTGCGAACTTCCCACAGATTGATTCTAATGGGAGTAGTCTGCCAATAGGGAGTGATCGTCATGCCGATTTTTGAATACATCTGCCAGGAATGCGGGCACGAGTTTGAAACCTTGGTTTTCGGCCGCGACAAGGCCGCCTGCCCGAAATGCCAGAGCAAGAAGCTGAGCCCGCAGCTGAGTGTCTTCGCCGTCTCCGCGAAAAGCTCCGCCGGAACGCCGGCTTCCACCGGCGCGTGCGGCTCCTGCGGCGATCCTCGCGGGCCCGGTTCCTGCTCCCTCGGCGACCTCGACTAGAAGCTCTCGCCATCGGCTCGGTTGACTTCTTCACCGTTCTTTCATGCGAGCAAGGGTTGGGCTTCGCGAACGTAAGCTCAACCGCAGTCGAAGCAAACTTTCGGCACTGCTTCGCCTGTGACCGTGGTTACCTTTGCTTCTCCGCCGGGCCCGCTTACCATGCCATGTCTTGTTTTGAAGTCGAGGAGCATCGCATGGATCGACGCCGCCAGTCGCGCATTTTTGTCGATCTGCCCGTGCAGATCTGGGGCATGGATTCCTATTCCCGCCCCTTCACTCAGCCCGCCAGCCTGCGCACCATCAGCGGCCGCGGCGCCACTCTTCAGTGCGTGGACGCTCAACTGAAGCCCGGCGATGTTGTCGACGTTCTCTACCAGGGCGCCAAAGCGCAGTTCCGCATCGTCTGGTGTGGCAAGCCCGGAACCGAAATGGCCGGCGAAGTCGGACTCGAAAATCTTTCCGCGGACACCACGCTGTGGGACGTCGACCCGCTGCGCTGCGCGGCCTCGGTAGGCCAGGGCTAGCTGCTCGGTAAGGCGTTCCTGCCGCGGTGCCTGCGTTTCTAAATCTTCACCTTGGACTTGTTCGGGCGGGAAAGCAAAGGCAGGGAGGGCGGGGGGAAGGCTGAATCCCGCATCCGGCGGGCCATTCGGAGTATGCAGCGGAAACGGTGCAAAGACAAGAAGAAAGCGCAGCCCAGCCGCAAATTCCCCGTCGAGATGCAGCAACTTTCACACTTGCCGCAATCAATTCGCGGAAACCTTGCAAATTGTTTCGTCCTTGATCCGTCCGCAATGTTTTGCCGCGCGTGAAAAACTAGTCAGGTTGGCTTGGACAAGGTTCCCGCATAATTACCTCCCGCGGTTAGCCAGGCTGTAAACTCACCAGAGATGCGGGTAAAGATTCTCGGTTCCGCGGCCGGAGGCGCATTTCCCCAATGGAATTGTGCCTGCGCAAATTGCCGGGCCCTGCGAGCCGGCGACTTCCGCGGCAAGCCGCGCAGCCAAACGCAAGTCGCGGTCACCGCAGACGGGCGCTCGTGGTTTCTGCTGGGTGCGTCTCCGGATCTGCGGGCACAAATCGAAGCTACTCCGGAACTGCACCCGAGCGACGGCCTGCGCCAGTCGCCCATCGCCGGCATCCTGCTGGCCAACGCCGATCTCGACCACGTCCTCGGCTTGCTCCTGCTGCGCGAACTCCAACCCCTCCGCATTTATGCCACCGCTTCCGTTCGCCGCGTTCTCTGCGAGGACAACTCCATGTTCGCCATGCTGCGGCGCATCCCAAAGCAAACGCTGTGGACCGACATTTCACTCGCAGAGCAATTCGACCTGTGCAACCCTAACGACGAAAACTCCGGTCTGCATTGCCGAGCGTGGTCATTGAGCACACACTATCCCGCCTACGTGGCCGCAGAAAGGCAATCGCAACTTGCGACCGGCGAAGCTTCTCTGGGGTTCGTCGTCGATTCGCAAATCGTCGATTCCTGTTCCGGCCCGCGCCTGGCCTACCTGCCCGCCGTTCCTCGGCTGGACGACGCTCTCCTCGAACAACTCGATACCTGCGACGTCCTGCTCTTCGACGGAACGTTCTGGAGCGAAGACGAGTTGATTCGCGTGCAGGGGAGCGGGCAAACCGCGCGCCAGATGGGCCACATCCCGGTCGAAGCCACTCTGGGCAAGTTGGCGGGACTGCGCCGCCCGCGTAAAATATTTCTGCACATCAACAATACCAACCCCATGCTGGATGAGGCGAGTGCGGAACATCGCCGGGTGCGGGACGCAGGCTGGGAAATTGCGGAGGATGGATGGCAGTTCGACCTGTAGAACCTCAAGCCGCGTCCCACGTCGCGCCCCCGCTTTCGCTCGAAGAGTTTCGTGCGCAACTGCAGGCCACCGGCGAGCAGCGCTACCATCACCGGCATCCTTTTCATCTGTTGATGCACGAAGGCAAGCTCAGCCGCGGGCAACTGCAAGCCTGGGCGCTCAACCGCTACTACTATCAGAGCATCATCCCCATCAAAGATTCCATCATTCTCTCCCGTGGCCCCGACCCCGTGTTCCGCCGCGCCTGGCGCAAGCGCGTCGTCGACCACGATGGAGACGCTACCAGCGAAGGCGGCATCAAGCGCTGGATAAAATTAGCCGAAGCCACCGGCCTCGATCCCGATCAGGTGCGCACCGGCCAGGGCATTCTTCCCGGTACCCGCTTCGCGGTTAACGAATATCTGAACATTGTGCGCAGCCGTACTCTGCTGGAGGCGGTCGCTTCCTCGCTGACGGAATTGTTTTCCACCAAGCTGATCACCCTGCGGGTGGAAAAACTGCGCCAGCACTATCCCTGGCTCTCGGGAGGTCTGGATTATTTCGAGGCCAGACTGTATCAGGCGCCGGAAGATTCGCAGTTCGCCGTCAACTACGTTTACGACAACGCGAAAACGCGCGCCGAGCAGGAGTTGGCAATCCAGGCCCTGCGTGACAAGTGCGACATTCTCTGGGCCCAGCTCGACGCCCTCTACTTCGCCTACGTTGAACCGGGTTGGCCGCCCCCCGGCGCGTTCCGCATCGAGGCCGGCTAAATGCCCCCTCTCGAAAATTCCAGCCAGCCCCGCCTGGCGGCGGGTTGCCGGTGGGGCGGGACGGAAGACGAACGCGTGATTTTGTTTCCCGAAGGCGCGATCAAGCTGCAAGGCACAGGTCGTCAGGTTTTGGAGCGCTGCGACGGCCAGCGCACCTTTGCCGAGATCATCGCCGAATTACAAACTCAATTCGCCGACTCCGACCCCGCCAAGATTCGGACCGACATCAGCCAGTTCCTCGAACAACTACGCCACAAGCGAATTGTCGATTATTAGTCGGCTGATTCTAGATTGCCCGTTTAGGACGGCTGCCCTCGGCTCTGCCTCCGGATAACCCGGCGAGGATGTCGCGTTCCGCTCACAATTCAGCCCACACTCATGACCTTCTGTGAGATCCGACCTTGCCTTCCATTCGCACTCACGTCATTATGGTCAAGGCGGTAGTCTTAAGAGGTGCGGGAGAGCCAGCAGGTCGTTTGTTAGGGAGGCGATTCCTGACAGGAAAATTATTTCGACGACAAAACAGGGACTTCCCGTCAGCAACTCATGATTCCCAACCCGCTCGCCCTCATCGCCGAAATCACGCATCGCTGCCCGCTGCACTGCGTCTACTGCTCCAATCCACTGGAACTCGCTGCGGTAAATTCGGAACTTTTGACGACAGAGTGGGTCGACGTCTTCCAGCAGTCCGGCAAGCTGGGAATGCTGCACGCGCACTTCACGGGAGGCGAGCCGCTGGCCCGTTCCGATCTCACCGAACTCATCGCAGGCGCGCGCGCCGCGGGCCTCTACACCAATCTCATCACATCCGGCATCGGGCTTGCTGAAGCGCGATTGCAGGCGTTGGTCGATGCCGGACTCGATCACATCCAGCTCAGTTTTCAAGATTCGCGCGAGGATGCAGCCAACTGGATTGCTGGAGCCAAAGCGCACGCCCACAAGATTGAATTGTCGCGCCTCATCCGCCGCCACAAAATAGCTTTCACGGTGAATCTAGTGATTCACCGGCAAAATATCGATCACCTCGACGAGATGATCACGTTCATTGAGCAGCTCGCACCCGATCGCATGGAGATCGCCAACACCCAATATTATGGCTGGGCATTGAAGAACCGCGCTGCGCTTTTGCCTACGCGAGAACAACTCGATAAGGCAATTGAAACCGTGAGTGCCGGGGAGAAACGCCTCGCCGGACGCATTCGAATCGACTTCGTGGTTCCCGACTACTACGCGCGTTTTCCCAAAGCCTGCATGGGAGGGTGGGGACATAGATTGATGCTGATCAATCCCTCCGGCAAGGTTCTTCCCTGTCACGCCGCGGAAGTGATTCCCGGTCTCGCGTTCGAAAATGTCCGCGAGCAGACACTGGAGTGCATCTGGCGTGAGTCTGCCTCTTTCCAGCGTTTTCGCGGAGAAGAATGGATGCCGGAACCCTGCCGCAGTTGCAGCCAGCGTGCCGAAGATTTTGGCGGATGCCGCTGCCAGGCGCTGCTGCTCACCGGCAACGCCGCCGCCACAGATCCGGCTTGCTCGCTTGCTCCCGCGCACCACATCGTGGAAGCGGCGCTGGCTGAGGCCAATTCCAGCGCCTCGGTTGCGCAACCCGTTCCCGCAGCGTCCTTGGTGCAGCTGCAACAGCGGACCGGAGATCTCTGGAGTTACCGCACGAATCCTGACTGAACCGACAAAGATAATCGCGAGTGAAAACTCGAGGCAGCGTGTCCCAGCTACCAGCGCACGCCGACCGTGATCGGACGAAAATCGGTAGTGATGCCGCTATTGGACCCGTGCATAAGGCGGTACTCGGCATAGATCTCGATACTCCCCCGCACCTTGCGCGCCAAGCCGCCCCCAAAGTTGTACCCGAGTTCGTTCAAGCTGGATTTGACAAAGCTGCCGTTTACAGGAATGCTGACGCTAGAAGCCAGGCACGCACCCCACCAGTCCCAGAATGCACTGCACTGCGAACCTGGAACCGCATTGTCGGAGCTGAGCTTTCCGGTACGATGATAGAAGCCGGGCCCGAACAGCACGTACCCGCTGTATTTGCTGGTCACGGGAATGTTGATGATGGGGTCAAGCGTGAGGGCGTAAACCTGGCTGGTAGCGCTTCCCGCCTCGGCGAGCCCCAGAGTGGACTGGCGCAGCGGCAAGTCCGCGAAAATAAAGTCCGCGCGCAGACCCAGGTATTTGCTGGCGTTGCGGGCGACGCCAGCGCTGGCCACCCAGCCTCCGCTCCGCACAAAGTTTTTCGTCGTGCCGCTGGCCATATTGGCGCCGCCGCCAACGTTGAAGTTCCAATTCTTGTAGTCGTGAGGCGACGCTTTGCGCTGTAAGGGGGGTTCTTCCTCGGCAGGTTCCTGGCCGCTGCCGGACGGTTGCGCCGCAGGAGTCGGTGCGGTGGTTTGTTGCGGCGCCGTAGGAGCCGGAGCCGGCGTCTGGTCGGCGGGCGTTGTCTGGGCGAATGCTTGCGCTCCCAGCAGAAACGTCAGAAGCAGCAGCGTCGGCGCACTCGCAGTCGCGAACTTTCCAATCATCCAATCTCCTCCCATAACCGGGCGTGGTGGCGGACCGTAGCGCTCGGCATGAAGAGGCAAGAGACGCCGTCAGTAAAGGTTCCGCTTGTGATTCCTCGCAGGAGGACATTTGCCTTGGCTGCGGCGAATCGCATTATATTACCAACTTTGATGCTGCTTCTGCGCGGCAAGCCGCCCGCGCGCGGGCACGAGCCGGTTTCCGGGTTGCGGGATTTTGCGAGCAGTCAGAGCCAAACCCCGGTGGCGTTGTGCGCATTACCTCTGATAGCGCAGGATTGATTGCTGGAAGCGCGGGTCCGTGCCGAGCGAGGCGCAGGAACTCATACTTCGCCTCCACGTATGATAAAAATGAGTTTCGATTCTCGAGAGCAGCCATTGCATAAGATTCCACCAGCGAAGGTATTGAAAGCCAATCCTGCCGCCGTTTCACGGGATCGCACCGCCGCGCGCCGGGTTGCGCTGGTTGGTTTCGGAACCGTGGGGCGCGCCGTGGCCAAGATTCTATGCGAGCGCAACGATGGTGACGGCTTGCTTCGCCTCACGCACATCTGCAATCGCAACTTCGAGCGCAAGAAGCAGGCCTGGATTCCGAGCGACGTAGTGTGGACCGATGACTTCCACATCATTCTCAACTCCGACGCCGACATCGTGATTGAGCTGATCGGCGGCCTGCACCCCGCGGAGGACCTGGTGCGGGGCGCGTTGAACGCGGGCAAGTCGGTGGTCACGGCCAACAAGCAGTTGATCGCGCGTCACGGACCGGATTTGCTGCAACTGGCCAGCGCGAATGGCTGCCAGCTTGAGTTTGGAGCGTCTGTCGCCGGCGGTGTTCCGGTTCTTCCTGCGCTGCGTGCCGGGCTCTCGGGAGATCGGTTGCATGGCATCGCGGGCATTTTGAACGGGACGTGCAACTATGTCCTCAGCCGCATCGAGACCGCCCGCATTCCCTTCAGCGAGGCTCTGGAAGAAGCGCAAGCGCGCGGATACGCCGAAGCTGACGCCAGCGAAGACCTGGATGGCGGAGATGCGCGCGCCAAACTTTCCATCCTCGCGCTGGCAGGTCTGCACGTCCGCGTATCTCCGGAAGACATCCGCGCCCGCACCATTCGCCACATCGACGCGGTTGACTTCGACTACGCCGCCGAGCTGGGCTGCACCATCCGGCAGATTTCGCGCGCCGAACTGAAAGAGACCGCTTTATTTGCCGAGGTTGGCCCCAGTCTGGTTCCCGCGCCATCCCCTTTCGGACGCGTGCAGAGAAATTTGAATCTGGTTTTAACATCCGGAGAATACGGCGGCGATATGGCCTTCCTGGGCGCGGGCGCCGGCGGAGATCCTACGGCCGTTGCCGTAGTCTCAGACTTGATGTTTGTGGCGGAAAGTCTCTCGGCCGGGCCACGGGCGCATCGTCCGCTGCTACTCGCGTCGCCGAAAGTGAGCTGCGACTTTGAAACGCCCTGGTACCTGCGATTGGTGGTGAAAGATCAGCCCGGCATCATCGCGGGTCTGGCTGGGATTTTGTCGGCTCATCGACTGAACATTGATGCAGTGCTGCAAAAGCCCGGCTTTGACAAGAGTGCCCTGCCTTTTGTGATTACGCTTGAGCCCTGCCGCGACGCACAGCTGCACCCTGCCCTTCAGGAAATGTCGGCGCTTCCCTTCACGCTGCGTCCCTGTCTCTGTTTGCCGATTCTGCGCTAGTGGAGGAACAACCGCTACTTCCAGAAAGGATTCTTGAGTCCGGCAGGCGCGAGAGCGCTGTCGCTTTTTGTTTCGGTGCCGGAGTCGTCCGATATTTTTTCATCGAGCAACCGGGATGATGGCGCATGAAGTTCTTCTTCGCGGTAGGGTGGCATCGGGGAACTATGACATTCTGAATTCATCAGGCAACCTCCACAGACTTGTGATCCATCTTCAATTCGTTCTCTCTTTATTGGAACACTTGGACGCAGTCAGCGGGATGCAAAATCCTGATCGTCTGTATCGAAAATTCAGCAGCGAAGTAATTTCGTCGCATCGCGATTTTCGGAAGTACCGGCGAAACTGCTAGGATGGCAAGTCGCTTGGTGGCAATCGACATTCATCAATGAGGAAGACCTTTCATGAGATACCGCAAGCTGGGCCAAACCGGTTTTGACGTAAGCGACATTTCCTATGGATTGTGGGGTATGAGTGGGTGGAGCGGATCAAACGACCGGCAGTCACTCGATTCGCTGCAACTCTCGGTCGACTCGGATTGCAATTTCTTCGACACCGCCTGGGCCTACGGCGAAGGCAAAAGCGACGGCCTGCTCGGCGAGACCATGGCGCGGAATTCCCCGAAGCGCCTGTATGCCGCGTCGAAAATTCCTCCGGCCAACGACAAATGGCCCGCACTTCCTGCATACAAATACCTGGACGTATTTTCCCCCGATCACGTCCTCAAGTATGCCGACCTGATTCGCAAGAAGCTGCGCGTCGACTCGATCGACTTGTTGCAGTTCCATGTTTGGGACGACAGTTGGACCGACGAGCCGGAATTCCGCTCCACGGTGGAGAAGTTGAAAGATGGCGGCTGGATTCGCTATTTTGGCCTCAGCCTGAACCGCTGGGAGCCGGAGAACGGCCTGCGCGCGTTGCACACCGGGTTAGTCGACGTAGTACAGGTGATCTACAACATCTTCGACCAGGCTCCCGAGGACAGGTTGTTTCCCATCTGTCAGGAACTCAACGTGGGAATAATCGCGCGCGTGCCGCTCGATGAGGGCAGCCTGGGCGGCAAGATGACGCTCGAGACCCGCTTCCCGAAAGACGATTGGCGGTCTCTTTATTTTGGACCGGAAAATCTGGCGGATACGATTCAGCGGATCGACAAGCTCAAGAAAATTGTGCCCGCGGGCATGACGCTGCCAGAAATGTCGCTGCGCTTCATTTTGTCTCATCCCGCGGTCAGCACGACGATCGTGGGCATGCGCGACCCGGGGCACGTGCGCCAGAACGTCGCTGCAAGTGACGCCGGCCCGCTTGACTCCGGCCTGCTCGCCGAATTGAAGAAACACCGCTGGGACCGCAAGCCGCAACGGTGGTCGGATTGAGTCTTGGGGTTGTGGTCGAAATCGACTGCGGTCAGTTTCTGAGCAGCCGACCGGACTCTTGGAACTTCGCGCATAGGCCGCGCGGCACTCTCATCATTATCACGGGGATTTATCTCGGAGCAAAGACCACGACCCTATAAGTAGCCGAAAGATACCTCCCTCCATGAGGCATGAAACTCTTGAGCGTAACTGAGCATCGCAAACTCTTCGCAAATGCCGGGTGCCTGGATGTTCAGGTTATTGAGGAGTCCCAAAAGGGATGGATTTGCGGCATAGGCAAGAAACCCTCCATGTTTACTCTTAATTTCTGACCAGCGACGAGCAATCCGAAAGCCGACCTTCACTGAGTATCCAAAGCGGATCGCCTTACCCTACGACTTCTGGTAGTAGCGAGCGCCGCAGTTTAGTCTCGCCTCTTTCCGGAATCATGAAAAACAATTCGCGCCAGACCGCGTTAGCCCTGACCCTGTTCGCCAGCCTGCTCACGGCGCTTCACGCCCAGAACTCGCGGGGATCGCTGCGCGGCACGGTGCAGGATGCCAGTGGCGCCCGCATTGCTTCCGCAACCATTGTGGCGCAACTCTCGGGCTCTCCCGTGCGACGCAAAGCGGTCAGCGAGGACCGTGGCGAATTTCTTCTCGATGACCTCTTGCCCGGCCGATACGACGTTACCGTCAATGCCAAAGGTTTCTCCCCAGCACAGGCGGAGGTCTCGATTGCCGTCGCCACCGTCCGCGATATTACAGTCACCATGAAACCCGCGTCGACCTCGACAACGGTCAACGTGCAGGGGAGTTCTTCGTCGATTACCACGGCTACGATTGACACCTCGAGCGCGGTGCGCGGAGGCGTGGTGGGCAGCCAGGACCTGGAAATTCTACCGCTGCCTGCGCGCAGCTTCGCCAACATTGCCTATCTCGTGCCTGGAACCGAACCCGTTGAGCCTTCCGATCCGACGAAGGCGCGCATCACTGCGGTTTCGACCGGTGGAAGCTCCGGATTGAACAACGAGCTATCGGTCGATGGAGCGGAAGACTCCGACGACTGGATCGGCGGCTTCCTGCAAAACTTTTCTCCCGATGGCATTCAGGAATTCGCCGTGCGCACCTCGAACGAAGACGCCGACACGGGATGGACCACAGCCGGCTCCGTGGTAATTACTACCAAGCGCGGGACCAACGATTGGCACGGTGACGCGGCGTTCTTCGACCGCCAGGCCGCCCTGAATGCGCGCTTCCCCATTGAGAATCCGGCGCCGAATCCCAAGCAGCCGTTCTCCCGCCAGAACTATGTCGGAACTTTCGGTGGTCCCATCGCAAAAGATAAAGTCTGGTTCTTCACTTCCTTCGAGAACGTACACGAAAACGCGAGCATCGCCTACAGCCCGGCCAGCACGACGCAATTCGACGCGCTGGCACAACTGGCGTCCGAGGGATTGATCACCGGCATTCCCTCCATCCCGGTTCCAGCGACTGTTCCGATTCCCTTTCGCGATTACCTCAGTTCGCTGCGTTTCGACTGGGCGCAATCGCAGAAATCGAATTGGTTCCTCCGCACATCCTCAGACAGCTACCTCACGCGCAACGCCCTGGTGCAGCAGGCCACGCTGCCTTCGACCGGCCTGCTCACGCACAACAATTATTGGAATGTTGCGCTCAGCAATAATTATGCCTTCAATTCAACCTGGCTGGGCAACCTGGTTCTCGACGCCAGCCTGTTGCATCTGACGCAGACGCGGAATTCTGATCTCGGCTTTGCCATCCAGTTTCCCTTTAGCGTGACAGCGCTCACCGTCTCCGGCTTCGAAACTTTCGGCGATAATCAGTTTGCCACTCCGATCACGCTCTTCCCCGACCTGCGCAATCAGGACAAATACCAATTTCGCTATGACCTGAGCCATGTTGTCGGTGACCACGCGTTCAGGTTCGGGGTAGACTTCATTCACGAACCGGTGCTGAGCGGTGCGTTTGCGTCGACAGCGGAGCAGTTCACTACCTATCCCTCAAACCCAGATTGCTACATCAATCCGCCGGGCCCCGATTGCGGCGGCATCGCGACTGCTTTGCCGTTTTATTACACCCCTCCGAGCGCGATGTGTAATCCGATGCCGGATCCGAGCACTGGCATCGGTTGCACGTTTACTCCAGCCGGCAACGGCAGTTTCTCGCAGAACGTTCAGCGTCTCGCCTTCTACGCCGAGGATTCCTGGCGCGTCTCGCACCAGCTCACGGTCAATTACGGATTGCGTTACCAGACCACTTGGGGACTATTCATAGGTTCGGGGCGAGGCGAGGCGGAGAACGCGGCGTACGTAACCCTGCAAGCGTTGCAGATTCCCGCTGTGCCCAGCATACCAAGCGACTATCGCAAGCAAATCGCGCCTCGCCTTGGTATTGCTTACTCTCCCGGCAGCAGCGGGAAGACCGTAATTCGCGCCGGTTTCGGCCTCTACTACGACGATCTCGCACAGAACGGATGGGCCACGGCATTTCAGGGCGTCAACAACTCGAACTTCACCACCGGAACATGCAGCCTTACGGGAGGACCAGGCACTTACGCGCTCACCGGCGCAGGCTGCCTGACCGGCGGTAGCGGGGCGACGGGCAATCTGGTCGGCTCGCCTTACAAAACGCCCTACGCCATTCACACGACTGGCGGCATTCAACACGCTTTTAACCAGCACTGGCTGGCGAGCGCAGATTACGTGCATGAGCAGGGCAACCACGGCTACCGCGGCTTCCCCTACAGCAGCGGCGCGAATCTCTTTACTCCGTTAATTTCCAGCTCAGAACCGCCCAATGAATACGCCACCGATCAGACGGACGTTGTGCCGAACGTCAATGTGTTCCAGTCCGACAACCGATCCAGCTACAACGGGCTGATGTTGCATTTGCAAGGCAACGTGCGCCGCTTCAACCTGGTCGCGAACTACACCCTCTCCAAGGCGCAGACCTGGGGATGCCTGCTGGGCGAGCTGTTTGACTATGTGGATGGCGTCTGCCCCAACGAACCTGGGACACCGAATGCCGGGCTCCTGAATGCTTTCGGGCCAGGCGATTACGGCCCGTCCGGCGAAGACGTTCGGCATCGCTTCGTGCTCGCCGGTACACTGCACCTTCCCGGCGGTTTCGAGTTGAGTACCATCAACCAGTTCGAGAGCGCCCGCCCCATTACCATCACGAACGGCGACAACACCGACCGCATCTATGTAAATGGAATGTACACAAGCCTCGATGAATTCCGCGGCACGCCTTACATTCAATCCGATCTGCGCGTGACGCGTCCTTTCAAAATCAACGAGCGCTGGCAGGTCGATCCCTTCATCGAATTCTTCAACCTCTTCAACCGCAACAATCCCGGCGCGAACTTCGCCGTCAATGTGGCCCAACTCCCAGTTCCAGCGGCCCAGATGATGCCTAATGCAGAAGGCATCACCAATGTGACCTCTATTTGCACGAACGCCGACTGCTCCCAGACCGCGCCTGTCACCAGCCTGAAGCAGCTTGAAATACCCGAGGGCGCGCTGGGGGATTTCTTCGGGCCCGGGACAACCGTGGGCATTCCCTTCGCCGCGCAGCTGGGCGTAAGAGTGACTTTCTAAGTCCTCTCACAAATGGGTTGGCTGGAAGTAACACGCTTTTGCACTCACATCCCAGTCGACTTCACTAACTGAAAATTGATCCCGCTTGGTGACGTTGACTTGACTCCCAGCTGAGCATACGATTTTTGTTTCTCGGGGAAGGAGTGTTCTCCCGTGGCTAACCCTCCACCTTCCACAATTCGTTCATCCGCCGCAGGCGGCGGAATGAAACTGAAAACCTTTCTCACCGCCGTGATGAGTGTTCTGAGCATTCTTGTATTGGGGCTTGGAGGCGTACGGAGAAGTGTGCTCTGGTTGTGGATTGGATTTATCTGTTGCGTGATTTCGGGAGTCTTTGTTCAACTGTTCATCAACCGCATAAAGAATGATGTTACCTCGGGCCGCAGGTAAGAAGAGGCGCTTACGAATAGTTGACGCGACCAGCGATTCGGGTCGCCTCGCCGTTCATTCACTCGGGATGTAGGAGTCCCGGGGAACGAGCGCAACGCCTGGTGTTCGAGATTTTCGAGCTGCTCGGAGTTCGACCCTGGTAGCGTTCTACCGCACCAGCCACTCAGTCGCCGCATGTACTCGCGCCAGGAGTGCGCCGTAGGTCACCGCCAGCGTAACCACCACCACCCCGACCGAGCACAGAGCGTACAGGAACGAATACGTCGAAGCCGGAGTCGATTGCGGTTCGGTCCACGCAATCAACCGTTCTACGCGCGCATTCAGCGACTCCGCCGGGCTGTGGACCAGGGCCGTGGTCAGCTCCGCTGGCGGCCCCGGCGGAACTAGCCGCGACAACTTGATCACGGCCGCGGCCAGATCCAGCGCTTCGGAAACGCTCGAGACCGCGGCATCGTCGGCGGTCATTTCGGTAGCCTCGCGCCACGCGTTTTCCAGTTGCGCCATGCCCGGGAAGGCTATCATGCGCAGGATGAGTTTTCTCAGATTGTCGCGGCGGCGCACGTGCACCACCTCATGCCGTAGCGCGGTCTCCAACTCCTGCTCCGTCAGCACAAGCTCCGCCGCCCGCGACAGCCACACGCTGGGCCGCAGAATGCCAGCCGCGGTAAGCGGCGGCGCGGTCGCTGAAATCCGCAGCACGGAAACCGAATCCCTTGAATCGACAGGAAGGGAGCCGATGATGCGCGCCTGGCCAGACCAGCGCGCAATGGCTCGAGACGTCCGCGTCAATGCCGCCGCCGCTTTCCACATCCCGGCCAGCAGCACGGCGATTCCGCACAAGCCCAGCACCACGACAACTTTGCTGGTGGGCTCATTTCCGGTGCGGGGTTCGAGCAGCAGGAACGAAGGCACCGCCAAGGCAAGCGTGATTCCAGTTGCCACCACGAACGGAGCCACGCGCAGGGCGAAAAGCAGGCCGGCGCGGCGTCTCGCCGAAACCTGCCGGGCGGCATGGCACACGCTCCACCACACGCCGCAAACCCCCGCCGACAGGGCGCCGTAGACCAGGACGAAGATGGAAAAAGAAACTGCGATCCCGCGCAGCGCAAACATCATTCGGTCTCCTTCGACCCCGGTTCCCGTTGACCCAGTTCCCGTTGGCCCAGTTCGCGGCGCTTACGTTCCACCAGCTTCCGCAAATCGTCGAGCAATTGCGCGTCCCGTTCGCCCAGGATTTCCACCAGGAACGAAAGCGGCAATGACGACGACGGACTCGCTTCCAGCAGTTGGCGGAACGCGTGGCCAGCTGCCTCCCGATGCAATTCCTGGCGGCTGAAGCGCGGCACGTAGCGGAACGCCCTGCCTTCTTCCGTCCTCGTGAGCACACCCTTCTTGAACAGCCGGTCCAGCGTGGTCATCACCGTGGTATAGGCCAGATCCTGGTAGCCGTCTTCCAGCAGTTCGCGGACGGTTGCGCTGCCCCGCGCCCACAAGCGGTCGAGCATGCTCTGCTCCAGCGGTCCAAGGGGCTGTGAAGCGCTTCGAAATGGAGGAAAAATCCGCTTCATTCGCATTCCAGTCGAGTCATTCTACCCCGGAGTTGAATGCCGTTGCCAGCCGATTATTCTTCGCGCGAGTTGTACTCCGACCGGATGTCGCCTTCACGTCTCCTCATTGAAACATTATGTTGAACATATCCTCTTCCGGTGCTCTCATGCGAGAGACGGCAAAATGAAAAATCCTGGGAGGATACCTATGAGCGATGGAGCTAATCTGGGGGCACTGGCCTGCGAGCCCACGCGGCGGCAAGCCATCATTAGTGTTGCGGTCGCATTCGGTGGTCTGGCTGTTGGCTCAACCAGGTCCTGGGCAGAGGTTGAGGAGGAGATCTCCCGCACAGCGGAATCCATTCATCAGGAAGCGGTATTCAAGGCCAGCCGAAATCGCGTCTACGAGGCCCTCACCGACGCCAAACAGTTCGACAAGATCACACAGCTCAGTGGAGTCATGCAGGCCATGCACCTGCCCGACAAGCCCGCCGAGATAAGTCGTGAGGTGGGAGGCGCATTCACGCTCTTCGGCGGATACATCACGGGACGCCACGTCGAGCTGGTGCCAAATCAGCGAATTGTGCAGGCTTGGCGGGCGGGCCGCTGGCCTCCGGGCATCTATTCGATTGCGAAATTCGATCTCGTCGGGCAGGGCTCCGGGACTAAAATTGTATTTGACCATACGGGTTTTCCCAGAGGTGAAGCGGAAGGCCTGGCATCGGGATGGAAAGCGCACTATTGGGAGCCCATGCAGAAACTTCTGGCTTAGGCACAGTCCGGCAGGCTTTGTTCCGACGGCTCGTTCGAGCTTCAGTATTGTGCCCTAAGGGGAGTCTCCGTCAAGCCGCTCCCTCTCTGCTCTTCTCCGTGGCATCTTCGATGGCCAGCAGGATGAAAGACTGCCCTGGCTGCAGTTGGACCCGGCGGGCGTTGAGCAGCATGTCCCGCGATCCGAGGTGCGGGAAGTCGTGCCTCATCTGGAAATCGTCCACGCGGGAATTGCGCGGGATGATCTCCTCCAGCAATTCGCGCAGCCTCGGGATGTTCCACTGCCCGTTGCCCAGTTGATAGATCAGCCGTCCCTCCGTTTCGTCGGCGGACACGGTGAAGGTCCGGTAAAACGCGGGATTCGCCGCTGTAACTCGCAACTTGGAGTCCAACACCAGGATCGGTTCCCGGGCGCTCTCGACAATCGTATCCGCATACTCGCGGGTCTGGTCCAGTGAGCGTTTGAGCGTGTCGACGTCCTGCAGGCTGATCACCGCGCCTTCGATGTGGTTGTCCCAGGTTTTGTAGGGACGCACGTGCAGCACCTGCCACCCGCCTTCCTTGGTGCGCACCTCACGCTGCTGGGGAGCGGCGCGATGGATGACCTCGCGGGCCAACTCCTCCAAATCCTCTACCTCAAGGTTCGGCGGGACCTCGCCCAGGCGTCGGCCGATATCTCCGGGTAACAGGTTGAGCAGTTTTTGCGCCGGCGGAGTGAAGCGGCGAATGCGCAAGTCGTTGCTCACCATGACCACCGGGATATCCACGTGGCCCAGCAGGTTCAGCAAATCGTTGTTGGCCGAGCCCAACTCCGCGTTCCGGTTCTGCATTTCTTCGTTGAGAGTTGTGAGTTCCTCGTTCGTGGATTGCAACTCTTCCTTGGCGGTTTCCAGCTCTTCGTTTGTGCCCTGCAATTCTTCGTTGGCCGAGAGTACTTCTTCATGCGCCGACTTGAACTCTTCCACGGTGGTTTCATGCTCTTCAATCAGCGACCGCAACTGCTCCCGTAACTGATTCGCCTCGCGCCGCAGAAGGTCGTAATCCCGCACCGTAGAGCGCGCCCCTTTCACCGCCGGGCCCGCTTTGCCCTTATCCCCGTGAACCGCCGGCTTGCGAGCCGCATCCTGAAACACAACCACGTAAAAGCGCTCTTGGGCCGAGGGTCCGCGCAAAGGCAGAACCTCAAGGCTCACCTCTCGCGTTCCTGCATCGGATTGAATCTGCACTCCTTCCTTCCGCACCGTGGCATTGGTTTTCTTGGCCGTGTTTAGGGCCGCGCGCAAGTCGACCAGCAGGCCCTCGCGCGCCATTTTTGCCAGGCTGAAGCTGGGCTGCCCGGCCGGCGGCTCCAGGTAGGTCCCGGTCTTGCCGTGGAACTGCACAATCTCCATCTCGTCGTTCACCACGATGCTGGCCGGAACAAACCGGTTGGCCAGCAGATGCTCCACCTCGCGTTCCACGGTAAAGGGAGCCGGCAACCCCCGGGTCAACTTCGTCTCCGCGGCCCGGCCCGGCAAATAGTCCGCGCTCGCGAAGTAGGTGGTCAGCCGCGCCGCAGTCTTCCTTTTCTGGTAGACCTTGTCCTTCTTGTCCACCAGTCCGAAGTGGTCGGCAAATCCCCCCAGGCTTTCCGACGCGCCCAGCATCAGGTAGCCGCCGGGTTTCAGGGCATAGTGCAACGCGGGGATGACCCGGCGTTGCAACACCGGACCCAGATAGATCAGCAGGTTGCGGCAACTGACCAGGTCCAGATTCGAAAACGGCGGATCCTTGACCAGGTTCTGCCTGGCAAAAATGCACATGTCCCGGATCGACTTGTTGATCTGGAATCCTCCATCCAGCCGGACAAAGAACCGCTTCAAGCGCTCCGCCGAGATTTCCGAGACCGCCGCCTCGGTGTACAGGCCGGTGCGGGCGCGGTCCAGGGCGGTTTCGCTGATATCGGTGGCGAAAATCTGGATGGCGGTCGCCGCCTGCGAGATGTTCCGGCTGTGCACCCACATGTACTCCAGCAGCGTGATCGCGATGGAATACACCTCCTCGCCGGTGGAACAACCGGCCACCCAAATGCGGATGGGATTATCCGGCTTGCGGCCCTCAAATAATTTGGGGTACACATGTTTGCGCAACGCCACAAACGTTTCCGGCTCGCGAAAAAATCCGGTGACGTGGATCAGCAAGTCGCGATATAGCTCGTCCAGTTCTTCCGGCTTTTTCCCAATGAAACGCAGGTAGTCCTTCAGCTTTTCGACTTTGTGCACCACCATTCGGCGTCGGATGCGCCGCTGCAGCGTGGTGTGCTTGTAGTTGGTGAAATCCACTCCGGTCGACTCGCGCAGCAGCCCGAAAAGCGCGTTCAGGTCGCTGCCCATCATTCCCTCAAACCCTTCCGCCCCCGTCGGCGTCACGCGGGCCACGTAGGGGTGCTGGCTGATTCCACCCAGCTCCCGGGCAATGTCTTTCGGAGACAGAATAAAGTCGATGCACCCGGCATTCACGGCGCTGCGCGGCATTCCGTCATATTTCGCCGATTCCTCATCCTGGGCAAACGTGATTCCTCCCGCCGCCTTAATGGCGCGGCAGCCCTCGGTGCCGTCCGAAGCCGTGCCTGACAGGATGACCCCGATCGCCTGTTGGCCGGCACTTTCCGCCAGCGAGCGAAAGAAATTATCCACCGGCATGTGTTGCCCGCGCACCAGCACGCGCGCCCCCAGATGCAGCATCCCGTTCTTGATGGTCAGGTTCGCATTGGCCGGAATCACGTACGCGTGCTCCGGTTGCACCACCACTCCCTGGGTGACTTCCGTGATCGGCATCTTGGTCGTTCTCGCCAGGATTTCCCGCAGCACGCTGTCATGCTTCGGGTCGAGGTGCTGCACCAGCACGAAGGCCATGCCGGTCTTTTCCGGCAGGTAGTGCAACAATTCGGAGAATGCTTCCAGGCCGCCCGCCGAGGCCCCGATCCCCACGATGGGGAACAATCCAGATGACGGTTGCACGTCACTGTGTGCCGGGGCTGCGTGACTTGATTTGACCCCCTTGCGTGGAGAACTTTTCATGGATCTCCTCCTACAAACCTAAAGACTTCCCAGGAGCCGAGGGACCCGTAAATCTAAAACGCTGCAAAACTCATCCCGGCGGCCGAATATGACGACCAGGCTCCGCACGGAGACGGTTCGTGCGAATTCTAGTCTGGCGCGGTTTGGTGGTCAACGAATACGGGAAGGAAAAATGTGCCTGCAAGACGCTTTTTCCCAGATTGGTCCAAATACGTGGCAGCGGCCGGCGATCTTGTCCAGCTGACGAGGGAAAACTCTGGGGTGGGAAACGGGAATCGAACCCGCAACCGTCGGAGCCACAGTCCGGTGCTCTGCCAGTTGAGCTATTCCCACCGCCACGTCGATTATAGCAACTGCGCTTCGCCCATGTCAGAAACTCCAACACAAAGGCGCGCATACAATTCCAAATCGGTGCTTAATCTCCGCCCACCAATCAGTGGCTCGCCCTTGCAAAGCTTCAGATCCCGCGTGGCGGATGGCCTGCACTTGGCGATTGGATTTCCTGAAGCTGGAGAGCGTTGGCCAGGAGCGATCACTCCTCAGCTAAAAGGCGGTTCCACCAGGAACTTAGAAGGTGGGCCAGGCTGGAAAAGGATACGCAAAGGAAAGAAAACGAGACACCATCGAGAATTCCAGAGAGAAAAACGGAAGAGCGTGATAACAGCGTTGTCGGCTCGGGCTGCGGTGCGGAATTGTCGATTTCTTCGCTCACTCGGCCCTGAAGAGATTTTCGTCCATCCGCAACTTCAAACCCGGCTGAACCCACCGGCGCCGGCCAAACTCGCTCATCCCCGCCCCACTCCAACGTATTCAAAGCCCATCGCGCGTAGCCGTACAGAATCGAGCAGGTTCTTCGTATCCACGATGATGGGCTTCTTGAGCAGGTGCTTGATGCGGTCAAAATCCAGAGCCCGGAACTCGGGCCAGCCCGTGCCCACCACCAGAGCGTCCATGCCTTCCGCCGCAGCGTAGGCTGATTCGCAATAGCGTACCGAACCATTCAGCCGCAGCTTGGCGTCGGCCAGCGCCACTGGGTCATAAGCCCGCACCCGCGCGCCTTTGGCGACCAGCGTTTCCGCCAGCCGAATCGCGGAGGAACCCGCCACCGAATTTGTATTCGGCTTAAACGCCATGCCCAGAATTGCCACGTCTTTGTTCTCCACCGAATTCAACGCTAGCGCAATCTTCTCGACCAGGCGCTCGGCGAGCGTATGGTTGACGTCCCGAGCCGCCCCCAGCACCTTCAGCGGAACCCCGTTGGCTCGCGCCAGTTCCGCCAGCGAATCCATATCGGACTCGGCAAACACGCCGCCCATGCCCGCTCCCGGCTGCAGGCAGCGGGGAGCGATTTTTTTGTCCAGCCCCAGCGCCAGAGCCAGGCTCACTGCATCCGCGCCCACGCGTTCGCAAAGCGCCGCAACTTCGTTGATGAACGAAATCTTCGTCGCCACAAATGCCGTGGCCGATTCCCGCACCAGCTCGGCCGTCGCCTGGTTGGTCACAATCACCGGCACTCCGCGCATCACCAGCGGATGAAAAATCTGTTTCAGAATCTGTACCGCTTCGTTCGAGGTCGACCCCAGAATCAGCCGGTCGGGCCAGTTGAAGTCTTCCACGGCGCATCCATCGGTGAAGAACATGGGCTGGGAGACGATCGTTCCATGCAGCCCCGCATCCTGCAGCGATTTTTCCAGAGCCGCGGCCGTTCCCACCGCAACCGGAGTGACGATGGTCAGTATCGGAGGCTTCGTCGCCAGCCGGGCGATGCGCAGCGCAACGTCGGTCAGGTTGTCGGCTCCGTCTTCCGCCAGAAAAATAACCTGCGTCTTGCGCGCGAACGATTCAATGTCGGTGGAATACGCCAGCCGCCCCGCCCGCACGTTGCGCCGGATGATCTCCTTCAGATTCTTCTCGAAGAATGGGATGTTGCCCTGGGCCATCTCGACCATGCGCGTCCGGTCGGGATGACAGCAGGAAACGGGAGTGCCAAAATCTGCCAGACAGGCCGAAATCACCGTCCCCAGGTAACCCGAACCGTAGACCCCGATCTGCATGCTTGCCCCTCCGGCTTGGTCGTAACCCACGCCCAAAACGGCTCTCGGCGCGGGATTGGCAAAAATCCTTCTCTTTATTTACAGCCCGGCCAGTCCCGGCGCAATGCACGGGAGGGAAATGTACTAGGGGCCATGGAGGTCGGCGAAGAGTAACGTAACTCCGCGTAACCAAGCGGGGTAACCATGAAAAAATGGAGTCAATGATGTCGAAACATGGGCTGCAGGCCGGGGCGGGGCTGGCGCAAATAAGCAGCCAGAATTCTCAATCATCGTAGTGACCGATGAATCCAGCAGCCGGAACCGTGGCTCTTACGGCGAAACCAGGCTCCCACCGAGCAGGACCGGGGCCACATCCGCCCAACAGTTTTGCCCGTCTTCCCGCACAAAGGTAAGCCGCTCCAACGGGATGCGTCGGCTTCCCGAATATTGCCGCCAGCGCTGGCGCGCAATCTCCAGGGCCCGTTGCGCCGCCGGCTGTGTCGTCATTTTCACAATCGTGAGGTGGGGTATGTAGGGCCACTCCTCGGCGAAGGCCAGCCCCTGCTGGTTCAGTTGGCTATGCAGCTCTTGCAGGCGTGGCGCACCAGCCGTCACGCGAATATAAACCGTCGACGTAGCCGGGACAAAGCTTTCCATGTCGCCCAGAGTCACTTCAAAGGGTTCGGCCTGGCCGCAGATTCCCGCCACCACCTGCAGCGCCGCGCCTTCGCTTCCCTGCAACGGCCGGGGTGGCAAAAACGTAATGTGGGCCGCCAGATGGGGCAGATCGGGATGCAGCTCCCGCCGGAGGTTCTGCACAAACTCCCCCAATGGACTCTTCACGTACGCCACCAGCGCATACCGCAGGCTCTGCATATCTAAGAAAAAATTATAGCGCGTTCCGCTGTCTATAATCGGACGCTTACCTTCATCCCGCACGATTACAGGAGCCCGACGCTTGTGCGCATTGAAAACTTCCACCTCCGCACCCGCCAGTGACGCGGCTGCCCGCGAAAGCCGGTTCTACCGGGCCTTTGCCTGATCTCGCCGTCGGCATCCTGCTCGCGCTTTGCGCGCTCAAGCTGCTGTAACACATCTTCACCAGTGTTCAGCGCTACGGCGAAGCCGGCGGGATCGACCAGTATGGAAGAGGAAAACACGCCCATCTATCTCTGCCGCGGCGTCACCTTCAACATCCAGACAATCTGGCCGCACTCCCATCACCGGAATTAGGAAAAGCATCGCCTGGAATCATTCTCCGCAACGAAGAGTTGGGCAAATTTGGAATTGGACATTCTTTCGCCGTCCATCAGTGCGCTCCACGCATCGTTTGAATGGGGGCCCCGGGCGGAGTCGAACCGCCGACCAACGGTTTAGGAAACCGCTGCTCTATCCAACTGAGCTACGGGGCCGAACTTGGAATCTACGGGTTATAAACCAGCTATGGGTTATAAACCAGCTATTGGTTATGAACCAGCTATGGGTTGCGACCTGTATGGTTATAAGCCGTAAAGATTGAATGTCGAAATTGCATTATCGCCCTAACGCGAGAATATGTCGGGCGGCATGGGCGATATGAAAACGGTCCTGTCTTTGAAGCACATGGAGCGCCGCTCAGGTACCGCGTCATCGCGATTGTAGACGGGCTGGCTGTGCGCACGCAACGATGCCCCCGCCGCCAACACCCGCGGCGGCGATGGGCGCATTGCGTCTAAGACCCTGGACTCTGCGCCGCGGTGGAAGGCGACGAAAGATTCAGCGACTCGCCGGCGCGAAGAGTTTTATCGCCCGCCCATTTTGCATCGCCGATTTGAAGGTCGTGGATCTGAACGTCGCGGATTGGGAGTTGGCCTGTGGTTATGGTGATTCGCCACTGGCCTGATGCCATCGATTCCAGCACACCGGTTGCCTGCGGGGTAAAAAATGGCAGCCGCGCAGGAGCGGAATCCGCGGGGCTGAAAGTTAAACGGCGCGCCGCGGCATCCCACTGCTCTCCAGAAATCGCAAGCGGCAAAGTCCAGAAAATCAACTGGCGTGTGTAATGTGAATTGCCCCAGGGACCACCATCCCAATCGTTGTTGAGATCGGTATAGTTCCATTGATCGTTGAGCCGGAGCCGCTGATTGGAAATGACCTTGTTGGCCTCCGTCAAACTTTCGCCGACATTGCCTCCCAAGTATATTTTCAGGCTGCTCCAGTCCAGCGAACCTGCCGGCCAAATGAGATTGTCATTGGGCATCGGCTGGCCTGGTTCCCATGGAGCAGCGGCAGCTTCGAAGGGAGGAGCTTGGGGATCAGCGCCACTCATAATGCGCAGACCAAACCGGCTTCGGTTCAACTCCGCTTCACCGCTCAAGTGCGAAGCCAATTTTTCTTTATCTGTAACCGGGCCAAGATCGAGTACCGAGGCCCATAATTGACCGTACAGCGTGTCGGCGAGCAGGGCGTTGGGAAAGGGCTTGCCATCCGACCACCAGGCGCGGAAATATTTACCCGTCCAAAGATTTCGATCGAGACTGCGCTGTCCCGTCTCGAATGCGGCAAGAAACTTTTCCACACTCTCCGGATCGTTCTCGATCTGAGCCAACTTTCCCGCCGCCAGCATGGAGGCGAGGTGGAGGATGGCATTGTAGGACACTAAAGTTTTCCGATCGAACTGAAACAGGTCGTAGGTGGTCTGAAGGTACTGCGGCAGGCCATAGGTTTTGCTGCGCTCGATTTGCCAGAGCGCCGCGGAACGAACGTGCGGCCACACCGAATCAAGAAACTCCCGATCGCCAGTCCACAGGTAATACTGCAAAACTCCCAGCACGAAGACGGTGGCGCTGTCGCCCATATCGCGGCCACCGGGCTGGTCAAGCGGGCCGGCCGCCGATATGACGGACTTGGGAACGCCGCCGGTCGACAACTCTTCCGGTATAAATCCGTCGGGATGCTGAACACTCGCGAAGCGGAGGAGAATCTGCTTGCGCAGCTCGGGGTAGAAAAACATATAGGGAAGCGCGTCGTACAAATCGATGTGGCCGGGATCAATGTCGGCGCAGGAAAACGATTCCCACTGCCGCCAGCGGCCATCTCGAAAACGCATGCCTGTCTTGTACATGGTGGCGACGCTATTGATAAGGCTGTCTTGAAGCCAGTCCGGCAGAGAGTTATCCCGCATCGCGTGCTGCCACTGAAGCATGGTGCGCCAATCGTCTTCAAGACGGCCAGCCACGCTTTGGGCTACATCGCCGGCGCCCTGGTAGAGCGTGGCGTAATAGTTCCCCGGGTTTTCGGTCAGGAAGGGGCGATTCGGCAGATACCACGCCAGAATGAAGGTGACCGCTCTGGTTTCGCCGGG
Source organism: Candidatus Sulfotelmatobacter sp. (assembly GCA_049800135.1). Lineage (GTDB taxonomy): Bacteria > Acidobacteriota > Terriglobia > Terriglobales > Acidobacteriaceae > Sulfotelmatobacter. The sequence goes on from JBARJF010000089.1 coordinate 43,451, forward strand.
CTTTAGCACGATGCTTGCAGTCTCAGCGCCATATCTGGGTGCTTCCCCGTTCAGGCTGGCGGCTGTGAGCGATTCCCCGGCAGCGAAAGATTTCCAGAGAGTCCCGAGGCCGGAAGCGGTTCCCGCTTGTGAGCTCAGGCGGGAACCAACAGTCCGGACCGCGATCGTACCGCTCAGCGGGAGTTTTCCATTCCGGATAAAGGTCAGGCCGCCATTGACTGTGGCGCTTCCATCTGTGCGGTTCGGCAGGAGGAATAGGAGCGAGGCATGAATCGCCCGCCGGGAGGGATTGCCCAAAAGAAAGGTGAAGATTGCCGCCGGGGTCGAGGAAGCGTCCGCATCCCGCGGCTTGAATTCACTGTAGGCATACAGGTCTGCTGTGATTGCCAGATGCGGATCGCGGAAGCGCAGGCGCGAGACCGGAAAATCACCGGAATACTGAATCTGTTGAATTGCGGGCAAGCCGGAGGGCGGTTTGGTCCGCAGGGCGGAGACATAGGCTTTGCCGTTCAGCGGAGAAACGCGGATTCCAAACAAGGCATCATCCAGCTGAATCTTCCGGCCGTATGCGGGCGAATTATTGAAAATGTTCCAATCGCGCAAACTGCCGTCAGCGCGCAATTCAACGGTTCCCGAGCCCAGGCCGCCAAGGGGAACGGCTGACCGCATGCCATCGGGCGGGCTAAGCTTCCTGCCCCCCGCAACTCGATAGAGATAGATCGCATTGGAACGGATATTCCATAGATCGGGGTTTTCAAGATAATCGTCCGGTTGGGTGAAATAGCGGAAGTCCATGTCGCGAGTGACAACTCCGGAATTCTCGAATTGCAGCCGGGAAAGAAGATTCTCGGGCGTTTGCGCCGGCAGCGGCTCGCCGACGCTGGAGATGCCGAGCATAACGGCCGCGATGAACAGGGTAGTGGATAGATGCTTGAGCTTGATTTTCATATCTCTGGTGGTCAGCTTCTTACGCATAGGTGAGCCTCGCGATTGCCTTGTGCGCCGATATGCCCATTTATGTTTATGGCAGCGAGTGGCCTCACAACAATGAGGTCTCCCGTTGAACCAAGTGCAGGTAGTTCCCTTCCGGATCGCGAAAGAAAAACAGGCGCATGCCGGGGAGCAGGACGGGAGCCGCTTCGAATTCCACTCCGCTTGATTTCAATTGCGCATGCGCCGCTTCCAGATTGTCGACGGCGAATGCGATGTGACGCAGTCCGGCGTCACGAATCTGCGGCTTCGGCGGCAGGTTGTCGGCTTTTACGAATTCCAGGATGACGGAATTCGCGGACTTGATGTAGACGGTGGTCCCGGTGTCGAGCAAGGGCGCGAAGTTGAGGTGATGGATGTACCACTCCGCAAGCTTCCGCGGGTCGGTGGTCGAGATCGCGACATGCTCCACGCCTTTGATCATCGACTTGGGTTTATCTGGTATCACGGTTCTCCCGGCCCGGCTGCCACCAACTCTGTTGGGGTTTGAGATTTTCGATTACCTCAGGCTATCGCCTTTGAACTTGCCTTCGGTGTGACCCTGCTTAATCCAGGCTTCATCGAAGCGCACGACCTTGATTGCCTGGCGGCTGTAGGTGTATGCCACAGTGATTTTTCCCTTTGCATCCTGGAGGACGGAGGGATAGGAATATTCCTCAGGCGTCCACCGGGGATGCTGGAACACATTCTCATGGCCGGGCGGACCACCGGTTTCAATATCACGAACCCATGGCCAAGTCTCACCACCGTCCTCGGAAAGCGCAATGGAGAGTGGTTTGCGCACACTCACGCGAGCCTTATCCCGGGTTACGCCCGCACTGCTGTTATTGAATGCGATGACCAGAGATCCATCGCGCAGCATTGCCGACTGAATCGACGAATTATTATTGGGCAAATGGGTGGGAGCGGGAGCGGTCCAATTGCACCCGTCGGTTGAAGTGCTCCGGTAGATGAAGTCCGCATAGCGGCTTCTGAAAAACGCCAGGAAATGCCCGTCCGCAAGCCGCAAGACGCTCGGCTGCACCAGGCCGTTCGACTGCGGAACCTCGCACTCTTTCCAGGTTTTGCCGCCGTCGCTGGTAAGCTTCATGGCCGAGTGGTCTGCCTCCGCGCCATTGGTAATGGTGCGGCTGGGCGTGTAATACATGGGCAGCAGCCAGACTTTCCTGCTGATCAATACGGGAGGGTGACGGAGGAACGAACCCGCCTGCGTAAACAATGGCTGAGGAGCTGTCCAGGTTCGTCCGGCATCGTGCGACGTAAGATACAAAACCTCGGCGTTCATTTGCCCTTGACCTGCCGGCTGCGAGGTGTGCAGCAACCAAAGCCGTCCTCCGGGCACCTGAAACGCCACTGGATTCTGGAACGATCTTCCCGCTTGATGGTCGATCTCGACGGTTTTAGTCCACTGCTTTGAACCCTTGGCCAGCCGTGACATTACGATTGCCACGTTGGAGTCGCCCTCGCGCGTGCCGGAAAACCAGAAGCAAAGTAAATCGCCGTTGTGGAGCTTGAGCAAGTTGGCGGCGTGCGAAGAGCGGAACAGCCTCTCCAAATATGCTTCTTCCAATCCCTTTATGCCCGATGGACGGAAGACGCCGTCAAATTGGGGCGCTGCGCCGGCTGCAGGAGTTGGCGGCGTTGCTTGCGCCGCGATGAGGGCGGTGGAAAACAAGATGCACACACAACACATCCAGCGCCCAGCCTTTGATTTCATCGCTCCTCCCCTTACGCGCTGCAATCCGTTTCCAGTTTCATTTAGCGGTTGTAGATTGGAACCGGACTGCGCAACCCGGCCCATACTTCGTCGCAAGCCTGAAGCACTTCAGGCGGCAGCGGCCCTTTTTCGCAGGCTGCCAGATTTTGTTTGAGCTGCTCCATCCGGGTGGCGCCAAGCAGCACACAATCGGCCTGGGTGTGATGCAGGGGCCAGCACAGGGCGACATCGAGCAGGGAACGCCCGGCGCGTTCCGCCGCTGTTTTAAGTTTGTCCACGGCGGCAAAGTTCTGCGCATGCCAGTAGCGGTCCTGATACATGGAGTTGTTGTCGAAACGGGTGCCCGGCGGAATCGCGGCCTGAGTATGCTTGCCAGTGAGCAGGCCGCCGGCGAGCGGGTTGTAGGCGATGACCGCCACGTCGTATTTCTTGGCCATGGGCAGGTACTCCTGCTCGATGCCCCGAGCCAGCAGGTTGTACATGGGCTGGGAAACCTGGGCCGGGGTGTATCCGTTCTTTTTGGCGGTCCACAACATTTCGCAAACCTGCCAGCCGGAATAATTCGAGGTGCCCGGATATCGAATCTTGCCCAGCTTGACGAGATCGTCCATCGCGCTCAAGGTTTCTTCGATGGGGACGGCATAGTCCGGCTGATGAAGGTAATAGAGGTCGACGTAATCGGTTTGCAGGCGTTTTAAGCTGTCGTCAATCGCGCGGAAGATGGCGCGCCGGGAAAACCCGCTCTCATCGGGATGGTCTCCCATTTTTCCACGAACCTTGGTGGCCACGATGAATTTGTCGCGTTTGCCGCGCATGGCCTGGCCGAGCATGGTCTCCGCGAGCCCCGTCTGATAAACGTTGGCGGTGTCGACGAAATTGATTCCCTGGTCAAGGCACTGGTCGATCATGCTGGTTGCGATGGCCTGGTCCACGGGTTTACCGAAGGTCATGGTGCCGAAACATAGCCGAGAAGCTTCGAGATTGGTTCCCTTGAGTTTTATTTTGGTCATTGGGTTTCAACTCCGCACTGCGGGATGAAAGCACAACTCGCCAAATTGAGGCGGCCGGCGATTGGGATGGAAAACTATTTTGCCGGTTGCGCTTCCTCCGTAAATAAGGCAACCGCTTCGCGCGCATGTTGCAGCACGACTTGAGCTCCAATGCGAAGGCAGGACGTATCGTTGGTGCAGAACAAAACGTCGACGCCGGCCTTGACCCAGAACTTATAGTCCGACAGCATGGAACCGACGGCGACAAGTTTTCCGTGCTGCCTGGCAGTGCGAATCACCAACTCTCCGGCTTGCTGCACGCGGGCGTGGCCAGTCTGGCCCGGCACCCCGAGACTGGCGGCGAGATCGGAGGGTCCAATGAAGATATCCACGCCGGGGACGCGGCAAATCTCTTCCAGGTTGTCGAGCGCGGCGGCGGTTTCAATCTGCGCCATCAGGCAGAGTTCATCGTTGAGCTTCTGCTGTTCGGCGGGAACATCCGAGACCGTGCCATACTTGACCGCACGCGAAACGCTAAAGAATCCACGTTCGCCCTGGGGCGCGAAGCGGGCGTACTTTTTGAGTTCCTGGAGTTCGTGAGCGGAGTTCGCCATGGGCACGTTGATGATATCGGGAGCACATTCGGCTGCTTTCAAAACGTTTTCCCGGCTGGAATTTGGGATGCGGATCATGGTGAGCAGCCCGCAGCCCTGCGAGATGCGGCACAGGTTTGCCGCTTCCGCGAAGGTTATGTGCGAGTGCTCCATCTCGATCCACATGACGGAAAAGCCGAGATAGCCGCACATTTCGATAAAAATGGGATCGTTAAAATACGCCGCCGCACCGAGGAGCGGGCCTGGCTTGTTTTCCTGCCGGAGGCGTTGCAGTCGAGTCACGATTTCTCCTTTAACCGAAATGGATACGCTCATTCTCCGTGCAACGGCATTGGCGCGAGATCAGGCGGCGGCAAGCGGCGCCGCAGCCAGCCCCAAAGGGTGAGATCTTCGACGTTCCCGCCGGCGCCCTGGAACAAGAAGCTGGCCAGGTAGCCGACCAGCAATAAAACCACATGCCCGACGGCTCCAATCATGAAGTCATGCAAGGGGAAGTTATATTTTCCCAGGTTCACAATCCTGCCGCCGTCCAGGGTCAGCGTCGCCCAAGCGGTGAACAAAAGGCTGGCGGCAATGCCGAGGTATGCGCCGTGCCGGTTGGCGCGAGTACTAAGGAACCCCAGCAGGAACAAGCCTGCCAGCCCGCCCGCCACAATTGCCGAAATTGTGTACCAGAGCGCGAGTGCGGTTCCCTGGGTGTGCCCCAGCCGAATCGCGGAAATCGCCGCCAGCACGCCAAAAACCGCGACGAAGCATTTCGCCACGCGCAGCCGGCTGCGATCGGTTGCCTGGGGATACAGCTTGCGGTAGAAGTCCTCGACGACCACGAGCGAAATGCAATTTAAGTCAGAGGACAAGGTTGCCGTGGCAGCGCCGAATAGTGCGGCAATGAAAAGCCCGGCAATGCCATCGGGAACGTGAGTCTTGATAAAGTAGGGAAATACCTGGTCAGCCTTGGTGATGTAGGCTGGCAGCAACTCCCCGGTGAGATGGTAGAACGCCCAGAGCTGCGTACCGATCAACATAAATAACGCCCACACGGGGATGCAGAGTGCCGCACCGACAATCAGGCCGCGCAGCGCTTCTTTGCTGCTTTTCGAAGCAAGATAGCGCTGCACCATGGTTTGATCGGCAGTGTATTTCTGGAGGTACCAGAAGAAACCGTAGAGGGAGAGCACCACGATGGTAGGTTTGGAAAACACCAGCGCCGGGCTGCCCATGGCGAATTTGTGGTGTGCACGGGCCAGAGCGAAGACGGCCGAAGGGCCTCCGGGCGATCGAAGGAAGAGGTATCCAACACAGACAACAATTCCGAACCACAGGACGAACCCCTGCACCACATCGGCCCAGATGACGGCATCCAATCCGCCCAACAAAGTATAGAAAATGGTGATTGCGGCGACGCCGGCCACCACGAATTCCATACGCCATCCCGTGATGCTGGCGAGGGTCAGCGCCAGTAAGTAAACCACAAATGCCATCTTGGAAAACGAACCGGCCACAAACGCGGCGGAAGAGTAGGCACGCGCCGGATACCCGAACCGTTTTTCAAAATACTCATACGCGCTCATATCGACCACGTGCCGGTAAAACGGAATGATGACGGCACCCACCAGTGCGAGCACCACGACGACCATAATCCCGGGAACCAGCATGGACCAGTTTCCCGCGTATCCCGATCCCGGATAGGCAATGAAAGTGACGGCGCTCACAATGGTGGCGAGCAGTGACATGGTCAGCGCCCAGGCGGGAACCGAGCGTTTGGCCACGAAGTAGGCTTCCGTCGTGGTCTGGCGGCGCGCGAAACGGAAGCCGATCGCGACCATCGCGCTCATATAGACCACCACCATGATCGCGTCGAGCCAGCGTATTCCCATGTTCGTCTCTAACGGTTCGAGACCGTCGTTCGCCGTGCCGATATTCGGCTTGCTATTACGGCGCCCATCTTCATTGCAGCCATCATGTTCTCCGGATTAGCTGCGTTCCTGCCCGCGATGTCGAAAGCCGTGCCATGATCCACGGAGGTTCGAATGATAGGAATGCCGAGCGATACGTTGACGGTGTGTTCAAAGTCAATCAGCTTCATGGCAATGTGGCCCTGGTCGTGATACATCGCGACGATCAGGTCGTACTCGCCGCGCGCCGCGCGGAGAAAGATGGTATCGGGAGCGTGGGGTCCCTCCACGAGCAGTCCCATGCCGCGGGCGGCTGCGATTGCGGGAACGATTTTGGCGGCATCCTCGCCGCCGAATAGCCCATGCTCGCCGGCGTGAGGATTGAGGCCGCACACCGCAATACGGGGATGGTCGCAACCCAGCAGTTTCATCCCTTCGGCGCCAAGTTCAATGGTGCGAAGGATTCTTGCGGTGGTCGCCTCGATCGCATCGCGCAGCGACACGTGGGTGGTCACGTGTACTACGCTTAACTTTCCGTTGGAGAGCATCATGCGAGAGTCCTGGGCCCGGCAAAGTTCCGCAATGTACTCGGTGTGTCCGGAAAACCGCATGCCTGACAAGGTGACCGCTTCCTTGTTCAAGGGTGCAGTCACCATGGCTTGCGCTTCGTCTCTCAAACACATTTCGGTGGCGATTCTTATGTATTCGACCGCGGCCTGGCCGCACACCGGACTCAACCGGCCAAACTGGTATTGCTCGGAGTTTCTGATCGTCATTGAAGGGCAAATGGTCGCGCCCAGGCTGGCGGGATTTATGCCGCACGTTGCATAAGTTTTCTCGAGTGCGGCCTGATCCCCGACAATGATCCAGTTCGCCAAGCTCTGAACTTCTTGTGAGTTCAGCGCCTTGAGCACAACTTCCGGCCCAATGCCCGCGGGGTCGCCGATGGTTACGGCGATGCTTGGCTTGAGGGAATCGAGGGTCACGTCGATGTCCTCTGCGCAGAGGCGAAGAAGTCGGCACAGCAAAGCAACGCGTCGGCGCCGCCAAAGCCGCCTCCCTTGCTGGCAACCGGCAAGCCATGAAACATGCCGCCGTTGAGAATTCCCCACGGAAATCCCGGCTCGATCTCATCGCGCAAATCAATCGAGCGCGCTCCGATCGCGTTGCAGACCAGCGCTCCCGTGTCTCCACCGGTGAGGAACAGCGCCGCCACCCGAAGGCCGCTCAGACTGTCGAAGAACTGGCGCAGCGAGAATTCACCAAACCTTCCGGGCTCGATGGTAACGACCAGGTGACGCCTGTCGCGCAGGGCGCGACGAGCAACGGCGACAGCTTCAGCCGCGGGTACGACTTCGACCGCAGCGGTCGCGCGCAGCAGCGTTTCCTTCTGCCGCACGCTGGCGGGATGGGTTGAGCCGGTGACAAACAGCATGGGCACATCGGTCAGGGCGGAGACGGACCGGCGAGGTCCCGACCTCGCCATGCGGTCAGCCAGCGCAATTCCGAGACCCGCCGATCCCACCCACAGAATGCGGCGCGAGGTCGCGGTTCCGACGGCAACCGCAAAATGCAGGTGGTGTTGGGACTCGCAGTCCATGATAAAGAATTGTTTGCCGTGGAGCACATGGGCGTTAAGCTCGCTGACCAGATCCCGGTTTGACGAACTGATAGACACGAGCTTCTCGCGCGGTATTCCCTGTTGTGCAAGCACGCCGGCAATGTGGATCTGACCGCTGCCCGAATCGTCGACCCAGTGAAGTGTCCCGTCACGCACCACCCTGCGCATGGCCGGAAATGCGGGGGCGATGATCGCGGCCTCACATTGGAAAGCCCGGAGCGCGGCTGTGATCTCCTCTCCCACATTGCCGCGCAGCGTGGAATCGACCTTCTTGAATATGATGTTCGGCCGTAGCTGGGAACAGCCAACCGCCAGCTCTTCGATCTTGTCCCGGCACTGCACCGCGCTGTCGCTGCGGCTGTTGGTGGTGAAAGCCAGAACGTCGGTCATGGCCGGAGCGTGGCGGTTTGCGAGGTTCAACTCCACACGGCACGACAGGCCGCAGCGCACAAACTGGACCCCGGTGTCACACGCGCCGGTAAGGTCGTCCGCGATCAGAATGCATTCGACATTTGCCGGTTCATCTGTCACTGATATGTCCGCAGGGTAGATTCTTGACAAATCACACCGGGCTTCTGCGCTTGATCTTGAAGGTAAAGGCGGAATCACAAGGTTTGCTTTTCGGGGTCTCGACCACAAGCCCATCCTTTGTCATTTCCCACTTGAGGTCCTGTCCGTCACCGAGCATGGTGATCGAGACGATTTCGCTGGGATACAACCCGGCCCAGGTTCGCCCTCGGGGTGCGAGGCTCTTGATCACGGCTTTCTCGCCCGGCCAATCGAGGGCGACAGCATACAGAACGTCAGGCTTGGCGGTAAAGCGGATATCCTGCGCCGTATATTTCAGATCGCTGCTTTCATTAAATGAGCCGTTCTTTTCCAGCTGAGTGGGCCCCTCAGCCGCAATCAGCCATGGGGTGGTTCCGTAGATGGCTTCGCCATTGATCTGCAACCACTTTCCGATTCCGCGCAGCCGGTCCTTGGCCTCGTCTGGAATGGTGCCGTCCGGCTTCGGGCCGACGTTCAGCAGCAAGTAGCCGTTCTTGCTAACGCGATCCACGAGGTTGGTCACCAAATTATCTACCGACTTGAAACCGGCCTGAGGACAATATCCCCAAGCTCCCTGGTCGTCAACAGTGGAGTCAGTGATCCAATCGTTGTAAGTCAATTCGCGCTCCTGGCCGAGCTCCAAATCAAGGACACCTACCATGGGAACAAGGTTGTGCTTCTTGTAGGTCACAACCACGTCCTTCTTTCTTTCCTCCGCCTTGTTGTAGTAGTAGGCCAGCATGTCTTTCTTGTAGGTCTCGTGTATCAACTCCAAACCAAAGTCGAACCAGACGAGATCGGGATCGTATTTGTCGATGACTTCAACGATCTTGCCTTCCCAGCGGTCGAGGAACTGCTTGGTGGGCAAAGCGTAGGGTTCGTGAATGAAACCGTAAAGACCGGAGTAGCGGGGATCGGAGCTGTCCAAGGTCTTATCGGTGGTCGGGAAATAGAACCAATTTGCCGCATGATGGAAGGCGGTGACAAACTTCATGCCGTGGCCCTTGATCGATTTTGAAAGCTCACCGACGACGTCTCTTTTCGGCCCCATCCTGGCGGCGTTCCACTCCGAGTACTTGGTATTCCACATCGAGAATCCGTCGTGGTGTTCGGCAACGGGGCCGGCGAAGCGTGCACCGGCATTCTTGAACAGTTCGGCCCATTCGTCGGGGTCGAACTTCGCTGCGGTAAACAGGGGGATCAGGTCTTTATAGCCAAACTTCTCTATAGGACCATAGGTCTGCTCCCAGTGCTTTCTCTCCGGAGAGTCGGGCTGCCAGTACACCTTATTGGCGTACCAAGTCACGTTCTTGCCCACTCCGTGCACGGCGTAAACTCCCCAGTGCGTGTAAATCCCGAACTTGCCGTCTCTCAGCCACTGGGGCGAGGGCAAGGTTCTCAGGGACCTCCAGGTGGGCAGGAACTCATTGGAATTCCTCATCCGGTCGGTCCTCTTCGCGGCTGCAGTCTCGACCAGAGGGAGGGGACAATTCGCGAGCAGGGACCCCGCCGAAAGGGCGCAGCCAGCCGTTAAAAGATTTCGCCTTGTGAGCCTCATTCTTCGGTTCCTCCCGGCATCGAGCGCCGCCAGCACGATGACATTGGTTCAGCCACTACCGGACCAGATGTTAGTTGCGCTGGGCGTTGAGTGTCAAGGTTTTTTCGGCTGAAAGAGCAGACACAGATTCGGCTTTCGAGCTTTGACGCCTGACAAAGATATGGTCGAGCCAATCAGCGTAAGGCAAAAATCGGCTCAGGCCGCGCCGGAGCACCCGCGGAGAAGAGCCATAAAAACCAACGGCAGTTGCCGCGCCCGCTTCGGAAATCGCGGCGAAGAAATCCTGGAAAGGCGAAGCCCGGCGCGGAGCTACTTCTCCGCTGCAAACTCTACCGTAGTCGGCTTGGTCGACTGCAGGGCCAGCCACACGACAAGGTCACTGCCTTCGAGGTGGGGCACAATCCCGTAGCGGAAATTGGCCCCGCGCGCGACCCGCTTGCCATCGATGCTCAGCTTCACTTCCGAATCTCCCCAATTCTTTACCACAAACGCCGGGTTCACCAGCGGCGATTCAGAACTCGCCTTGAGCAAAAGCCGGATGCGTGCAGCGGACGGCGAGCCTGATTCACGAACCATGACGAACGCACGCTGCGTCGGGTCGTAGCCCTGGCTGCGAAATCCCGGCTCAGTGAGCTCCACACTGGGTGGAGAAAGCCAGGACTTGGCCAACGGAACCAGTTCCGCGGCCGACTTTGTGGTGAGTCCATGCAGCAAAATCTTCGTCATCGAGTCTCCGGTCTGAGCGTACGCATCCCAATAAATGTGGGACAGCGATGAAGAAGACGGCCGATCCGGCGCGACTGCGGAAATGCCGCTGGATCTCACCTGCGCCACCGGCCAGTGGTTCCACCACTCGAACATCGAGTATGTCGGTTCTCCGGTGTATGCCTTTACCGACGAATTTACCGGCGAAACGATTTGGAACGGCTTCCATTTCGACTTGAGATTGACCACTTGAATGTTGGGATCCGCCGGCTTGTCCATCTTCTTTGCCGGCGGACCTTTTTCCCAGGAATAGGTCGCGGTCTCGCCCTTCATATTGCCGAGGGTCAGCGCATCCGGCTGAATGTTGTCTTCCGGGCGCTGGCCCGCGCCGTTGATCACAATGGTTTCCTGGAATTCGTGCCAATTCTTGAAGTTCGACGTCCACAAAACTTGTTTGCGAACCGCCACGCCATCCGGATAGATGGTGAAATATTCATCGGCCCAGTCAGTCCATCCCGTGTTCGGATCGGGGTTGGCGCACGAGTAATTTACGACTTCGCACAGTCCGTAGCGCCAGTGAACCACGGCCCGCGCGTCGGTGTTCTCCAGAATGCGAACGTGGGAATAGCGGTTCTGTTTGTCTGACATAGGTTCGCAGTCTTCGCCGCCCGGACAGTCCACCTTGCCGCCAGTTTCCACGAACTCGTCTGTGTACCATTTGTTATTCTCGGTGACCCAGTCGCCGCCGTAGTTCGTGCCCTGCCAGAACACCATGCGAATGGGGGCGTCATCGAAACGAACTATGACGTCTGAGTCCGGACCTACACGGCGCGGCGCATCCCACATTTCGTCATACTTCAGAGTCGTATAAAAAGCACCAAAATGTCCGACGCCGGGCGGTCCGGACGGCAGAACCGGCCAGGGCAGGGCATCTCCGGCCGGCGGGTGAACGCCGGAGTATGCTTTTGCGATCTCCTGCGCGGTCAGGCTTCGGTCGAAAATGCGCAGGTCGTCGAGAATCCCGTCGAATGAATACCGAACCGGAATCTTAGGATGGATCCACTGCGCGGGAAGAATCGGGTCAATCACTCTACCAATGACCAAATCCTGGCGGCCAGCCGGGTTCAGAGTTCCTTGCAGCGCCAACTCTCCCACCGATTTTCCATCCAGGTAAATCGCCATTCCCTTTGCCGGGTCGTAGCTGCCGGCAATGTAAGACCACTTCTTGAGCGGGAGCTGAGACTTCGAAACCAGGCACCACCATTGCCCACCCACAGCGACTTTTAATCCGATGTGGCCGAAAGAATCGATTCCGAAAAAGTAGCCCGCTTGTTCCTCTCGCCGATGCTCGACAATCGGAACCCAGTTCCACGGATACGTGTTGACAGCCACCCAGGCATCCACCGTGAGCCCGGCGGTGGTTTGTGGGACGCCCTTGTAACCGCGAGTGATAATGGTGGACTCCCCGTCAAATCGCAAGCCATTTCCAGAGACACCACTGACGCGTTTGAACAATCCGCCGATGGGGTCATCCATGCCGCTGACCGAATCATGCGCGAATTGTCCGCCGGTTTCATTGAAGGACCACTCCGCCACGGGGCCGTCGCTTTGCCCGAGCGCAAAAGCAGGAATACAAACGAGAAGCCAGACTGCTCCCCAAGCTGCTTTTTTCATATCAACATCTCCGACTGAAAGAATTAATAAAATAGCAGCTCACTCGGGCCGTGCACCCGAATGGCCACTTGAACTCAGAACCGGATGGAATAAAATTCCACCGAGTTCTTTTCCAGGATTGCGTTTTGTTCATCGCCGGAAAGCCGGCCTATGAAACCCGCCTCCAGGTCAATCACCGACGTATAGTCTGCCGCCAAAGTGCAGACCGGCCAATCCGAGCCGATCATGAGCCGATGCGGGCCGAAGGCGTGAAGCACAACCTCGAGGTACGGCTCGAAATCCTGCGCTTTCCATGCATTCCACCTGACCTCGGTTACCAGCCCGGAAATTTTGCAAAAGACGTTGCCAAACCCTGCCAGTCGTTTGAGGTCGCGCGCCCAAGGCTCCATTGCTCCCGATCGAACCGGAGGTTTGGCAATGTGGTCGAGCACAAAAGGTTGGTCCGGAAACCGTTTCACCACATCGCATGCAATGGGAAGGTGCCGAGGAAAAACCAGGAGATCGTAGGTTAATCCGAATCGCTTCAGTTGACTTAAGCCATTAAGAAAGCTCTTCCGTAACATAAACTCGTCATCCGGTTCGTCATGCACGACATGTCTCACGCCGCGGAATTTTGAGTGCGGAGCAAGCTGCTCAAGCTGCTCGACCACGCGTTCGCTGCAGAGATCTACCCAGCCCACTACGGCGCGGATGAAGGGATGCTCCTCCGCGAGTTGCAGAAGCCAGTTAGTCTCTTCAAGACTTTGCCGCGCCTGCACCGCGACCGTAGCGTCGATGCCGGCGGCGCCCATGAGGGGCAACAAGTCAGAGGGCAGGTGATCCTTACGGAGCTTGTCCATGCCGGCGGCCATCCACACGTAATCTCGATCGTTATACTTCCAAAAATGCTGGTGGGTATCGATATTCATCGGAGACCACAAGTCCTAATCTCGCTCGGCGGTTTAGCCTTTCGAACAAGATCTCGGCGACGCGGACAATTCCGAACTGGAGTTTAAGCCTCAGTGGAAAATGTAGTACAAGACGGCGACCGTCACCGCGAGAACTGCGGCGATTAAACGCGGGTCTCGCAACCCTTTGAACCGTTCCTGAGTGATACTGGCCAGCGGATGACTCCAGGTAAGGCCATCCACGGACTCCGGCGCTGGTGGCGGCGTCAGGAGAGAGACCATCACATAAATGACGCTGCAAATACAAAACATCCACCAGGCCTGCATCATGAAAGGAATACCCCAGCGGTGAGTAATAATCTTCTCCGTTCCAAACGCCGGAAGGTCGAGGATGAACGCAATCGCTCCCAGGGAGAAGCCTGAAATCAGCGTGCACAGCGAAGCCTGCTTGGTGCCTCTGCGCCATAATACGCCCCAAAGAAATACCACTGTGATCGGAGGCGCCAAGTCCGCTGCAATGGCATTAATCGCTTCAAAAATACTGGAGAATCGCCCACCCTGGGTTGACCAGGCCATCGCCAGCAACATAACTACCACCGAACTAATACGGCCGATGGTCACCTGCGCATGGTCGGAAGTGCGGGGCCGCAACCGCGCCACTATGTCAACCGCTACAAGGGTTCCGATGCTGTTGAGAGCGGCAGCGACCGCGCTCATTAGAGCTGCCAGAACCGCCGCTGTGATGACTCCGCGCAACCCGGTCGGGATCAATTGCTCAATGAGCACCGGCAGAGTCTGGTTGCTCGCGTTCCCGATGATGTTATGAAACAGCACGTATGCAATGACGCCCGGCAGCACCAACAGGAATACAGGCAGGATCTTGAGAAACCCGGCGAAAAGAGGACCGAGTTGAGCATCTTCTGAGCTGCGCGCTCCTAATACTCTTTGAACAATCGTCTGGTCGGTACACCAATACCATATGCCGAGAATCGGATAGCCAAGAAGTATGGCGTACCAGCTTAGACCTGCCGAGTCGTGCGTGTGCAGCATCGATAATTGTCCGGGCTTCGCAGCCGCCCTGAACTGCGCCACGGAATGGATTCCATGGCCGGGCAACGCGGCTAGCGAGAATGCCAAAATCAATAACGCTCCCACGATGAGGATCACCGTGTTGACAGTCTCCGTGATGACCACGGCTCGCAAACCTCCGAGCACGGTATAAACCCCGACGACTGTCGAAATGATCACGATCGAGGTGACCACGTTAATGCCAAAAAAGCGCTGGAAAACCGCCGCACCCGCGTACAGACTCATCCCGATGTGGATAAACACCGCCGCAACAATCGCCATGAAGGCCACGAATGAGCGTGACGCGGGACTGTAGCGGCGCTCCAGAAATTCCGGCAGGGTTTCTATGCGCGTTCGAAAATAAAATGGAGCGAAAACGAGCGATAGCAGGATGAGCGTATACGCCGCCATCCATTCGAAATTTCCCCAGACGAGGCCTTCATTGTAGCCGGAGGCCGTAAGTCCAACCAGGTGGATGGTCGAAATATTGGAGGCAAATAGGGCCGCACCAACGAAGGGCCAGGAGAGCGATCGTCCCGCGAGAAAAAACACATTGCCCGTGACCTTGATCCGGCGCACCGACAGCAGGCCAATGGTCAATATGCCGCACATGTACAGCAGAATGATCGCGATGTCGAGAGTTGGAATTCTAAGGGTCGGCTGCATGGCATAGCTCATTGACAAGATCCAGCGCGAGGTTCCATGGCCACGCGGGGCGCGGCGTTTGGATGGGCCAATGTGACCGCGAACTTTACCACTCATGAATTCTGAATGTCAAGAAAAGTATCAGATTTTACGATCGGGCCCGGGCTGTGCACCGTTCTAATTGATGGTTCTGTCGCTCGTACCGCTTGACGGAAGATGGACGGTACTCATACAATTCACAGGCCAGCGGATGGCTGGACCAATAGGAACAACTCTTTCAGCCACTGTCCGAGGGACCTTTTATGAAAAGAATTCTGCTGAACGCTCCGGGCGAGTTTGTCGACCTTGAGGTCCCGCGCCCAGTGCCTGGCAGTGGACAAGCCCTGGTTCGAGTTCATCGAGTCGGGGTTTGTGGGAGCGATTTTCATGCTCTTGCCGGAAGGCACCCCATATACACATACCCGCGCGTTCTGGGGCACGAGCTTGCGGGCGAAATAGTAGAAGTGCCCGAGAATACGCGAGGACTCCGCCCGGGTGATCGGTGCGCCATCGAACCGTACATCAGTTGCGGCCAATGCCGCACTTGCCGGGTGGGAAGAACGAATTGCTGCGAACAGATTCGGTTGATGGGTGTGCATGTCGATGGAGGTATGCAGGATTTCTTGGTGGTCCCGGTTGAGTTATTGCACAAATCGGAGCGGCTTTCCACCGATCAACTGGCGCTGGTCGAGACGCTGGGAATTGGGGCCCACGCCGTAAGAAGGAGCCAAATGCGGGCGGGTGAAGACGTGCTGGTGGTGGGCGCAGGCCCCATCGGACTGGCGGTGAGTCAGTTCGCCATGGCCATCGGGGCGAAAGTGACGGTCATAGAAACCAACAATTGGCGCAGACAGTTTGCAGACAAGTTGGGTCTCGAAGCCTTGCCTGCTCCTGATGGAAGACTGGCTGACGTGGTGTTGGATGCTACGGGTAGCGCGACCGTCATGTCAGACAGTTTGAATTATGTGGCTCCTGGAGGTCGCATGGTCTTCGTGGGATTAACCCGTGATCCCATACCAATCGATGATGCGCTTCTCCATCGGCGGGAAATCACAATCTATGCGAGCCGAAATAGTTGTGGACAGTTTCCATCGATCATCCGCATGCTTGAAGAGGAGAAGATTGATACGGATCCTTGGATAACCGATCGGATCTCCCTTGAGGAAGTACCGGCGCGGTTCAAGGAGCTCTCGACAAAAGTTGGAATGATGAAAGCGGTGGTGGAAGTACGAGATGGCGATGGATAACAATTAATTCAGGTTGCCAAGAGTATTGGAGCCGTCAAAGGCCCACCGTCCTAGGCGCCTCGCGTACTTCGCGGTTTTTCGGGTCTTGCTTGAACGCATCGGACCGGTCTTGGTATGGATTACTGTCTTCTTGGAAAAACCGGGATGAGAGTCTCCCGGCTGAGCTTCGGAGCTTCATCTCTCGGTGGTGTTTTCCATTCGGTCGACGAATCGGAAGCCATTCGCGCCGTCCACGTGGCACTGGAAAGCGGAATCAACTACTTCGACGTGGCGCCGGCTTATGCAGGCACGGTTTCTGAGACAGTTCTGGGGAAGGCATTACGTGGGGTTCGGCGCGACCTGTATTATCTCTCGACCAAAGTAGGCAAATATACCAAGCCCGGCACTTACGGCGAAGACACGCTCGACTACTCCCGCGCCCGGATTCGCAAGTCGATTGAGGAGAGTGCTGAACGCCTGGGGACTGACTATTTCGATCTGATTCACATCCACGATATCGAATACCAAGGACGTAAGCACACGGAGTGGGCTCTCACTGAAGGCTACGAGTCGGTGCTGGAGTTGAAGCGGGAAGGACGGATAGGCGGCGTCAGCTTTGGAATCTACCCGGTGGATCTGTGGATGCGGATTTTCTCTTCGCTCGATGTGGATGCCGGCCTGGTCCACAATCACTACTGCCTGAGCGACACGCGAATTATGGAGCTGCTGCCTGTTGCCGAGGCGAAGGGAATTGGAATCATCAATGGTTCCCCGTTCGCCAGCGCCTTGTTGACGGACCGGGGACCGGCGGATTGGCATCCCGCGAGCACACAGGACCGAGCCACCTTCAAAGCGGCGGCCGACTTCTGTCGAAAGCAAGGCAGTTCCATTGCGAAGCTGGCTCTACAATTTGCCAGCCACAACCCCAGCCTTCCTACTACTCTTTTCAGCTCCGCGAATCCGGAATCTGTGCGACGCAATGTTGAATGGTACCAAGAGAAGGTTGATCTGCAACTTGTAACAGAAGTCCAGAAACTGTTACGACCCGTGCGCGACAAACAGTGGGACTACTAGCAGGACGCTGAAAAATCGTGCTTTGATGCGATTCGGTCCACTTGGTTCGTGATTTTATGGGCGGCTGGAGCTTGTAGATTTGCCAGATTGATCTCGCAATGACTGTTCTCTCGCTTCTTGC
>JBARJF010000090.1:0-21691 GCA_049800135.1 Candidatus Sulfotelmatobacter sp.
TTTGCAAGAAGCGAGAGAACAGTCATTGCGAGATCAATCTGGCAAATCTACAAGCTCCAGCCGCCCATAAAATCACGAACCAAGTGGACCGAATCGCATCAAAGCACGATTTTTCAGCGTCCTGCTAAGCTGGAAAACGTCGTGGTTCCGGGGAGGGGCCGTTGGGTATGGTGAATGGGTCAGAGTCGCCGTCCCGCGGCGCGGTCGGCTGGAAAGATTTACTCTGGATTCGCGAATGGCCGGGACCGATGATCGTGAAAGAAGTCCTCATCGCCGACGATACTCGCCGCGCGGCCGACGAAGGCGCATCGGCGGTGGTGGTTTCTAGCCATGGCGGCCGCCGGTTAGACTCGGTGTCACTCACCATCGGCGCACTGCCGGAAACCGTGGCAGCGGTAGGGGACAAGGTCGAAAGTGCTTCGAGAGCTCGGAGGTCTTATGTTGACAGAAACGATGTACGCTGTATACAGCAGACGGAGTATAATTTGCAACTTATTTTCTTGTTCGAGGCGTTTGGAATGAACATTCTCTTTATCGGCTTTCGCGACCTGGTTCATCCCTGTTATGACGATTTTCTGGAAGCGGTCGGCGGGAAGCATCGAGTCGCACTCTTCGATCCCAAGGGTTTGATTTCCGCACAATTTGGTTCGGCCGAGATCGTTGTCGACCAGGGCGGCTGGGGATCACATGAGATGGTCGATGCCGCAAAGGCAGTAAAGCTTTGGCAGGTGCTTGGAACTGGCCTCGATCATTTCGATGTCAAATACATCCTCGATAAAAACATCCCTCTGGCTAACACGCCTGGTGCGTTCAGCGGGATCGCGCTTGCGGAACATGCTCTTTTCTTCTTGTTCTGCTTCGCCAAGAATCTTCACCTCAGCAGCAGCAACATCCGTTCGGGCGTTTTCTACCATCCCTTGAACGATGAATTGGTAGGCAAGACGCTCGGGTTGATTGGCCTCGGTGCGAGCGGGCGCGAGTTGGCGAAACGGGCGTCTGCATTGGGGATGCGAGTCATGGCCATCGACGCACTTCCCGCAGCGCCGGACCTGCTCGAAGAACATCGCCTCGATTTTTTCGGCAGGCCGGAAGATATCGAGAAGTTGCTCGTGGAATCGGACTACGTGTCGCTGCACATTCCCCTGACTTCCAAGACGCGACATCTTATCGACAAGCGCTCTCTGAGACTGATGAAACCCACGGCAGTGCTGATCAACTTGGCGCGTGGAGAAATCATCGACGAGCCAGCTCTGGTTGAAGTGCTTGAAGCGGGCAAGATTCGAGGCGCTGGACTCGATACGTTTGCGCATGAACCGCTCGACCCGTCGCATCCTCTTTTGAAGCTGCCGAATGTGGTTGCGACACCGCACATTGCAGGTGCCACGCGGGGCACGGTGAAACGCCGCACTAAAGCCGCCGCAGAAAATATCTTTCGCGCGGAAAAGGGCTTGCCGCCTCTGTATCAGATCACTTCGATTGAGTGAAAACAATGCCCGAAATCGCTTTGGACGATTCGCGAGGACTAGGCGGCAAGGTCATTGCGATCACCGGCGGATGTGGAGACATCGGCGCCGAAACCACTGCCAGACTATCAAGTTTCGGCACTCGCGTCATTCCTTTCGATCTGCTCAGTGAGGATGAGGCGCTGCACGTGCCCCGCAACTTGGAGCCGTTGCGTACAAGAACATTGATCAGGGCCACGCCGACGAACTGCAACGCGCGATTGAGCAGGTCGTTCAGGAATTTTATCGGCTCGATATCGTAATCGGAAATGCGGCAGTCGGTTTCGGCGGACGGATTCTCGACCTGACCGCTCGACAGTGAGGCTGCGCTACGCGTGAAGTTGATGTTGGCGCAGGAGTATGCCGCGAAAGGAATTCGCGTAAACGCAGTCTCACCGGTTACCTGCCTGCTTATGTCCGAAAGTTTTCCCAATCACATTGCGCTGCAAGGGGATGGCGATCGCCTCAACTGCATTGTGGATTGCCTTCGTCGCGAATCTGGTTTTTCTGCTGATGACGGAAAACTCCGAAACAATTTTAGCTCCGTGGCCGGCGTTCTGGACATTCGCCGTCAATTGCCTTGAAACCTTCATCTTTTCTTGGCGGCCGGTGCCCGGAAACCGGAGGACGAAGTCTGGAAGAAATTGCGCGGTCGTGACCGTCGGCGAGGTAATTCGACTCATCGAATCGAAAACTTCACAGCCTATTTGCTGCGAAGTTGGCTAAGTACAGTTGCAGTGTCTTTCATTCCCGCCGCGACCATTGCGCTATCGGAACTCAGCGCCAGAAAAGAAAATCCTTCTTTCACCACTGGCGCCGCGTCTTTGTTCATCAGCAAAATTCCCGCGGCCTTGCCCGCGTTGCGGCAGGCGGCAACAACCTTAGTGAAGGCGGCGTGAAGTTTCGGATCGTCCCATTGGCAAGGGATGCCCATGTTCACACTGAGATCCATCGGTCCGACGAAGAGAACGTCAACGCCATCGGTCGCGGCGATTGCCTCCGCGTGCCCGACCGCCGAGAGCGTTTCGATCTGGATCACGGTGAGCAGTTTGGAATTCGCCGACTTAAAATACTCATTGAAGCCGGGACCGAATTCGCAGGCACGATTCATACTGGCGACGCCGCGCACACCCTGCGGCGGGTAGCGCATGGCGGCGACCGCTTTTTTGGCTTCGTCGGCCGATTGAACATAAGGCACCATGACGCCGGAAGGACCGAGATCAAGAACGCGCTTGAAAAGAACAGGATCGTTCCACGCGATACGCACGATCGGAGCGGCTGCGGTGCTCTCAAGCGCCTGCAATTGGATCAGCAGTTCCTGGCGATTGCCGGAGCCATGCTCAAGATCGATCAAGACCCAGTCGAATCCGGCGCGCCCTGCGATTTCGGCAGTGAGGCTCGAACCCAAATTCAGAAATGTGCCGCCGAGCACTTCGCCCTTCAGCACTTTTTCGCGGATCCACTTCATTCGCTCCCCCGGGAGGCTAATATGTCGTTCATTTCGTACACGCTCACTGAGCAAGTTTTGCAATCAATAGTTAAAGCGCTGGAACCTTCTGCGACCTTCTTCATACTCGGCGCGCAACTTTTGCGTTTTTCGATCGCCGGAAACTTCCGCAACCGAAATGTCCCACCACACGCCCGAGCCGGGAGTGTAGTGCTGCTTTTCGGTTTCCACCACGATCACAGAAGTCCGTTTTTCGGCCCGCGCCTCGCGAAGTGCTTTCCTGACTTCTTCTTCCGTTCTTACATGCCAGGTGCGCGCACCCATGCTCTCGGCGTTTTTTGCGAAGTCGATTTCGATATAGTCGGCTTCAAGCCGATTCGTAGAGAGTTTGCGGCGGCGAAATTCGTTGCCGAAGCTGTAGCCGACCTTCGCCATTTGCAGTTGCCGGATGCATTGGTAGCCGTGATTTTCGGAAAGAATCAGCGTGAACTTGAGGCTCTCCTGCGCAGAAGTGACGATCTCGGTGGGATTCATCAGATATGTCCCGTCGCCGATGAAGACGTAAATCTCGCCGCTCGGCTGCGCCATGCGCACGCCGATGGCAGCGGGCAACTCATAGCCCATGCAGGAGCAGCCGAACTCGAGATGGCACGCGGCGGAATTGCTCACATGCCATAGCTTGTGCAGATCGCCCGGAGGGCTGCCTGCCGCGGCGACCACTATGTCTCCCAGCTTCGATTCTTCGTTCATAATTCCGAGCAGTTGTCCCTGGCTCAACGCTTCGTTCGGAGTGGCGCGATAGACTTGTTCCTGAACACGTTTCTCCCATTCTTTTTTCGTTTTGCAAATTTCTTCGAGATACGATGCGCGCGGCCTGATCCCTGCAGCCGAGGCCGCCTTGGAAAATGTCTCCAATGCGAGGCGGGCATCGGCGGTAATTGCGAGCGCGCCCTGCTTGTATGAGTCGTACGAAGAGACGTTGATGTTGATGAACTTCACGTCCGCATTATTGAAGGCGCCCTGCGACCCGGTCGTGAAATCGGTGAGGCGCGAGCCAACGGTGATCACCAAATCCGCTTCAGCCACGATTTTTCCCGCGGCCGGATTTCCGGTAATTCCGTGGCCGCCGAGCAGAAGGTTCGATTGCTTGCGGACCGCGCCTCTGCCGGCAAAAGTTTCGCAGACAGGAATTCCGAAGGTTTCCGAAAAGGATTGCAGATCGTCCCACGCTTCGGCGTAGTGAACACCACCGCCCGCGATGATCACAGGACGCTGCGCTCTCTTGAGCAATCCGACCGCAAGATCAATCAGATGCGGCAGCGGCAATCGCCGCTCGATCGGCCACACGCGCTTCGACAAAAAGTGCGAAGGATAATCGTAGGCTTCGTTTTGAATGTCCTGTGGCAACGAAATGGTGACTGCGCCGGTTTCCGCGGGATCGGTGAGCACGCGCATCGCTTCGGGAAGCGATGCCAGCAATTGTTCGGGACGCGAGATGCGATCGAAGAAGCGGCTCACGGGACGAAAACAGTCATTCACGCTGACGTCGGCTGAGATGGGGTGCTCAAGCTGCTGCAGCACCGGGCCCTGATGACGGGTCGCGTAATAATCCGATGGCAGCAGCAGCGCGGGCAGCCTATTGATTGTGGCGAGCGCGGCGCCGGTGATCATGTTGGTCGATCCCGGACCGATCGACGTCGTGCAGGCCAGTGTCGCAAGCCGATTGCTGGCCTTGGCGAAACCGCATGCTGTGTGAACCATCGACTGCTCGTTGTAGGAGTGGTAATAGGGAAGGTCGTTGCCGTATTCGTAAAGTGCCTGCCCGATGCCGGCGACGTTGCCGTGTCCGAAAATTCCGAAGATGGCGGGAATCAACCGGCGCTCATGACCATCCCGTTCGCTGAACTGAGCACTGATGTATTTCACCAAAGCCTGGCTCATCGTCAAACGTGTGGTCTTGCAGCTGGATCCGTTGGCCATCTTTTCATCCCCCTGTGCACGATTCCTGCCCAAAGCTCGAATCTATCCGTCCCGCCAAATCGTCTTTCGTCAATCATCATTGCGTTGAATCATCATCGCAAATCGATCGTTCGCCAACAACGCCGATGTAAGTACACCCCGGCAAAGCCGGGGGCTTGAAGTTTTGAGCTGCTCAAAGCGGCTGAGCGCGGCTTTCGTGTGCTTGAGCGGTTCAACTTGGGAAGTTTCTCCGATGGGACTCCCGGATCTGTCAAACTTCTACCGCAACCCAGCGGAGCTGGGGGGATCCCCGTTTCAACTATTCACCGATTCCGTGAAAGACCACAGTTTTTAACTCGGTCATTTCTTCGATCGCGTAGCGCGGACCTTCGCGCCCGATGCCGCTTCCTTTGAAGCCGCCATAAGGCATCAGGTCCGCGCGCCACAACGGCGTCCAATTGATCTGAATTGTGCCGCACTGCACGTCGCGCGCGAACTTCCACGCCGCATTGATGTCGCGTGTGAAGATGCCCGCGCCCAATCCGTATTTGCTGCAGTTGGCGAGAGAAATTGCCTCTTCCGCCGTCTCGACCGGAGTGACCGCAACAACTGGCCCGAACACTTCCTCGCTTGAAAGGCGCATCTTCGGCTTGACCTCGGCGACAATCGTCGGTGCAACCACCGCGCCCTGCCGCTCGCCTCCGGTCACAACACGCGCCCCGCCCTGCAGTGCCTCATCGACCCACGACGTCACCCGTTCCGCCTCCGAGACGGAAATCATGGCGCTGAGTTTTGTGTCTTCCGCGGCTGGGTCGCCAACTTTGATCGCTTCCACACGCGGTTTGAGCGCGCTGAGAAAATCGGAATAGACGCGCCGGTGCACCAAGATCCGCTGCGTCGAGATGCAAACTTGTCCTGCATTAACGTATCCGCCGACCACGGTCGCCTGGGCAACTTCGTCGAGATCGGCATCTGGAAGAATGACCAGTGCACAATTCGAGCCGAGTTCCAGCGAGAGTTTTTTTACCCCGGCAACTTTTGCCAGCCGCTCACCCACTTCTGTGCTGCCGGTGAAACTGATCTTGCGAACTCTTGGGTCGGCGCATAGCAGCGGCCCAAGGCGCGAACCGGAACCCGTAATGCACTGCAGGCCGTCGGGGGGCAGTCCCGCTTCAAGCAGGACTCCCGTCAGTTTCAAGGAAGATAATGGCGTCGAGCTCGCCGGCTTAAGCAAAACAGAATTTCCCGCGGCGAGCGCAGGCCCTACCTTGTGCAGCACGAGCAACAAAGGATAGTTGAATGGACTGATCGCGAGTACGACTCCGCAGGGCACGCGAAGCGTAAAGGCAATTTTTTCCCGCGCGCCCGACTGCGCATCGATCGGCAGAGTTTCACCGCGAATCTGCGATCCTTCAAACGCGCAAAGCCGCAGCAAGTCGGGTATGCGGCTGGCTTCGCCACGCGCCTCGGCCAGCGGTTTACCTTCTTCGGCGCTCACGGTGCGAGCGAAATCCTCCACTCTGCCGGAAAAAATATCCGCTGCGCGCATCAGAATCTGGTTGCGCCCATATGCGGTGAGTCGGGCCATCGCGACTGCGCCTCGTTCGGCTGCGGCCAGAGCCTGCTCTGCCTGCTCGTTCGTCGCGTCAGGAACGTGATCGACTACTTCCCCCGAGTAGGGAGAAAGAACCGCCGACATTTTTGGAGAGTCAACCCAACCGCCGTTTATATACATTTTCATCTTCGTGACTCTTCGCGATCACCGCATCACTTCCTAAAAGTTCACGAGCAACAAATAAAGACTTTCGTCAATCGGTCTTTATGACCGACGTCAGACCGCCATCCACTACCAGACACGAACCGGTCATGTACGAAGACATGTCCGATGCCAGAAACAACGCAGTTGTCGCGATCTCCTCGGGCTGCGCGTGTCGCTGCAACGGGCACATCATCGCGACTTTTTTCAGGTCACTTTCGGAGGCTCCTGCTACCAACCCAGTGATCACCGCGCCCGGAAGAATTGCATTCACGCGAATCTTCGGTGCGTAATCCGCCGCCAGGGAACGCGTCAATGAGATCAATCCGCCCTTCGCCGCCTGATAGGCAGCGTGGTTCCTGTAGCCGCGAATACCCTGCACCGACGAGGTGATGATGAACGATCCGTTCTCATTGCGCAGCATCGCCGGTATGGCGTAATGCGCGATCATCCACGTGGCTTTGAGGCAGACATCCTGCGTGCGATCCCACTCGTCTTCGGTGCTATCCGTGGTCGACGCCATCTTGTACGAAGCCGCATTGCTGAAGACGATATCGAGCCGGGCGTAGCGCTTCAGAGTTTCCTCCACCATTTCGCGCGCATGGTCCATACAGGCGACATTCGACTTGAGAAAAAATGCCTCTCCCGAAACCTTGCGAATGCATTCGACAGTCGACTGCCCACCGCTCTCGGCCACGTCGATAACGGCAACTTTCGCGCCGTGCTGCGCAAAAAGCTGGGCTGTCGCCCGGCCAATCCCGGAAGCGGCGCCCGTGATAAGCGCAACTTTGCCATCGATGAGTCTTCGCCAATCCATTGGATCACTCCGATCTTGCCCGCCTTAGACTCCGCCAACGACAGAGGCTCAGCCGATTCCAAGTTCACTTAGGTAAGTTCGCGTTCTCTTCGCGACCGGCAGTGGTTTGTCGAACGAGACCGGATACATATCCTGCTCTACGGTCGCCCAACCTTGATAATTCGCCCTTTCGAGCACGTCGCGAAAGGCGCGAAAATCGACGACGCCCTTCGACGGCTCACAGAACATGCCGATCTCCACCGCACGGGCAAAGGGAATGTTTTCCGCCTCAACCTTCTGCTGAATTTCCTTGTCAACGCTCTTCAGGTGTAGGTAGCCGATTCTGTCGTGATGACGGCGCATAAAGCTGACCGGATCGCCTCCACGGTAAGCATGATGCCCGGTATCCAGACACAGCGACACCCGCGCCGGGTCCGTCTGATCGAGAAATTTTTCGATCTGCTCTTCGTATTCCACATGCGTTTCCGCGTGCGGATGGTAAACGAGCGTAAGGCCGAACTTGGTACGAACGATATCCGCCACGCGCTGTGTTGTGGCGATCAACCGGCCCCACGCGGCATCGTCCAGTTCACTTGGTCCGGTCGGCTTGCCACTAAAGAGGTCGGAATACGTGTCATCGATGAGTACGATGAATTTCGCGCCGAGGGTCGAAAGCAATTCACCCGCGCCAAGCACCTGCCGCTCGAGTTCTGGCCAGGCCGATCGCTCCTCTAGATTACACATGGCGAATGTGCCAGAAACCTTTAAGTGCCGCTTTTCCAACTCCTTCTGCAGTTTCTTGATGTCTGTGGGCAGATAACCGTAAGGACCGAGCTCGATCCATTCGTATCCTGCCTCGACGACCTCATCGAGAAACCGCTCCCATGGAATCTGTTTGGGATCGTCGGGAAACCAGACTCCCCAGGAATCGGGCGCGGTACCAATTTTGAGATTCATCGCCTAGGAAACCATTGGCCCAAACACGAATGTCTACAGTATACAGTCACTCCTATCCTGTCAATCCACCCTCCGAGGCAAAAAGTGTTTCGTCGTCCTCAGGCTCAAAACGATCCATGGATGTCCTGGACGGTCCGCCACGTCCTCATTGCTGCGCGGCTCAATATGCGGTCAGGAGAGCTCCATAACTTCGGAACATTTCCTGAGCTCAGCGCAGGAAATGTTCTCCTTTGAAAAACTCACTTCCCCAGCTAGATTACGGCCTTGTAACCTTTACCATCGGACTACAGACTCGGCTTCTCTTATTCCATAGTTCGCGACTGTGAAAACCGTTTCCAGGAGCAGGCTATATTGGATGTTGATAGCTTGCGATCGACCCGGGTGCGTCACCTGACTCTTTTTCCGCTCCTGCGAATCGGGGCTGACCGATCAGGCGCCTTCGGTTAGCCTGGAAGTTTTCGGAAAGTCTCTTCTGCCCTGGAATTCGTAGTTCACGTTATAGTATACCGTCTACATAATCGATAAATTTGTTATATTCAGTTCTGGTAAGCCCTAAAAATCTATTTGCGAGGAAAAATGGACAGTCGGGCGATTGAAGACCACAATTCCCAAAGCCGGTCTCGGCCTTTCATTGCACTACAGAGTCAGGTCACCAAGACCTGCAATCTGCTTACGGATATCCGGATCGCCAAAGAAACCGGCCACGCCGGCATCGAGGTGAACGGCGACAAGCTCAAGCGGTATCTCGCTCAGGGCTACAAAATCGAAAGCCTCCCGCCGCTTTTCGAGGATCTGCCACCTGTGGGATTGACCTACATCCAGGACGTCGAGCGCCAGGGTTCCGCTTACGACGATCTTGCGCGCGACTGCGAAGGGTTGTGCGCGCTCGCGGAGAAAATCGGCTGCCCGATGGTTCAGTTATTGACGGGGCCCTTGGATCCCGCAGGTCGCTATCAGGGACTTAAAGGAATGCCGTGGCCGGAGATGCGCAAATTAACCTCGCAGAATCTGAAGCGGCTCGGCGAAATCGGGAAAGCACACAAGGTCAAGTTTTTTCTCGAACCGTTGACATGGGCTCCGCTGAACACACTGGAACAGGCGCTTGAAACGATCGACGGCGCTGAGCAGGACAACGTGGGCCTCGTGATCGATTTCTGGCATTTGTGGGACAGCGGCACAACCGCGAAAGAAATCGCGAAACTCGACAAAGACTTGATTTATTGTGTCCACTTTTGCGATTCGCTCGAGTCGTGGGGAGAACGCGGAACTTTTGAGCAGCGCGGGCGCGATGTCTGGACCGGCGGCGGTCGCATTCCTTTACAGGAGTGGGTCGACGCAGTACGCGCCACCGGTTTCACAGGATGCTGGTCGTGCGAACTTTTGAGTCCGAAATATTGGGAGCTCGACCCCTGGAAAACCGCTGCCGATCTCAAGGCATTTCTTGAATATCTGCTCGTCTGATTCTTGTCTCGCAGACTTCGTCATGGCGATCTATGTCGAATATGCGATCGGCTTTGGTTCGAGAAACTCGATTAGCTTGTCTTTGATCGCGAACGCGGAAAAACAATTCCCCAACGGCGGGTAGTGCCCGATATATAGAAGTCTGAAGATAACCCTGTGGCTGAGCCTGGAGCGCGCCAAATCCGCGCGGTGCGCGTCGAGATCATCCACATACGTCAACTTGCGCACCGCGAGAAAATCGGCAAGCGTCTGATCGAAGCGCGCTTCGGTTTGCAGCGCTGCGGTCAATCTTCGACCGAGTGCGAGATCAGATAGAAGATTTTCTCTTCGTGGGCGGCCGCGTACTCCTCCATCTTCCCGACAATGCGATGGTTCGTAAAGATTGAAGCCTGCTTCGGAAATCTCACCCAGCGCTTTGGAAAGATCCTTGGCGCTGGCGATTCTTAAATGAATGCACGCGCGCCTGCGCCAGTGCTGTAATCTCGCCATAACTGGCCTCGGGCGTGCCGCTTTTATGTTTTCGAGCGCGAGGATCATCTTGGGCTGAGCCTCGTCCTTGAAATGTCGTAGGTCCAATCGGTATCGCACAGATTGAAGAGCGACTCCGGCAGCGGACGAATATTCGGATGCTCCACTCGGGTCGCTGGATTCACGTCACAAAAAGCAACCTCGGTCGCCTCCATCTATAAACATCGCGGTGTGTGTCTGCTGAGATCGCTGCCAGTCCGCGCCTGCCTCCCCCGCCGGGCGGCAAACTAACCGACGCCCAAGGGGCTCTCGCTGCTCAACAATCCGCCGCCGTACAGATTGAAAATCAGATCCTTGGCTGGCGTCTGCGTCTGTGCGCGCTTCATGCGGGTGTAGGCCTGATAGAGAGTGTTTCCGCTCACGCCGAAATTTCACGCGGCTCGCACAGATGACTCGCAAGCTTTCCTGCCAGCCCTCGCAGTCGCTGACCTGGTCGCAGTGCGTAAAGCTATCGCTAGACATATTGATGCGCCAGTCGCGGTCGGCAAAGGCCGTGATGCGCCCCGCCGAAGGTTCGTAGCTATACTCGCAGGTGCATCCGTTGATGCCACTCTTGGCAAATCCTGGTTGAGGAATCCAGCCGATCTCCCGTCATACTTCTCGAGCACGGAGGTCTTTCCCATGATCCGCGGTTCGACTTCTTCGCGCGTGTAGAGAATGGTCTGGAGAATAGGCTCTTGCATCGATGCCTTTCGGGCGAACGATCACCGCGGGGCTTCTGCTCTCACTCGACTCGCGCACACGAGCCACGGCCGATGCAACCCTTGATGAAACCTGCTGCAAAAGCGCCGTGCCCAGCGTTGCTTCTCCAGCCTGCGCCACATGCTTCAGGAAATTTCGGCGGTAAGATTTCATCGATGTTCCTTCGATTTCAGGAGTGAGGCCGAGTTCCTCAAGGTTTCAGTTTGCCGGTGCGGGAACATTATTTTTCGACTACGCGCGGAATCGATGGGCGCACGGCGCACGCGCGCGCGTACACTCTTGCGAATAGTCGCTAGGGTGGCTGTCAACGGCACGTTGTACCGCCACTTGCGCGCTTTCGCCTGGTCAGCGGCAGAACGTCCAGCATACTGTCAAATCATGAAATCTCCGCCTGTCGAAAAATATTCTCAGGGTGACTTTGACAACTCTTCGAGGCGCAAGTAGACTAACTGTATACTGTATGTAACGTTAACTGTTGATCGGGATTTTCCCGCTACCAAAAAAGGAAGGATCTCCGGACCACGATGGGAGTTAAAGGAAAAGGGGGGATCTGGCTTCATGAACCGTCCGAATGGAATGACGACGGATCAAAACTGACCTTCCGAACCACGGGCGGTGTCGACTTTTGGCGCGGCACATTGGTCAATACCGTCGCCGACAATGGTCACCTCTACTACAACGAGGTCAATGGTGATTTTACTGCTACGGTGCGCATCTTCGGCGAATACCGCGACCAATATGATCAGGCTGGCCTATTCGTCCGCCAGGATGAAAACAACTGGCTAAAGTGCGGCGTCGAGTACATAATCGGCAACTGGGCGGAGCGCTACAAGTACGATGGCAGCGCCCTCGTTGTCTGCTCAGGACTTACGACTCATGGCTGGTCCGAGTGGTCGCCGCTTCCGCAACTTCCCAACAATCCAGATTTCGTGTGGATGCAGGTAGTGCGCGAGGGTAAGACGTTCTTCGTTTCGTTCTCGCTCGATGGCAAAAAATACGACGTGATCAAGCTCTTCGCTTTGCCGACCGCGAGCAAAGTGCTCGTTGGACGTTACGCGACTTCCCCTTCGGGCAAGGGATTTAACGTGAGCTTCGATTCTTATTCACTAGTGGAACGCGTGTAATTCGGGGCACTTCCATGGCGAAACAACCAAAATATTCGATTCTCGAATACGCCACGCTCAACCTCAGCTTCGCGGACGAACTTGCCGCTTTTCGCGAGGGCGGAGCTCAAGGCGTGGGCATCACAGAGTTCACCGGCCCCAAAGTTCGCGAGCCCGAAACCATGGTGGAAACACTCCGAAACAGCGGCCTTTCGCCCACGGTTTGCTGGCCCGCAGTGCCGTCCGTTCTTCCACTTACGCTATTTGGTGGTCCGCAGGATCCGGCGAAGCGCGTCGGAGCGCTGTGCGACGGAATCCGTAACCTGCATCCTTTCAATCCGATAGCCTGCGGTTGCGTCACCGGCGCCCGGGGAAAGTACGGCGACGCAGAAGCGCGCAAGATTATTGTTGAAGGTTTGCGCGCCGCCGCGGATGTGGCTGCAAGTTTGAACCTCAAGCTCGCCCTCGAACCGATTCATCATTCGATCGCGCAATGGTTTACCACGATCACTACCCTACAACAGACCGTCGATCTCATCGAGGAAGTCGGCGCGCCAAATATTGGAGTCAGTTTCGATACCTGGCACTCGTGGGATCAGCCAAACCTGCTGGAAGAAATCCGCCGTTACGCCGATCGCTTTTTGATTGTGCACATTGGCGACTACCGGAAGACGACGCGCAGCTGGTGCGACCGTGTTCTGCCAGGCGACGGCATCGCCAATCTTCCGGCGCAATTCGGTGCGCTCGAAGACGCCGGATACGACGGCTGGTACGAATTTGAAGTTCTCTCCGATAACGGTATCTACGGAAATGCTTTTCCGGACTCGTTATGGAGTTTCCCGCCAACTGAACTCGTGCGGCGAGGTCGGGATTCGTTCCTGCGTTGCTGGGAGAAGCGGGTCGCGCCTGAGGCGTAATAGTTCTTTTTTCAATCATTGCAACTTGTATGCAGGAGGCTGTTTTGGTTTCTCTGGGAAGCTCCATAAGCACGGTCGCGGGCCCTATTTCTCCCGACAAACTTGGGATTACTCTCACGCATGAGCATTGCCTGATCGATCTGCGCCCCTACTGGCGCGTTCCCGAGGAAGCTGCGCGCCGGAAACCTGCGGAAGCCGCCGTTAAAATCACGACGATCGGCCAGAGCCGTCGGAATCCGCTGGGGAACCGTGACAATCTCGTTTTGTCCGACGAGGGGCTCGCGACCAAAGAGCTGCGCGAATTTCGCGCACTGGGCGGAAGCACAGTGGTTGATCTAACCTTGCCCGATATTGGGCGCGATGCCAAGGCGCTTTGCTCGCTCGCCAAAGCGACAGAACTCAATATCATCGCCGGATGCGGGCACTACATCCAAATCTCTCATCCGCGGCAGCTCGCGGATGAGTCCATCGATTCGATCGAAGAGCGATTGTTGCGCGAAGTGCAAAAAGGCATCGGCGACACTAATATTCGCGCCGGTGTGCTGGGAGAAATCGGCACCTCCGCCCCGATTCACAAAGACGAAGAAAAAGTCCTGCGGGCCGCCGGCCGCGCGCACAAAAAGACTGGCGTCGCCATTGCAGTTCATTTATCGCCGACGGCGCGGCTGAACCAATGGATGGGGCCGGCTGTACTCGATATCATGGAGTCCGAAGGTGTGAATCCTTCGCGAGTCTTGTTATGTCATCTCGATAACATGCTCGCGCCCGGGGACGATTTCCTTTCTGCGATGAGCCTTCATCGCGAACTGGCTAAACGTGGTTGTTTCATCGGTTACGACGGCTGTGGCAAAGAGCATTACTTCCCCACCGGTTCGCGAGCCGCGTTCCCTTCCTTCTGGTGCCCGCACGATCGGGAAAGGGCGAAAGCCGCGTCGATGCTTTGCGAAGCCGGCTTTGGTGAACAATTGCTGCTTTCCCACGATGTCTGCTTTAAGATCGAGCTCATCCGGTATGGCGGCTTCGGTTATGGACATATCCTGCGCACCTTCCAATCGAATCTGCAGGACTACGGACTTGATTTGGAAGAGATCAACAAGATTATGACTGACAATCCGCGAAGGTGGTTGACTCCAGCAACTTAGAAAGGATTGCCCTAATCTTTTGTAGTACTACTCACTCTTGTCCAAATCAGCGTTTGAGCGGCGGCGGCAGAACTCTGCTACGGTTTGCGTTGAGAAGACGTGAAC
Organism: Candidatus Sulfotelmatobacter sp.; assembly: GCA_049800135.1. Taxonomy (GTDB): domain Bacteria; phylum Acidobacteriota; class Terriglobia; order Terriglobales; family Acidobacteriaceae; genus Sulfotelmatobacter. The sequence goes on from JBARJF010000090.1 coordinate 14,376, forward strand.
CACCGGGAGGACTACGTGACACGAGTATTCACTATTTTCAGCCAGATGTCGCAGTTGTTTTCGCGCGCCGAGTTCGAGCGGATGGTCGTCGAGAACCGCGCCCGCGGGTTCAGCTCCAGCTAATTTGGATAGCACTAACTACTGTTGTATACTATCTACGGATTTCCTAATCTGTGCCGATTTTTTGAGACACTATGATTAGGAAAAGAAAAGGTCATGGGGAATGGCTCACTAAGTATGGGTCTGATGGACGTTCGCACCTTGAAGGAGCAGATCGTAAAGCTGCTTCGCGGCGCGATCCTTTCAGGTAAGATTCGCCCGGGCCAACGCCTGAATGAAAGCGAATTGGCTCGCGATCTCGGACTGAGCCGCATTCCCGTGCGTGAGGCCTTACAGCACCTTCAGCAGGACGGTTTAGTGGTCGACGTTCCGCGCCGCGGCAAATTCGTCATCGATCTCAGTGAAGAGAACATTCAGAAGATCAACAGCCTGCGCCTGATTCTGGAGGCCGAAGCGCTGCGCCTTTGCCGCGCGAAGATGCCTGCCGAAGGCCTCCAAGCTCTGGCCAGCCTGGTTGCCAAAATGGAGCATTCGCGTGAAGTTTCGGAAGTCGAAGCATCTGCCCTCGATATTGAATTCCATCGTTTGATCTGGCGTCACGCGGGCAACGAATATCTCGCTAAGACTCTCGAGAGCATTACTATTCCACTTTTCGCACACCGGGTATTGTGGCGCTTGAATCGCGAGATGCTTGGCTGGGCTTCGATCCTGCCGAATCATCACCGCATGTTATTGGAATTCTTGCAGGGAAAATCCACCAAGTCGGCTGAGGAGGTAATGATGGAGCATCTCAGCTTTCGCTACAATGCGCCTGCTAAGTTCTCCAGCCTTGCGCTGGACAAGACTGCGCAGCGCCGTTAGTTACTCGATCAGTAGTTTCTCACGCCAAACACTTCCGGATTTACGACATTGTCGGGGATTTTTCCTGTAAGCACGGCTGCCATTCCCTTGCTGACGGCGGCAAACGTGGCGTGCGCGGCTCTTTGGGAAAGGCCCATTACATGGGGAGTACAGATCACATTAGGACGCCGAAAAATAGGATGAGATGTGCGCGGCGGCTCCTCTGGGTATACATCCAATCCGACGGCGGAGAGACGGCCGTGGGCCAACGATTCTTCCAACACATCCAGGCTGGCAATAAGCCCGCCGCGCGCCAGATTAATCAGGATCGCCCCCTTTTTCACGCGCTCTAACCTCTCGCGATTGATCATCCCGCGCGTTTGCGTATTCAAAGGCGCATGCAATGAAATAAAATCGGACTTCGCGAGCAGTTCCTCAAGTTGTACGAGTTCGGCGCCCGAGTGTTCCGCAGTTTGCGGAGATATAAATGGATCATGAGTAAGAATGCGCATTCCAAAACTCTTCGCCAAGCGTGCAACTTCACGGCCGATGCGCCCGAGTCCAACGATGCCGAGCACTGCTTCTTCCAGATCGCCCAGGGCAAATTCCTCCCGCGCCTCCCATTGAGCATTGGCCATCTTGACATCGAATTCTTTCAAGCGCTTGGCGCAGGCCAGCGTCATGCAGAGAGTTCCTTCGGCGACCGCACGCGCGCCAGCGCCCGGAGCGTAAACTACAGGAATGCGCCGACCCGTCGCAGCCTCGAGGTCGATGCTGTCATACCCGGAGCCCGTTCGGCCGATCACACGCAGGTCTTTGCCGGCATGAATCACGGCCCCCGAAATCTGCGTCATACCGCGTGCGATGACCGCAATGGTTCCCTGCATCAGGGCAATCAGGCTCTGCTCATCCGTGTTGCGGGTCACCTCGACCTGCCCGAATGAACTCAACAATTCCTCAATGATCGGTAGCGTCGTTCCTGTCACCAAAATTCGGCCTTTGCTCATGTCAGTCCAGCTCCGCACTTTCCTCCGCAGTGAGAATAGTTCTCAATTTCTGTGAGTGAACCTTTCTTTTCGGGTCGCCGTATCCAGCGCGGGAACCTATCTGTACACGGATGCTGATACAAAGTGGCAAGCTGCTTTTCACTTATTCCTCATCCTTTAAGAATTGAGCAGCGACTTCAGAGGGGGGTGCGCAGAGCGGATTTCCTTCGCCAGTTCGGTGGTGATTTTTACGAGAATGCTGAAATCGCCACCTAAAGTCAGCCAGGTCACACCCTTCTCGATCCATTCCCGGGCCTGGCGCGCATCTCCGACTAAGTTGCCGATGAACAAATTGGTTTTGCGTGCCTTTGCAACCACCGTCTCTATGGCCTTTATGACCTCGGGATGTTCCGGCTCGCCCATGTGGCCCATCGAACCGGAAAGATCGTAGGGACCGAAAACAATTCCCGTCAGCCCGGGAACGGCGAGAATCTCGTTGATATTATTGATGGCATCGATATGCTCGATCTGCGCAATCACGATGATCGATTCGTTTGCTTTTTTGCAAAATTCCGGACCGAAGTGGCGTCCATAGTCGGAGGGGCGCTTTGGCCCGAAACCGCGGATTCCATCAGGAGGATAACGGCAGGCCGCGACCGCATTTTTCGCTTCTTCCGCGTTGCGCACCATTGGAACGATAACGCCTGCGGCTCCGATGTCCAGAACGGGCTTGATAAGCACTGGATCATTCGAGCGCACCCGCACCAACGGCGCCGTATCGCTTCCCTTGGTAGCCATGATGTGTCCCTGCACGGTTTCGAGGCACATTGCATTGTGCTCCATATCGATCCAGACGAAGTCGAGCGTCGTACAGAGCGACTCGGTCACTGCGGGATCATTGAAGCTGATTCCCAGGCCCAGGCATGGCTGTCCGTTGCGAATTTTGTCTCTGAACTTATTAGCGTTCTCCATATTTTTTGGTAAGCACTCCCCAACCCAAAACCAATGTGAACGACAACAATAAGCCACCCTGCCTAACCGTTCGCATCATTGATCCTCCTTTGCGCCGCTGATCTGTGCTTCGGGTACGATTAAATCCCGAACTGCACACTCTTGTGTCCATCCGCTTACTTCGAAGTCGACGGTCCGCGTAAGGAAAAAGCGTTGGCCACTGCCCCCATCCTAGGGTCTAGGACAGTGATGTATACGGTATTCTGACTCGATTGTCAAGAAGCAAAAGAGAAAACTCAAGATTGCTGCTTGTCAAGGATGCGAATACGGTATACAATTATGGGTGGTTAAACGGATCTGCGAAAGCCGCCAAAAAGGCACGGGTTTCCCCGCTGGTCGAAGCGATAAGGAGACAAGCACGCGCCGAACGACGCCGGTCCCTGGAACCTCTACCTGGTTTCTAACGCTATTCGAAGAAAGCGGCGCTGGCTATACTTGGACCCCGACGTTCAGAATTTCCTGGAACGGGAGTCCGGTTTGTTAAGTATTTCCTCGATCCGGAAACGATGCGGACTAGGTATTCCAACGATGCGGACTTCCTAAAGGAACTTCAACATGGAGACGCACAATTCGCTCCGGCAGTCAATACTTGCGCGCAAGCCGCTGTACATGAAATACGGAGCCGACGCGGGGACTTCATCAGGACGAAGTCGCTATGCAGTCGTCGATGCTCTCGGCAGCCTCGGGGTTGGATACGAGCGGAGAACCTGTAGAGCGCGCGAGTACATAAGAGGACGCAGATGGTTTTATGTCAAAGCTGCCCAATCGCGCCTCAACCTTTCACAAATACTTTTGGGGGAATTTTAGGTGCTAAAGATCAAGCCTAGGCTAATCGCCGCTACCCCGTTTTGCGTTCCGGGTTTTGAGTTACTTTCCGCCTACGACTGTATCTCAAGGGCTGGAATACGAATGGTTGAAGTTCCCGCGATTCTCCCCCACATATCGATCGCGTACGGTGTTCCCACGCTGACACCCGAAGTGATGGATGACCGAGCTGTAAAGATGCTGCGAGACTATTTTGCAAGTAAGGAACTGGAACCGCTAACTGTGACGACTTTCTGTGATCTCACAGACTCGAGCCACACTCAGCTGGTGCTCAGGCGCATCAAATTTGCGCAAGAACTCAGGGCAAGTTATTTGATAGCCGACGTCTCCGAATTGCCGTCGGAGTTTGCTCTCCGTCAGAAGGCAATCAGTCAGATCAACGAGATTGTCGATTACGCGGACGACCTCGGCATTCGGATCTGTCTGGAAATACACGATGGACCTACAAGGAGCGGTAAGACTGCGCTGCAGTTCCTCACAATCGTCAACAACGCCAAGCTTGGCATTAACTATGACACGGGTAACATTTTCTATCTAAATGAGAACGTTGATCCTGCGGAAGACATTCAGTGTATCGCTTCTCGAGTCACACACGTTCACCTTAAAGATACTTCGGGCAAAAAAGGTGAGTGGGAGTTCTGTACTCTCGGCACAGGTCGCGTGAATTTTAAAAGAGTATTCGAGGTCCTCGATCAGGCCGGCTATGAAGGGCCTTACAGTCTTGAAATTGAGGGACGACAGGGTGAAGACCTAAATCGGACTCAATGTGTGCAGAGGATAAAGGACTCTTTGGAGTACCTTACCACAACGGGACTCATTCCGAGCCCTCCTCCAGATTGATGTGAACCTTATGGAAGAGAGTGACGCCTTCGAGACGAAAGGAAATGTCCACCTGCGATTGCTTGGGGGCGACCTGAGGAAGGTAACTCGGTTCGTCGTCCTAGTCTTGGCCGCTTTGCTCGCTGCGGAATTCTTGCAGGTTTTGTCAGCCCAAGAGGAGGCTGTTACTAACCCCGTAGCTGGAAACTCGGCAGCGATTAAAGAGGGCGCATCGCTCTTTCGCGCCAACTGTTCGCCATGTCACGGACTAAACGCGACAGGAGGCGGTAGGGGGCCAGATCTAAGCGCGAATCGCTGGACGCACGGAGCGACTGACGCGAATATTTTTCGCACGATTACCCAAGGGGTCCCGGGAACCCAAATGCCCGCCAATAGGTTTGAAGATTCGGAGGTCTGGGCTATCATCGCCTATCTTCGTTCTCTTGCCCCTCCGAAGCAGAGTGTAAGCGGTGACATTGCAAAGGGCGAAAAGAGCTTCTCCAGCAAAGGATGTCCGCAATGCCACATGATAAAAGGACGGGGCGGCTTGCTCGGTCCTGATTTGTCACGCGTTGGCGCGTCACGCTCGGCTGCCTATCTGATGGATTCCATTCGCGACCCCAGCAAGGATTTGAGCGATGGCATGCTCGATCCCAACAATCATTGGGGTCTTCCGCTCGTTTACGACACTGTAACTCTAGTGACCATGAGCGGCCAGAAGATAACAGGTGTTGCCAAAAACGAGGATACGTTCTCTATCCAGTTGCTCGATACCGACCAGAATTTGCAGTTTTTCGCCAAGAAGGACCTCCGTCAAGTGATTCACGAAAGGAAGTCCTTAATGCCGGCGTATTCTGAGCGGGTGCTGAGCGCGGACGCATTGCGGGATCTAGTGGCCTATTTGCAAAGCCTGCGTGGAGACTGAGAAATTGTTGCGGCCGTTCAAACGCACCTGCCAAACTTGTCCGATACAACAAGGAAAAAGTGATGAGACAGACTGCATTTCTGGTGGTAGTTTTCCTAGGATTATTGACGAGTGCGTCGTCGCAAGTGAGCTACCAACGGGTGCTCGATGCGGCTCGAGAGCCACAGAACTGGCTCACTTATTCCGGTCGGTACGCGGGATGGCGATACAGCGGGCTCGATCAGATCAATGCGGCCAGCGTGTCTCGTCTTGCCATGCAGTGGGTTTTCCAAGTTGGCGATCTCGGTCAATTCGAGACAAGTCCGATCGTTGTAGACGGGGTGCTTTACGGCACCGGGCAGAACGATCGAGCCTTCGCCCTGGATGCGCGTACTGGCCGGGCAATCTGGCGGTATCAAAGAAATCTTCCTGACAAGATTCAGCCATGCTGCGGCATGGTAAACCGCGGATTCGCAATTTTAGGCGACAGGGTTTTCATGGCCACTTTGGATGCCCACGTGATCGCGTTGGACGCGAAGACGGGAAATGTAATTTGGGACGTGATCGCTGCCGATTACCGCCAAGGCTATACGTTCACCGTCGCGCCGCTGGCAGTAAAAAATCAAGTGATTGTCGGTGCGTCCGGCGGCGAGTATGGAATACGCGGCTTTATAGATGCTTACGATGCAGTGACCGGCCGGCGAACATGGCGTTTTGAAACCGTGCCGGGCCCAGGCCAACCCGGGCACGAGACCTGGGCCGGCGACTCATGGAAAACTGGCGGCGCCCCTGCCTGGCTTACCGGAACTTACGATCCGGAGTTGAACCTAATCTTTTGGCCGACGGGAAATCCATCGCCGGTCAACTATGGCGCAGATCGCCATGGAGACAATCTTTACAGCGACTGCATGCTGGCTCTCGACCCCGACACTGGAAAACTGAAATGGTACTTTCAGTTCACTCCGCACGATGTGCACGATTACGATTCCACTGAGATTCCTGTTCTCATCGATGCAGATTGGGCCGGCCAGCCTCGCAAGCTGCTGATTCAGGCCAATCGCAATGGATTTCTCTATGTGCTCGATCGCACGAATGGAAAGTTTCTCTCCGCCAAAGCGTACGGCCCAGTCACTTGGGCTAAAGCGATCGGCCCTGATGGCAAACCCGTCATCAACGCCGCTGCAGTACCGAATGCCACAGGAACTCAAGTTTGTCCCGGCGCAATCGGGCTCACCAACTGGTTTTCGCCGTCCTATGATCCCGGAACAAAGCTTTTATATGTAGCCACGTCAACGGAATGCGACATTTTTACCGGAGCAGCGCAGTCATATCGCGTGGGGCACGATTTTATAGGTAGTGTCGTAGTTCCAGATCCAATCGTGAGACCGTCAGGTGCGCTTAAGGCTCTCGATCCTCTGACGGGAGAAGAGAAATGGGAGTTCAAATATTTCAGCAGCCCAAACGGGGGCGGACTTTCGACTGCGGGTGATGTTGTGTTCGCCGGCGACTCAGACGGCAACTTCATAGCTCTCCATGCCGGTACCGGGCAAGAGTTGTGGCACATCCAGTTGGGCGCTGCGATCTATTCCACTGCTGTGAGTTATAAAGTTGATGGCAAGCAATATGTCGTCATCCCAGCGGGCTCCGCGCTTTTTGCCTTCGCCGTTTCTGAACACTAGCAACGCTCAGAACTCAATAGGGAACACCTTGCTCCGAGGTTGTGCTGTGAGATCCCTGATCATCGTACTAGCAGGACGCTGAAAAATCGTGCTTTGATGCGATTCGGTCCACTTGGTTCGTGATTTTATGGGCGGCTGGAGCTTGTAGATTTGCCAGATTGATCTCGCAATGACTGTTCTCTCGCTTCTTGC
>JBARJF010000091.1:0-132593 GCA_049800135.1 Candidatus Sulfotelmatobacter sp.
TCGTTCAAGACATTGGCCATGCCCACGGAGCCTACAAGCCTCCGCGGGATCAATGTCCCGGACGCTACTCTCGTTGGCCGGTTTTCAGGTGATAATCAGTGGCCGGTTTTGGGTGATCGCTGAGGGCACACAACCCCGAAGATTACGCTGGAGCTTTACGCACAAGCGGTTTCAGCCGATCAGCAGGAAGCCCACAAGAAGGTAGTGCAAATGGTGCTTCCGGCGGAATTCTCAGAGAAGCTGAAGGCGCGGAGCGTTACCGCAACAGCGTAGAAACCAGAGTCTCTTTTGCTCTGGGTGTCCGGGGGTGCCCGAAATCGGCCCTGCCGAAATTCACTAACTACTTTGAAATCTTGGTGAGCGCGGCAGGATTCGAACCTGCGACCCATGCCTTAAAAGGGCATTGCTCTACCAACTGAGCTACGCGCCCAACTTTTAGAATCAGGCATTTGCAGATGTCATCTCGGCGGCGTGGGTCCAAATGGGTCCAACTGCCTCGATAACCTTCCGCTGTGCCGCACGCTTCAGAGGCATCAATCCTTGCGTGTACACGTCGAGCGTTACCTTGCTGTCCGCGTGCCGCAATGATTCTTGCACAGTCTTCACGTCTTCGCCGTTCCCTTTTAGGAGTGTAGCGAAGGAGTGTCTGAATACGTGCCAGCGAACATGCTTGGTAATCCCGGCCAACTTTGCAGCGGGCCGAATGTGTTTCGACATTGCCGAGCTAGGCCACAGCGGTTGAGCGCCGTGCTTCACCGCGGATGCGAAGACATAATCGCTGTCTTGATTGTAAGGGCATCGTCCGCGCCAGTCCAGCAGGAGCGCTGACAATCCCGCGTCCATCGGGACGGGTTTTTGCGAAGCTGCTGTTTTCAGCGGGCCGACGTGCTGACAGACAATCGCACGGGTAAGGCGAATCTCTCCCGCTACGAAGTCTGCGTCCTCCCACTTCAACGCCAGCAGTTCGCTGACGCGCAGTCCAGTTACCGCGGCGAGAAAAGTCATAGCGTAATACGGGCCGTCGAGCCTTGACAGCAAGGACTTGATTTCCTCTGCCGTCAAAACATCCGGCGTCCGCTCACGTTTTGCTGACTGGCGCACAAATCGAATCGGGTTTCTGTCCGCCCACTCGTACCGCATCGCGTGATTGAACAACGCGGACATCAGGTTCCTAATTTTCGCTTTGCTGCCATTCGCCAACGTGAGAGTGCCGAGCCAACCTTCGACAGCGACCGTCCGCACATCCGACAGCGAGAACTCACCCCACTTCGGCACAATCCAGTTCTTCAGGTACATCTCATATGCCGTGCGAGTCGAGTAGGACTTGCTGCCGTTCTCTGTCATTTCCTTTTCTCGATAGTGGGTCACTAGCTCCGCGATGGTGCGCGGTCTTCTGGTTTCCCGATTGATTGTTGAGCGCAAGAACTCGCAAGCCTTCTGAGCAGATGCTTTGGTCGGGTACTCTTCCACCGTTCCGATCTTTTCCTTGCGTCGGATCGTGTGACCCTGTGCATCTTGCTCTCGCCATCGCAGCGTCCAAACCGCTGCGCCGTGCTTGCGCTTCTCTCGCCGAATACTTCCGTTTTGATACCGTTCGCGTGGTTTCATATTCTCCTTTCGTTGTCCACGCAAGCGGATTGGCTCGCTGAGTGTAACTCAATCCACTCATTAAGCGCACTGGCACGATAGCGCCAATACCGCCCGATGCGAACCGCAGGCAGTTCGCCGCGCCTTGCCATCCGTGCAACGGTCTTCGGGTGCAGGCCCAAGAGTTGCGAAACTTGGGAATCGGAAAGCAACGGCTCGAATTGAGTAAGTGTGTTCATTTTCCGAAAGTGCGGGCTGCAAATGCCTTGTCACTTTAGCTTCAAGATTACGGCTAGATTGTCGATTGCTTCCGCGACTCTATAAAGCCCATCTACAACGTTCGCTACCTCACCGTTTGAATCGCTGCAATTTGGTGAACTAAAATTGCGGTCGATCGCTTGCGCAATCTGCTCCAGCCGCCGTTGCCCCAACGCATGGCGTGCGATGGCCGCTTGCAGGATGGGATTAACAACACGTTTTTCGTTCATATGCTCCTCGATAGTAGTGCTGGGATACAGCCGATAGGGCGAGTTGCAACGGGCCGTTCCTTGGCGTTTGGTTTTCAAAGTGTTCATAATCAAAATCCTTTCTTGGCCGCTTCCTCTTTTCGCAACTGTTTTAAAATTGATAAGGCTTTGTTCTTGCTGACCGCTTCACCAAGTTGGTTGCTCAGCCGTTCGCCTAGTTTACGGCAAGTAATATCAGGCTCGGCCTTGTATATCTCCCGAGCCGCATCAATCGAATCCTGATTGAGCATTTTCCATTTCCAGCCGGATTCGGGACACCATTCGATTTCCAGGTTGCGAATGCCGCGCCGATTGCCGCGAACTTTCCTGTACTCTAGTTTGCAGTGCAGGTTATCGGATTCCTCATCTAGGGCTATTAGCTGGATATTCAGGTCGGGTTGGTCTTCCGCGCGGGAGTGGGCGCGTGACCCTAATCCTTGATTCTTTCCGGCGTGCATTACAGGTTTCACACACAGACCTTTGCTGCGTAGCTGAATAAACCAGTTGTTTATAGCGATCCAGTTTTCTTCGTCATTCGTGCCAAGACTCATCAAGGTGGACATGCTGTCCAGAATTAAAATTTCAACGTGGAGTAACTCGCACAATTTTTCAATCGCGGCTCGGCCTTCCGCTGTATTGATATAAGGGGCTGTAAGTCCTTCCTTCCGTAACTTGTCCACAGAGACTACGAACAAATTTGCAACTACCTCGCCAGAGGCGAAGTATTGCAGGCGTTCCTGAATCTGCTCATCGGGCAGTTCTCCATCAATGTAGAGCACACGGCAGGCCCGCACCGTTTGATAGCACAGGAAATCCGTGCCAGTGGCCAGAGCTACAGCCCACGACAACTCGAAGTTCGACTTTCCCGATCCGCGAAACCCGACAACTTGATTAACGCTTTTCGCAGTCAAGACTGGCGTGGCTTTTTCGACATCTACTCGGGCATCGGAGTAATTGAGAACGGAGAGCAATTCTCGGGGCGCAAGTTCCGCCCGCAATAAATCATCGGCAGTCCAGAAGGGCAAATCGGGAACTACAACGGCCTTCGTTTCCGACGATCCTATCGGCCACTGCACTGCACGGCGGGCCAAGTCTCTAGTTCTCGTTTCATGGTCTGTAGCGGGTTCCGCAAAATTCTTATCGGCCAAATCGACCAGAGCCGAGTACATGATCTCTTCGTCTGTAATCCCGGCATTGCGGAGTTTACCGGCTTGCCGAACGAGCCAATCGTTCCGCTGGCCGTTTGGTATTTTCCCCTGCGCTACGCCAGGCGGTTCGCTGCGCCCTTGGATTCGACTTTCTAAGAACGCTATGAACTCATCGGGAACCGGAGGCAAATCGTTGCCATCTGGCAACTGAGTGACATCGTAATAATCTCCCGATTGGTGCTCGGAGCCGGGACCGACCAGATATTGATTGATTCCCCGCACGGAGAATGCGCCGTTAGCTTTTTCTTGTGTGACGGCTCCAAGCTTGCGGCTGCGCTCGGTGTGTTTGAAGTAGACGTGATTAGCCTCGGTACTCCAACGCATATGTCACCTGAGCAGTTCACCGATCCGGCTGCGTGCGATGAGAGAAGCGACATTTACTCGTTCGGCGTCGTTTTGTACCAGATGCGAACGGGCGGCCGACGCCCGTTCTCGCCACCTCTGACAAAAGACAACTCAAAGGGAGAGGTAACGAGGTTCTGGACAGCGATGCGCAGTCTGCATACTGACGCTCCTGTACCAAGGCTGAATTCACGCCTCTTTCCCATAATCGAGCGTTGCCTTCAGAAGGAACCACGCGACCGATACCGGAGTTTCCAAGAACTACGTTCAGAACTTGAGCGAATGCTACAGCTGCTGACCGCAGAAGTTATTGCTGCACCAGAATTGAAAGATCATGAGGCTTGGGAATGGAACAACAAAGCAATAAGCCTTGAGGAGCTAAAGCGCTACGACGAAGCAATCCAGTGCTGGGAGAAGGCCTTGGAGATCGATCCGCGCTGCGCCGCTTTTTGGAAGGGCAAGGGCACAGGTCTAGGGAACGTTCGTCGGTTCGAAGAAGCGCTCGCCTGCTATTCGAAAGCCTTGGAGATTGATCCGCGAGATGCCAAGACCTGGGGCATTAAGAGCGCCATCCTGAATGACTTGGGGAGGTACGAACAGGCCAGCGCCTGCGGATCGAAAGCCTTGGAGATCGATCCAAAATTCCCTGAACCTTGGTACTTCAAGGGTACGGCGCTGAATCATCTGAGGCGGCCCGAAGATGCCATCGCCTGCTTCTCGAAAGCCTTGGAGATCGATCCGCAATTTGCCGCTTCTTGGCTTGGCAAGGGTGATGCTCTCAGCGCACTCGGTCGGCCCGAAGATGCTCTCGCCTGCTTCTCGAAGGCTCTGGAGATCGATCCGCGAGATGCTCATGCTTGGACTAACAAGGGCGTCTCGTTGGCTGCCTTGGGTCGCCACGAAGAGGCCCTCGACTGCTACTCGAAAGCTTTGCAGATTGATCCGCACAATGCCGTTGCCTGGAACAACAAGGGCAGGAAGCTCTACGAGTTGGGTCGCCACGAAGAGGCCCTCGGCTGTTACTCGAAAGCTTTGGGGATGAGCACCGCTCTTGCGTTGTTGTTTGACAAGTGGGAGGATCATCGAAAAATATGCAAATCCTGCGATAGTTTCAGCGGAACTCCTTGTTGGGATGGCAAACTCATTATGGATGACATAAGCCGTCAAATGAAAGATGAAGACACCTCTCAGGAACCTACAGAAGTCAAGAGTTTTGACAAAGGATTATTGGCAATGGCAAGCCCATTTAAGCCGGTGAATCAGCAAAGAATGTGGATGTGGCACTCCTCGGTGACATCACTAATAAAATGGCTGGCTGCTATGTTCGTTGCGGGCCTAGTACTACGTGCAGGGGCAAACGCAATCGGTTCCAGGCAGATCGCGAATCAAGTGGGAAAATCCATGGGATACTTTGACGTGGTCTTAATCATCGTGGCCTTCGCTTGCGGTTATACCGTGTGCGGCTGGGTCCGGGAAACCAAGTCAGCCAGTGACGAACTGCAACAGCTTATCGCCGATTTCCAGACCGCCCTAGCCGAATTCGCGTCCAAACTAGATAAATAGATCATCCCCGAGAGATGGTCGAATTCCGAGAGTTTCCAGACTTTCATGATCGCTTGTATTCTAGCCGTGACACGAAGAGTATTGTTTGCCAACCCGCTGCGTGGGTCCATTTGTGGGTCCAGTTAGTTTCCAAGCCAGCGGAAATGGGTTCCTGAACGCTCCCGACGTTTCCGCTAACTCCTTACGTTTCAATTTCCCCGCATCTTAAAAGGGCATTGCTCTACCAACTGAGCTACGCGCCCACGTCTTGTTCTCAATTCTCCCAATCTAACATATTAACCACCTGACATACGGCCTTGAGCGAAGACGCAGGACTACGGTTCTGACGCATTGAGTCTGCAATTTCGGAGAGAGGTAACCCCGATTGGCATAGAATAGCGCTTCAACAAGTCGTGGCCTATGAGCACTTCGACCGAACTTTGGAGAAAATGGGAAGGCCGGGTAGTGGATGAAAAGTTCCCGCTGCGGCAGTGGCTGGGAGGATCGGATCATAGCGCCGTGTTTCTTACGGAGCGGACCGGCAGAGAGCCGCAGAAAGCCGCTATCAAGCTCATTCCCGCGGAAGCTCTGTATCGAGAAGAGCTGGGTCAACAGAGCCTGAATGGGGATCTTCAGCTTTCCCGCTGGGCCGTCGCCGCGAAGCTCTCCCATCCTCATCTGATTCGGCTGTTCGAATGCGGACGCTGCCAGATCGACGGCACGCGGTTTTTATACGTCGTCATGGAATATACCGATGAGAATCTGGCCGAGATTCTTCCCTCGCGCCCGCTTTCCGCCCATGAGGCTTCCGAGATGCTCCGGCCCACGGCTGAAGCTTTGGCCTACTTGCATCAGGCAGGTTTTGCGCACGGCGGCCTCAAACCCTCGAACATCATGGCGGCCGACAACCAGCTGAAGATTTCAGCCGATGGACTCGGCAAAATCGGGGAGCGCGGCGACACGTGCCACAGCGCGTATGACGCGCCCGAGGCCGCCACCACTGGATTGTCGCCCGCAGCCGACATTTGGTCGCTCGGGCTCACCCTGATTGCCGTCTTGACTCAGAACGCACCGAAGTCGGAAAGCAAGGATCCGGGAGCAGTTGCTGTACCCGAAAGGCTTCCGCAACCCTTCCGCGAAATTGCGCGGCGGTGCATGGATGTCGATCCGCAGCGGCGTTGCACCGTGGGTAGTATTCTCCGCCAGCTCCAGGCTCCGGCCGCGCAAGTCCCGGCTCCGGTAGCTGCGAAGGCAATCGAGGCGCCTACACCACGGAAACATTCGAAACGCTGGATCTTGGTACCCGTTATTGCCGTAGTGCTCTTAGTCTCGGCATTGGTCGTGAGCGAGTTCCTAGTTCATCAGCCGCAGCTTCCGGCTGCAAAGACTCCCACGGCAAGCATCATCCCTCCTGGTGTTCCGCCGACTCAATCTCGTGCGCCATTTTCGGAGAGAACGAAGACACCACAAGAAAAAAGAGCGGCGCTGCCAGGCAGTGTGTTGCAGCCGATCCAGCCGGACATTTCGCGGAGCGCACAAAAGACAATTGAAGGCCGGCTGAGAGTCAAGGTTCAAGTTTCGGTGGATGCTTCGGGGAATGTCTTGCAGACAAAGCTGGTCTCTCCCGGACCGAGCAAGTACTTCGCGAATCGGGCGCTGGCGGCGGCACGCCGATGGAAATTCAATCCGCCACAGGTTGACGGACAAGCCGCAGCCAGCGAGTGGATGCTGCTGTTTCAGTTTCGCCGAGCTTCCACGGAGACGTTTCCATCGGAAATCAGACCTTGAAACGGGCTAGCCGGGCCGGCCATTATTCTTCATCTTCCAAACCATCTGCCGCAGCATGCCAAGCAGGAATTCCGCATCGCCGGTCTGCAAATGCAGTCGCAGGACCAAGCGCCGGACTGCGGCTTCAAAGGAATCCGAGGAGTTCAACTTCGGGTAACCGCTGGCGCGGAGCGCCGTAAGCAAGGTCCCGTGGATCCGCTCCACTTCGGCGGACGACGCGGGACTTCCCTTCTCCGCCTCCGCCGGAGCCCCAGAATCGCGTACCAATTCGTACAAACAAACCGCTACCGCCTGACCCAGATTCATCGAGACATGTTCCTCGCGAGTGGCTATGTGAATCAGCCAGTGACAGTAACTCATGTCATGGTTTGAGAGGCCAAATTTTTCCGATCCGAACATCAGAGCGCAAGGGCCGGCCGCGAGACGCGAGCGCAAGGCCCTGGCGCCCGCCTCCAACCGCTTAAGGGAATGCTGCAGATCGCGATGCCCGACGGCAGTGGTGCCAACCACCAGGGAGCAATCGGAAACCGCTTCGGCCACGGTTTTGTACTCCTCGGCGCCGGCCAACACCGATGCAGCGCCCATGGCGGAACGAGCCTGCCGGAATGCCACCTGGTAGGGATTTACCACGCGCAGCCTATGAAACCCGAAGTTGCTCATGGCGCGAGCGGCGGCACCAATGTTGAGGGGATTGCGTGCGTCCACCAAGACAACGCGCAGATGATCGGATTCAATGGAAACGGGCAAGCCACCTGTATTCTACGGCAGCTTTCGCTGAAGCGGTTCGCGGCCACCGGTCTGCGCGGCCCGGGACCTGACGCGAACTCTCGCCGAAGCCCCCGGCGCCGGGGTGGAGCGAGGCTCTCTGGCATTTTCCAGAAATGAGAAGGGCGTGCCGCTCGGCACACCCTTCCCGCCTCTGACCTTCACTTCGTCTACCTCAGCACATCCGCGTTGCCAACTCCAGCCGGCGACATTTCATAGTCTCGTCGCCGTGCTTATACTCCTATCGGTGACCTCCGCCGGAATGGCCGCCGCCGCCGGAGTGGCCACCTCCACCCGAGGGCCGACCTCCGCCACCGTAGCTTGGCGCACTACGCCCGCCGCCGTAGCTTGGCGCAGAACGCGCGCCGCCACGGTAACCGCCATAGCCATAAGACCGGGGCTGCACGATTGGTTGCCGCATATTCAGCTGCGGACGCGAATAGCCGCCGCGGTCGTAGCTACTCGAACCCGATTCGCGCGAATAATTTGAGCTCGGCGCCGTCCGGTTCCAATAGCTGCCACTTTCGCCTCTGCCATAAGATTCGTTGCCGGCCCCACTTCGTCCTGCGGATTCGCCGCTTCGCGACTGCGGCGTGAACGATCTCCATTCACCGCGGTCCGCCTCGCCACCAGTGGAAGACGCATGCACCGCAGCGTGATTCTCCGCGCTCCTGGCCACGGAGCTATTCGTCTCCCGGCCAGATTCAGGCGTACCAGCGCTCGGCCTTGCCACCCTTGCCGCTGATGTGCCGCGAGATTCCATAACCCGCGAACCCGTCCCCCGTCCGCCGGCGGTTACGGGCGAGAAGTGGCTTTGCTGCATCGACCGCTGCAGATGCGCCGTTTCCCGCTGGAATGATGCCGTGCGCGCCGGGCTTTGCGTGCCGAAGAAATGTTGAGCCGCACCGCTGTGAATGGTCGAAGGTGCGGCAGCCCTTCCACTGGCCGACAAACTGGCGCGTGTGGGCACAACCGGCAGGTTGCCGGTCATCAGGTGAGCATTGGCCAACTGCGCCCGAGTAGCTGCCACCGCCGTGGTTCGGCCAGCTCCGAATTTGCCCGCACCCACGGTCGAAAGCGCACGCTCGATGTGCGCATTGTCGATGTGCGCCAGGTTCGAGAAGCGCGTGCCCGCATGCAGGGGCGCGATCCCGCCGAAGCGGTTCAGGCTGCCGAACCGGTCGAAGCCCACCACGCCGAACCGCCCACCGTATCCGCCCCACCATGGGAAGAAGCGGTCACAAGGCCCAATCGGAAGCCAGCCAAATCCGCCCCATCCGCCCCACCCAAAACCGAAACCCAAACCCCACCCACCTCCGAACCCAAAGAACGACACATAGGCCGGTGCCCAGAATGGACGATAAAACCCTCCGACCCACACCGGCCCAGGCCACCACGCCCACGCTCCCCCGTACCACATCCAGCGCCCGTAGTGATACGGCGCCCAACCCCAAGGCTCATAGCCAACCCAAGTCCAACCGTAGTACGGTTCCCAAACCCAGTCGCCATCGCGATACGGAGCCCAGCCCTCCGGCTCATTCGGCACCCATACCTGACCGTAGTCTGGTGCGTTCTCCCATGTTCCGTTACCGTCCAGATCCTCCGACCCAACGTAGTACTTATCCGTGTGACGCCACGCCGCAGCATCGTGGATCATGCGGTCACGCTCGCTATTCCAGCGGTCCCAATCATCCCGCTCGGGAGCGGGACTGATCTTGTACTTGGCGTCGGCACCAGAACCGCGCACCGTCGCCATCTCCCCCTCCTTAACCTGGGCAATTCCCTGCGGGGTTGAGATTTGCGCTTCACCTTTGCGCACGATGACGAGGCTTTCCCCATCGGGCTGCACCTCGATACGGAATACACCATCTTCATGTGCCGGATGCACCGCCACGTTGGGTGTATCGATCTCCGGCTCAGCCTCGCTCTCACCGAATACAGAGTAGTTGGCCAACCCCTGCCCAACCTGAACCTGGATATACTTGTCCGTGAAGTTTGCGATCGTGGCCTGCGCATTCGACCCCAAGCGCAGGATGTTGGCATAGTCGAGCTCCACCTCCGCCCGCCCGCCTGGCCCCGTGGAAACCTTGTCGCCACTCACCACAGGCTGATTCAAGACTGCGGCCGACCAAGTACCCGAATCGCCGCGCTGCGTCGAAACTGCGCCATGAATCATGCTGACGCGGCCCACGCCTTGGCTGGTTTGCGCCGGACCCTCGCCAGAGGGTCCACCGGGCTGAGATTCCCCGGTTTGAGGCGGCTGCCCGGGAAGTCCGGGTTGCCCGGGCTGCGGCGGTTCCCCCGCTTGCGGGCTTGGTGCGGGCTGATCCTGCCCCATTTCCATGGGCGCACTGGGTTGCTCCGAGGGTCCTGGACCTTCCTCGGTAGTCTGCGCCAGCACGCTGATCGAGAACGCGCCAGCCAGCGCAAGAGCTAAGATTGCGAATCTCGTCATGAATCTGCTTTTCATTACCGACCTTGTTCAACTTCGTCCCGCACCTGCCTAAAGGCGAAAGCTTGCGTATTCGATGCGCCATACACAAAGCAAATACCATGCCAAAGCAGGAGAAATGGACGAACCTGCCAACTCGTTTGTTTTCAAAGAGAAAGATGGTAGCCCGTGGCAGAATTCAACACTGGGAGTGCGAACCCGGTGGCCACCTTCCGCCAAGGTGGTGGTTTTCAGCCAATAGAAAGCCTCACGCTTCTTTCTCGCCCTCGTCCGCAATCCCAATCTTCGACAGCCTATACCGCAGCGCATTTCTGGACAGCCCCAGCAAGCGGGCTGCCTGACTCTTATTTCCGTTCGCCCGCCGCAGCGCCTCGCGGATCATTTCGTCTTCCCAATGTTCGAGGGTCATACCCTCGGGGAGAAATCCGCCAGCCTCGCTGGAGGCCTTCGCCGGACGCACATCCAGACGAATATCCTCCGCCTCGAGCACCGTGCCTTTGGCCAGCGCGCAGGCTCGCTCGATGATGTTCTGCAACTCGCGCACATTTCCCGGCCAGTGATAGTTCCCGAGAATCTGCATGGCCTCGGGCGTGATGCTTCTCACCGGCTTACCGGAATCTCCGGCAAAGCGCGCGATAAAAAGGTTCACCAGCTCCGGAATGTCTTCCTTGCGCTGGCGAAGCGGCGCAATGTCGATGGGCACGACGTTCAAACGATAGTAGAGATCCTCGCGAAACGTTCCCTGCTCCAGCGCTTCCCGCAGATCGCGGTTGGTGGCTGCGATCAGCCGCACATCCACCTTCAAGGTGCGGGTTCCACCCAGCCGCTCAAACTCGCGCTCCTGCAGTACGCGCAGCAGCTTTACCTGGATCGCGGGCGGCACATCTCCGATCTCATCGAGGAACAGTGTTCCCTTATCCGCCAACTCAAATTTACCGGGTTTGCTCGCGTTGGCGCCCGTGAATGCTCCCTTCTCATAGCCAAACAATTCGCTCTCCAGCAGGTTTTCCGGAATCGCGGAGCTGTTGATCTTGATGAAAGGTCCCGAAGCCCGCCGCGACTTCTCATGAATCGCGCGCGCGATCAAATCCTTGCCCACGCCGCTCTCCCCGCCCAGCAGAACCGTCGAGTTGGTGGAGGCCACGCGCTCTACTGTGGCCAGCACTTCCTGCATCTTCTTACTGCGCGCCACCACGTTGGGATGCGCATAGCGTTTGCCCAGAGCCTCGCGCAGCGAGCGGTTCTCCTCGCGCAGATTGCGAACGTCAAGCTCCTTGTGCACCACCATGCGCATCTCGCCCAGCGAAAATGGCTTCAGCACATAGTCACTGGCACCGGCCTTCATGGCTTCCACCGCAGTCTCCACCGTGCCGAAGGCGGTCATCACCACCACCGGCAAGGCAGCGCTCTGCCGCTTGACCGCCTGCAGAAACTCCAGGCCATTCATCCCCGGCAGCTTGAGGTCTGTCATCACCAGATCAACCGTGTTCTCACGCAAAAGTTTCAGCCCAGTCTCGGCGTCTCCGGCGGAAAGCGTATTGAAGCCGTCTTCCCCGAGATTCAATTCGAGCAGACGCCGCATCTTCGCTTCGTCTTCGACAATCAGAATTGTTGGCATCTTGCTTGCCGCTCTCTCTCAATCTCAAAAAGCTTTAAGCTACTCATCGGAACGCCACGCCCTAAGATGTTTGCGCGGCACCCGATTCTTCACCGGCTGGGAAAAAGACCACGAAGCAGGCCCCGCGTAGGTCGCTCGCATCCCCGCCACTCTCGACGCGAATCCTTCCATGATGCCCGTCGATGATCCTGGAGACGATCGAGAGCCCCAGCCCTACGCCCGTTTTCTTGGTAGTCACAAAGGGATTGAAAATCTGCTCCCGCAGTTCAGCCGGAATTCCCGGCCCCGCGTCTTCGATCCGCACTTCCACTCCGTCCTGATTTGCGCTGTTTGCCCTCGCTGCCCTCACCCGCAATATTCCGCCGTGGCTGCCCATCGCGTCGTAGGCATTCTGTATCAGATTCACGAACGCCTGCTCGCAAAGGCTCTCGTCCAAAGGAACCAGCGGCAAGTCCGCCTCATACTGTCGTTCTACTCGCACCAACCCGTCTTCGTTTTGCCGCGCGGAAGATAGAGATACCGACCGCAGCGCGCGATCCAGCACCGGCGTGACTTCCTGTGGCACTAACTCGGCCTGCAGTGGCCGGGCAAAATCCAGAAAGCGCGTCACCAGCGCGCTTAAACGGTTGGTCTCACTCGAAATGTAACCTGCCAGTTCGCTTGCCAGAGGATTCGATTCTCCTAATTTCTGGTGCAGCATTTCCGCCGATCCCTTGATTACTCCCAGGGGATTGCGAATTTCGTGCGCCAATCCTGCGGACATCTGTCCCAGCGCGGCCAGCCGCTCCGAACGCCGCGCTTCCGCCTCCGCCTCTTCCAGCCTGCGGTTGGTCTCGGCGAGCGTCTCCGCCAACTCCTGGTAGCGTTTGATCTGCCGCCGATTCTCCACCACGAACCGGTTCACCACTGTCGCCGCAAGAAAAAAGAAGAGAATGCGAATCGCAAGCTGACCGTAGCCCTCCGCCCTGATTTCATATTCCTGCAGCGCCGGATAAAGATACGAGCAGTAGGTAGCTGAGGCCAGCCCGGTCCACAGCAACGTCCCCAACGGGCTGAAATATTCTGCCGCCGTGACGATCGGAACGTAGAAGATCGGATAGTAGCTGCTGTTGATTCCGACCTCGCCCGTATGGCCTATCAGGATCGTGGCCAGAGCGATCTTCCAAAGAACCACGCAAACCGGTCCCCGCGCCGGCCAGCGCCGCACCAAGGTGCCCTCGGCAAGCTGGACAATCCCAATAGCCAGCAGCGTGAGCTGTTTGTGGATCTCCGTTACCGGTGGCAGCACCGCCAGCCCGGCTAGAAACAGGAGCCAGAGAACATCCATCCAGTTGATCGCGGGACGATTCGGTTCGCTCATGTCTGCCCGTTCAGCATAGACGCTCAGAGAAATAAATGCGACGGGAGCAATCAAGGTTGGAACGATCGGCTTACTGCGTTACCGGCCCTGGAGAAATCTCATCCAACGTTAGATTCAATTCCAACACGTTCACCCGCGGCGCGCCCAGAAATCCGAACTCGCGCGGCTCCGTGTGCTGGCGAACCGCTTCGCGAACTACATCTTCGCTCAGCCTCCGCTCGTGCGCGACCCGTGGCACCTGGAACTCCGCTGCCTCGGGAGAAATATCAGGATCAAGTCCGGAACCCGACGTGGTCAGCAAATCCAAAGGAATTGCAACTCCGGGGTTCTCGGCTTGCAAGCGGCCAGCATCCGCCCGCACCCGCGCGATAAGAGATTGATTGGTTGGCCCAAGATTCGATCCGCCGGAGTTGTCCGCATCGTATCCCGTCCCCGCGGCAGACGGACGCGAGTGAAAATATCCCGGAGAGGAAAATATCTGCCCAATCAGCCGCGACCCCACCACGTGCCCACTGCGCGTCACCACTTCTCCATTGGCCTGCCTGCGAAACAGAACCTGCGCCAGTCCCGTAATCAACAGGGGAAACAGCAAGCCGAACAGCACGCTCGTCACCAGCGTCATCAGAACAGCGCTGATAAGATTCTTCTTCATAGCCGCCTCTACGCCAATCCAACCCGCACAATGAGCAGGTCGATTAGCTTGATGCCGATGAAGGGCACGATCACTCCGCCCAACCCGTATACCACCAGATTGCGGCGCAGTAGCACGGCCGCCCCTTGCGGAATATATTTCACACCGCGCAGTGCGAGCGGAATCAGCGCCACAATGATCAGCGCATTAAAGATCACAGCCGACAAGATCGCCGACTGCGGTGTCGCCAGCCGCATCACATTAAGCGCCTGCAGAACCGGAAATGTCCCGGCAAACATCGCCGGCAGGATCGCAAAATACTTGGCCACGTCGTTCGAGATCGAAAACGTGGTCAGCGCGCCCCGCGTCATCAGCAACTGCTTGCCGATTTCCACGATCTCAATCAGCTTGGTCGGATTCGAATCCAGGTCCACCATGTTGCCGGCTTCTTTCGCCGCCTGCGTGCCCGTGTTCATGGCCACGCCCACATCGGCCTGCGCCAGTGCCGGCGCGTCGTTCGTACCGTCGCCCGTCATCGCGACCAGTTTCCCCTGCCCTTGTTCGCGGCGGATTAAATCCAGTTTGTCCTTGGGCGTAGCCTGCGCCAGAAAGTCGTCCACGCCGGCTTCCGTCGCGATCGCCGCCGCCGTCAGTGGATTATCCCCCGTGATCATCACCGTCTTGATTCCCATCGCGCGCAATTGATCGAAGCGCTGCCGAATACCTCCCTTCACGATGTCTTTCAGGTGAATCACCCCTAAAGCGCGGCCATTCTCCGCCACCACCAGCGGCGTTCCTCCGGAACGCGAGATTGCCTCGACTGCGGCGCGTACTTCCGCGGGCAGCCAACCGCCCTGGCTTTCCAGATACTTGGCAATCGCATCGGTCGCGCCTTTGCGGATCGCGCGCCCGTCCAGATTGACGCCTGACATGCGAGTCAGCGCGCTGAAGGGAATAAACTCGGCATCGTGCGAACTCATTTCGCGCCCTCGCAGTCCATACTTTTGTTTTGCCAGCACCACGATCGACCGTCCTTCCGGAGTTTCGTCGGCTAGCGAAGAAAGCTGCGCCGCGTCCGCCAGCATCGCCTCGGTAACGCCCGGCGCGGTCAAAAACTCCGTGGCCTCACGATTGCCCAGGGTGATCGTTCCTGTCTTGTCGAGCAGCAGCGTATTCACATCGCCGGCCGCTTCCACGGCGCGTCCTGACATCGCCAGCACGTTGTGCTGCACCAGGCGGTCCATGCCCGCAATGCCAATCGCAGAAAGCAGTCCGCCGATGGTGGTCGGAATCAGGCACACCAATAAAGACACCAGCACGAACACCGTCTGCGGCGCCCCCGCATAAATCGCGAACGGTTGCAGCGTGACCACAGCCAGCAGAAACACAATCGTCAGCCCGGCCAGCAGGATGTTCAACGCGATTTCGTTCGGAGTCTTCTGCCGCTCCGCGCCTTCCACCAGCGCGATCATGCGGTCCAAAAACGTCTCGCCCGGATTGGAAGTGATCTTCACCTTTATCCAGTCCGAAAGCACGCGCGTTCCCCCGGTCACCGCCGAGCGGTCGCCGCCCGCCTCGCGAATCACCGGCGCGGACTCGCCCGTGATTGCGGACTCGTCTACCGACGCCACGCCTTCCACAATCTCGCCGTCGCCGGGAATAAACTCGCACGCCTCCACCAGCACCAAATCTCCCGAGCGCAATTTAGATCCCGGCACGGTCTCCGTTTTTCCGTCGGGAAGCAGGCGGTTCGCCATCGTCTCTGCTTTCGCGCGCCGCAATGCGTCGGCCTGCGCCTTGCCACGGCCCTCCGCCATGGCTTCGGCAAAGTTGGCAAATAAGACCGTGAACCACAGCCACAGCGTAATCTGCAGATTGAATCTGAACCCAGACTGCCAATGCGCTCGCTCCAGAATCAGCAGCGCGGTGGTCACCAAGCTACCCACTTCCACCACGAACATCACGGGATTGCGCATCATGGTCACGGGATGCAGTTTCACCAGCGAATCCCAGGCCGCGCGGCGCACAATCTCCACATCCCACAAGCTACGTTTTGATTTCTTGCCCGCCATATCCTTTGTCATCTAAGCGTAAGTTGTGCTTCGTCGTCGAAGCATAACCGCAGTCGAAAGCCTGCCTCGAGCCTTGCAAGAGCGCTTCTACCGCCGCCGTTGCGCTTCTATGTTTGGCACTCTTTGTTTGGCACTTCTAAAACGTTTTCCCCGCCATCATCAGCAGGTGCTCCAGAATTGGCCCCAAGCTCAGCGCCGGGAAAAATGTTAGCGCTCCTACGATCACCACCACTCCGATCAGAAGCACCGTAAACAACGGCCCCGTCACCGGAAACGTCCCCAGCGTTGCCGGAGTCTGTTTTTTCCCCGCTAAATTACCCGCAATCGCCAGCATGGGCAGAATCATCATGAAGCGCCCCAGCAGCATCGCAATGCCCAGCGACGTGTTGTACCAAAGCGTGTTCCCGTTGAGCCCCGCGAAAGCCGAGCCGTTATTAGCAACCGCCGAGGTGAAGGCATAGAGCACTTCGCTGAATCCGTGCGGCCCCGCGTTCAACATGGAGGAAGTACCGAACTTGTACAAAACCGAAATTGCCGTCAACACCAGAATCACCAACGGAAAGATCAGCACCACCAGCATCGCCATCTTCACGTCGTAGGCTTCGATCTTCTTCCCCAAATATTCCGGCGTGCGCCCCACCATCAATCCCGCGATAAAAACAGAAAGGATGACGAAGACCAGCATTCCATACATCCCCGCGCCCACTCCGCCGAAAATCACCTCGCTCAACATCAGGTTGATCAATGGAACCATTCCACCCAGCGGGGTGAACGAATCGTGCATGGAGTTGACCGCGCCGCAACTCGTGTCGGTGGTCACCGTGGCGAACAGCACCGAGTCGGCAACACCGAAGCGCACTTCCTTGCCTTCGAGATTGCCCACCGCTTGTTGGGTCGGCGGCGGACGCCGCAAATCATGCTGCGCCGCAGCTGTTAGTAAGGGGTTGCCCCGCGCCTCTGCCCAATACGACGTAGTGACTCCTGCCAGAAACAGCAAAGCCATTGCCGACCACACGGCCCATCCGTGCCGCACAGAGCCGGTCATTTTCCCTAGAGTGTAAGTCAGTGCGGAAGGAATCGCGAAGATGCAAAACATCTCCAGGAAGTTTGTGAATGGCGTGGGATTCTCGAAGGGATGCGCACTGTTCGCATTGAAAAAGCCGCCACCATTGGTGCCCAGCTCTTTGATGATTTCTTGCGATGCGACAGGCCCCTGCGCGATCACCTGCTGGCTCACCTTCTGCATCACCGGCTTGCCGTCAAGCCCGGTCACAGGCTTTCCGTCAGCGCCCAGTTGCGGCGTCTGGTAGGGATCGAGCAGTTGCACCGTGTCATAGGGCTTCAGGTTCTGCACCACGCCCTGCGACACCAGCACCAGCGCCCCGACCAGAGACAGCGGCGCCAGAATCCACAAGGTGCCGCGAACCAGGTCCACCCAAAAATTTCCGATGGTCTTCTGCTCGCGCCGCGCAACGCCGCGAATGAAGGCAATCGCCAGCGCCATGCCCGCCGCCGCTGAAACCCAGTTGTGATACGCCAGGCCGGCCATCTGCGTCAGATAGCTCATCGTGGTCTCGGGCGAATAATTTTGCCAGTTTGTGTTCGTAGTGAATGAGGCTGCGGCGTTGAATGCCAGTGCCGGAGCCACTCCGGCCAGCTTTTGCGGATTCCACGGCAGCCACAACTGGACGCGTTCCAGCACATACAGCAGAACCATCGAAACGCCGCTGAACAGAAGCAGCGCCAGCGCGTATTCCTTCCATTCCATCTCGTGGTTTTCGTCCACGCCCGTAAGCTTGTAGAGAGTCCGCTCCATCGGCCTCATCACCGGATCCAGCCACGTCCGCTCGCGCGCGAATACGCGCGCCATGAACGCGCCCAGCGGCTTCGTAATCAAAAAGACCGCCAGCAAGAATGCGAGAATCTGCAGCCATCCGTTCGCCGTCATCAAAATTTCTCCGGCCGCAGCATGGCGTAGACGAGATACACCAGCAGCCCCGCGCAGATGATCAACATGATGATCGGCCCAGCGCTCATATTCGCCTCAACGCACCCGCTCGCAGAAATGCACGTAGGCCAGCGCTACCCCAAAGAATAAAATCGTCACTGCCAGAAAGATCGCGTCCTGCATCACAAATCCCTTCACCCTTAAAACTTGACCATGACATCGATGTCGATCAACTGCTCGTCCCGCCGCAGATCGGGAAACCATACCGTGCTGCTTTGGCTTGCGCAGCTGCCTGCAATGGCCGGATTCTCCGCGCCGCTGAGGGTCTCCTGCATGGAAGAATTTCCGTTGTTGCAGGCAAAGAATTGCGGATATCCATTGTTGGTGTAAGGTACTCCGCCCGAACCCGGCGGCGTAACTCCGCCGTGCCCAGACCAATAGGGCACGCTGGCGTGGCGGTAATCATACTCCCAGCGGAAAGTAAGCCACTGCCGGGGCATGTAGTCGAACGTGAGCGAACTATCCCAGGCTTTGAAGGGGTCCGAGGGATTCCCGGTGAAGTACGGTGCGTCGATGGCCGCGGAGGAGGCAGTCTCGCCATTGATGGGCGGATCCAGCACCAGATAGCGTCCCGGATTATTAATCTGTCCGCCGCCGATCGTCGCCGCGTATCGGTCCTTCTTGAACCATGTGCGGTCGTAAAACATATAGCCAATAAAGCTCTGCTTGGGATTAATTCCCGCCTTAAAATAGTCACCCCCAGCCGACTTCGCGTCTTTGGTGTCCCCGTGGCAGCCCACGCCTTGCAGATATACGCCTACCGAGGTGGTCGTGCTGGGGCCAAATTCGCAACCCAGATCGCCGGTAAAGGTGACCGCCATCTTATCGACAGCCTTGGCCGGGCGATCGTAGTATTTGATTTCGATGCTATTGTCGGTGTGAATGCGGCCGCGGTTCGGTATGTACAGATCGTCGTGCCCCAGGCCGTAATCGTTCGAGAGAATATTCATCCAGGGATACGGAGTCCACTTAATCTGCCCGCCCAGACCCTTTCTCGAATTCGACGAGCCGTAGGACTGCCATCCGTTGATCAACCACGGTTCGATCTTCAGATGAGGAGTGGGAAAAATCTGTACCCGCAAACCCTCAAAAAACCATGGCGTGTTCGACGAAACGTAGGACGGCTGGTAGGCCCAATTATCAAAATTGTAATAGCTGAAGAGACCGACGTACGACATGAAGATTCCCGCGTCGATGTTGATCCCGTTCCATGCGTCGATGTGGTAACCGCCGTACGCTTCCGAGATGTAGCGGTCCGCATCGGCAATGTCCCACTGCCCCTTGGCGTAGCTGGGGTCGTTGCGAATCGTCGCCGTCGAGTACATGCCAAACTGCGTCATAAATCTCGCGCGAACATTATCGAGATGGAAGTCGCCGCCAATGCCAAGCTGCTCCAACTGGATTTCGTTGGAGCGGAACAGTTCGCTTGATCCGCCCATCGAGTCGTCTACAGGTTTGTTGAAATCGTAATTGTAGGTGACATCGGCTCGGATTTCCGGGGTGAAGAACTTTGAATCGAAGGCCGTGTCCTTGTTCCGCGGATTGCCGTTCAGCCAGGTCCAGTCCCAGTCCGAGAAAGGAGCGATCTTTCCCTTCTTTGCCGACGCGGCGCCGGAAGATTGAACCGCTGCCTGCACCGCTGCCGGTGCGGCGTTGGTTGGCACGATCGGCCTGGCAAAATTCGTCGCCGTCGCCGCGCGAGCGTTCGCACCCGTACTGGTGCTCGCCGCTGGCGTCGCCTCCGCGCTTCCGCCAACTGCGCCTGTGGTGTTCCTGTGCTCGACTTCCGCGCGCAAGCGCTCTACCTCGGCCCGCAACGCGTTCAATTCGTCGCGCATTTCCTGCTGCTCTGTCGATGCGGCCGAATTAGAACCGGCCTTCGTCGAGGCGGTGGAAGCGCCTTCGACGGATTGAGCGCCAGCCCAATTCGCCTGAAGCAGGATGAACATCGAAAGCAATAAGACTGGAAGGGCGCTCTTGTTTTGCATAACCTTGGTTCTCCAGACATCCCATGTGATACTCGCTGCGATTGCGTTCCAGCGCTCGGCGGTCGTCTTCTGCGCAGTTGGCGCTCGGGGTTTCACGAAATCGTATCTGCGGTTCCCGGCGGAGTGGCATCACTCGGCAGCAGACCGAACGCGCTCGTTCACCCAGCAAGGCCGCCAGAAATCTGAGCATGAACCCGATCGCTGCCAGAGCGATGGCTGCAATTATCCATGCTGCCCACATGCTGACCGCCTCCTGCGCCGTCGACGCGGACGTCGCCCACGAACATTTCAGTGGACCATTTCAGATGTAATGGTGGGTTAAGGAATTCCTAAAGAATTCGTAAAGGCGGGAAGTTACCGACCCGGTTCAAACCGGTATCCAACCCAGGGTTCGGTGAGCAGGTATTTTGGCGTGGACGGATCACTCTCAATTTTCTTGCGCAACTGCCCGATGAAGACGCGCAAGTACTCCGGCTGTTCGGTACTATTCGGGCCCCAGACGGCGGCCAGCAGTGTCCGGTGCGTCACCACTTTTCCCGGACGCCGCGCCAGATAAATCAGCAAGTCGAATTCTTTCGGCGTGAGATGAACCTCATCGCCCGCCACCTTCACTAAGCGCGCATCCAGATCAATCAAGAAATCGCCGGCCGTAATCGCGCTGGGTTGTTCCTCGGCCGCAGGGGTTCGCCGCAACTGCGCCCGGATGCGCGCCAGCAGTTCATTCATGCTGAATGGCTTGGTCACATAGTCATCGGCGCCGGCGTCCAGAGCTTCCACCTTGGTGCGATCCTGTCCGCGCACCGAGAGCACGATGATCGGCGCCTGTGACATCTTCCGCACCTGCCGGCACAGACCTACGCCATCGAGATTCGGCATGGCCAGGTCCGTCACCACCACGTGCGGCGTCCAGTTCTTCATCAATTCCAGAGCCATCTCCCCATCATTGGCTACGCGGATGTCATATCCTTTTGCTGAAAGAGTCGTGCGCAGCACGCGCGTGATCTGCGGCTCGTCGTCCACCACCAGGATTCGCTTGTGCTCGTTCATCATCGCCGCTACCGCATCTCCTGGGTGACGATGTGCACATCCACTGCGGGGGTGTCGCGCAGAAACTTGTGAATGGCGGAAAGATAGAAATATCTTTTCCACCCTTTCGTGGCCGACCGCCCGAAAACCACCTGTGTGATGTGGTTCTCGCGCACAAACTCCGCAACCTTTTCCGCGACGATCTTGCCTTCGGTCTTGACTACCTTCGCGCCCACACTCTCCGCAAAGCGTACATTGTCGGCCAGCGTTCGCTGGTTCTCGTCGCTCTCGTCAGCCCCCGTGTCCACGTAAAGCACGAACAGGTCGCCATCCATCGCCTGGGCCATGCGCGCTCCACGCGCAATCAGATACTGCGCCGCCGGATTCGAGCTGATGCAAACCGCGATCCGTTCGCGGACCTGCAGTGGCTGCCCGTCTTCCGTCTTCAGTTCGGAGAGCGTCCGATCGACCGCTTGCGTCACCTGCCGCAGTGCCAGTTCGCGCAGCGCAACCAAATTTGTGTTCCGGAAGAAGTTCGCCAGCGCCCGTTCCACACGTTCCAGTGGATAAATATCTCCGCGCTTCATGCGTGTTTGCAGCGCCTGCGGCGTCAAGTCCGCCATCACGATCTCGCCCGCCCGCCGGATCACCCAGTCCGGCACGGTCTCCCGCACTTGCACGCCAGTCAAGCCGCGGATCGTCGGCGACAGGCTCTCAATGTGCTGCACGTTTAGCGTGGAAAGCACGTCTATGCCTGCATCCAGCAATTCAAATACGTCTTCATAGCGCTTGGCGTGTTTGCTGCCTTCAATGTTGGTGTGGGCCAGCTCATCTACCAGCACAACGTGGGGCTTGCGTTCCAGAATTGCGTCCACATCCATCTCTTCAAAGATGGTCGACTTATATTCCAGCCTCTTGCGGGGAACCGTTTCCAGTCGTGAAGAAAGTTCCACAATCGGTTTTCGCCCGTGAGTTTCCACCACGCCAATCACGACTTCTTCGCCGCGGCTGGCCCGCCTCACGCCCTCGCTGAGCATTGCGTAGGTCTTGCCCACGCCCGGAGCATAGCCCAGAAACAGTTTGAAAACCGCCTGCCGCTGGGCCGTGTCCAGTTCCTTAAGCCATTCTTCGGGAGTCTTGGACATCGCCGCTATTCTCCACGCCCGCGCCGAAATTGTCGAATTTGCTGATCGTCCGAAGGTCCAAAGGCTTTCACCACAGAGGCACAGAGAAAACCTTTAACCAATTCTTGGGTTCTCTTTCATTTTCTTCTGTGTCGGAGCCTCCCCTGACCGAAGCTGAAGGGCGCCTCTGTGGCGAAAAGCCTTTTTCGGAGCGCTTCCGTTACAATCGTGCCCGTGAAAGCCCCCTTGCCGCACCACGTATTCCGCTACGCCGCCTGTTTCCTGGCTGCCGAAGCGGTGGTGCAAGTCTATCGCCGCATCGTCCACGTAAACCCCACCACCGTGGCTTTGACATTCCTTCTGATGGTGCTATGGGTCGCGGCGTACTGGGGATTCCGCTTCTCGGTCTTTCTCGCTGTGTTGGCCACGCTCGCTTTCAACTACTATTTTCTTCCTCCCATCGGAACCTTCACTGTCGCCGACCCGCAGAACTGGGTGGCGCTGTTTGCCTTTCTCGTGACCGCCGGCATCGCCAGCGAGCTTGCGGACCGCGCCCGTCGGCAAACCGCCGACGCCAATCAGCGCCGCCGGGACGTCGAACGCCTCTACAGTTTCAGTCAGCGCCTGCTCGCCACCGACAACGTAGCCGAACTGCTGAATGCGATTCCCGCCTATGTGTGTGACGGATTCGGCGCCAGCGCTGCCGCCATTTACCTGCTCAGTTCCCAGCAGGTTTACCGCACCGACCCAAAAGCAACCTCGCTTGCCCTGCACGATCTTCAAATGGTGAGCACGCGCGGCGAACCGGTCATCGATTCTCAGCGCGGCATTTCTCTTGCTCCATTGCATCTGGGCACGCGCACTTCCGGCGCCGTGGGCATCGCCGGTCCCGCTCTCTCGCGCCCCACACTCGAAGCTCTGGGCAGTATGATCGGCATCGCCATTGAGCGCGCCGGGGCCATCGAAAAGCTCTCTCAGACCGAAGCGGCACACCAGAGCGAAAACCTGCGCGCCGTCCTGCTCGATTCCGTGACCCACGAACTGCGCACGCCGCTCACGGGCATCAAGGCAGCGGTCACAGGTTTGCTCTCCGATTACAACCTCGACGAGGCTCAGCGCAAGGAGTTGCTGACCGTAATCAACGAAGAAACCGATCGCCTCGACCGCCTGGTCGGTGAAGCCACGGAAATGTCGCAACTCGATGCCCACAAGGTGGAACTGCACATGGCTCTAGTGGATATTGCCACTGTGATCGAGTCGGCGGTGGAAGAATCCAGAACCATTCTCGGCCAGCATCCAATCGAGGTGCGCGCAGCCCCGGCGCTTCCCAAGGTGCGCGTGGATGCCGCCCGCATCGCCGAGGTTCTCAAGCAGTTGCTGGAGAACGCCGCCAAGTATTCTCCACCGGAGTCGCCCATCACCATCACTGCCGAACGCAAGGGAGATCGCGTGATCATCAGCGTCACCGATCACGGGCATGGCATCGACGACTTCGAGCAGTCGCTGGTCTTCGATAAGTTCTACCGGGGCCGCGATCAGCGCTTCAGCGTGCAAGGCACGGGCATGGGATTGGCTATCGCAAAGGCCATCGTGGAGGCCCACGACGGGGTCGTCGGCGTCACCAGCCAACTCGGCCGTGGCTCGGTCTTTTCCTTCGAGCTGCCCGCCGCTTAGGCGTTCGCATCAGTTCTTCAGCTTCGGCCGCTCGCACGTATCCACAATCTTCGTCGGATCGATGGCGTCTTTATCCACTTGCTCTTCCAAAATCTTTCCATCTTTCCCAATCAAAAAATTCACTCGCCGCGCGGCCTTATACTTATCCACGTAGATGCCATACTCGCGCGTGACCTCCCCGCCCCAGTCGCTCAGCAGTGGAAATGTCACGCCAATTTGGTCGGCGAACGCTTTGTCGGCAAAGGCGCTGTCCATGCTCACACCCAGGACCTGGGTGTCGGCGGCTTCCAGCCTCTTGAGGTTTTGCTGGAATGCCTTCATCTGCGCCGTTCAACCCCCGGTGAAGGCAAAGATGAAGAACGCTACGACTACGTTCTTCTTGCCCCGGTACTGGCTCAAGGAAATGGCCTTAAGGTCGTTGCCGTCAAAATAATGCAGCCTGAAATCCGGCGCCATCTGGCCCACCTTCGGCATGGACGCCCCCTCCGGCTGCTTCGCCTGCGCCACAGCCGGGCTAGCGCCCACAGTTGCCAGCAACCCCGCAAGCATCGCGGCTGCCAGCACTTCGGCTACTTTCTTCCGCATCGCGACCCTCCTGAACCGAATCATAGCTTAAACACCTGGGAAACTACCATTTGGCATTGCACCCGGCGCTGATCCGATGCCCGTCAGCGCCCGGCCTCGCACCTTTCACGTTGCCGAAAGCAATCGCAACCAGTAAATTCTGTTCAGGCTCCCTGTTCCATGCCGCGATGACTCTCACCACGCTGAACGATATTTTCTTCACCGCTACCGAGCGTGCTCTCGACCGCGCGACGCTGTACCGCGATGCGGGAAAGTGGTTGCCCATCTCTTCTTCGGATCTTCGCCGCAACGTCGCCGGAACCGCCCACGCACTGCAACAATGGGGCCTCGGCAAAGGCGACCGAGTTGCCATTCTCAGCGAGAATCGACCCGAGTGGTCCACTGCCGACTTCGCGATTCTTCTGCTCGGCGCCGTGACCGTTCCTGTTTACGCCACATTGACTCCTGAACAAACCGCTTATACTCTGCGCGACTCCGGCGCCGGCACCGTTTTCGTTTCCAACGAACATCAACTGCGCAAGGTTCAGACCATTCTCTCCCAAACCCAACTTCAGAAAATCGTGGTTATGGACCGCATCCAGATTCCGCCTGAGCTGGCCGCAACCTGCGTGCTCATGGATCAACTCATGACCCAGGGTCCGCTCACGCTCGACCCTCAAACGGAATCTTCGGCGCGCTCCGTCCGGCCCGACGACCTCGCCACCATCATCTACACCTCCGGCACCACCGGAACCTCCAAAGGCGCAATGCTGACTCACGGCAACATGGCTTCCAATATCGCCTGCTCCCTGCTGGGCTTCGATATGCGCCCGGGGTTGATTAGCGTTTCGTTTCTTCCCCTCTCCCACGTTACGGCTCGCCATGTCGATTTTGCCATGCTCTACCACGGCGTCACTCTGGCTTACTGCCCCTTCATGGAGCGTCTTTCAGAGACCCTGCTGGAAGTTCGCCCCTCGCTCTGCGTCTCCGTTCCCAGGGTCTACGAAAAAATCTACGCCAAGGCCGAGTCCTCCGCCCGCGGCTTTCCCAAGCGCGCCATTTACAATTGGGCGCTCTCCGTTGGCCGCGCCAACAAACAGGCGATTCTCGCGGGAAAGCTTCCCGCCTCCCTGCGCTGGAAGCTCGCCAACAAACTGGTCTTTTCGAAAATCCGCGCCGGCATGGGCGGCAACGTCGAAACCTTCATCTCCGGTGGCGCGCCCCTCGGCCGTGAACTCGCTGAATGGTATGCTATCGTCGGAATCCGCATTCACGAAGGTTACGGATTAACCGAAACTTCTCCCGTAATCGCCGTTAACACGCCCATCAACCATCGCATCGGCACTGTCGGCAAGATTCTCCCCAACCTCGAAGTCCGCATCGCCGAAGACGGCGAAATTCTGGTGCGCGGCCCATCCGTTTTCAAGGGATATTGGAATCGACCCGAAGAAACCCGGAACGCCTTCGAGAACGGTTGGTTCAAGACCGGAGACATCGGCAATATCGATGCCGATGGATATCTCTCCGTCACCGATCGCAAAAAGGAACTCATCAAAACTTCCGGCGGAAAATTCATCGCCCCGCAGCCCATCGAAAATTCACTCAAGCTGAATCCCATGGTCGCCGTCAGCGCCATCATTGGCGACAAACGCAAGTTCGCCTGCGTCATCGTCTCGCCCAACTTCGCGCTTCTCGAAGACTGGGCCCGCACCAATAACATCGTCTTCTCCTCGCGCGCCGAACTAGTCGCCAATGCGAAAGTCCACGCGCTCTACGAAGCAATCGTGGAAGTGGTAAACCAGAGCCTCGCGAGGTTCGAAAAACTGAAACGCGTCCTGCTCGTCTCCGACGAATTCACCGCCGACAACGGCGCCCTCACGCCCACCATGAAACTACGCCGCCGCGTAATCGAAGACCGCTACCGCGCCCAGATCGACGAGGTTTACACTCAGGCGGAAGCCACAAACCTTTCATGATCTTGTGATTCCAAGGCAGCGCTGCTAAGGACTTTTGTGATCTCGAGCTGTCCGTCGAGTGCGGGGCTCGATAGGTGTCTCTCCCGATCAGCGCCGAAGCGTTTACAATGAGGAGTCATGTCCGACCCACTCCTCATCGCCGGCCGCACCTTCCGTTCCCGCCTGATCGTCGGCACCGGAAAATACAAATCTTTCCAGGAAACCGCCCGTGCCCTCGAGGCCAGTGGAGCCGAGATGGTTACCGTCGCCGTCCGCCGCGTCAATCTCGACCGCAATAAAGAATCTCTGCTCGACTACATCGATCCCAAAAAATATTTCCTCCTGCCCAACACCGCCGGCTGCTACACCGCTGACGAAGCCCTTCGTGCCGCGCGCCTCGGCCGCGAGGTCGGCCTCTCCGACTGGGTGAAACTTGAAGTGATTGGCGACCAGGCCACGCTTTATCCCGACGTGCAAGCCACGCTCGAAGCCACGCGCGTTCTGGTCAGCGAAGGCTTTACCGTACTGCCCTACACTTCCGACGACATCGTCTTCGCCAGGCGTCTGGTCGAAGCCGGAGCGGCCGCCGTAATGCCGCTCGGCGCGCCCATCGGCAGCGGCATGGGCATCCAGAACCAGGCCCACATCCGCATCCTGCGCGAGATGATCACCGGCGTGCCGCTGATTGTGGATGCAGGCGTGGGCACCGCCTCCGACGCCGCCATCGCCATGGAACTCGGCGCCGATGCGGTCCTCATGAACACCGGCATCGCCAACGCGCAAGACCCCGTGCTCATGGCCGAGGCCATGCACCATGCCGTGCTCGCGGGACGCCAAGCCTACCTCTCAGGCCGCATGCCCAGGAAGCTTTACGCGACGGCCAGTTCCCCTCTGGAAGGCGTGGTGCGATAGTTCGTTCGCGCCGCCTCTCATGCCTGCCAAAAATAAAAGGGCGGCCAAAGCCGCCCGATTCACCGCCAAATCTCTTCACAACATCTTCACGCTTAGCACGTGAATGGAATCGGCAGTCTCGCTTCCGGTTACCGCAACGTGGTGTCCCACATGCTCCTTGAGCGCATCCGGGTTGTCCACCACCAGAACCTTATCGCTGCCGTCGGTCACGATCACCATCTTCGCGCCCGCCGCCAGACATTTCTTAGTACAGGCCTCGGCGTTCGCATTGGCGCCCTTCGCGCCGCATTTGCTGTCAGTCACCCACCCGTTCACGGTCGCGGACTTCCCCATGTCATCAAACGCGAAAGCCGTCAGGGCAGACACGAAACACATCGCAAGACAAAGCGCTAGCACTCTTCTCATGGCCGGTTTTCTCCTTATTGTACTTTCCGATCGCGGCCCCACGCCGCAGGTTATGACGAGAATTCTAATCCCAAGCCGGGCGGTAATTCAAAAAGCTACAATCGTCGCTCAACCAGCGAACTATACCACAGAGGAGATTTCCTGACGCCACGCGCTGGTACGCTCTTCCGCGCCGCGGCCCGCGGAACTTTCCCTTTTCATCTCGCCGCCGAGCGATTGGCAGGCGGCAGCGGATTCGCCGGGGGGGGCGGCACATATACGAACTCTCCGGGACGGGCGTAGTGCAATTGCTCGCGCGCTTCTTTCTCGATTACCTTCGGGTCCGTCTTTAAGCCTTGAATCTGCTGCGTGTAGAGTTGATTGTCCTTCTGTTCTTGCGCGATCTGCTTCTGCAGCGCGACATACTCTGCTCGCTTCTGTTTGTACACAATCATGCCATTCGCGCCCAACATTACGTGCACAAACAGCAAGCCGGCAAGCGCCGCGACCGTGATCGTCGCGATCCGCCGCCGCAAAGCATACACTCGCATCGCCAGCGGGCGCACCCTCAACAGCCATGACGCGGCGAGCGCCTCGGCCTGCGGCGCCCTTTCCGCCATCGCGCGCAGCCCGTCCTCCGGACTGGGAAACCGCCGAATTTTTGAAGGATTCTGTACTTGAATGTCCATTGCCTAGGCCGCGCTCAACTCCTCCAAACCGGGGTCACTCCGCACCTCGGAGTAGACTCGCACCTCCGGCTCTGTCCCCGACAGCCAGTAGCCCACCCACGAGCCGTCCTCGAAAATCAGCTCCAATCCGTCGGTGCGCACCACTTCGCGCACACTACACCTCTAGAACTCCGGTGCGGATCAGACCTCAACTTCTCAGTGGACTTCTCCTTTACCTCGGGCGTCAAGCGGAAGTTCTTCCGGTCCGGATGGTAGGAACCAACTTGGTTATACAGCGCCTTCAGTTGTTCGCCCAGCGACTTTCCCCGCCGCGCCACCATCTGATGCAAACTAGTCCCGCAAGCACTCCGTCTTTCTCCGGCGCATGATGACGGATCGAGCGCCCCATCCCACAAAAGCGAGTCGGAATACCGCATGCCGCGCCCACATGGGATCGAAGCAAACTTGCTGGCTCGACTTTTGGATCCCCGGAGATCGACAACTTGCATGTTCTGCTCTCTGGCCCTAAAGTGCTACCCTCGGAGCAATGGCTGGTCACACAACCGTTGACCGCCGATCGTCTCCAGCGGATCGTTTCCAGCCGATCATTCCCAGTCGATCATTCCCAGCCGATCGTTCCCAGCCGATCGTTGACCGCCGAGTTCTATATGACTGACAAACGAATCGTCCTCACTACCGCCAGTTCGGAAGAAGAAGCCCGGAAGATCGCGCACCATCTGATCGAGCGCCGCCTTGCTGCCTGCGTCAACCTGATCCCGCATGTCACCTCGATCTACCGTTGGCGAGGCAAAGTGGAAGAGGCGCGCGAATGGCTTTTGGTCGTCAAGACAACGGCCGCGGCCTTCGATCAAGTGCGCGAGGCGATTGTAGAACTCCACTCCTACGAACTCCCCGAATGCATCTGCCTTGCAATTGACGACGGATCGACCAACTACCTGCAATGGATCGCGGAATCGGTTGTTGTCAGAGAGTAATCTCTCAAGAAATGTTTTATCCGTGAATATCCGTGCAGATCCGCCGCCAGAAATCCCTATATCGCTCCCAGCCCTGACTCCAGATCGTCGAGAATGTCTTCAATACTCTCGATTCCCACCGAGATGCGGACCATGCCGTCGGTAATGCCAATCGCCTTTCGTCCCTTCTCGCCCAACCCTGCATGGGTCATGGTGGCGGGATGTGAGATCAGCGTCTCCACGCCGCCCAGCGATTCTCCCAGCGAACACACCCGCAATTTCTTCAGCATCCGGTTGGCGTTCTTCAGCGATCCTGTCTCGAATGTGATCATCGACCCGAAGCCGCTCATCTGCCGTTTCGCCAGCTCGTGCTGCGCCCGCTCGTCCGGCGAATTACCCGCCAGCCCGGGATAAAAGACCTTGCTTACTTTCCTGTGCTGCGCCAGAAATTCCGCCACCACGCGCCCGTTGCGGTCGTGAATCTCCATCCGCGCCGCCAGCGTCTTCACCCCGCGCAGCACCAGCCAGCACTCAAACGGAGAAAGTATCGCCCCCGCCGCCTTCTGCAGAAATGCCAGCTTCTCCCCCTGCTCCTGCGTGCTGCAAACCACCACGCCGCCCAGCCCGTCGCTGTGCCCATTCAGAAATTTCGTAGTCGAGTGCAGCACCATATCCGCGCCCAGCGCCAAAGGCTGCTGAAAGTAAGGCGACATAAATGTGTTATCCACCACCAGCTCAGCCTTCTTGCGCCGGCAAATCTTGCTGATCGCCGCCAGGTCGCTCAACCGCATCAGCGGATTCGTCGGTGTCTCCACATACACCATCCGCGTATTCTTGCGGATCGCGCGTTCGACGTTCTCCGCATCCGATGTATGCACATAGGAAAACTCCAGCCCAAACCTGCTCATCACCTGGTTGAACAGCCGCGGCGTTCCGCCATACAAATCATTCCCGCACACCACGTGATCGCCCGACTTCAGCAGGCACGCGACCGCGTTGATGGCCGCCATGCCGCTGGCAAACACCGGCGCGGCCACTCCGCCCTCGAGCGACGCCAGGTTCTGCTCCAGCCGCGCCCGCGTCGGATTCGACACCCGCGAATACTCGTATCCTTTATTCTCCCCAATCCCCTGCTGCACGTATGTAGAGGTGGCATAGATCGGCACCGCAACCGCGCCCGTCAAAGGATCCGACTCCTGCCCATCGTGAATGGCGCGCGTTGCAAACCCGTGTTGTCTGTCTTTTTTCATTCAATCTCTAGCGGGCTGCTGAAAAACTCGATAACGCTATCGCTTTGGGTGGCGCAGCGCTTCAGCGCTGCGATAACTCTCCTGTTTTTCAATTGCGGCTTTAGCCACAAGGCCGGACGAATGCCTGAAAACGCTCTTCCCTGCACTGCCAACACTCCCGGTTTAGATTCCGCCCTCAAATATCTTCTTCGACAAATACCGCTCCGCCGAATCCGGAATAATCGTCGCAACCCGCTTCCCCGCACCCAGCCGCCGCGCCACTTCCAGAGCCGCAAACACTGCCGCTCCCCCGCTCGAACCCGAGAGCACACCTTCTCGCGCGGCCAACCGCTTCACGGTTTCAAACGCGGCATCGTCCGTTACCGCAATCACTTCGTCGCACACCGAAGCATCGAACGTCTTGGGGATGAAGCTGACTCCAATCCCTTCCACCTTATGCGGACCCGGCTCGCCCCCGGCCAAAATTGACCCTTGCGTCTCCACCGCAACCGCCCGCACTCCCGGCACATGCTCCTTCATATAGCGCGCTACCCCGGTAAAGGTTCCGCAGGTACCGCAACCCAAAACCACCGCATCCACCTTTCCGCCCATCTGCTTGAAGAGTTCCACCGCCGTGGTTTCGTAGTGGTACTCAGGATTCGCCTGATTTTCAAACTGCCCCGCCATAAACGCACCGGGATCGCCCGCTACAAGTTCTTTGGCGCGCCGGATCGCTCCCTGCATCCCCTCCTCATCAGGAGTCCGCTCAACCTCGGCTCCCAGCGCGCGCATGATGATCACTTTTTCCTGTGAAAAACCTTCCGGCACAAACAGCTTCACTTTGTACCCGCGATTCACCCCGATCAGCGCCAGCCCGATTCCGGTATTCCCCGCCGTGGCTTCCACAATGGTTCCACCGGGCGCCAGTTTCCCTTCCCGCTCCGCCCTGCGGATAATCCCAATGGCAGCGCGGTCCTTCACGCTGCCCCCCGGATTCAAGTATTCCAGCTTGGCAAAAATCTCCGCCGACCCCGCCGGAACCAGCCGCTTCAATCGCAACACGGGAGTCCCACCGACCAGCTCCATAATGTCGTCGGCGACTTCCAGACAAGAAATTTCAGAGTTTTTCGGATGCACGCTACAGGGTAAGTGGAGAGTGCGGAATCGTCAATGGATTGCGCTTGTCGGTAGTGCCTCCGTTTGAAGAACCACTACCCGCTGGTCTCACGATCACACCTGCCTAGACGGAAGGTAGGAGGCAAGGCGCATCTTCCGTGGCAGGCGGCGAGAGGCGGTTTTCGGTTTTCTGCATCCTTGAGGATCGCGGTTTTTCACCACCACTCCGCTCGGTGTATTTTAATGACCTTGCGCCGTTTGAACCGGCCCTGGCACCCGCGTCATCTACTACTTTCAGTGCTTTCAACTTAGTTCAATTAAAGCGGGAGAAATTATGTCTGCCCAGTTAACGCCTCTGTCCGCCGACCCCTATGGTGAAGCTTTTCCGGTGCTGACGGCGGAACAGATCAGCCGAATCCGCCCTTCGAGCAAGGTGCGAAGCGTGGCGGCCGGCGATATCTTGTTCGAGCCAGGCGATAGCGACGTTCCGTTCTTCGTGCTGCTCTCGGGAAGCATGGAGATTGTGCAGCCGGACCTGCAGGGCGAGCGTCCCATCGTCAAGCACGCTGCCGGGGAGTTCACTGGTGAAATCGCCATGATCTCTGGACGCCGTTGCCTGGTGCGCGGCCGGGTAACCGCGGCCGGGGAATTTCTGGAAGTGAGCAGCGACGGCCTGCGCACTCTGGTCGCCCGCGACGCCGAACTCAGCGAAATCTTCATGCGCGCCTTCATCCTGCGCCGCGTGGGGCTGATCAACCGGGGCCAGGGAAACGTGATTCTGATGGGATCGCGGCACTCGGCCAACACACTGCATCTCCGCGAGTTTCTCACCCGCAACGGGCACCCGCATACCTACGTCGATCTGGATACGGATGCGAGCTCGCAGGAAATGCTTGACCGTTTTCACGTGACCATGGAAGAAATTCCCGTGGTCGTCTGCAACAACCGGACCGTACTGCGCAATCCCTCGATTCAGGAACTCGCGAAGTGTCTGGGGCTCAACCCCGACGTGATTGGCACGAAGCCACGCGATCTGGTGATCGTTGGCGCCGGTCCCGCCGGCCTGGCTGCGGCTGTGTATGCGGCCTCGGAGGGTCTGGACGTTTTGGTCATCGAGTCTGAGTCTCCCGGCGGACAAGCGGGATCGAGTTCGAAAATCGAGAACTATCTCGGCTTCCCCATGGGAATTTCAGGACAGGAACTGGCCGGCCGTGCCGCCACGCAGGCACAAAAGTTTGGCGCCAAAGTGCTGATTGCCAGCAGCGTGACCCGGCTCGATTGCGAGCGGCACCCTTACCAAATAATTTTGGATGACGGCCAGATCGTTTGTGCCCGCAGCGTGGTGATTGCCAGCGGCGCTCAGTACAACAAGCCGGAGATCGACAACCTGAAAAAGTTCGAAGGCCGCGGAATTTATTACGGAGCGACCTATATCGAGGCGCAGTTGTGCGGAAAAAACGACGCAATTGTAGTTGGCGGCGGGAACTCGGCCGGCCAGGCTGCGGTTTACTTGTCACAAACCGCAAGCAAGGTTCATATGCTGGTGCGGTCGAGCCAATTGTCTGACACCATGTCCCGCTACCTGATCCGGCGCATCGACGAAAATCCGGCCATCGCGTTGTACTATCGCACGGAAATTGTTGGCCTCGAAGGCGATGCGCAACTGGAGCGCGTGACCTGGCAAGACAAGAACACCGGCGAACTTTCTACCCATGACATACGCCACCTGTTCATTATGGCGGGAGCGTCTCCGCGAACCGACTGGCTGCAAGGCTGCGTCGCCATGGATAGCAAGGGCTTTATTCTCACCGGCCGCGATCTGGATCCCGTTATGCATAGCTTCAAGTGGCCGCTTTCCCGCGTGCCGCTTATGCTGGAAACCAGTCTGCCCGGCGTGTTTGCCGTGGGCGACGTCCGCTCCGGAAACGTGAAGCGCGTCGCCGCCGCCGTGGGCGAAGGCTCGATCTCCATTTACCTGGTACATCGAGCGCTGGCGGAGATCTAGACCCGCCGGCGCGTGTTCTTCCCTTGCGCTGGGAGGGCACAAGATGTAAGCTGCTCGCCGGTTGCTCGCTGAAGCATACCCATCAGCCTAGCCGCCATGTGCAAACGTGTTTTTCTGTTGGCGACCCTGTTCTCCACCATTCTGGCCTCGGCGAGGGATAAGCCGGAAAA
This sequence comes from Candidatus Sulfotelmatobacter sp., assembly GCA_049800135.1. GTDB lineage: Bacteria > Acidobacteriota > Terriglobia > Terriglobales > Acidobacteriaceae > Sulfotelmatobacter. Next base: position 33,669 of record JBARJF010000091.1, read on the forward strand.
CTGGGTGGAGGTACGCAGCCCGCACTTCTCCGTCGTCAGCAACTCCAATGAAAAAGAGGCGCGCCGCGTAGCCGATCAGTTCGAGCGCATGCGCTCCCTCTTTCATACCCTTCTGCCGGGGCTGCAAATCGACACCCTTGGTTCCATCACCGTATTGGCCGTCAAGGACGAAAAGGATTTCCGCGCGCTCGAACCGGCGGCGTATTTAGCCAAGGGACAGATCAAGTTAGGCGGATTATTTTTACGGGCGCCGGACAAGAACTATGTTTTGCTGCGTCTTGATGCCGGGGGTGAGCATCCCTATGCGATCGCCTATCACGAATACACGCACTTCCTATTGAGCAAAGCGGATTGGGTGCCGCTTTGGTTGAACGAAGGCCTGGCGGAGTTTTACCAGAACACTGACATCCACGAAAAGGACGCCGATCTCGGGCAACCGAGTCCGGAGAATCTGGCGTTGCTGCGGGAGAACCGTCTGCTGCCGCTGGCAACCCTGTTTGCCGTCGACCATTCCTCTCCTTATTATCACGAGGAAAATAAAGGCTCGATCTTTTACGCTGAGTCCTGGGCGCTGACGCACTATCTGGTGCAGAAGGATTTCCACGATAAAACTTATAGCCTGACAGACTACGCGCAACTGCTGGAGCATCAGGTGGATCCGGTGACCGCCGCCACGCGCGCGTTCGGAAATTTGAAGCAACTACGGTCAACCCTGGAAGCCTATGTTCAGCAAGGGAATTTTCACTATTTCAGAATGGTCGCAGCAACCGGACTGGGTGACGCCGCGTTCCAGACGAAGCCATTGACCGGTCCGCAGGCCGATGCCGTGCGCGCCGATTTCCTGGCCTTCGACCAGAGGACTGCGGACGCGCGTGCGCTGCTCGACCATGTCCTGCAGGAGGATCCGAACAATGCTCTGGCGCACGAAACCATGGGCTTTCTGGAATTTCACGAGGGGCATCTCGATGCGGCGCGGAACTGGTACGCTCAGGCCGTCAAGCTGGATTCGCAGAGTTATCTGGCCCACTACTTTTTTGCCGCCTTTTCCATGAGCCGTCCCATGGACGCCGCGGAGGAAGCTCAGGTGGAGAGCAGCTTCCGCACCAGCATCAAACTGAATCCAAATTTTGCACCGAGTTATGACCGGCTGGCTTCGTTCCTGGCGATGCGCCATCGCAATCTGGACGAGGCGTACATGATGGAATTGAACGCCGTTCAGTTGGAGCCCGCGAACTTGGATTATCGCTTGAACGAAGCCAATGTTTTGCAGCAGATGGGGGGCGGCGAGGATGCGGTGACCGTAATCCGCGCTGCGATGCATCTGGCCAAGTCTCCTCAGGAAACCGAAACGGCTCAGAATTTTCTGGACCGTGCGGAGGCCTTCGTGCAAGCGCAGGAAAGCAATCCGCGCTTCGGCGAGCAGAGGAATCCGGGACCGTCGTCCGCAGAAATGACCAGCCATGCGGCGGGCTCAGAAATCGCCTCCGATTCCGCAGTACGCGGTCAGGCTGTTCCCAATGGACCGCACCATTTTGTAACCGGTGTGCTGGTAAACGTGCGCTGCAGTCCTCCCACAATGGATCTGAAATTAGTTTCCGGCAGCAAGACACTGGAGCTGCATTCTGCCAACTATTTCAAGATCGGCTACAGCGCGCTCAACGTCACTCTCAAGGGAACCCTCAACCCCTGCGCAGACCTGGAAGCACGGCCCGCGAAAGTCGAGTATGTAGACTCGCCAGGCAACGGGGCGGCTGCGGTCGTGGCGATTGAGATTCATAAATAAAGTCAAAGTTAGCCAGACGTAGGCAATTCGGATCCTACGGGCGCGCGAGCCGGCGAGTCCTGCCTGTTGTAACAGCGTCTATAATAGAAAGATTCTCATTCGGCGAAATTCCCGTCTGTCTGGACGCACCCGGGAACAGGCGGTTCCTCACTTCGCGAGGAATGACAATCACAAGGTGAGCTGAGGGCTGAAGAGCCAACGGCGAAAAGCTTCTTCCATGGACTTCAAACTCGTTTCCGGTTACAAGCCGCAGGGGGACCAGGCCCGCGCCATCGAAGCTCTTTTACGCGGCGTGTACGACCGCGAGCAGCATCAGGTTTTGCTGGGCGTCACCGGCTCCGGCAAAACTTACACCATGGCCAAGGTGATTGAGGCGGTGAACCGTCCCGCCCTGGTGATGGCTCACAACAAAACGCTGGCGGCGCAGCTTTACCACGAGTTCAAGAATTTCTTTCCCCACAACGCCGTCGAGTATTTCGTTTCCTATTACGACTACTACCAGCCCGAGGCCTACGTTCCCGCCGCCGACCTCTTCATCGAAAAGGAAGCGACCATCAACGATGAACTCGACAAGCTGCGCCTTTCCGCGACCCGCTCGTTATTCGAGCGGCGCGACGCGCTGATTGTGGCCTCGGTGAGCTGCATCTACGGCCTGGGATCGCCCGAGGCTTACTACGGCATGATGCTGTTTCTGGAAAAAGGCCAGAAGATCGCGCGCGAAGACATCACCCGCAAGCTGGTCGATATTCTTTACGAGCGCACCAATGGCGAGTTCCGCCGCGGCACCTTTCGCGTGCGCGGCGACGTCATCGAGGTCTTCCCTACTTACGACGACATGGCCTACCGCATCGAACTCTGGGGAGATCAGGTGGAGTCGCTGGCGCAGATCGATCCCCTCTTCGGCACGGTAAAGCAGAAGTACATGCGCCTGCCGATTTATCCCAAGACGCATTATGTGATGAAAGACGAAACCCGCGCCTCGGCCGTCGAATCGATCAAAAAAGAGCTGGCCTGGTGGGAAGTGGAATTGGAGAAGCAAGGGCGAGTCGTCGAATCGCAGCGCATTCACCAGCGCGTGAAGTTCGATCTGGAAATGATCAAAGTCATGGGCTACTGCCACGGCATCGAAAATTATTCCCGGCATTTCACCGGACGCATGCCGGGCGAGCCCCCGCCGACCTTGCTCGATTATTTTCCGCACGATTTTCTGATGTTCGTGGACGAGTCGCACCAGACGATTCCGCAGTTGCGCGGCATGTATGCCGGCGACCGCTCGCGCAAGGAAACGCTTGTGGAATATGGCTTCCGCATGCCCTCGGCCCTGGATAATCGTCCGCTGACGTTTGCGGAATTCGAGCACCGCACCAACCAGCTCGTTTATGTTTCTGCGACGCCCGGGCCCTATGAGCTGACAAAATCTTCGGGTGTGGTGGTGGAGCAGATCATCCGGCCGACGGGGCTGATCGATCCTGAGGTCGAAGTGCGCCCGGTGAAGGGGCAGATTGACGACCTGCTGCACGAGATTCGCGCGCGTGTAGAGAAGGGCGAACGCGTGCTCGTGACCACGCTCACCAAACGCATGTCTGAGGATCTGGCTGAATATTACGCCGAGGTCGGCGTGAAGTGCCGCTACATGCACTCGGAGATCGAAACCCTGGAGCGCGTTAAGATTCTGCGCGATCTCCGCAAGGGCGAGTTCGATGTATTGATCGGCATCAATCTGCTGCGCGAAGGTCTGGACTTGCCCGAGGTTTCTCTGGTGGCGATTCTCGATGCCGATAAGGAAGGCTTCCTGCGCTCGCAGGGATCTTTGATTCAGACCATCGGGCGCTGCGCCCGCCACCTGAACGGCCGTGCCATTCTCTACGCCGACCGCATGACCGATTCCATGAAGCGCGCGATGGACGAAACCTCCCGGCGGCGGGCGATTCAGACCTCATACAACGAAGAAAATGGAATCACGCCGGAGTCAATCGTGCGTCCACTGGATATGACGCTGGCGGGAATTGTGGCCGCCGACTACACCGACCTGACCGGTGGCGAAGCCGAAGGCATGCCGGAATTCAAGTCACAGGAAGATCTGGACGGCTACATCGCAAAGCTTGAGAGCGACATGCGCGAGGCAGCCAAGCGGTTTGAATTCGAGAAAGCTGCGAAGTTGAGGGATACGATTAAGGAGTTGCGGACGAAGGAGTTTTTATTCGTGTGAGGAGCGTCCTCCAATGACAAAGCTGGCTACGAAGAACGCTTTTTTTCACGTGATTGACAGCCATCGGTGGTTAGCAGCCAGCGGGTGCGCATGGAATCTGGTCGGCCCAGGTGGACTCCAAAAAGGAGCGTATGACAAACAGCTGCCGAACATCGATGTGATGATACGAGACTGCATTTTGCTGCACGCTCGCTCGCTGATTAAGTTCTACACGAACAATGGGCAAAACAGCGACATTTTGCTGCGCGACTTTGATCCCAACTTAACTCAATGGGACAGCGATCAGGATTTAAGGGAATACGCAAAGGCAATTGAACTTCATTTGCTTCACTTGACCGCCTACCGAGATGATAGTTTCCGGGCCAACTACCCAACAAAGCAGAATCTACCGACTGCTCGTCTAGACTGGGATGTTAGGGCTGTGCCTCTGATAGAAAAACTCCACAACTGTCTTAAGTCCGTCCCGGTAGCGGTGGGCGGACAGTGGGCGAATGCTTTTACCCGGTTGTACGACGCATCTATCGAGCGGTATCAGAACGGGTCTTCCCAGTGGCCGCGGGAACTTCGGGAACTTCGGGAACTTCTTGAGGTCGACAATTATTTACAGGGCCTTGGCATAACGTGAGACCGGATGTCACGTCCGAGTACTGCTTGAGAGGGGGATTCTCTTCTCACTTAAATCACCGCCTCCAAGTAGCCACTGGCACAACAATCTCAATCCCTCGCCACGGATGCATCCCCAACAAATCCGCGTCGCCTGTAATAATCACATCCGCCCTCCCGTCCAGCGCAACCTCCAAAAACTTGTCGTCCTTCGGGTCGCGGCACTCGCGGATGAGGTGAATGATAGGGACAAGTTCCGCAATGGTGCCCAGTCGTTGGAGAAAACCCTTGCGATCCTCTCGGCTGACATACCGGTCAAACCTTGGGCGGGAAAGGGCGTCGGCCAATTCATACATCGTCGCCTCGGAAATCAGCAGGCGCCCTTCCAGTTCTGCTCTGCGCAGAGCCTGGGCAGGCACGGACCGCGGCAGAATCAGCCTGCTCACAAGCACGTTCGTGTCAACGACTATGCGTGCGAGAGTCCGCATCAGTCCTTCAGAATGTCAGCAAGAATCTCCTCGGTCATACCTCGCTTCATGGCCTCGGCGCCCACGCGATCACAGAATTTCTGAAACTCATCCAGGTTAATTTTGCGAATCCGCTCGTACTCCTCGGCGGACATGATCACCGCAACATCGCGGTTCTGGCGGCGTATGAGAACCGGTTCGCGCTGGGCGGCATCGAGAAGGGCGGCCAGCCGCTGTTTGGCGTCGGTGGCAGAGACGGTCTTCATTTGTCCATTATAGACAAACTGGACAAATCAATCAATTACCGTCCGTAGGCCGCGCTGGCCGCCAGCGGCTTCCGGTGAAACGTATAGCCGTCGAAGGTTTCCGACCGGAAGTTTAAGTTAGGCGCGCAGAGTTTTTCGGTTTGGCTGAGGAAAAGGTATCCGCCGGGCTCTAAGTAGAGATGCAGCCGCTCCAGCAGCGCGATGCGCTGCGTGCGGGAAAAGTGCGGCAGCACGTCCATGCAGAAGATGCAGTCGAAGCGTCCAATGTAGCCGGGACGAGCCAGGTTCATGCAGTTGAAAGTTACCAGGCTGCGCAGTCGCGGTTTCACCAGCAGGTGTGCCGTGCTGGCGGCAGCAGTCTGCGACCCGCTGTATCCGCCACTCCGGGCCCAACTTGAGGTTTCGTTCTTTCCCTCGCTCTGCGCTTCGCTCGGGGAGTCCGCTGCGCCATTCGCCGTAACCACGGGCGAACCGATCTTCGAGAAATAGTTGCGGATGGTGGCCGGCGGCAGGCCTTCCAGCGCCGACTGCGGATAGACGCCGCGATCGGCCGCTTCGATGTTGTGCGGCAGCAGGTCGCTGCCTACGATATGAATCGACAATCCAGCGCTGGGGTTCGCGGATCCGCAAGTGTTCGACGCGGTGTCGGCAATGCCTCCGCTGCGCGCCGCGGCTTTTCCATTTCCAGCACCGTTCCCGTTGCTCGCCCCGCTCCCGTTGTTCCCTGCACTGGCGCTGCTCTGGCTCAACGCGTCGCAGACCGCCACCGCAATCGAATAAGTCTCTTCTCCAGTGGAGCAGCCCGCGCTCCAGATTCGCAGCGGGCTCGGACCGTCTGCCGCCTTGCGGGCGCTAAGCTGCGGCACCACCTGCCGCGTAAGCGCATTCAGCGCTCCAGGATGGCGAAAGAAGCCGGTATTGGTATTGATCAGCCCGTCCAGCAGCAGCGGCAGCGCACTTGGATCGTGGTCCGGCGAACGCAGACATTCCAGCAGCGTGGTTGTTGACCCCAGTCCCTGGGCTTCGACCGACTCGGCGACATGCGCGGCCAGGGCGCTGTTGGGACAATCCAGCACCACTCCGGTCTGGCGCTCGACCAGCAGCCGCAACTCCGAGAGTTCGTGTTCGAGGATGGTGCTGGTCGCGATTAGCCTATGCATAGAATCTTTCCCCAAGCGCAAAGCGGCGGGATTCAGTTCTCAATTTCTGGCTACTACGTACTCGGTAATCAGTCCTTCAGCCACCCGCTGCCACGGCGACGCGGCATTTTCCAGAGTCCCGTTCCACCTGCTGCGCCACCACATTCATTTCATTTTCCAGCGAAGAAAAACGCTGCAGCACCTCGTGGATGCGCAGCGTCATGTTGCGAATGGTTTCAATCTGCGCCCGCGCCTGCGCCGACAAGCTGCCGGGCTCAATCAGCAGCAGATCGGAATTGCCCAGAAGCGAAGTCAGCGCGTTGTTCAGCCCGTGGCGCATCTCCAGCATGTAGCGGCCGAGCATGGCCTGGCGTTCCAGTGTGGTGCAAGCCTCTTCGGCCGCGCGGGCGCGGGTTTCCGCGCCCGCTCGCAGCACGGCCTCGCCCGCCGCCAGCACTAAAACGTTAACCCAGTTTTCATCGCCCAGCAGCACTGACGTGCGTGGCCAGCGCTCGCGCACCAGTTGCGCCGTAGCGGCGTCGTTGCACACACAAAACAGCGGCTGCTGGGTTGAGTGCAGTGGCTCCAGAATTACCGAAAGCAGTTCGCGGCGCAGCGGGCCCACAATGGCAACCGCGAAGTTTTCGACGGAGCGCGGCCACAGATCTCCGCTGAGCAGCGTGAACAGCGGCACGTTGCGCTCTACCTGCCAGCGTGCGGTGATGCTCCGCGAAAATTCCACGTCGTCCGAGATAACCAGTACGGTCGGCTGATCCACTTGCCAGTTTCCTTTTTGTGAGCTCCCGCGAATTCTCCGGGAGTCCGCTTTCCGTTTTTTGCGGCGTCCTATTTCTTTTTGTCGGATTGTGAATCCGCTTCCGGATTCCATTCCTGCCCCTCGGCCGGGATTTCAAATTCAGGAGCATCCGCGTTGGCCGCGACCCTGGCCTTCGCCTTCAGCGCCGCCGGCGGCGAACTCTGCTGCGCCTGTGCCGGCTTCGAAGCGGTTGCACCGCCGCCAGCTGCCGCCGCGGCGGCTCGCGACATGGCCTCATCTGATTTGGCTTCCGCGCCTTTCCCTTCTCCTTTGGCGGCCAAACCGCGGCCCAGCGCGCCGTCAACCGAGGCCCGCAGGTCCACCAGCATGCGCAGCGGCTGGCCGGATGAATACTCAGCCTGGAACATGACCTTCCACGACTGGCAGATCATGCGCAGCCGGATGATGGGCTCCTGCGCCGAGAATTGCGCCCGCCGGCAGTCAATCGTCTCCACTCCTTTTTCTTCCAGTTCGCCGAGCCCGTCCAGAATCGTGTTGAGGTCGGCCAGCATGAGCCGGAAGAAGGCACGCCGCATGAGATATCCGAAACGAGTGAACGCCACCAGCGCGATGGGCAGGTAGAACAGATCGCCGGCCTGGGCCTTGGCCTTGCGTCCCTGCTCCAGCACGCCGCCGTGCAGCAGTTCGTCGAGCGACCGGCAGCGGCGCGCTGCCTCCAGCACGCGATCCAGAGCGTTCAGCCACACCGGAGTCTTCAGCTCCACCTTGCCGATCACCGGCTCCAGGCCTTGCGCCACGCGTGCGATGTCGGCGCTGTCGTCGTCCAGATCGCTGGGCGCGCTTTGGCTGAAATACTGCACCAGCAGGAAATCAATTTTGTCGCGCGCCGATTCGCTTTTCCGGGGCGCGGCCAGCAGGTGTTGCAGCACCGCCACCAGGCCGTCGGAATCCACCAGCGAACTGGTCTGCAGAAACTGCCGCAACTGGTGAACCTGGATCTTTTCATCCATATCGTTCAGCCATTGCTGGGCCTGCTCCACCGACTCGCGACCGGGGGTATCCACCTGGGCGTCAAGATCGGCGCAAGGCGCTAGGTCGATCACGAATTCCCGCGCCAGTTCGGTGTAAATGGGATGCAGGCGCCGGGCGCTCGACCATATGGCCGCCAGATCTGGACTTGGCCCCGAAGGCTGCGCGGACGCCGGTTGCGGTGACGATGGGTGCGATGAAGTCATGGTTGCACGATCCAGTTGGGAACTGAGGTCAGAAAGCGGGCCGCGACGAAGGTCTTTCCGGGATGGTATTGCACTGCCACCACTGCCGCTTCCGTATCCAGCGAGCCGTCGGAGTTTCGCAGATGCAGGATGTCGGCAAACTCCAGCGGCGTGGCACAGGCAAACAGAACTTCCCGCGCCGTGCCAAATTCGATCACCGTACTTTCCGGCATACCCGCGCGTCCCGACTGGCTGCCGTTACCTGCGGAGTTGCGCCGTGTGAACTGAACCGGAATCCGCACCGGCGTCGCCTCCGGAAAAAAGCGGGCCAATTCCGCGACCGTGCCGCTTTGCCCCGCGCGCGATTGAGCTGTGGCTGGTTGCGCCATTTAAGAACTCTTGTCATTCCGGCCGGAGCTTCCCATTCCCGCCAGGGAACGGAAAGCGCAGCGGAGGAACCTGCTGTTCCCTTCCACCACCACTAAATGCGGTCGGGCTCCCCCTCTTCCCGGTTAGAAAGAGCTTTGGGGAGCCAAGAATCCGCAGTTACACAAGATACGGAAGCACGAGCGAGACCACTGTGTCGAACGGAAGGATTAGCACCAAAGACATATACTTTTCAACAACTTAGAAACCAAGCCCCTGGAACCCCATGCCGCCTGGCGAGACACCTGTCTCACCCTGAGACACAGTCTCACCCTCCGGCTCGCCTCCCCACCACGGACTTCCATCTGCCGACTCCTAACCCTCAACACCCAAATTCCGTGATAGTGGTCCCGTCATCTTTGTCCGTATCCGTGTATCCGTAACCCCTTCAAGGTGAAGCGGGCCGCGATAATAGCTCCAGCCCAGCAGAGACGAGACTCCGCTGCAGCTCTGTGCAGAAACCTGCATATTGACTTCCCCTGCGGTGCGCCCATAATCACTAAAAGGGGCGGCTCGTACCCGCCTCCGAAATCTCCCGGCAGACAGGTTGTTAGCTTCAGCGGGACTCCGCGCGGAATAGCGGTTTTCGCCGATCGGTGCGCCACCTAATCCAATCCCAAGGAGAACGACTATGCAGGCAATTCAAGGTAAGACCCTCCGGCCGCGCGGCTGGAAATATATTCTTGCCGCGGTGCTTTCCTGCGCCGTGGCGGCGAGCGCTCAGACTTTCACAAAACTGGCGGACTTCAGCTCGACTGTTGGCGGAGGCCCGGATGCGCCGCCGATTCAAGGCTTGGACGGAAATTTCTACGGCACTGCGGGAGACTCTGGAATCGGTGGCCATGGCGCGATTTACAGGGCAACCTCCGGCGGCGCCCTGGGCGACTTGTTCTCGTTTTGCAAGGCCAAGACTTGCCCCACCGGCGCCGCTCCTTACTTGAGTCTGCTGCAAATCTCGAACGGAGACTTCTTCGGGTTCACCTTCGGCCTGAGCTACAACGGAACCATCTTCAAGTTGACGCCGGCCGGCGTCATCAACAACATTGACTCGTTCTGCACCAGTAATTGCGCCGGACAACTGCCCCGGGCAACCCTGATTCAGGCACGCAACGGCTTCCTCTACGGCACCACAACCGGAGGCGGGACCAATTCCAATAGTGGAACCATCTTCAAACTGAGCACCAGTCGAACCCTGACCACGGTCTACAACTTTTGCCAGCTCGCAAATTGTGCCGACGGCCAGCTTCCCGATGGCTACGCCAGCCTGCTCCAGGCAACCGACGGCAATCTCTATGGCACGACGCGCAACGGAGGGGCCAATGGACACGGAACCGTCTATCAGCTAACCCTGGCCGGCGCGTTTAAGACCATCTACAAGTTCTGTAAGTCAGGGACTTGTTCGGATGGCGCGAACCCCGCCGGCCTCGTCCAGGGCTTGGACGGTAATTTCTACGGCGTGACCACCAGTGGCGGAGCCAATGGCTACGGCGACGTGTTCAAGGTAACCGCCCACGGTGGATTCACGGTCCTCTACAGTTTCTGCTCGCAAACCGATTGCGCCGACGGAAACGGCCCGACCGGTTTGATCCTGGGCAGCGACGGAAACTTCTATGGCACCACCGCCAACCTCGGCAGCAACGGCGCGGTTCCCAACAACGTTTTCGAGGTTACCCCCGCAGGCGCATACACGGTGCTTTACAGCAGCGATTTGGATACTGAGAGCAGCGTTCTCTCCGTGATGCAATCCACCGATGGAAATTTCTACGGTACGAACGACATCGGCGGAGCCAACAACCTGGGCACTTTCTTCAAAATCTCCACTGGTCTGGGCCCGTTTATCCGGGCGCTGCGGCCTTACGGCGCAATCGGCCAAACCGCATATATTCTCGGCACCGGTTTGACCGGAAGCACCAGCGTTACCTTCAACGGAACCCCGGCAACCACCTTCTCCGTGGTGTCGGATTCCGAGATCACCGCCGTCATACCCGCGGGTGCGACCACCGGATCGCTGCAGGTGGCAACCCCGGGCGGCACGCTCTCCAGTGTCGTCGAGTTCCAGGTCTTTCAGTAGTTTTCTATAGCTTTGGGCGCGGATTTGTAAATGTAAATGGATCCTGCAAACGGGCGGTCCGACTCACTGAGCCTGGCCGCCCTTCATCGAGCGTAGCGGACCGCCCATCACTTGCCGCTGTCCGCGCCGGCGAGCAATAGGACTCGGGCGAACAGACCTGTTGTGTCCCCGTAGTTGGTTTTGTTTTTTCCATAGCCCACGGCAAAAGTGACGGTATCGTTCGCTTTCATTTTGATTTCTCCGGAATACTCCGCCCTCGGACTGGCCCCATGCACCTTGCGGAATGCCGGGTCTCCTCCGTAGCCATCGATGTCGGCGTCAAACACAGACGTGGCGTTGTGCAATACGTGCACATCGGTGGTGGACCAGACATGCACCCCCTCGAACTGCGCGCTCACTTTGTAGGTGCCTGCGACCGGAGCCACGAAACGAACCAGGCTGTATTGGCCGCTGTTGCTCGCTTCCATGGCGACCTCGCCGCCGCGCACCACCCAGCCATTCGGTGTAGGCCAGGCTTGCGACTGCTTCGTGGTGTTATACGCGACGTAGGGATAATAGCCCGGGCCCGGCCCGCTGTTCGTGGCCGGGTGCCAGAAGCCAACCGGACCACTTGTGTCCGATTCCGTGTCGGCTCGAAACTGGTCCGGGGCTAAAGAGTTGGTCGCAGAATAACCATATTGCCAGACTTTGTTGGGATTGTTCTTCAGAGAAAAGTCGGCGGACAAGTCGAAGGTTGTTTGCGCTTGTGCAACCGGCCCAAATAATAGAACCATTCCAGCGAGTCGCCATATTCTGATCCGTTTCAAGATTCCTCCTGCGCGCCGCCGCCGCTCTATTCGGCGCGGCGGCCTCCAAAGAAAATCCCCCGTCTTCGACTCCAGCGCCCGGCGCATCGTGCCTTTTCGGACTAACCTTATTCTGTCAACAATACTGTTAACAGATAGGAGTGCTTCGACTAGCCTACCACCCCCGCCCGTCAGGTGGTTTTAAGGGAGGATCCTGGAGGTTACGGTATAACGATGACCATTCGAATGGGAGGCGATCATCCTCCCCTGTTGATGAATGCAAGCTCTTTGCAATGTGCACCCCACTCGCCGATTGTAGCTGTCAATTGTTTCAGTCAGGCGATTTCGCTCATCGAGACTTTGGTCGCGTCCGGCGTGGCCCATTCGGTCCGTCCCTTGCGCAAGAACCTGCCCTGAGCTAGCTGAAGGTCTGGGTTTCCGCGAAATTTGACTCTGCGCATCTTCATCCTCACAGATTTCCACAACCCCCATGTGACATCTGACCTTGTGCTCAAAACAAAATCGCGCAATCATGGTCGAGGCCGTGACGGTCAGCCGAGCCTTGATCGTCGCGCCTCTAAGTCCTTTGTTTTGCCGATTTTAGTATCTAAGTCCTTTAGGCTCCGGATTTTGCCGGGATTTTCTTGCTAACTCGATGATTCCACTAGAGGCAGGGGGGAGGGGGTATCGACCTCGAAGCATCTCCGCGTGACGAAACAGCAACGCAGGACCAATCGTCCGCGCATTCCGCGAAGCTATTTTTTCCGGCAGAAATCCACAAGCGCAATCCACTCCCGCCGCACTCACTGCAGCGTGTGGCTGGAGGGTCCGGAAGCGGGGTTCCCGCTGATGTTGTAGCGCTTGAGTTTGCGGTAGAGCGTGGCGCGGCTGATCCCGAGCATGCGTCCGGCAAGCACCTTGTCGCCTTTCACTTGCTCGAAGACCCGCTGGATGGTGGCGCGTTCAATGTCTTCCAGGTCGGTGGTCGAGAGCGGAACCGCGGCTGCGCCCTCGCCCGCACTCACTTCGGCCGCTGCAGGATCGTCCGGCAATTCCGGCGCGGATTCCGAGGCAGTGCCAAACCCGGAGGAATTCAACGCCGCAATCGAAGGAGGCAAATCGCCCAGGTCGATCAGGTTTCCATTGCCCAATGCCACGGCGCGCTCCACGCAGTTTTCCAGTTCCCGCACGTTGCCCGGCCATTCGTAATTCATCAGCGCTTTCATGGCCGCGTTGGAGACGCGCAGGTCCGAGCCCGGCGCATAACGCTCGCAGAACCAGTTCGCCAGCATCGGAATATCGCTGCGCCGCTCGCGCAGCGCGGGCACGTGCACGGTAACCACGTTGAGCCGGAAATACAGGTCCTTGCGGAAGCTTCCCGCTTTGTAAGCGGCTTCGAGATCGCGGTTGGTCGCCGCAATGATGCGCACATCCACTTTCACCCGCTGGTTGCTGCCCACCGGACGCACTTCCTTTTCCTGCAGCACCCGCAAGAGCTTGGCTTGCAACTCGAGCGGCAATTCGCCGATCTCGTCAAGAAATACCGAACCCGTATCGGCCGATTGAAAAAGTCCCGGCTTCGATTTCAGCGCGCCGGTGAACGCTCCTTTTTCGTAACCGAAGAGTTCGCTCTCAATCAGCGTCGGTACCAGCGATCCGCAATCCACCGCCACGAACGGACGGTTGGAAAACGCGCCGCGGAAATGAATCGCTCGCGCAATCAGCTCTTTGCCGGTTCCGCTTTCCCCCGAGATCAGCACGGCGGTACGCGTGTCCTTCAGGCGCGAGGCCACGCGCAGCACCTCCTGAATCTTCGCCGAGGAGCCGATGATGCCATGCACCGCGGTTTCTGAATCCATGCGCTGCCGCAGGAATTCGTTTTCCTCGACCAGGCGAACTTTCTCCGCCATGCGTCGCAGAAACAGCCGCAGTTCTTCGAGCGGAGAAAACGGCTTGGTGATGTAATCGTAAGCCCCCAGCCTCATGGCCTGCACCGCCGTCTCAATGGAACCATGTCCGGTCATGAGCGCGACTTCGGTGCGCGGCAAAAGTTTTTTCACTTTCTCCAGGAATTCCAGACCTGACATGTGCGGCATCACCATGTCGCTGAGAACCATGTGCACCGGCTGCTCTTCGAGCAGGGTCAGAGCAGATTCTCCGCTGTCGGCTTCCAGGCAGATGAAGCCCAGGGCTTCGCCCACCGTGACGCAGAGCTTGCGGATGCTCTGTTCGTCGTCGACGATCAGCAGCCGCACGCGAAGGTCTTCCTTGCCTAAAGGCGGCTTGCGGGGCGCAGTGCTCACCGGGCTTTCCCCATGGTTTTCTCGACGGCTGAGATGAGATCCTGCACCCGGAACGGTTTCTCCAGATAGAGCGCGCCGATGTTGCGCAAGGTGGTCACCGTTTCCTCGTTGGCGTAATCGCCGGTAATGATGACCACCTTGTGCACCAGGTCGGGGCGATTGGCCGAGATCCAGGCATGAACCTGCGCGCCGTCGACGCCGCCGGGCGTGCGCATGTCAGACACCACGCCCAGAAATTGGCCTTTCTCCAGCAGGCGCAAGGCTTCGGCGCCGCTCTCGATGCAGACCACGTCATAGCCGTTGCGCTCCAGCGTGGCGCTCACCAGAGCCATGATGGAAGGCTCGTCTTCGATGAGCAGAACGGGCAACAGGCCTGGTTGAATGGCTGGGGTTGTCATTTTTGGTTTACTCCTGCGGCCACACTCCGAGAGGCATTGTGGGGCGCTGTGGGAAAGCGAACGATGAAAGTGGCGCCTTGCCCGTCGGCATTGTTGTGGCAGAGAATTTCGCCGCCGTGCTCCTTCACGATGCCATAGCAGATGCTGAGGCCGAGGCCGGTTCCCTTGCCGACTTCCTTGGTGGTGAAGAAAGGATCGAAGATGCGATCGGGATGGGAAATGCCGTATCCGTTGTCGCAGAAGGAAACCTCGACCGCGTTGCCGGCCTTGGTGGTCATGATCTCGATGCGGGCGGGACGGCCGGCTTCATGCACGGCGTCGTAGGCGTTGTTCAGGATGTTGAGGAAAACCTGCTGCAACTGGTGGGCGTCGCCGATCACTTCGGGCAGTTGCTCGTCCAGATGTTCCACAATTTCAATCCCGTGGCTGTTGAAGTCGTAAGAACGCAGCTGGAGGGTGCGGCGCAGGATGAGGTTGATCTGCACCGGGTTGCGCTGCGGCGGCATCTGGCGGGCAAAGCTGAGCAGGTTCTGCACGATTTGTTTGGTGCGCTGCGCTTCCTGCAGAATGACGCGCAGATCTTTGCGCGCGGTTTCTGGAAGTTCGGGATTCTCCAGCAGGAGGTCGGCAAAGCCGAGAATTGCGGTGAGGGGATTATTTACCTCGTGCGCGACGCCGGAGACCAACTGCCCGACCGCCGCCATTTTCTCGGCGTGGACCAGTTTGCCGCGCAGTTGCGCGGAATCGGTGATGTCGGTCATGACCACGACGATGCTGGTGATGTTGCCCTGCTCGTCGCGCATGGGGCTGAGGTTGACGGAGAACTGGCCGACGTGCCCATTGCCCCGCATGACCTCCAATTCCAGATTGTCGATCTGTCCCCCGCCCAGAATGGACTGGAGCGCATCCGACAGGGGACGCACGTAGCCGGGAGCGGCCAGTTCCAACAAAGGACGCCCCAGAAGCTCGCGCTGCTCGAAGCCAGCTTCGTACCAGCGGCGGTTGGCGTAGCTGATGAGACCGGCGGTGTCAGCAACCAGGATGAGACTCTGGGTGTTGCTGAGAATCTTGCCCGAAAAATCGCGCTCTCGCTGCAGTTCCGATTGATAGGTGTGGAGACCGGTGACATCGAGCATTAAGCCGCGAATCTGGAGCAAGCGCCCCAGGTTGTCGTACATGCCGAAGGCGTTGATGAGCACGTAGATCGGGGAACCGTTCTTGCGGCGCAGCGTGGCCTCAAAGTTGCGCATGTGGCCATCGTTTTCCATGATCTCGGCGTGGAGCTGGCGCTGCTCGGGGGAAAAATAAACCTGGTTGGGAATATCGACCTGCAGCAGCTCTTCCCGGCTGGAATAACCGAGCATGGTCACCAGGGCATCGTTGACTTCGATGAAGCGGCCTTCGGGCGTGCTGAAGAACAATCCCTCCTGAATATTGTCGAACAATTCGCGGTAGCGGCGTTCGGCCTCGCGGCGGTCGGTGATGTCTTTGAGCACGTGAATGGTTTGCAAACTCTCGCTGGAAGCGCCGTGCACGCGGGAAGTCGAAACCAGATAGGTGCGGTCCAGGGCGGGATGAACGAATTCGTCGCTGTCTTCGCCGACGACCCGGCAAAAAGGACAGGAATAGAGCGTGGCTTCGCTGGTGAGCGCGAGCAGCGCGCGCATATTGACGCCGATCAATTCGCTGGGAGCCACTCCAATCATATTGGCCAGGGAGCGGTTGACGCGCAGCACCTTGTCGGCCTCGTCATGGACGACGATGAAGTCGGTGATGGCATCGAAGATTTCCAGCCAGTGGCGGTTGGCCTGTTCGATGCGGGTAAACAAGCGCGCATTCTGCAGAGCCATGGCGGCGTGGCCGGCAATGGCTTCGAGCAGGTCGCGGTCTTCCGGGGCAAGCGGGCGGCCGCGTCCCGAGAGGCAGAGCAAACCTGCGAGCTCTTCATTAGAACCGGGAAGTCGCACCACCACGCAATCGCTCCAGCCCAAACTGGAGGCCAGTTCAGAACCAAGCAGCTCGGCTGCGGAGCCGGAGGCGATGGCCTCGGGACGCTTGCTAATCAGATCGAAAAGAGCGTGCGCCAGCTGCTGTTGCAAGGCGCGATCTTCGGCGGCCGGAGCTGTGACGGCGTGCCCTTCGGCGCCGTGATCTTGCGTCGGAGGATCGGACGGGGAGTGCAGCACCACGGTCTGGAATCGTCCCTCGTGAAGCAGGGCGACTGCGCCCGCGCGGGCTCCGGCCAATGCGATGGCACGCTCGACAAAGCGGCGCGCGAAATCCGGCAGGTGCAAGAGGCCATCGATTTCCCGCGCCAGTTGAGTGAGCGCCTCGGAGCGTTTGCGGTGCCGTTCGGAAAGGTGCAGGTTGTGGGCCACTTCGAGGACCACCGAAACCTGGGCGGCGAGGGCGCGGGCGCGGCGAATATCCTGTTGGGAGACGCCGGTGTTGTCGAGGCGATCGAGCACGCCGAACATGCCGATGACGCGCCCGTCGGAACCCAACAGTGGAACCGCCAGCAACTGCCGCGCCTGGTGTTGCGCGATAGCCTCCAGATTGGCATCGGCCAGTTGTGTCAGATCGTCGGACCAGAAGACCTCTTTAGCGCGCAGGGCGCGGGTGGCGACGCCCTCGGGGAAAACCGTATCGAGGCGTTGCGGCTCACCCCGGACGACGGCATAGCGAACGCGGAACTGCTCGTTTTCGAGCAGGGCGATGAAGCAGCGGCCAAACCCGAGAAAATCGGCGGCGCGGACCACAAAGGCCTGCAGAAAATGTTCGAGGTCGCCGCTGGAGCTGAGTTCGGAAGAGATCTCGAGCAACTGTTGCAGTTCGTGGGCCTGGCCCTGGGCGGTGGCGCAGAGTTCGGCGTGGGCCACGGCGACGGCGCCGAAGCCGGCAATCGCCGATACCAGGGCCTTTTCCTCGGCGGTAAAGGCGGCTTCGCGGCGGGGATAGACGAGGATCGCCCCCTGGGTGCGGGAAGTGCGAAAAGGCGCGGCAATCAGGGTTCCGGGAGAAACCAGGCTGCCGAGCGAGTGCTGATCGCTGCTGATGGAGATGGTGATGACCTCTCCGGCGGAAACGGCGCGTTGCGCCAGATCGGCGGCGAAGCGAATGGTCTGGCGGTCATGCCCGGCCCGGAAGGAACTGGCAAGCTGGGAGGTTTCGGCAGACACCGCGTGCAGTTCGAATGGTCCCTCGCGGCGCAAAAGAACCGAGACCAGGCGCGTGCGCAGTAACAGGCGAAGACGATGGGCCAGAGCTTCGATGACCGAAGCGACATCGGGAGTTCCATGCAGGGCGTTGGCCACTTCGGCCAGAATTTCGGCCCGGCGATGTTCCTCGCGCGAGGCTTCACCGAGCCGGGTCGCTTCCAGCAGACTGCCCAGTTGCCCGGCCAGGATGGTGGCTTTGGCGGCGAGATCCGCATCAAAAAACTCTTCCTCGGAATCGTGCAAAAGGGTCACCACGCCGACGACTTCATCGAAGACCACCAGAGGAGCGGCCATCAGGGAGCGGGGCTCAAACTGTTGCAATGCAGGGAGAACGGCGGAACGCACCTGATGGTTGGCGAAGACGGTACGACGGCGGCGAACCGCGTCGGTGGTGACCGCGCTTTGTTGGGGAAGCAAGCGAATGCCGACAAAGCGGTCGGCCAGTTTGCCATCGGCCTGCTCTCCGATGAGTTCGTCGCCGGGATGACGGCGCCAGAAATAAACGCCGCTTACCTGAAAGAACTCGCGCGCGGCGCAGCAAAACAGGCGGATCAGCGCGGCGGAGTCGGCGCGTTCCGCGGCCTGGGCAGCGATGCGCAACAGGAGTTTTTGAAAGGCAGCGTCGGAGTTGGATAGGGCGCGGTCCGCCGGCGACGGCGCCGAGTTGCTTCCGGCCATCGTCAGAGCCTCATCGCTTTCCAGCACAGGTTTTCACGATTCTCACAAGTGATTGAATCTAATGGAAAAATATCCTGCCATCTCAATTTGAGTCAAGTGAAATAGGGGGACGGGGTGCCGAAGTGCGAAACCATGCGGTTCTCCTGACGCAAAGTGAGAACGAGTGGGGTGGGTGATCTCAGTGTGAGAATCGATGGAGCCGATGCTTGCGATGAGACGGAGCTAATTCCGAATCGGGCTTCAAAGCAGGCCTCCATGATTTAGCTAAGTGTTTATTTTTGATGGATATCCGTAGGGTTACCTTGGTTTTCTCAAAAGCCGGGGCGTGGCCCCGGTGTTGCTCCAAGGGGATCGCCAGAACTATTGCGAGGAGCGGAACTGTGTCTTTGCGGGGGGCGGGAGTGCTGTTGGCAGTTATGGCAATGGCACCTGGGGTAGGAATGGCCGGGCTTGGGGCGCAGGATGCGCCCAACGCAGCGGCGCGCCGGGCTAAGACCAAAGGGGAGCCGGATGCGCCCAACGAGATTCTGCGCCGGGTTAAGACCAGAGTGGAGCCCGTGTATCCCGATCTGGCACGACAGATGAACATCACGGGCACGGTAAGGCTGGCGGTCGTGGTGGCGCCGAACGGCACGGTGAAGGACGTAAAGGTCGTGGGTGGGCATCCGGTGCTGGCCGGGGCCGCGATGGAAGCGGTCAAGAAGTGGCGCTTTGAGCCGGCGACGCAGGAAAGCTCAGGCAACGTGGAAATCAAGTTCGCGGCGCAGCACTAACAAAAGCAGAAGGGCGGCCGGGAGGAAACGGCATGACGATTGGCAAGAAGCTGTATGTGAATTTCGGAATCATCCTCAGCATGGTGGTGGTGCTGTTCCTGGTGAACCTGCTGGCGGTGCAAAGAGAGCACGCGGCGAAGGCTGCGGCCGCAGCCTCGCTGGAGATGGCCGACGCCACCAACGAAGTGCGCTTCCAGATGATGCAGAACCGCCTCTACCTGAGCAACTACCTGCTGAGCGGCGACACCCGGGAAGTGGACCAGATGAATGCCGGCCTGCGCACGCTGGCTGACAAACTGCAACAGGGCGAGGCGCTGGCCAACTCCGAGCGGGAGCGCACGGCGCTGACCAAGGTGGGACAACTGGAGGAGGCGTGGGGGAAGGAGTTCGCCCAGCCCCTGATCGACAAGCGCAAGGACGTGGATGCGGGCAATGCGACGGTTGCCGAACTGCAGATTTATTACCTCCAGAAGGATGCCTCCTCCTGGGTGAAGAATTCGACCGACGCGCTTGATGTGGCGGACGGGGAAAACCGCAGCCTGGTCGACGCGCGCCGCAAATCGGATGAGACGGCGAGCACCTACACGATTCTGTTCTCCGCAATCAGCACCCTGGTGGCCCTGGGGCTGGGCGTGGTGGTTGCCTTCACCACCGCCAAATCGATCACCGAACCGCTGACCAACCTGATGAAGGTTTCGCGGCAAATCGGCGATACCGGCGATCTGGAGCACAACATCGACGTCCGCCGCGAGGACGAGATCGGAGAACTGGCCCGCACCTTCGCCAAGATGGTGAGCTACCTCAAGGAGATGGCGGGAGTGTCGGAAGCGATCGCGGGCGGAGATCTCATGGTGCAGGTGAAACCGCGCTCGCCCCACGACACGCTGGGCAACGCCTTCGCGAAGATGGTGGAAGGCCTGGCGCGGCTGGTGCGCAGCGTGCGCGACGCCTCGGCGCAGGTGGCGAGCGCCAGCGGGCAGGTGGCCAACGCATCGGACGATTCCGCCAAGATCGGCTTGCAGGCTTCCTCGGCGATTGATGAAGTCACCAGCACCATGCACGAGATGAGCGTGAACGTGCAGAACATGGTGAAGAGCACGCAGGTGCAGGCTTCGAGCGTGAGCGAAACCTCGGCCTCGATCGACCAGATGGTGGCATCGATCCAGCGCGTGGCTGATACCGCCAAGGTGCTGCTCGACATCTCAAACCGCTCGCGCGAAGAGGTGCACAGCGGCATCACCACCATGGAAAAGGCCACCGACGGTCTGAACCGGATCAACACTACCATCACCAGTTCGGGGGAAATCATCGGAGCCCTGGGACAGCGCGCCGACGATATTGGAAAGATCATCGAAGTCATCGACGATCTGGCGGAACAAACCAACCTGCTGGCGCTGAACGCGGCCATCGAGGCGGCGCGCGCGGGCGAGCATGGACTGGGCTTTGCGGTGGTCGCCGACGAAGTCCGCAAGCTGGCGGAAAAGTCGGCGCAATCCACCAAGGAAATCTCCGAACTGATTCAGAGCATTCAGAAGGAAGCGCGCAAGGCCGTGGAAAACATGAACCGCTCGACCGGGATCGTGAACGAAGGCCTGGACCTGGGCGGAGAGCTGAATGCGGCGCTGCGCAAGATCTCGAACGTGGTCACCGAAGTCTACAAGTTCGCGCAGGAAATCGGCGCGGCCACCAACGAGCAATCGCACGGCTCGTCGCAGATCGCCCGGGCTACCACCCGGCTGAACGAAATCACCCACGAAATCAACTCGGCGGTGGAAGAGCAAGCCTCGGGAGCGCAAGCCGTGGTCAAGGCCATGGAGCGGATGCGCGAACTGGTGCAGCAATCGACGTCGGGTTCGACCGAGCTGGCGGCTTCAGCCGAGCAGATGTCGAAGATGTCGCGCGGCCTGCTCGACTTCATGGACCGTTTCACCCTCGAGGAAGCGTCGCGGCAGGCGGCGGCAGACGAGAAATCGCCGAACGCGCGCCGGGCCGCGGCCTCCCGCTTTTAGAGACCAGCGATGGACAAATAAGTATGAACCATGAACTCCATATCGTGGGCTTCCGGGTCGGGCGCGAGACCTATGGCGTGCCCATCACTTCGCTGCACGAAATCGTGCGGGTGCCGGAGATCACCGCCGTCCCCGATGCGCCCGACTATCTGGAGGGCGTGATTAATCTGCGGGGCAAGATCGTTTCGGTGATGGACCTGCGCAAACGCTTTGGCGACAAACAGGCCACGCTGAAAAGACAGAACCGGATTCTGGTCGTCGAGCACTCCGGCAAGCTGGCCGGATTGATTGTGGACTCGGCGTCGGAGGTATTGAAGATTGCCAGCCAGGACGTCGAGGCTCCGCCGGCGGCGTTCCAGGAAGGCGGGCTGAACTGTGTCACGGGACTAGGCAAGGTTCAAGGGCGGCTGATCGTATTGCTCGACATGACCAAACTATTGGCTCCGGCCAAACTGTTTCAGGCAAGCGGGAAGGTGGAAGGCAAGACCGCCAAGGCCGAAGCGCGCGGAGCCACGGCGCGTTAGGCTGCGGTGCACGCTCGGCAATGCGAGCCCCCCGGCAGACGGGGAATGAGACCGGGGCGCGGAGAACGAGAGAAAGCATGGGCACATTCGGAGCGGCACCCGCTCCTGTCTTGACGGACGCGGAACTACGGCTGTTGCAGGCGCTGGTGTACCAGGAGTGCGGCATGCACTTCGACGAGCGCCGCACCCACTTTTTGCAGGACCGCCTGCTGCGGCGGCTGAAGGAGTGCCGCGTCGACTCGTTCTACGCCTACTACCGGCTGCTGATCAGCCATGAGGGCAAGGCCGAGCTGGCCAAGCTGGTCGAGAACCTCACGGTCAACGAAACCAGCTTCTTCCGCCACAAGGCGCAGCTCGACCTGTTCCAGAAATATGTGCTGGAGGAGATGTTGAAACAGAAGCAGGCGCACCGGGAATATTCGATTCGGGTTTGGAGCGCCGGCTGCTCCACCGGACAGGAGGCTTACACGCTGGGCATGATGGCGGCCGATACGCTCTCCTACTACTACCTGCGCAACCCGCTGCCCGTCGAGATCGCCCTGCCCAAGCCGCTGATCCCCCCGCCCTGGCGGGTCGAGATTCTGGCCAGCGACATCAGTTACTCGGTGCTGCGCACGGGGCAGGAAGGCGCCTACAACGAGCACCAGATGGCATCGGTGGATTACAGTTTCCGCCTGCGCTACTTCGACAAGGTGGGCGACCGCTATGCCATCAAAAAGTCGCTCAAAGAAATGGTGCACTTCGACTTTCACAATCTCAAGACGGAATACCTGCCGCAGCGCAACGACGTGATCTTCTGCCGCAACGTGATGATGTACTTCGACGAGGCGGAGCAGAAGCGGCTGATCGAAAAATTCTACCGCTGCCTGAATCCCGGCGGCTACCTCTTCGTGGGCCATGCCGAGAGCTTGCTCGGCCTGACCGAAAAATTCCACATGGTGCACCGCGACAGCGGCACGGCTTACCAGCGGATTGAGGTGCGCGAGTGACCAATCCCCCTGACGATCGTGGAGCGGAACTGCGGGAGCTGTTTTTTGAGACCTCGCAGGAATTGCTGCAGGCGCTGAACGAAGAATCTCTGAAGCTGGAGAAAAATCCCGGCGATGAAGAGATTGTCCGTTCCATCCGCCGCACTGTCCATACCCTGAAGGGCGACTCGGCGGCCTGCGGGTTGCGCGAATTGAGCGAGCTGGCGCACTTGTTCGAAGACGCCCTCACACTGGAGAGCGCGACCGCCCATGGGGCGCTGGCCGAAATCGCGTTTGCGGCCGCAGACGTATTTGCGGAAATGCTAGCCGCCTATCACGGCGGGGGTGCAATGCCCGCCACCGAAGCGTTGCGGCAAAGAATCGGCGAGCTGACCGCGGCTCCGGTCACCCGGAAGCGCCCGCGCAAGAAAAAATCCGCCGCAGCCGCCGCCAACTCCGGCAAAGACTGGACCGAGGCGGAGAGGCGCGCTCTATCCCATGTCCAAGCCGCCGGCCTGGCGCTCTACGAAATCGTGGTGAAGATCGATCCCCATTGCACCATGCCGATCGCGGCGCGGCAGATGATTCAGAACGCGATCAGCGGGGTCGGCCAAGTCGTGGTGGTGCGGCCGGATGCCAAATCGCCCGCCGCCTCCAAGCAGGTGGAGTTCGTTTTTGGCAGCACGCACTCGACGGAGCAGATTGCCGCCAAGTGCCGCATTCCGACCATTGCGGGCGAGAGCAGCATAACCCTGATCCAGGCGGCAGCCCCGTCCGCAAAGATCGACGGGCAGGCTGCAGCGCACCAGGCTGCGGTGCCCCAGTCTGCAACCCCGGCGACCCCGGCCTTGGGAACTCCAACCGAGGCCCAGCCGTCTCCCTCGGAGATCCAAGCCCCGTTGCCGGAACCGGGCCTGCGACAGGTCTTTTCGGAAAACATCTTGCGCGTTGAGGCGGGGCGCATCGACAACGTGCTCAACCTGGTGGGCGAGCTCATCATCGGCAAATCGATGCTGCAGCAGGCCCTCGCCGAGTTTGGCAAGCGCTATCCCAAGGAGCTGTTGCGCGGCAAGTTCGCCGATGCCATGGCCTTTCAGGCCAGGGTGCTGAACGATTTGCAGCGCTCGGTGATGAAGATCCGCATGGTGCCCGTAGACCAGTTGTTCCGGCGCTTCCCGCGCATCGTGCGCGATGTGGCCCGGCAGTGCGACCGCGAAGTGGATCTGGAACTGAGCGGGCAGGAGACGGACCTCGACAAGGGCATTCTCGACGCCATCGCCGAACCTCTGACGCATCTGGTGCGCAACGCGGTCAGCCACGGGATTGAACCGGCGGAAGAACGCCGGAGCCAGGGCAAGCCGCCGCGGGGAAAAATCCGGCTGAATGCCTATCACCACGGCAATCAGGTGGTAGTCGAGATCAGCGACGATGGGCGGGGCATTGATGCCCGGAAGATTCGCGCCAAAGCCATCGAACTCGGGATGGTAACCGCTGAAGAAGCGATGCGCTTGACCGAAGGCGAAACCCTGGAGTTTATTTTCCGTCCCGGGTTCAGCACGGCCGAAGAAGTCACGGAAGTTTCCGGACGTGGCGTGGGAATGGATGTGGTGCAGAGCGTGCTGCAGCGGCTCAAGGCTACGATTCACGTGGAGACTCATCTGGGCCAGGGCACCACCTTCCATCTGAAACTGCCGCTCACGCTGGCCATCATCAAGGCCCTGATGTTCTGGGTGGAGCAGCGCTTGTATGCCATCCCGCTGAATGCCGTGAGCCAGATTGCGCGCACCATGGAATCCGAAGTCCACCAGGTCGACAATTACGAAGTGCTGCAGTTGCGCAACCAGGGGCTGCCGCTGCTGCGCCTGGGGCGACCCTCCGCACCCAGCGCGGACCGGAGGTCGAGCAAGCTGTTTGTGCTCGTCATCACCGTCGGCGAACGGAAGTATGGACTGATCGTCGATGCTCTGGAAGGGGAGGAGGAATTGGTCATCAAAGCCTTGGACGACCAGACTTTCTCCACCGACCTGGTGAACGGCGCCTCCATCCTGGGGGATGGGAAGGTGGTGCTGATCCTGAACCTGCCCGCGGTAGTGGAACACCTCGCGCGTACGCGTCCGGACGCGGCGGGCCTGACCAATTGCGGACTCTTGCTCAACCACGCCGATCGCGCCCGACTGGCTCTGAGCGCAGCGGGAGGCACGGCATGAACCCGGACCTGAAGAAAGTGCGCGTGCTGGTGGTGGACGATTCCGCCTTGATGCGGAAGCTGATCCCGCAGATGCTCGAGACCGATCCGGCGATCGAGGTGGTGGGCACCGCGATGGACGGGAACTTCTGCCTCAAAAAGATTGAAGAGCTGCAACCCCATGTGGTCACGCTCGATCTGCAAATGCCGGCCATGAACGGCATCGATACCTTGAAAGAGATCATGCGCCGCAACCCGCTGCCGGTCATCGTGGTCAGTTCCCACAGCACCGAAGGCGCGTCGGTCACCTTCAAGGCGTTGGGGCTGGGAGCCTTCGATTTCGTCACCAAGCCGCAGGACGCTTCGGCGCACATGGGCGAAAGCGCCGCGGAATTGATCGCAAAAATCAAAGCGGCCGCGGATTGCAAGATTGTGCGTTCGGGAGCTTTGCGGGGAGCGGGATCGCCATCAGAAAAGATTTCGGCCGCCAAAGCGCCCATGCCCAGCAAAGTCGTGGCCATCGGCATTTCCACCGGAGGGCCGCAAGCGCTCGAGTTCCTGCTGGCGCAACTGCCGCCGGACTTTCCGGGAGCCATTGTGGTGGTGCAACACATGCCCGAGGGTTTCACCGAAATGTTTGCGCGCCGCCTGGACGAGGTGTGTTCGCTGCGCGTGAAGGAGGCCCAGTCCGGGGATGTGCTGCAGGCCGGGCGCGTGCTGATTTGCCCCGGAAGCCGCCATATGAAAGTCAAGCGGCTCACCATGGGAGACGTGGTGGTGCTCAATGATGAAGCCCGGGTCAATGGCCACCGGCCCAGCGTGGATGTTTTATTCGATAGCGTGGCCGAGGAATTCGGCGCGCAGGCCGTAGCCATGCTGATGACCGGCATGGGCGACGACGGGGCGGAAGGTCTGGGCGCGGTGAAGAGAGCGGGCGGAATGACCATCGCGCAGAGTGAAGAGTCCTGCGTGGTGTTCGGCATGCCAAAGGTTGCCATCGAACGCGGATACGCTATGCGGGTGGTGGCTTTGGATGTGCTCGCAGCCACCTTGCAGACGCTTTGTGGCCGCGATGAAAGCGCCGGAGCGGGAAAAGCACTCCGCGCCGCGCGCTGAAACGGGTTGCTGACCCAGGTCCCACGACCTGCGTCATCTGGCCGGCGGGAAACCGCCGTGATGGAATGGGTTATGAGGAGGTTGTTATGGAGCAGTTCGCACCAGTGAAACGCAGCAAGGACGGCCAGCCGATCCGCTACTTGATCGTGGACGATTCCGTGTTCGCGCGCAAGAACCTGGCCCGCATGATCGAAAGTTTTGGCGGGCAGGTGGCGGCCGAAGCCGGCGACGGGTTGACCGCCATCAGCGAGTTCGAGCGCACCCATCCTGACATCGTGCTCATGGATATCACCATGCCGCAGATGGAGGGCATCGAAGCCGCGGAGAAGATCGTCCAGGCGCATCCCGAAGCCCGCGTGGTCATGGTGTCTTCCGTGGGATACCAGGAAAATATTGTGGCCGCGTTGCAGCGCGGGGCACGCCACTTCGTGCAGAAGCCGGTGAAGCCGGAAGTGCTGTACGAAGTCATCAAGTACGTTCTCGGAGAAGACGGCGCGGTGGCAACTGCGGCCGGCGCGGGGGTCTAGTCGCATGAAGATGGAGCTGATTCAGCCTTTCATCAACGCGGCTGACGCCGTGCTGTCGCAAGGCCTGCAGGGCACCACCAAAGTGGGCAACCTCACGATGGAAGAGGATGCCTATCGCCGCAAGGGCGTGGCCGGCATGGTGGCGCTTACCGGCGACATCGAGGGCCGGATCATTCTCGACCTCGAGCCGCAGACCGCGGTGCGCGTGGCCAGCCACTACGCGGGCGCGGAATTGCCGGAATCCGACGGGCTGATCAAGGAGACTATCTTCGAACTGGCCAACCAGGTGGTGGGCAACGCCGTCAGCGCGCTCAACGACCAGGGCTTCCATTTCCGCGTACATCCTCCAATTCTGCTCACTGCCGAGGAAGGCGACAAGACCAGCGAAGACGTAGAAGCGCTGATGATCTGCTTTGAAACTTCCCTGGGAAACGTGTACATGAACGTCGCGCTGCGCTATAACAAGGAGCGCATGGCTGACCACGCGAAGATCGGCGTGTAGGAGCAGTCGTCAATTTCCAGTTTGTTGTTTCCAGTTTCTGCTTTCCAGTAGACCACTGAGTAGTTCCATTTTCATCCTGACTGCCCACGGCTTGCGCCGTGGTCTGCGCTCTTTTGCCCCTTCGCGGCTGGGCTCGCGAGAGATTGAAAGCCAAAATCCTCGCGCTTCCGGTCTCGGGCACGCCGGTAGGGATGCTTCGACTGCGTCGGATTCTCCTGCGGACAATCTCACTTCGCTCAGGGTCTTACGGCACGACGAAGTTGTGCCTTCCCGAGCTTTCGAAGCGGATTTTTTCGATTGCTCAAGCTCGCAGCGGGAGTTGCGTCCCTGAATCTTCGCCGGAATCTTCTGCCGCGTCCGCAATTCTTTTTAGTTCGGGATACTTCTCGATCAGCGTGGGTGGGGCGAGCACTCTTTTGCCGGTGATCATGGCTTTCAGCTCCAGCGCGTTGACTCCAGCTTTGCTCTCGTAGTGGTTGTTGGTGATGACATACGTGGTCTGGGCGCGCTGGGCGACGCTTTCAATTCGTTCCTTCCAGCCCGCCAGTTCCTGCTGGTTGTAGAGATAGTTG
The DNA here is from genome assembly GCA_049800135.1 of Candidatus Sulfotelmatobacter sp. Taxonomy (GTDB): domain Bacteria; phylum Acidobacteriota; class Terriglobia; order Terriglobales; family Acidobacteriaceae; genus Sulfotelmatobacter. The sequence goes on from JBARJF010000091.1 coordinate 61,183, forward strand.
TAGCGGTCGTTGCGATTGTCGGAATCAAACCACTGCTCGTAGTTGCGCCCGTGAAGGCGGACGTAACCGATGGCTGAGGTCACGTGTTCGGTGGGAGCGAGCGATCGTCCGAGCAGGGGCTGGTCGATGTTGCAGAAGGCCACACCTTTCTGGGTGAAGGCGGCCAGGGTTGCGGCGTCGTTCCAGCTGGAGTGGCGGACTTCGACGACGCGGGGATATTCGATGAACTGGCGCAGCAGGCGGTCGAGATACTCGCGGTTGAGCGAAGTGTTCTTGAACGACACGGGAAACTGGATGAGCAGCGCGCCCAGGCGGCCTTCGCCCGCGATGGCGTCGAGGCCTTCGCGGGTGCGGGCTTCGTCGTCGTCGGTGGGTCGGATGGTGGCCGCCGAAGTGGGTTCCATGACGGCGATGGGTGAGTGAGTGAAAGCCCGGTAAAGTTTGGCGGTGAAGAGAAACTTCCTATTCACGGCCGCAAGTTTGCGGCACCAGAGCTTGCCCCACTCCGGCTTGAGCGGTCCGTAGAACGAAGTGTTGATTTCGGTGGTGTCGAAGAAACGCGCCAGATATTCCAGGGGATGCTGCTTGCGGTGCTGCATACCCGGAGGATAGAAGATACCGTCCCAGTCTTTATAGGACCAGCCGGCGGTGCCGATGCGAATATCGCGGGCAGGTTCCATGGGAAACCGCAGACGAAGGGTAGGGCAAGGTTAGCACAGGGAGCACATCCCTAGATGCCCCCTCAGAGGCCGAAGCCCGTTGCGCTTCGTGGCTTTGAGCAGCACGAGTGAACTCAAGATTATTCACTTGACTAAAGAAGGACTCGTGCCGGATGATTACTCGAAATAGGAAGCGGCGGAAGCTGCCGCGCCCCTCGGATTGGGGATTTGGAATGACAGTTTGTGTCGCTGGAATGGCCGACGCTGGCAAGTCGCTCGTTCTTTCCTGCGATAGCATGATTTCAACCGGAGAGTTCTCAGGCGATCACGTTGCGTTTAAGCTCTATCCGCTTGCGGCTGCAACGGGTACATGGTCCGCGATGATGTGCGGAGACGACATCTCACATGTCTGGCCCGTTGTGCAGGAAGCGAACGAAAGGCTGATCCGAATTGGACGCGATGCGATCACGGAAGAAACCGTGGGCCGAGCGTTTGCTGAGGCGTACCAAGCCGTTCGCAGGATGCACGCGCAAGATGAGGTGCTGTCACCCTTTGGCGTGACTTTTGAGCAGTTCCGTTCCGATGGCCCGCGCATCTTCGGAGACAGCTATCGTGAGGTCGCATCTGAGCTTGCGCAAATTGATTTGGGGTGCCAATTTCTGTTGGCCGGATTCGACCGCGATGGAGATGGTCACATTCTTACAATCGAAAATCCTGGCGCTATCAGGAACCATGATCCCGTTGGCTTTTGGGCCATCGGCAGCGGTGCGAACAGCGCACTCGGCATCCTGTTCTTTCACTCCATGCGCGGCGATCTTCCACTAGCTAGAGTGCTCTACCACATCTGCGAAGCGAAATTCATGGCAGAATCCGCGCTGGGAGTGGGCAAACATACGACAGTGCGAATACTCACCCATGATTCAAATCAGTGGGATCATACCGAATTGAATGAGGCTTCGATTGAGAGCATTCGCACCGTCTGGGAACGTGAAGGCAAGGCGCGTGTCCCACAGGCCGCAATCGTGGTTTTCGAGCGTGAACTAGCGAAACTGCCAGCGATCACACGGCGTTCTAGGCAGTCAGCTTCTCGAAAGTCAGAGTCGGGCAAGTGACCATATGACGCAATGTGTCGATGAAAAGGTTCGCGTCCTTCCGGCGGTTGAAGCGAAAGCTCATCTCATCCAGATAGGCCGCGAGGTGCTTCGCGCTGATGCGATGCCACGTTCCAATGATCCCGCGCTTGAGCAGCGAGAACGCGGATTCGACGGTGTTCGTGTGAATGTCTCCATCGACGTAGATTTTCGCTTTGTGCTTAATAGTCTTGTGCCGCTCGGCGAAGGGGGTGTTTTTGAAAGCCGTCGGATAGGTGTTCAATTCGTCCGTAACTATTACCTCCACATCTTCGCTCACGTTTTCCTTAACGTAGTTTGCCAGCGTTCCGGCCTTCACGTCTTGAGCATGGAAGAAGCGGAGATCGCCGCCGCGCTGCCGGATGCCCACCACGATCTGTTTGTTGGAATCGCCATACCCCGCCTTGCTGTAAGTGTGCTGCTTCCCACCAAGATAAGTTTCGTCCACTTCGACCGTGCCATCCATCATGGGCCGCTCCGCTTCTTTCATGGCAGCACGGATGCGATGGCAGAGGTACCACGCGGTTTTGTAGCTCATGCCCACGGTTCGTTTGATCTGATTCGCAGAGATGCCCTTCCGCGCTTCGCAGAGAAGCAGCGTTACCAAGAACCATTTTTGGAGAGGCAGATGGGAGTCGTTAAAAATGGTGCCAGCCGTGACGGAGAACTGATATTCACAGTCCGGGCACCAAAGCAGCTTCGTGTTCGTCGAAAGTCGCACGACGCTTTGAGTCTTGCAGCGCGGGCACTCCGGGCCACTCGGCCAACGCAGCCGCTCAAGCAATTCTCGGCACTTTTCATCGGTAGAAAAGCGTTCGGTAATTTCAGGGAGAGTCATAGTGCGTACTCCGTCTGAGAAGGAAAGAAAAGAAGCACTTCAGCGGGTGTCAACGAGGAAATTGTTGGCGAGCATAAAACGGGACTTGAGGAAGCAGTTACAGGCATCCGCGTCCGCCGCCACACCCAAGAAGAAGTGAGACTTAGCCTCATGCAAGAACAGAGTACGCCAGAGGCTTGCTTTTGTCAAGTGAATAATCATGAGTGAACTCGTGCCCTTCCCGAACTTTCGCGGGCGAGGGGCGCGCAACATCACAGGATATCCACAGGCTTAGTCCAGAGAAAGCACCACCCAATACACACCCGTGGGATAGGTTTGGGTGCGGGCGTAGCAGGCGCCTACCGAGAAGCTGCGCAGGTTGTGGCTGGACAGCATTTGATTGGCGTTTGCCGGCAGGGTTTCCGGGCGCAGGCTGGTGTAGGTGAGCACAGTGTAGCGCTGGGCAAGCTGATAAACGAGGGAGGTGCCGAGCTTATCGGCGTGCGCCATGGAGCAGGCGGCATCGTCGGCGGTGGGCAGGTCGCGGCGGGCAAGATCAGGCTGGTTGGCCTGGTGGCGGGCTTCGGCCACGGTGGCCGCAATCCGCCGTTTGACTTCCGCTGCAGAATAGTTGGGGAGGGCGTGGCCGAAATCCTGCACGATATAGAGCCGGTCTCCGCTGCGCACCACACCGAGCCCGATCACATTGTAATCGGGATTGAGCAGATTGGCGCGATGCGGCGGGGAAAGCATGAGATGTTTGTGTCCACTTTCAGCGTTGTAATCGAGCGCGACGTTTTCGCCTTCCTGATCGAGTTGGGTTTGGGTGGCGGCCGCCAGGCGTTGGGGGAGGGAGGGCTCGCCTTCAAACTGATGGGAAAGTTGCCGCGCGGCAAACATGGCTTCAGCGTGGGCGCGTGCCGCAAGGCAGAGGCCGGGGTCGAGCGTCAGACGCGGGGCGCCGGCTTGTGCTCTCGCCTGATTGGCCAGGTCCAGAAGCAGATGCTCGGCATCGGGATCGTAATCGCCGAAAGGAATATCGAGTGCAGTTGCGGCGGCAGGTTTCAGGGTCGCCTGCGGAGCGGATTGTGCGGCGCCGCCATTATCGCGGGCGGGGGAAGCCATCACTTGGGACGACGGACGAATCGAGCCGGCGTACACCACCAGCAGAAACGCCATCACGAGTCTGCGATCGATTGCTTTATGGGCTCTTCGCATGGCTTGCGGCTACCTCAACATCGACCCTGGGAAGGATCTAAACTGCGGGCTCAAACTTGCCGCTGGTGCTACGCTAGAATCTGGAATCCAGCCTGAGAAGTTACCTTCGCTATGGAACCTGGTGTCATAGGGGTCATCGGCCTATTGTTTGGAAGCGCGATTGCGTGGCTGGTGCTGCGCTCGCGCACGGCCACGCTGAACGCACGTTTGTGCTTGATGGAAAAGGAATTAGCGGCCGGAAAGGCCGATCTGGCGCGGCTTCAGCAGGATCACACCGAGATGGTGGCGGGCAAAGCCAGGCTGGAATCCGCGCTGGAATCGGAACGGAAGTCCAGCGACGAAAAGATCGAATTGGTCACGCGCGCCAGCGAAGAATTGCGCAACGCCTTCAAGGCCATGGCTTCGGACGCGCTGAAAAGCAACAACCTGTCGTTTCTGGTGCTGGCCAAAGAGAGCCTGGAGCGCTTTCAGAGCGAGGCCCGGGGCGACCTGGAGAACCGGCAGAAAGCCGTGGCCGACCTGGTGGCTCCGGTGCGCGATTCGCTGAATAAAGTGGATGCCCAGATTCAACAGATGGAAGTGGAGCGCGGCAAGGCATATTCGTCTCTGCACACCCAGGTGCAATCGCTGATCACGACGCAGAAAGAGCTGCAATCGGAGACGGGCAATCTGGTGCGGGCGCTGCGCACGCCCAACGTGCGCGGACGCTGGGGAGAGATCCAGTTGCGGCGGGTGGTGGAGATGGCGGGGATGCTCTCTTACTGTGATTTCAGCGAGCAGGAGTCGGTAAATACTGAGACCGGGAGGCTGCGTCCTGACCTGGTGGTGAAGCTGCCCGGCGGCAAACACGTTGTGGTGGATGCGAAGACACCGCTGCAAGCCTTCCTCGATGCCTTCGAGACCTCCGATGAGGAAACGCGGCGCGCATGCCTGGCCAACCATGCGCGGCAGGTGCGCGACCACATGAAGACCCTCGCCGGCAAAAACTACTGGGAGCAGTTTGAAGCCACGCCGGAGTTTGTGGTGATGTTTCTTCCCGGGGAAACGTTTTTCAGCGCGGCGCTGGAGCAGGATCCTGGCCTGATCGAGCAAGGAGTGCTGCAACGCGTGATTCCGGCGTCGCCGACCACGCTGATCGCGTTGCTGAAGGCCGTAGCCTATGGCTGGAACCAGGAAAAACTGGCGCGCAATGCGCAGCAGATCAGCGCACTCGGCAAAGAACTGCACGACCGCCTGCGCCTGCTGGCGACGCACATTACCGCGGTCGGCTCCGGACTCGACCGCGCCGTCGAGTCTTATAACAAAGCTGTTGGTTCGCTGGAGAGCCGGGTGCTGGTTTCGGCGCGCAAGTTTGCCGAACTGGGAGCATCGGTCGCCGAGGACATTCCCGAACTCGCTCCCCTGGAGACCACTGCGCGTGCGCTCTCGTTCGACTGGGACGAAGACGACGGCCCCGAGACCGCAGAGAGCGGGCGGAAGGCCGGTTGAGACGGACCGCTCTGCTGCTCGCGTGGTCTCCCGCTCAATTCAAGAGCGAGTTCAGAAAAAGCTAATCTCAGAAGGTTCTTATCCGGTCTAGCAGTTCCCAGACCCTCGCGGTGAAAGCTGCACTGCGGGCGCGTCCGAAGGGGCATACGCAGGCCTGCACTCTCGGTCTACGGGGAGACGCCGCCGACGCTTTGTCAACCTAAAGACTGCTCCGCTACCGCCGATAGCGTAATTGAGGGGGCCGCGTCGCGAGGCGGTATGACAGACCCTCGTTCATCTCCTTTCTCAAAAAGCAAAGCTGGAGGACTCATCGGGCCCATGAATCGTGTGACGGCATCTCGCCTCGTGAAAGCAGGGATCCTGATCTCCGGTGCGGCAGCCTCACTCTGGCTGGACGCGGGCCCGGTTAGCCTCCCGATGTGGAGCGAAGAAGAGTGGAGGAAGCGCTGAACGCCAGCAAAGAGCAGTTGAGCCGGCTTTTGGGCCGGATCGACGCAGCGCCGAGCGAGGCTCCGCTGCGGCGCAGGGTCACGGCGGGTTTCATCGTTGCGGTGCTGGTGACCGTCTTGGTCGGGCTGTCGACCTGGCACGGCGCCCGGCGGGCGGAGCGCGATGCCTACTGGGTAGCCCACACGTATGAGGTGATGGCGACGATCCAGGGCACTGCCAGAGACGTGCTCAGAGCGGAAACCAGCGCCCGGGCATTTGCCCTGAGCGGGCAAGAGCCCCTGCTTGTGCACTATCAGGTCTTGCGAGCCGCCATCTACCAGGACGAGAACGTGTTGCGCCATTTGACGGCGGACAATCTGAGCCAGCAGGGGCGCCTGGACGTGCTCGGACCGCAAGTAAATGCGGCGCTTGATTTCGCCGACAGCATCATCGCCAAACGCCGGCAACTGCAAGCCTATCCGGGCGGAGCCGACGCTTTGGAGACCGAAAGGCTCATCGGCGTGGTAACTACAACCACGCGAGACATGCACGCCGAGGAAGCGCGGTTGTTGATCCAGCGCGCGCAAAGAGCTCGGGCAGGACGGGCGTTAACCACGTTGATCGCCGTCCTCGGGGTTTTCGTCGGGGTCGGCTTGTGGGTGCTGGCCAAGCTGGCGGTCGATCGAGAAATTGCCGTCAGCTCACGGACGCGGGAACAACTCAGCACCCTCAACGCCGAGTTGGAGCAGCGCGTCGAGCAGCGGACGGCTGCACTGCAATCTGAGATCGCCGAGCGCAGACAGGCCAGCGAAGCGCGAAACACGAGTCTGGCTACCAGCGAGCAGGCGCTCAAGGAGCTGGCCGACCACAAGTTCGCGCTCGATCAGCACGCCATCGTCGCCACCACCGACGTTCAGGGAACCATCACCTATGTGAACGACAAGTTTTGCGCCATCAGCAAATACTCGCGCGAAGAGCTGCTGGGCCAGAATCATCGCATCCTCAACTCCGCCCACCATCCGAAACAGTTTTTTGAGCAGATGTACCACGCCATCGCCAACGGGCAGGTGTGGCGGGGCGAGATCTGCAACCGGGCCAAAGATGGTTCGATTTACTGGGTGGATACCACGGTGGTCCCGTTCCTTGACGCCTCCGGCAAACCCCGGCAGTACATGGCGATCCGCGCGGACGTCACCGAACGTAAGCGAGCCGAGGAAGTGCGCGAACATCTGGCCGCGGTGGTCGACTCCTGCGATGACGCCATAATCAGCAAGACCCTGGAGGGGAAGATCAACACGTGGAATGGCGGCGCCCAGAAGGTGTTCGGCTATGCGGCCGAGGAGGTTGTGGGCAAACCCATGCTGATGCTCATACCGCCGGAACGCGTCGGCGAGGAGTCTGACATTCTGGCGCGCATCCGGCGCGGCGAGAGCGTAGAGCATTTCGAAACTGTCCGGGTGCGCAAGGACGGCAAGAGAATCGACGTGTCCGCGACGATTTCACCGATTAGAGACAGCAGTGGCTCGGTCGTGGGCGCTTCGAAAATTGCGCGCGACATTACCGAGCGCAAACAAGCGGAGGAGCGGCTGGCGGGACAAGCCGAGGAGCTCTCCCGGCAAGCCGAGGAACTGCTGCGCTCGCAGCAGGCCCTGGAGATTCAGACCCTCACGCTGCAGTCGGTGCTCGACAGCATGGCCGAGGGGTTGGTCGCGGCCGATGAGCAGGGCAAATTCATCATCTGGAATCCGGCCGCCACGAAGATCGTCGGCATTGGCGCGGCCGATGTTCCCCCCGGCGAATGGAATAAACACTACGGCGTTTACCTCCCCGACACCATCACCCCGCTCCCCAGCGAGCAGAATCCGCTGGCGCGGGCGATTTGCGGAGAGGCATGCAGTGCCGAAATATATGTCCGCAACCCGGAACTCGAGAGCGGAGTGTGGATTGAAATCAGCGGCGGGCCCTTGCGAGACCGGAAGGGGGGGCTGCGGGGCGGCGTAGTGGCTTTCCGCGACATTACGCAAAGGAAGATCGACGAGCGCGAAATCCACAAGCTCAACGAAGAACTCGAACACAGGGTGGTCGAGCGCACCGCGCAACTGGAGGCCGCCAATCATGAGTTGGAAGCTTTTACTTACTCGGTATCTCACGATTTGCGGGCGCCGCTGCGGCACATCGGGGGTTTTTCCAAGATTCTGATGGAAGATTTTGGCCCCGGAATGCCCGCGGAAGCGCAGACTCACCTGCAGCGCATCGAAGACGGCGCCCGGCGCATGGGGCTGCTGGTGGATGAACTGCTGAATCTGGCGCGGGTGGGGCGTCACGATCTCAAGCTTCAGCCCACCCCATTGAAGCCGATCGTCGAGGAGGTCGTCTGCCTGCTGCAGCCGGAAATCAGCGGGCGCGCCGTCACCTGGAAGATCGCCGACCTCTCCACCGCGCAGTGCGATCCCATCCTGAGCAGGCAGGTTTTTCAAAACCTGATCGCCAACGCCCTCAAATTCACCCGAACCCGGGACCGGGCAGTCATCGAGATCAGCCAACGGCAAGAAAACGGAGAGACCGTCATCGCGGTTGGCGATAACGGGGTCGGCTTCAACATGAAATACAAAGACAAGCTGTTTGGAGTTTTTCAGCGGGCTGCACCGGGCCGAGGATTTTGAAGGCACGGGCATTGGCCTGGCCACCGTGCAACGCATTGTTCGCAAGCACGGCGGCCGGGTTTGGGCGGAAGCGGAGCTGGATAAGGGCGCGACTTTTTATTTCACTCTGGCCGCGGCCTCGCCAATCCTGGCGCAAACAAATGAATTTACGAACGCGATTGCCGCAGGAGCCCACGGATGAACTCAAATGAAGTCGACATTCTTTTGGCCGATGATAGTCAAGACGACATAGACCTGACTCTGCACGCCTTGCGCGCGGAGAATCTCGCCAATCACGTCTTTGTCGTGCGCGATGGAGAGGAAGCATTGGAGTTCCTGTTCTGCACCGGCCCCCACGCCAGGCGGTCCTTCGATCACCCGCCGAAGCTGGTTCTGCTGGATCTGAAAATGCCCAAAGTGGACGGGCTGGAAGTCCTCAAGCGAATCAAGGGCGATCCGCGAACCAAAACCATCCCGGTTGTCCTGATGACTTCTTCGAGGGAAGAACGGGACATGCTTAGCGGCTACGAACTGGGCGTGAACAGTTATGTTCAGAAGCCGGTTGACTTTGCCGAGTTCCGGAAAGCGGTGAAGTTATTGGGGCTGTACTGGCTGGTCACCAATCGGCCTCCAACCATTAATAGCAAATTGCAAGCGGCAAGGCAGGACCAATGAACAGTACCGGGACCAAGCTCGAAAAAACCGATGCCGCCGAGCCCAAAGCGCAACTGCGCGCCCTGCTCGTGGAAGACAACCCGCTGGACGCAACGCTGGTGCTGCGCGCGCTGGACAAGGAGGGTTTCGATGTCGCCGCCGACGTGGTGCAGGATGAAGCCGCATTCAGGAGTTCGCTCTGTAAGAATCCGCCGGAGGTGGTGCTGGCCGATTACAACCTGCCGAACTGGAAAGGGATGGAGGCGCTGGCCGTGCTTCGCCGCGAAGGTCTGGACATCCCGATGATTCTGGTCTCGGGGGCGCTGGGGGATGTGACTGCGGTTGAGTGCATCAAGCAAGGGGCCACGGATTACGTCCTGAAAGATGGCCTGACGCGCTTGCCCGAGGTAGTGAGACGCGCCTTGCGCGAGAAACACGAGCGCTGCCTCCGCCAGCAGATGGAAAAAGACCTGGCCAGGAAAGTGGATGAACTGGCGCGCTCCAACGCCGACCTGGAGCAGTTTGCCTATGTTGCGTCACACGATTTGCAGGAGCCGCTGCGTATGGTGACGGCTTATACCCAGCTTCTTGGCGACCGGTATAAGGGCAGGCTTGACGAGAACGCCGACAAATTCATTGGCTATGCCAGCGAGGGTGCGGTGCGCATGCAGGTTCTGATTCAGGATCTGCTGGCGTTTTCACGAGTGGGGCGAAAAGAAGCGGCCTACGCCAGTGTCGACTGCAATGCCGTGATGGACGAGGTCCGGCAAACTCTGACCTCGGCGATCGAGGAGAGCGGCGCCGTGGTCAGCTGCGCGACCCTGCCGTCGGTGTGGGCAGACCGCACGCAGATGACGCAGGTCTTTCAGAATCTGATTGGGAACGCCATCAAGTTTCGGGGGGAAAAGCCGCCGGAGGTTTCAGTGCGGGCGGAAAAGACCGACCAGCATTGGCTATTCAGCGTGACCGACAATGGAATCGGAATCGCGCCGGAGTACGCGGACAATATCTTTGTGGTCTTCCAGCGGCTGCACGCGCGCGGTGAATACGCGGGCAACGGCATTGGCCTGGCGATCTGCAAGAAGATCGTCGAGCTTTACGGCGGAAAAATCTGGGTAGAGTCTCTGGCTGGTTCCGGTTCTACCTTCAAGTTCACGCTGCCCCTGCGTGGCGCTGGGAAGTCAGAAGGTGAGCGCCCATGAAATCCATACCCCACCTGCTGGTCGTGGATGACAACCCGGCCGATGTGATCTTAGTCCGCGAAGCGCTGTCGGGAAGCGTGCACCGCAGCCGGATCCACAGCGTCGAAGACGGGGTCGAGGCCATGGCTTTTCTGAACCGCAAGGAAAAACACGAGCACGCGATCCGGCCCGACCTGGTGATCCTGGACCTGAATCTTCCCAAGAAAGCCGGCCTGGCGGTTCTGGCGGCCATGAAGGCAGGACCGGACCTGCGCCGGATTCCGGTCGTGATCTTCAGCACCTCCCGGCTGAGCGAGGACATTCAGCGCAGTTATGAACTCGGCGGGAATTGCTATGTCACCAAGCCGGGAAATCTGGATGAGTTTTTTACGGCGATGAAGAAGATTGAGGACTTCTGGTTCGGTACCGCGAGCCTGCCACGACAAGGAGAATAGCAGAGTAATGGATCAACAAACCACGCAAGTGTTGCTGATTGAGGATAACCCCGGCGATGCGGATCTGGTGCGCCTGAGATTGGTGGAGGGTAAATTCCCGGTCAACGTGAACTGCGTCAACCGGCTGTCCGATGGGCTCGCTTCGCTGAGTTTAGAAACGCCGTCGGTGATTCTGCTGGATCTGAACCTTCCCGACAGCCGCGGCGCCGAGACGTTTCGCCGGGTCATTGAGCACTCGCCGAATGTGCCAGTGGTCGTGCTCTCCGGTCAGGATGACGAAGTGTTGGCCATGAAGGCGGTCCACCAGGGTGTGCAGGATTATCTGCTCAAGGGCGATATATCGAGCAAGCACCTGGAGCGCGCCATTCGCTACGCAGTGGAACGGCAGGGGCTTCTGCGTGCCCTTGAAATCAGCCAAAAACAACAGCTTGAGTTCAAGAACCAGTTCCTCTCCCACGTGTCGCACGAATTGCGCACGCCCCTGACCTGCATTTACCAGTACGTGACCCTGCTTCTGGATGGACTGGCCGGCCCCATCGCTCCCGACCAGTCTGACCACCTGAAGACTGTATTGAAAAGTGTGAACCAGTTGCATGCCATGATCCGTGACCTGCTCGAAGCCACCCGGGCCGAGAGCGGAAAGATGCGCATCGAGCGACGCTGCATCGCGCTCGGCGACCTGGTGCGGCAGGCGGTCGCGATGCTGAAGCCCACGGCCGATGAAAAAAGGATCGGGCTGGAAATTGGACTTGACCAGAGGCTGCCGCTGGTGCGCGCCGATCCCGATAGGGTGCTCGAAGTGCTGATCAATCTGCTGGACAATGCCATCAAGTTCACGCCGGAAGGGGGCGCCATCGTGGTCCAGGCCTGCATGGTGGATGCCGACGATGGGTTCGTCTACCTTTCGGTCAGCGATACCGGGCGGGGCATAGGTCCCGAAGCGAAGGCCTTGATCTTTGACCGCCTCTACCAGGATGCCGACTCGGTCGACAACAACCGCTCGGGACTGGGATTGGGCCTGTTTATCTCCCGGGAAATCGTCCGGCTGCATGAAGGACGGATCTGGGTTTCCAGTGAGCCGGGCCAGGGCAGCACCTTCACCTTTACTCTGCCGGTTTACTCGCTGGCGAAACTGCTGGCGCCGGTCATCACCAAGGACGGACGACTGCGCTCCGACTTCGTGCTGGTGTGCGTGGAACTCAGGTCGCTAACCAATCCTCCACGCGGCAATTGGAAAGAGATCTGGCGGCAGGCTTTGGAGATCCTTCGCCGTTGCGTCTATCTCGATAAAGACCTGGTGCTGCCGCCCATGGGTACCTCGGGAGCGGCACAGACTCTTTTTGTCGTGGCCTCGACCGACTTGCAGCACTCCGGAGTCATGACCACGCGCATTCGCGAACAACTGGAGCGCGTCGGCGATCTCAAGACCAGGTGCGCTGTGACCATCGCCTCGGTTCCGGTCGAGTTTGCCGCCGGCAACCCCGCGGGACCCCTCGAGCAGCAGGTGCAGACCGTGGCCGACCGCCTGACCCAAATGATTTTAACCAGCATGGAACGGAAACATTTGCGTGCTGGCAAGGGCACACAAGATGTCAACGAATCAAACAACAAAAAGGAGAATTGCAATGCCAAGACCTAAAATTCTGGTAGTCGATGACGACCCCGATCTGGTGCGTGCCCTGCGGCTGCGCCTGCGGGCCAATAACTACGAGGTCGCCACCGCTTCCGATGGATATACCGCCATCGCTTCGGCTCAGAAAGAACGTCCGGCCCTGATTATTTTGGATCTTGGCCTGCCGGTTGGCGACGGCTTCGTCGTCCTGGATCGCCTGCAGAACAGCGACGTGCTCTCTGGTGTTCCCGTCATTGTGCTCAGCGCGCGCGATCCCCAGAGCAACGAAGAACGCGCCCTGAAGGCGGGAGCAGCAGCATTTTTCCAGAAGCCCGCCGACAACGACGAACTGATGAACGTGATTCGAGTCAGTCTCGGGCCGGCAGAGACACCGGCACCAACACAGACCGCTGCCTGGCCCTCCTAGCAGCCGCTCACAAAAGAAAGCTTTCACCGCCGAGTGCGCCGAGAAGGGATTCGCGAAACCTCGGCCCCTCCGCGTCTGCGGCGGTGAAGGGCTTTCCCACCGCGCAATTTTCTCCCATCGCGGGCGAGTTCACCGCAGCTCGTCTGGCGGACCAGCCGCATGCCTCTAAGATGTTCCATCCCAGTCAGATACAAGATTCCACACAAACCTCCAGAAAAGCGTACACAGTTTCCAAGAGCCCCTCTATAATCTTGGAAGTTGCTTTAGATGGGGCACTTAGCAGGACCGAGACGGGAAACGACATGGCAGCGAAGTTGCTCATTGAGCAATCGAGCATTGAATTGCCGGGCGGTGATTTGCGGCCCACCAGCCACCCCGCCGGGGGGTTGCTGCCGAAGCCCATGAACCGGGAAAGCCAAGTCCGCTCTGTCGCAGTCCTGTTGTTCCTTCTGACTGTGACTGCCGTCATTTTCGCCGGTTTCAACTTCCAGAAAGAAGGCGAATTCTCCGTACCCGATGACGGCGTTTCCTGGATTGAAGACGGCGGCCATTTGATGGCTGACCGGGTCGAACCCAACGGACCCGGCGCCAAAAGCGGTATCAAGTCCGGCGACCAGTTGGTTGCCGTCGACGGCCAGCAAGTCAACGATATGGCGGGGTTGGAGCGTCAGATCTACCGCGCCGGGGTTTGGTCCAAGGCAACATATTCCCTGATCCGCGAATCGATCCCTCTCGATTCCAGTGTGATTCTGATCCCAGCCGACCGTTCTCTCAATAACTGGCTGCGATTGATTGCGCTGATCTATCTGGGCATCGGCGTCTATGTCCTGCTGCGCCGCTGGACCGCTCCCGGCTCCACGCATTTCTACATTTTTTGTCTCGTCTCGTTTATTGCCTATTCTTTCAAATACACCGGCAAGCTGAACGATTTCGACTGGACAATTTATTGGGGTAACATCGTCGCCTGGGTGCTGCAGCCTGCACTCTTTCTTCATTTTGTCTTGACCTTCCCGGAGAAGCGGCAATTCGTGCGCCGGCATGCCTGGTTGCTGGCTCTGGTTTATCTGCCGGGAGTGCTGCTGCTGACGCTGCGCCTGGGTGTGATGCGCTGGTTGCAGGCCACGGGACGTCTCAGCCGGAGTATGGACCGGCTTGATATCTCCTATGGAGCCGTGTTCTTCCTGATCGCCGCGACCGTGCTCTGGTATAGCTACCAGCGGGCCAGTACCACTATCCTGCGTCAACAGTTGAAGTGGGTTACGCGAGGCACCATCCTGGCCATCGCGCCCTACACCCTGTTGTACGTATCTTCCTACGTCTTTCCGCAGGCCATGGGCTGGCTTCCTCAAGCCGCCATGAAGGTTTCGGTGCTTTCCCTCGGCCTGTTGCCGCTTACTTTCGGCTACGCCATCTTCCGCTACCGCTTGATGGATGTGGATCTCATCTTCAAGCGCGGCGTGGTCTACACGCTGGCAGCGGCGATCGTGGTGGGAATGTACTTCGGTCTGGTGGCCGGTGTGGCCCTGCTGGTGCATAACTGGCGGCCGGGTTCCGGTCCGGTGGGGCTGATCCTCGCCGTGGTGGTCACCGCTTTGCTGTTCGATCCGGTTCGCAAGTGGATTCAGGACCGTGTCGACCAGTTCTTCTACCGCACGCGCTATGACTACCGCCGCACTCTGCTCGAGTTCGGCCGCGAGCTGAGTTCTGAGACCAACTTGAATACCCTGCTCGTTTCGCTGATCGACCGCTTGTCCCGCACCCTGGCTGTCGACCGCATGGCGATTTTCCTGGCTGGCGAGCAAGCCGGTCAATTCGCGCTGGCGAAATCCTTTGGGCTGACCACGCCCGCCAACCTGGATCTTGAGTTCCTGAGCGCGCCCCGGCCGGAGCATGCCGGTCATTTGTTTTTCGAGAACACGCACCTGGTGCCCCGCGAGACGCCCAGCGCGCAGCAAGCCATCGCGCGGCTGGATCTGAATTACTACATTCCCTGCCACGCCCAGCAGAAAACCGTCGCCGTGCTCGGCCTGGGCAAGACCACCAAAGGCGACTTTCTTTCCAGCGAAGATATGGAGTTGCTGGAAACCCTGGGCGGCTATCTTGGCATCGCGATCCAGAACGGACAGCTCTATGCCTCATTGCAGCAGAAGGCGGCGGAATACGAGCGCCTCAAGGACTTCAACGAAAACATCGTCGAATCCATCAACGTGGGGGTGATGGCGCTCGACATGGAAGACCGCATCGAGAGCTGGAACGCGCAGATGGAAGTGATGTATGCCATGCCGCGCTGGCAGACGCTGACGCAGCCGCTGAAGTCGGTTTTCCCGGCGGAGTTCGTCGAAGAATTCGATCGCATGCGGCAGGAAACGGGTATTCGCAACCTGTACAAGTTCCGCCTCAACACGCCCGCCGGCGAGGTCCGCACCGTCAATGTCGCCATCGCTCCGCTGGTGACTCGCACCTTCCAAATCATCGGGCGGCTGATCATCGTGGATGACATCACCGAGCGCATCGAACTCGAAGCCCAGCTTTCCCAGGCCGATAAACTCTCCTCCATCGGATTGCTGGCCGCCGGCGTGGCTCACGAAGTCAACACGCCGCTGGCCGTAATCTCCTCTTACACCCAGATGCTGGGTAAGCAACTGCAGGACGATCCGCAGAAATCGGGCCTGCTGGAGAAAATCACGCGGCAAACCTTCCGCGCTTCCGAGATCGTGAACAACCTGCTGAATTTTTCGCGCACCAGCGGCAGCGAAATCGGCGACGTGGATGTAAACCGGGTCATCGCCGACACGCTGGCGCTGCTCGAACATCAGTTCAAGGTGGCCAAGGTGGAAGTGCAGAACGCGCCCGCGCCCATCCTCCCCGCCATTCAGGGAAATCCCGGAAGATTGCAGCAGGTGTTCCTGAACTTGTTTCTCAACGCCAAAGACGCCATGCCCGGCGGCGGCACGCTGCGCGTGGCCACGCTCAACGGCGAGGGGGTCAGCGTATGCGTCTCCGACACCGGCACCGGCATCGCGCCCGAGCACATTCAGCGCATTTACGATCCATTCTTCACCACCAAGAATTCGCCGCGCGAAGGCCAGGGCCGCGGCACCGGCCTCGGCCTTGCCGTCACCTATGGCATCATCCAGGAACATGCGGGCAAGATTCGCGTGGAGAGCAATCCCGGCGCGGGCACAACTTTCACCCTGGATTTCCCGCTGAGCAGGAAGCCTGTTCATGCCTAGATTGAGCAAACTCGCGGCGCAATATGTCTGACACCGCTATCATCCCGCGCACGCTGCTAAACCGAACCCCGGGTCTGGCTGGGGCCGTGCTCATCATCGACGACGAAGCCGAGATTCGCGAATCCTTGCAAACCCTGCTGGAGATGGAAGGCTTTGCCGTGGAAACGGCGGAGAGCGGCGAATTGGGCCTGCAGCGCATCGGCGAACATCCTTTCGATCTGATCCTGCTCGACCTCGCCCTGCCCGGCCGCGATGGCCTGGAGATTCTGGGCGAAATTCGCGCCCACGAGACCCGCCTCCCGGTCATCATGATCACCGCCTACGGCACGGTGGAGAACGCGGTCCGCGCCATGCAGTCCGGCGCCGCCAACTTCGTTCAGAAACCCTGGGACAACGAAAAACTTCTGGCCGACGTGCGCGCCGCCGTGGGATGGCGCCGTGCCGAAGAAGAAAACATTCAACTCAAGCGCGCCCTGAAGCAGCGCTACAACTTCGAAAACATCGTCGGCAAAAGTGAGGCGATGCTGAGGATCTTCGACCTCGTCGCCCAGGTGGCCAACAGCCGCTCCACCGTGCTGTTGCAGGGCGAGAGCGGGACGGGCAAGGAGGTCATCGCCAAGGCCCTGCATCTGAACTCGCCGCGTCACGACCGGCCCTTTGTCCCCGTCAACACCGGCTCCATGCCCGCCGACCTGCTCGAATCCACCCTGTTCGGCCACGTGAAGGGCGCGTTCACCAGCGCCATCGCCTCCAAAAAAGGCCTGTTCGAGATGGCCGACCGGGGCACCCTGTTCCTCGACGAAATTGCCACCATGGGGCTCGACACCCAGGCCAAGATTCTTCGCGTCCTGCAGGACCGAAAGTTCATGCACCTGGGCGGAGTGCAGGAGGTTCAGGTGGATGCGCGCATCATCGCCGCCACCAACGTGGATCTGCGCCAGTTGGTCCGCGAAGGCCGCTTCCGCGAAGATCTGTTTTACCGCCTCAACGTGATCACTATCGAACTCCCTGCGCTCCGCCAGCGCAAACAGGATATCCCGCTGCTGGTCGATTTCTTCCTGAAGAAATACGCCGAGGAAAATGACCGTCCCGCCCGCCACATTACGCCCGAGGCGCTGCGTCCCCTGATGTCCTATTCCTGGCCGGGCAATGTGCGCGAACTGGAAAACGTAATCGAGCGCGCCGTGGTCCTGTCTTCCACGCCCGAAATCGGCCTGGACCTGCTGCCCGACACCCTGCTCGGCCGCGGTTCGGCCTTCACGCTGCACGATCCCCCGGTGGATGCCTCGCTGTTTGAAATTGTGGAGGACGTGGAGCGGCGGATCATCACCGACATGCTGGAAAAGTGCAACTGGAACCAGACCGAAGCCGCCGAGCACTTCAAAGTGCCGCTCTCCACCCTCAACCAGAAAATCCGCCGTCTGAATATCGAGATCAAGAAAAAGACCCGCGGATAAACCCCGCTCCAGCGCGAAGCATAGAGATAACGCGGACCAGGTGGAATGTTGATGCACATTGGGACACCCTCGCGGCGAACATAACCTCACCCGCCCGGCAAATGGGTTCCGTTTGGAGTCGTTTGTTATAGTTGCTGTGTTGACCGGAGGCAAGTTAGCCCGGCTCATTCTCGAAGCCGCATGGAATTCATTTCACCCACCGATCTCGCCAAAGAAAAAATCCAGACCATTCAGGATTACATTCTGTTTTGTGTTCAGGCGGTGCTGAATCTGTTCCGCAAGCCGCTCTACTTCGCCGATATGATCAGTCAGTCCGACGTGATCGGCGTGGGATCGCTGCCCATCGTTCTGCTCACCGGCTTCTTTACTGGAGCCGTACTCGCGCTCCAGGCCGCCAACACGCTCGAGCGTTTCGGCTCCATCACTCTGATCGGGCAGCTGGTCTCCACTTCCATGGTGCGCGAGCTGGGCCCCGTGCTCACCAGCCTGATGGTCGCCGGGCGAAACTCCTCCGGCATGGCCAGCGAGCTGGGCTCAATGATGGTGACCGAGCAGATCGACGCCATGCGCGCTCTGGGCACCGATCCCATGAAGAAGCTGGTCACCCCGCGCGTGGTCGCCACCGTGTTCATGCTGTTTTTCCTGGCTATCATTTCCGATCTTGTCGGCCTCGCCGGCGGACTCATGGTGGCCAAGGTTTTGCTCCGCCTCGATGCCCGTCAGTATTGGGCCAATGCCTGGCAAACTCTGGTGTTTCAAGACGTGTTCATGGGGCTGGTCAAGCCGGTTCTGTTCGGCTTCGTCATCGCGACCATCGGCTGTTTTTACGGCATGAACGCCCGCGGCGGAACTCAGGGCGTGGGCCGCGCCACCACGCAAGCCATGGTGGCTTCTTCCGTGATGATTCTCGTGCTCGACTTTTTTGTGACTCGATTCCTGATGGCCGTGCTCTCCTACCACTAATCCCATGTCCGCGCCCACCTTGCCGCTCGATTCCGCCGCCCTCACGACCAGGGAGAATTCCTCGCCCGCCATCGTGTTTGAAGATGTGGCGCTCTCCTTTGTCGAGAACGACGTGCTGCGCGGAGTTTCCTTCCGCCTGGCCCGCGGCGAAACCAAAGCCCTGTTCGGCGTTGCCGGCTGCGGCAAGAGCCTGATCCTGAAGCTGGTGCTCGGGCTGATCCGCCCAGACTCCGGGCGCATTCTTGTGCTCGGGCAGGATATTACGCAGATGCGCGAGGAAGAACTGTATGAGCTGCGCGGCAAAATCGGGATGGTCTTCCAGGAGAGCGCGCTGTTCGATTCCCTCACCGTGCGCGAGAACGTCGCCTACCGGCTGACGGAAGAGCACGGCATCTATGACGACGACATCGACCGCAAAGTGCGCGAGGCCCTGCGCTTCGTCGAACTCGAGCATACGCTCGATCTCTATCCCTCCGAGCTTTCCGGAGGCATGCGCCGCCGCGTCGCCATCGCGCGAGCCATCATCACGCAGCCCGAACTGTTGCTCTATGACTCGCCCACCGGCGGCCTCGATCCCGTCACCTCGAACACCATCATCCAACTGATCGTGAAGCAGCGCGACGTGTACAAGACCAGCGCTCTGCTGGTCACGCACCGTCTGCAGGATGCCTTCACCATGGCCACGCATCAGTTCGATAAGCAAACCAACCGCATGGTGCCGCTGGCGCCCGGCCAGCATTGCGAAGTGCCATTGAGCTTTCTGATCCTGCGCGACGGCAAGGTCATCTTCGACGGCGACCTCCACCAGCTGGCCCACACCGACGATGAGTACATAAAGGAATACATTTCGTAGTGATCGTCAATTCAGCGATCAGAGGATTGGGGCAACCGGGAATGCTTCCATCTCACACTCCCACCGGAAACGGCTTGGTGCGAGATTCGGCGCTGAGCGCCACGCCCGTGAAGCGACCCTGCAGCAGAGACATCAACCCGGTGTACCAGTAGCCCACCACAAATAGCACGAGGAACGGAACCGTAACATAGTTCTCATTCTCCACCGCGTAGTACACCGTCAGCGCGAAGTATCCGCCGATCAGCAATTCCAGCCAGGGTACCCAGCCCAGCCGCCTGCGGTATTTGGTGGCGCCGACTTTGTCCTTCTTCGATTCCACGTTGTATTTGGGCGTGCGCGCAAAGGCGCTCTCCTTGCCAATCAGCGCTTCTATCACCGCCTTGGTGTTGGTGATGGTCAAGCCAATGCCCAGCGCCATGAGAACCGGCAGATACAGCAGCGACCGCGGCCAGCTCTTGGGAAACAGTTCGCGCTGCGAAACCAGATAAAAACTCGAAATAGAAAACGTAGACACCAGGAAGAGCGGCAGATCGATGAACAGAATCTGAAACCATCCCTGATAAAAACGGATGATCATCGCCGGCAAAATCAATACCGAAAGCACAATCATCAGCGGATAACTGAGGTTGGCGGTTAGGTGGTACCAGGCCTCGATCTTGGTGTGCAGCGAGGCGTCGCTGCGCAGCACCCGCGGCAGAATCTTCTTCCCCGTCTGGATCAATCCCTTGGCCCAGCGCGCCTGCTGCGTCTTGAACGCCGTCATCTCCACCGGTAATTCCGCCGGGCACTCCACATCCTGCAGGTAAATGAACTTCCATCCCTTCAGCTGGGCCCGGTAGGAAAGATCCGTGTCCTCGGTGAGCGTGTCGTGCTGCCAGCCGCCCGCCTCGTCGATCGCCCGCCGCCGCCAGACTCCGGCCGTGCCGTTGAAGTTAAAAAAAACGCCGCTGCGTGCTCGCCCCGAGTGCTCCAGCACGAAGTGGCCGTCGAGCAGGATAGCCTCCACCTGCGTGAGGAAAGAATAATTGCGGTTGATGTGGCTCCAGCGCGTCTGCACCATGCCAATCTTCGGATCGGTGAAGTGATGGATGGTGCGCAGCAGAAAGTCGTCCGGCGGAGTGAAGTCAGCGTCGAAAATGGCGACGAATTCTCCCTTCGCAGTTTTCAGTCCCTCGGCCAGCGCTCCCGCCTTGAAGCCCTCGCGATTGCTGCGGTGGTGGTAGCTGATGGGGCTTCCCAGCGCGGCATAGCGCTCCACCAGATTCCGCGCCACTTCCACGGTTTCGTCCGTGGAATCGTCCAGCACCTGAATGTCAAGCTTCTCCCGCGGATATTTCAACTTGCAGATGGACTCGAGCAGCCGGTCGACCACATACTGCTCGTTGAAGATGGGCAGTTGCACTGTGACCCGCGGCAGTTCCTTGAAATACGCCGCCGGTTCGGAGGTGCGGTTCTTCTTGTGCTTGTAATACAGATAAACCAGAATGTAGCGGTGCATTCCATAACCCGCCAGCAGCACCAGCACAACGAAATACGGAATTAGCAGGGCGCGATCGAACGCATCCGTGTAGTAAAGGCCCTGGAAAGTCTTGTCCAGGAAATGCTGGCGCAGATAGGGCATCAAGCCCTTGGGAGCGGCCCATGCAGCCAGCAGCGAAGACAACATGAGGTCAGAACGCGGCAAGCGATGCGGTGAAAACCTTTATTCTACCGGATTCGGAGGGTCCAGCTCCGCCTGCCGGAGAATCACAACCCTGCCCCGTTCCCCTGCACGCTCAGCGGATGACATGAATTCTCACGCCCACCTTGAGCTTCCTCCACGCCTGCTCTGCCGTGTACACCGGAATCTTGAGCGCCATGCCCAGCGCGAGACACGCGCGGTCTCCCAAGGACAATCCGAGATGCCGGGTTTGAACCACCAGATCACCGGCAATTCTGGCTTGTTCCGCGTCGAACGGCAGGACCTCGCGAATCGGGCTGGTGGCGTCTTCCCATGCTTGCGCGGAAGTCCAACCCCGGCTCACCAGCTTGCTTTGTACTTCGGCAAGATTCACCGCGCCGCCGACCGCGTGCGCCAGCAGCTCGGGAGTCAGTTTCTCCACTCCCGGCTCACCGCCAATCACGGCCAGGATGACGGAAGCGTCCAGCACAATCCTGTTCATCTTCTATCTTTTATCTATCTTTATGCCTACTCGCGCCTGGCAGCCTCCCGGCGTTCCGCTAGCAACTCCTTCACCAACGATGTGCCGGGCTTTACGTATTGCCGGGCGCGGCGCTGCGCCCGCTGGATGCGCCGCTGCTGGGTCGTGATGCGTATTTCATCATTTTCGACTCGTAGCACGACCTCATCTCCAACCCGGATGCCAAGCGCCTTGCGAAACGACGAGGGGATCACCACACGGCCGTTCTGGTTCACCCGCGTCCGGGTTTCTTCTGCCATGACCCCTCCTAATGACATAATTATAGCATACTGTCACAACAGGAGATTCATGCCACAAACTTGAAATTCAGCCCTTCGCCACGGGCTCCGTCGACAGCCCATCCCTACCGCCGCATCGCCCAGGCCAGACCATCCGGATCGTGCCCAG
Source organism: Candidatus Sulfotelmatobacter sp. (assembly GCA_049800135.1). Taxonomy (GTDB): domain Bacteria; phylum Acidobacteriota; class Terriglobia; order Terriglobales; family Acidobacteriaceae; genus Sulfotelmatobacter. Next base: position 82,989 of record JBARJF010000091.1, read on the forward strand.
CCTCGATGTGCCCAGCCACTTTCAACGAATGCAGATTGATGACGGCGACATAACCATCCGGAGAACACGCCACGAAGGCGCGGGCCCCGTCGGGCTGCATAACGATGCCCGCCGCGCCGTGTCCCACTGCAATTCGCTTGATCGCCTTGCGCGTGGCCGCGTCGATCACGGTCAAATCGGGACCCCGCAAGGTAGAGATCAACACAAGCTTTCCGTCGGGCGTAAACTTCAGCCGGTTCGCGCCCTGCACATCGGCGGCAAGCGTCCGCGTTACCCGCTTGCTGGCAATATCGATGATGGAAACGGTTCCCTCCCCTGCATTCGCTACCCAAATTTCCTTGCCGTCCGGGGAAACATCGAACCCCTCCGAACCGCTGCCCACGCGGACTACCGTCTCATTCCAATCGCCTCCCGGAACGCCGCTCGGTCCATGGGGACCATGAGCCGCACCCGGTGGCGGCCCTGGGCCGGCGGTCTTCTCGATCATGCTCACCGTCCCGGAACTAACATTGGTGGTAACAATCAGCTTCATGTCCGGAGAAACGTAAATCATGTGGGTTCGGTTCTGCCCCGTGCCCATCACCCAATCCACACTCTTGCTCGCCGGATCATACCTGCCAATCGCCTTGGCGCCTTCCGCAGTGAACCACACCTTGCCTCCGACGAAAGCCAATCCATGCGGCCCGCGCAAAGGCCCCAGGTTGATCGCAGGCAAAGCTTTTTGCGCAACCAGATCCACAACCGCCAGCGTGTTGTATGCCCCGGATCCATAGTTGGATACATAGGCCGTCCTGCCATCGGCAGACGCAATGACTTCGTGGGGATCGTTCCCCACCCGCACGCGCGCGATCACGTGCAGACTGGAAGGATCGACAATCAACAACGTGTCGTCGGCTTTGGCCAGCACCAGCAGCGCATTTGCCGGCGTGTCCTCGGCGTGAGCCAGGCCGGCGCCCAGCATGCCTGCGAGCACGAGGAAGCAAGTGAATACGGATTTCATAATTTCCAAAGCATACGCCACCGAAGCCCGGACGGCACAGAAACCCACTGGGCTAGGGCTGGTCTTGGTTATCGGGAATCGTCCTGATCTGCAAGCTCGTCCGCTCACCCTCGTTCACATGCAGCGCTTTGCCCTGGCCCTGGTAACTCTTCAGAAATTCAGGATCGTAATATTCTTCGCCGTCGATGCTCTCCCAAGCAAATACCGTGTAATCGCCCGGAGGTAAGCCGCGCAGGGTGAAGCGTCCGCGTTGATCCGTAACCGCTTTGCGATAGCGGTCGATCCGGCTGCGCCAGCGCGCTTCGGGCACGGCGACCACCACCGCGTCGGCAACCGGTTCCTCCTTCTCATCCATAGCTACGCCCTCGGCCATAGCTCCATTGGCGCTGGCCACCAGATCAAGCGCAGTGGTGCCGCCGCTCACGCTGAATCCCGAGTCCGCCACGTCGCTGCCTCCGGCGGTCACCGACTTCAGAAACCAATCCGGCATCGCACTGGCGTCGGAAATCTGCACCCAATAATGCCCCGCCGGCACGTTCTGCCAGGCGAAGCTGCCATCGGCATGCACGTGGGCCACCGTGGAAAAGCCTTGCTCTACGTTGATCGCGCCCAGCGCGTCATCATCTCCGTCGGCCGATCGCAGCAGGAGAAACATCTGCGTGTCATCGGATTTCGCGTTGCCCCGGGCTTCCATCCGCAGCCAGCCATGAACCTCGCCGCCCGGCTGCGGCGTCAGCCGCAATCCATCCAGGTTCGCGGAAGTTACCTGCACCGTCTGCCGCGCCATCATCGGCACCGCGGCATTATCCACCGTGGCAAAAACCGTGTAGGTTCCGGGAGAAACGTCGCTGATCTCGAAACTGCCGTCCTTGTGCATCACCCCGCCGTTCAGCACCAGACTGAAATCCTTCGATTGCAGCATGACTGCCGCCGTGGAGCCCGGAGGCAGATTCACCACCATGCCGCGAATCGACAAGCTGGGGCCGGGGATCAACGAAAAGTTCACCGGAAAGTCATCGCCCGCATGCAACTGGATCGGCATGGCCTGCCCGCGGTCCGTGGTGCCCGGGTAGTAGGTAGTCTGATAAGCCGTAGGCGCAGCCTGAGCCGGTGCAGCCTGGTTGCCAGGCGCCGCCGAATCGCCCGAGGTTGCAATCAAACTTCTGAAGTCTGGCGGCGGCGTTACCGAAACAAAGTAGCTTCCCGCCGCAAGCCCCGCAACCCGGTACTCGCCCAAATCATTCGTGCGCTCGGCGCCTGCCTGCTCCCAGTGACTGCGTCCCGCGGCAAAAGTCTGGCGCAGGACGGCCACCTGCGCATCAGGCAAGGCATCGCCATCTTCGTCGGTCACGCGCCCATCCACCACGGCCGCGGCTTGCAGACGGACGACTATATCTTTCAGTTCCTGCCCCGCGCCAAAAGTGAGCCAGCGCCCTTCGCTGCGGCGATGGCGTCGGTCGATTTCCTGGTAGCCGTTGCGCTCCACAAACATGCGATAGCGCCCGGGCACGATGTTCTCAATGCGAAAGCCGCCATCCACGCCGGTGAGCGCGGTGTAGTTTCCGCCCTCGCTCTGGCTCTCGGCGATCAGCTCGATCAGCGCCTTCTTCACCGGCTCGCTGCCCGGATCTTTGGTGACGATGCCGCTTAGCGTGGCTCGCGTAGTCGGGGATTGCGCGGCGGATGCAGCTGAGGTCTGCGCAGAAAGCGCAGAGGCCGCAATGACAAGCCACAACAAACCTGCGGGAAGAACCTTCATCTTGGTTCGAATGCGGGAGGCCTTGGGAGTGCGTCGAGCCGTCGTCGTCGTGGGGATCGATCACGTGCGCTTCGACTTAGTCATTCTAACCCGAGGCGCATGGTTGATCCAGATCAAAAAATCCTCAGATTCAAACTCGTAAGATATCTGGAATCAGCAACTTAAAATTTATCGTCGGGCTGGAATATTGGAAGGAAAAGACTTACCGGCAAAGGGAATTATCCCTTGACATCGTTTTCCACACCCCGCCTGTTCACCTAACCTTTACTACCTCCCCGCAATATCCAATACTGCCCGCATACCCACAAAATGCACCCCACTCCCCTAACCCGTTGGGGCTCAAGATTTTGCCCCTAACTCATAGCAACCAGGAGATTAAATCGCAAAATCCCGCCAAACTCATGATTCCAATAGACCGTGGGGGAGGGGGTAGGAGACCACAATGCCAAATTTCCCAAATCGGTGTCAGCACCTCAAAGTAAACGGCACCCAGTGCGGATCGCCCGCCCTGCGCCGCAACCGCTTCTGCTACTTCCACAAACTCCACCACGAAGAACGCGTAGAACTCAATCTCGATCGCCTGAAAAGCTCCCGCCGCAGTCGCCCCGCCACCATCGATCTCCCCGTCCTCGAGGACGCCAACTCCATCCAGGTCTCGCTAATGCAAATCATGCGCCTCATCGTAGCCGGCCAGCTCGACGCCAAAACCGCCGGCCTCCTCCTCTACGTCCTGCAAACCGCCAGCGCCAATCTCGCCCGCACCACGTTCGCACCTTACATGAACGATGTAGTTCTAGATCCCAGGACGGTCAACGAAACCCCGCTCAGCGCGCACATCTGGGAAGACTCCGATTTCGATAGCGCCGAAGACGATGATGACGACGAGGTGCTGCGCGTCCAAGCCCTCGAAGAAGCCCAGCGCAGAGCCAGAAGGAAAACCGAACTCGACCGCTGGGCCGAAGCCGAAGCCGATCGTCTCGCCGCCATCGGCGCCCGCCAGCGTGAAGCCGAACGTCAGGCCGAGCGCAAGCAGGAAGCGGAAGAACGCGCCGCCGCAATCGCCCAGGAAAACGCAAAACCAGCGCCCGCCGTGACCCCCGCCGGACGCGCCGTCCTCCCATCCCCACCCACCGTCCAACCACCCGGCAAGCGCCCCTCAGCTAACGTGAGCATGGATGAAGTCCGAAAGCAGGTCACCGCCCAGATCAGAAAAGCTCTCCCCGAAATCGCCGCCGCACAATCAGGCAGAGAGAGGTCGAGCCGGGAAAATGGCAAGAGCGCCGGATAGACGAGCCCCAGATAAATGAGCGCCGGATGAACGACCTCAGTTCAGAAAATACTGCCGGTAGAGCGTGTCCCGTTGCGCCGGGCGGAAGCCGGCGTCGCGGATGATTCGGCGCAGTTCTTCTTCTGTGGTGCAGTTGGTCACGCCGGCGGCTCTTACTACGTTTTCTTCCAGCATCACCGAGCCTACGTCGTTGCCGCCGAAACGCAGGCCCATCTGGCAGACTTTCAGGCCTTGCGTGACCCAGCTGGATTGCACGTTCAGGAAGTTCGAGAGATAGAGGCGCGAGATGGCGAGGACTTTCAGGTATTCGACCGCGGTGGCTTCGTCCCAGTGGCGGCCGCCGAGGGCGGTGTTGTGCGGCTGAAAGCTCCACGGGATGAAGGCGGTGAAGCCGCCGGTTTCTTCCTGCAGGTCGTAGAGTTGCTGGAAGTGGTTGACGCGGTTTTCGTAATTCTCGCCCACGCCGAACATCATGGTCGCGGTGGTTCTCATGCCGATCTGGTGAGCGGTGCGGTGCACGTTGATCCAATCGCCGGTGAGGCATTTCAAGCGGGCGATCTTGTAGCGGACTTCGTCGTCGAGAATTTCGGCTCCGCCCCCGGGAATGGAATCGAGCCCGGCATCGCGCAGGCGGAGAATCGTGTCGCGAATGCTGAGGCTGCTGTACTCGGCGATGGCGATGATTTCGGAGGCGGAGTAGCAATGCAGATGAACTTGCGGAAAACGATCTTTGATGCCGCGCAGCATTTTCTCGTGCCAGTCGATCTTGAGGTCGGGATGCAGGCCGCCCTGCATCAGCACGCCCGTCCCGCCGAGTTCGACAGTCTCGCGGATCTTTTCGTAGATGGTGTCGAAGTCGAGAATGTAGCCTTCTTTGGCGGCCGGTCCTTTCAGCGGACGGTAGAAGGCGCAGAAGGTGCAGTACTCGGTACAGAAGTTGGTGTAATTAATGTTGCGGTCGATGATATAGGTGACGGTGCCTTCGGGATGAAGTTTGCGGCGCACAGCGTCGGCTTCCATGCCGATGCCGATCAGGTCGTCGGAGTGGAACATCTCGAGAGCTTGCCGCTTGGTCAGGGACATGGCCGCAAGCCAATTCTAACGGAGTCGGGCAACTGGGGCCAAATTCGATATCTCTTGAGGGCTAGGCGCGGCGGGAGGCGGCGGATTCTTTCTTGGCATAGCGAAGATATTCGACGAGCGTCAGCACAGTTCCTATCACCGCCAGCCCGATCAGAATGGCGAGAGCGGGTTTGTAGTATCGCGAAAAGAAACGCAAAATGTGGCGGCCATAGACGAATCCCAGGGCGGCCTCGATGAAGTAGCGAAGCCCGCGGCCCAGGGTCAAGGCTGCCAGGAACTTTTTTCGCGAGTACTGCATGGCGCCCGCCGCCAACAAAAACGGGAGGAATGGGAATGGCGGGGGTATCAAGGCGGGAATCACCACCGCGCCGAATCCCCAGCGCTCAAAGGCTTTGCAAACCTGCGCCGTTCTTTTTTTCGAGAGCTTGCGCTCCATCGCCTCCTTACCACCCTGGCGCGCCAGGGAGTAAGTAATGTAGCCGCCGATGACCGCGCCCAGCGTGGCCATCAGGCCATAGTAGGGCCAGGGCCTGAGATGGCGGGCGGCGAGCCAGATAGTGAGAACATCCATGCTGCCGGTTAGCGGGACCACGGAATTGTCGGCCAGCCCCAACAGGATTAGACCAACTCCGCCCAAGTGCCGGAGCCGCCGCCAGATGGGAATTGCTATTAAAGGATGTAAATGGAAAAGCATTCAGGTTTGGAGAGTTTACAAGAGAACCTCAGGATTACGCTAAACGATTGCGGCATTCGCGACGTTCAAAAAACATACGTCCCGCGCCGCCGGCAGCGCATTGATCTCCGCTGCATAGCGATAGAAGAGCCGCAGGCCCTCGAGGCAGCCAGCGTCCAGTTGGTAATAAATGTTTTCGGTCAGATAGAAGCGCACGTCGGCCTCGCCGATGCCCAGGCGCGGAGCCCACTCGCGCGCAATATGGTTGAGACTTGCCGGCTCCAGCCCGTGGTCGCGGGATTGCTGAAAAATCGTGCCCAGATCTTGCGCGTTCATAGAAGCGTCGCTTCGCGTCGCGGACGTGCGAGCGCGCCCGCCCCCGCACAATACGTCTTCCTGCAGAGCGTCCTGGCGCACTGCCCAGAAGGCGAAGACGAACGGCTTGCCGGTGTAGCGAATCCATTCCTCGGCGAGATCGAGCGTGAAGTAGCGCGAGCGGTCGATTCGCAGCGCGGGATCTCCGATGAGCAATCCTGCGTCGCACGCGGCCAGCATTTTTTCGATGTCCGGCGCCATGGCGGTAAACGTCCGGCCGCCGCCCAGCCATTTTTCAAACAGAATTTTCGTGAGCGCGACCGAAGTCATGGAAGAAGTATCGAGAGCCACGGTGCGAATTTTCTCGACCGGCACCTTGCTCACCAGCAGGATGGAGCGCACCGGCCGGCGCGAGGCAATGGCGACCCCCGGCAACACCATCAGCGCCGGGATTTGCGCGTAAGCCGCGGCGGGGACGATGCCGATGTCGGCGCTGCCGGCCTGCAAGGCGCGCGCGCAGCCCGAAGGCAGCGTGTAAGCAATGTCGAAGTCGCGGCCCGATGGGCCGTGTTCGAAATCCCACATCAGAGGAGCGGTGTTGAGATAGGAAATCGCCGAGATGCGCAGAGGTCTCATTCCTGTTTTGATTTTAGCAGATACTTTTTGACACGCCGTTGTGACGGCTTCCCTTGACACGGCTTTCGGCAAATGACTACATTCCGCCAGGTTCGTACAGCAGCTTCGAACAGATTGGAGCGTCGCCGTGCCAAACGCTGCAGCCGCACCCGCAACCCATATTCTGGAGTGGCTGGCCATTGCGCTGACCGCGGGTCTGGGGCCGACCAAGGCGAGGAAATTGGTGGAACACTTCGGCGGCGCGGAAAAGATATTCCACGCGTCGCTCACGGAGTTGGAGAGCACAGGGATTCAGGCGGTGTCGGCGCAGTCGATCGCCACCGGGAAATCGGCGGAGCTGGCGCGGGAAGAAATTGCCCGCGCCGCAACCGCTGGAGTGACCGTAATCTCGATGGAAGATCCATCTTACCCGCCGCGGCTGAAGGAAATTTACGATCCGCCGCTGGTGCTTTACGTTCGCGGTAATTTCGAAGTACTGACCCAGCCCGGCATCGCCATGGTGGGCACGCGCCATCCCACGCCGTACGGCTCGGGGATGGCGGAGCGCTTGGCCTGCGACCTGGCGGCGCAGGGGTTGGTGATTATCAGCGGCATGGCCCGCGGGGTTGATACCGCAAGCCATCGCGGCGCGATTGCGGCCAAAGGCAAGACGGTTGCGGTGTTTGGCACGGGCGTGGATGTGATCTATCCCAAGGAAAATTCGCGGCTGTCGGAGCAGATGCTGGCGCTGGGCGGGGCAATCATGTCGGAATTTCCTCTCGGAACCGCCGCCTTTCCGCAGAACTTTCCCATCCGCAACCGGATCTTGAGCGGCATGTCGGTCGGTGTGCTGGTGGTGGAGGCGGCGGAGTATTCCGGAACGCGCATCACGGCCCGCTGCGCGCTGGAGCAGAATCGCGACGTGTTTGCGGTGCCGGGCAACGTCACCAACAAGAATTCCTGGGGGCCGAATACGCTGATCAAGCAGGGCGCGAAGCTGGTCGCTACCTGGGAGGATGTGTGGGAAGATCTGCCCGCGGAAGTGAAACTTGCATTGACTCCGCCACCCTCGCCTGAATCCGGAGGCACGTCTTCGGCATCTCTATTCCCGGACGAAGGGCTTCCACCTCACGAGAAGCGCATCCTGGGCTTGCTGAAAGCGGACGAAGCCACGCACATCGACGAATTAGTGGAGCGCCTGGAGACAGAAATGTCCTCCTCGGAAATCTTCGCGGCCTTGTTTGAGTTGGAGCTGACCGGTAAGGTAAGGCAGATGCCGGGAAAGAATTTTGTGAAGAGTTTTTAGGTAGTGAGCCGCCAGCTTTCTTCCGGTAACTTGTTGCCGCCGTCCCATTCGTGCTAGCTTCGAAACAATTCTTCAGAACTGAGGGTCCATTGGTAAAAAGTCTAGTCATCGTCGAATCGCCAGCCAAGGCGAAGACCATCCAGAAATATCTGGGAAAGGGATTTACTGTCGAGGCCTCGCTGGGCCACGTAAAAGATTTGCCCAAAAGCACGCTGGGGGTCGATACCAGCGACAACTTCGCGACCGACTACGTCGTCATCCCCGGCAAAGAAAAGGTACTAACCAGGCTGAAGAAGCTGGCGGGGCCGATGGATGCGATCTATCTGGCGCCTGACCCGGACCGTGAAGGTGAAGCCATCGCGGCACATCTGGCCTTCGAACTCGACGGCAACGGCGCTCGCAAGAAAAAGGCGTCGAACAAGAAAAAAGGAGAAGCGGACGCTCCGCCGCGCATTCAGCGGGTCACTTTCAACGAAATCACCAAGCGCGCAGTGCAGGCGGCGTTCGAGCATCCGCGGGCCATCGACCAGAATCTGGTGGACGCGCAACAGGCGCGGCGCGTGCTCGACCGATTGGTCGGCTACCAGGTTTCGCCGCTGCTGTGGGATAAAGTCCGCCGCGGACTTTCTGCCGGACGGGTGCAGACCGTCGCGCTGCGATTGATTGTGGAGCGCGAACGCGAGATTAAGGCGTTCGAGAAAAAAGAATACTGGACCATCGACGCGCACCTGGCGGCGAGTAAGCCCCCCGCATTCGACGCCCGCTTCGTGGGCAAGGGCGAGGAGAAGATTGAGGTCACGAACGGCGAGGATGCGGAAAAGATCCGCGCCGCGCTTGAACAAGCTGACTGGCTGGTGCGCTCGGTCGACAAGAAAGAACGGCGCCGCAACGCCGCGCCTCCTTTCACGACCAGCAAGTTGCAGCAGGATTCCTCCCGCAAACTGCGGTTCAGCGTGAAGCGCACCATGATGATCGCGCAACGGTTGTACGAAGGCGTGGAACTGGGCGAGGAGGGTTTGGTCGGTTTGATCACCTACATGCGTACCGACTCGACCCGGGTTGCGCCCGAGGCGATTCAGGAGGTGCGCGAATACGTGGGCAAGGAATATGGCCCGGCTTATCTGCCCGAGACGCCAAATACATATAAGGAGAAGAAGGAAGCGCAGGCGGCGCATGAAGCCATCCGTCCGACTTCGGCGATGCGGCATCCCGACCTGGTGAAGCAGTATTTGAAGGAAGACGAGTTCAAGGTTTACAAGTTGATCTGGCAGCGCTTTGTGGCGTCACAGATTATGCCGGCGGTGTTTGACCAGACGACGGTGGACATCGATGCGAAGGCGAAGAATGGGGATGTTTTCTGGTTCCGCGTGACCGGATCGGTGCTGAAGTTCGATGGCTTCCTGCGGGTTTACGAAGAATCAAAGGAAGGCAAGGACGAAGAAGACGAGGAACTGAAGCACAAGCTGCCGGGCTTGGAGGCTGGGCAGAAACTCACGCTCAAGGAATTGAAGCCGGAACAGCATTTCACCGAGCCACCGCCGCGCTACAACGAAGCGTCGCTGGTGAAAGAACTGGAGGAGCGCGGGATTGGCCGGCCTTCGACTTATGCCGCCATTCTGACGACCATCCAGGAGCGGCAGTATGTGCAGAAGCTGGGCGGAAAGTTCACGCCGACCGAGATTGGATTGGTGGTCACCGATTTGCTCGTCGAGAACTTCCGCGACATTTTCGACGTGGCCTACACTGCGCACCTCGAAGAAGAACTCGACGAGATCGAAGAAGGCAAGGAAAAGTGGACGGACACTCTGGCTGACTTCTACAAGAAGTTTCAAAAAGATCTCAAATATGCCGAAAAGCATATGGAGAACATCAAGCGGATGGAGAAGCCCACGGATGAGAAGTGCGAGCGCTGTGGCGCGCCGCTGGTGATCAAGTGGGGCAAGCACGGATCGTTCTACGCCTGCAGCACCTACGATAAGGAAGATGCCAACACCTGCACGTTCACCAAAGAAAATCCGATCAACCTGCCCGACCTCGACTCGGCCGACGTGCAGGAGACCACGCAGGAAGAATATTGCGAGAACTGCGGGCGGGTGATGGTGCTGAAGCGCGGGCGCTTCGGACAATTCATGGCGTGCACGGGGTATCCCGACTGCAAGACGACGCGACGTCTGGATCAGGGCAAGAAGGTTCCGGACATTCCGCTCGATGAGCTGTGCCCGAAGTGCGGACGGAACATGATGATCCGGCACGGGCGCTTCGGCGAGTTCACGGCATGCAGCGGATATCCGGAGTGCAAGTACGTGAAGCAAAACTTCATCGGGGTGAAATGCCCGGAGTGCAAAGACGGCGAACTGGTGGAGAAGCGGGCACGAAAGGGCAACACGTTCTATGGCTGCGGAAATTATCCCAAATGCAAGTTCACGTCGGCGCACAAGCCGATTGCGGAAAAGTGCGCGAGTTGCGGCAGTGAGTATCTGGTGGAGAAATTTTTGAAAGCCGGACCGGTGATCGCCTGCCCGAACAAGGAGTGCGACTACGAGCGGCCGGCGCCGGAACTGGCCGCCACGACCAGCGCATAGCGATTGCGAAATTGGGCCATCGGGTGATTGAGCGATTTAAGGGCCGGTTCGGGGTTTGGCTTGGGCGATCGCAAAATCACTCCATGACTCAATGACTCAATTTCCCACGAGGTGTTTTTATGTCCAGGAAAGCAACGGCTACGGATGCTCAGCTGATTATGCAACTCTATGACCTGCGCCGGGAAGCGGAAATGCGCAAGGCACGCAACTGGTGGTTCGGCGAGTTCTGGCCGAAGACCGCAGACGATTTCCTCAAGATCGCGTTCACTCACGGGACGCAGGAGAACAACTGGCTGCGCCAGGTGAGCGGCTACTGGAACATGGCCGCCTCATTCGTGCTGTACGGGGCGCTGAACAACGAGTTATTCCTTCAGCCCGCGGTGAGTGGGGAAATGTTCATCATGTTCGCGAAGGTTCAGCCTTTTCTTAAGGAACTGCGGGAAAAAGCCGGCGACGCGCAGATGTTCGGCAACATCGAGAAGGTCGTCACCGGTTCCAAGTTCGGACGGGAACGGCTGAAGCTTACGGTGAAACGAGTGGAAATGATGCGCGAAAGAAGGGCGGCGGCGAAGGCGAGTTGAGCCGGGCAGCGAACCACATCCCGCCGCGGTAGTGGGCCAGTATCATTCCGGTAATGAAAGCGGATTGACAAGGGGCTTTATTCTGAAAGTATTGCGAGAGGTGGAGCGAATTGGCTAAGCCCTTCATAGAACCGATGTTTTTCCCTCCCAGCTCGCTGATCGCCCTTGCACCGTTTCGTTATCTATGGAATAACGAACCGGGCTTTGTAGGGAAAAATATTTGGCTGGCTTTCTTCACGCCAGTCATAGTTTTTATCGTCATCAGTTTCGCTTTAGCCTACCTGATGACGATTTGTTGGGGGCTGTGGAAATCGCACTGAGCACTCCTCCTGCCGGTCCCGGTGCCCGCGCATCTGTTATTCTAGTCGGCTGTGCGGATGATCTGGTGGTTCCTGATCCTGGGTGTGAGCACGCTGGTCGTGGTGTGCGTGGCGATCGCCTTGTACATGCGTTTGCGCCGGCATTTGCAGGCCGCTCATACCGCGCCCCAGGGAAGTGGCGGTGAAGTAGAGCGCGAGCGTCAGTCGGGCGAAATTGAGCGCTGATGTTCCGCGTCGAAGATTTGGAGACCGGCCCATGGCAAAATCGGCAACTCAAACATTAAGCAGTCAGCAGGAGCGGGGTTTCGAAGTGGCGCGGCAAACTGCCCTGGTGGTTGGCGCCAGCTTGTTTGTGGCGTTGTGTGCGCGCCTCACAATTCCGCTGCCGTTTACGCCGGTGCCGCTGACGGTGCAGAACTTCGGGGTACTACTGGTGGGCCTGCTGCTGGGCAGCCGGCGCGGATTCGCAGCGCTCGCGCTCTACCTGGCGGAAGGCGCGATGGGCATGCCGGTCTTCAATCCCGTGGGTGCGGGAGGAATTGCGCAGCTGCTCGGCCCCACCGGCGGATTTCTTCTGGCTTATCCCCTGGTTGCGTGGCTGGCAGGATACGTTTTTGAGCATGGACGCAAAACTTTTGCGCGCGCTGCGCTGGGCGGACTTCTTGGTGAAGCTGTGCTTTTCATCGGCGGCCTGACCTGGCTTGCCTTGCTGACGCATTCCGTGGCGCAAGCTGTCCGCTGGGGCCTTTACTGGTTTGTGTTTGCGGAGGTAATCAAAGTGATGGTGGCTGCCGGGATTGCGGCGCGGTGGCAGCGCCGCCGCGGGCAGCACAGCAAAAACCACACCAGTTAGTTGGGTTGGAGTTCAAACGATGACAGTGATTTCGGAACTAGAAGCAAAGCATTCCGGCAATCCTTTTCCGCAGGTGCGCGAGATCGCCATCGCTCACAGCCCGGATTCTGATGACGCGTTCATGTTTTATGGCCTGGCCACGAATAAGGTTCGCGTCCCGGGACTGCGCTTCACGCACACGCTGTGCGATATCGAGAACCTGAATCAGAAGGCGCGCGAGGGGGTTTACGATGTAACCGCGATTTCGTTTCACGCCTATCCTTATATTCAGGACTTGTACGCGCTCATGTCCTGCGGCGGGAGCCTGGGCGAAGGCTATGGGCCGATGATCGTTTCGCCCCGGCCGTTTTCGCACGTTGAGATTAAGGATAAAAAGATCGCGGTTCCGGGCAAGCTGACGACCGCTTATCTTGCGTTGCAGCTTTTTGCCCCGGGAGTGGAAACGGAAGTTGTGCCCTTTGATCAGATCATTCCGCAGGTGCTCGAAGGCAAGTACGAAGCTGGACTGATCATTCATGAAGGCCAGTTGACCTACGACAAGGCTGGACTGCACCGCGTTGTGGATCTCGGGCGATGGTGGCAAAAGATGACCGGGCTGCCGCTGCCGCTAGGAGGCAACGCGATTCGCCGCGCGCTTGGACCGGAGCTGGTCTCGGCGGTCAACGGCGCGTTGCGCGACAGCATTCAGTATGCGCTCGATCATCGCGAAGAGGCGCTGTCCTATGCCATGCAGTTTGCCCGCGATCTCGATTCGCAAACCGCCGACCGGTTCGTTGGCATGTATGTGAACGAGCGCACGCTTGATTACGGTCCGGATGGACGCGAAGCTGTGGTGCGTTTGCTCGATATGGGCCATAAGGCGGGGATTATCGGGCCTGAGGCGCGGGTGGACTGGATTTAAAAAAGGCTTCCAGTACCGGCTCTTAGCTGCCGGCTGAGCTGTGCCCTTTCTTTTTCGTAGAAGGCAGAAAGCTGGATGCGAGAAGCTTCCCCCTAAGGAGCACTCTACATTTGTCCGGCACGACCGAGAGCAAACCGCTGTCCCAAACCCTGCTGATCGACGCCGACGATACACTCTGGGAAAACAACATTTATTTTGAGCGGGCTATCGTTCGCTTTATTTCGTTCCTCAATCACCACGAGTTTTCTCCCGAGCAGGTACGCGAAGTTCTCAACGATGTGGAGCGGGAGTGCATTGTGAAGCACGGTTACGGCCTGCACAGTTTTTCGCACGCGCTGGTGGAAACCTTCGAGCGACTGAGCGTTCGCCCGGTGAGGCCGGAGTTACACGCACAGATCGCCAGTTTCGCCCATACGATCGCTGACCATCCCATCGAACTTTTGCCGGAGGTTGCGCCAACGTTGCGGTATCTTTCAGGGAGGCATCACTTGATCCTGCTGACCAAAGGTGCGATCGCGGAGCAGACGGGGAAGATCGAGCGCTCCGGTCTGAAGGAGTATTTTGCGGCCACTGAAATCGTCGCGGAAAAAGATTGCACGGCTTACCAAGCGCTTCTTGAAAAGCATTCGCTCACGCGCGAATGCACATGGATGATCGGCAACAGCCCGAGGTCTGATATCAATCCGGCGCTGGCCGCGGGATTGCACGCGGTGTTCGTGCCTCACGGGGACACGTGGATATTGGAGCATGAAGAGTTGAATGAAGCTCCGGCGCCGCAGCGGTTGCTGATTGTGGGCCGCTTCGCGGAGCTGCGCGAACATTTCTGAACGACGCGGGGCGTTAGCGGCCGACTTAATTTCATCCGCTCGGCGCACGCACCAAACTAACCAACAAGCGGGCCTCGCTGGGCGTTGTTCCCGCATGCTACGCTCATTCTGCTCAGCGTTCTCGCACCACTCGTCGTGGCCGTGGAGACCAATCATTTCCGCAGGCTGTTGCGCACCGTGGAAGCTCTCTCCGAACTGGGGCCGGAGCTGACGGCGGAGCGCGAGTTTTCAGACACCGCGCGCCGCATGCTGGCCGCGGTGATGGAAGCGGCCGGGGCGCGCGAAGGCACGCTCTTCGTTTTCAACGAGAAGCCCACCATGCTGACCTCGGTGGCGGCGGAGGGCTTCGCCATGCTGCCCGAGCCCGCGTTCATTCCGCTTCTGCCCAAGCACGTGCACGCCCTCACGGCGGCACGCGGACCGATTGTGCTGAACGCTTCCACTTATTCGATTTTTCTCAGCTCGAATGGCAACGTGGCTCCTGAACTTTTCAAGTGCCTGGCGCCGCTCAAAGCGGCCGGCAAACTGGCCGGGGTTGTGGCTCTGGGCAGCCGGCCGGGCGACGCGGCCTACGAATCGGCCGAACTTGACGCCATGGATTTGCTGTGCAGCTACATTGGCCTGGCGGTGCAGAATCACGCGCTGTCGCAGACACTGGCACAGCGCGTGACCGAGAATCTGCGTCTGATGGCTTCCCTGCACGGTTTCTACGACACCGCGCTAGAGGCATTCGCCACCGCCATCGATGTGAAACACGTCAACATTCATGGTCATTCGCTGCGGGTGGGCCGCTATGCCGCCGCCATCGGTGAGGCCATGGGCGTGGAAGCCGGCGAAGTGGCGGCGCTGCGCAGCGCCGGATATCTGCACGATATCGGCAAAGTGGCGGTTGACCGCCGCTTGTTCAGCAAGCCGGAAGCGCTGAATCCCGAGGAGTTTCGCGAGATGGCCGACCATACTGTGGTCGGCCACCAGATTGTCAGCAGCGTGCAGTTTCCCTGGCCGAAGATTCACGAGTCGGTGCGCTGGCATCACGAGCGCAGTGACGGTTCGGGTTATCCCGACGCCCTGACCGGGGACGAACTGCCGATGCCGGTGCGCATCATGGCTCTGGCCGATACGTTTGACGCGATGACCAGCAAGCGTCCGTATCGCGAATCGCTTTCGCTGGGCAGCGCGCTGAGCGACCTGGTCCGCTTGACGCCGCAAAAATACGATCCCAACGTGGTGCAGGCCCTGCTGATCCAGGTGCGGCGCGATGCCGTGGGCAGCAATCGAACTCCGCTGCTGGCCGACCATATGTCCGTCAACCTTGCGGCTGGCGACGTTGACCAGTTGGCAGCGACTCTGCAGCACAAGGTGTCCCGTGGAAAGATATATTTGACTTAAGCTGTTGGCTTAGCCCGGGTCACACGCATCGGTTCAGCTTACGGGGAGTGTCGCGACAATTGCTGGTTGCCAGGCTGGAGTATTCAGATCTCAATCAGCACATCGCGGTTTTCGATTTTCAACGGATACACAGCCACCTTCATGCCGGGATTCTGCTCGGCCGCGCCGGTCTTTGGATCCCAGGCCCAGCCATGCCACGGGCACACCACCTTGGCGCCTTCGATCATTCCCTGCCCCAGCGGGCCGCCGCGATGCAGGCAGACGTTGTCCATGGCACTGAATGCGCCGTTCACGTTGGCGACGCAGATGGTCTTGTCACCGCAGGGGAATTCTTTGGCTTCGTCGGCGGGCGGAAGTTCGGATTCGGTGGTGAGCTTCGTGAAGGTTGGCATGGACCTATAGAGGGTGCGAACCGAGCTTCGCTCGGCGGACGAGCGAGGGCGCCCGTCCCTACATAAGTCTATTTCGGCTGCAGCGTCTGCGCGATCATCACCTGGCGTTTGAAGTTCTCCATCATATTCTGGTCGAGACGAACTTCCGTAGGCTTCCTGGCCAGCGTCATGGTATCGATTTTGTCCTGCAACTTGAGCAGGGCGTAAAAAAGATTCTCCGGCCGCGGCGGGCACCCCGTCACATACACATCGACGGGAACAATTTTGTCGACGCCCTGCAACACGGCATAAGTATTGAACGGCCCACCCACCGACGAGCATGCGCCCATCGAGATCACCCATTTGGGGTCGGGCATCTGATCATAGATGCGCTTCACCACCGGCGCCATCTTCAAGGTCACGGTGCCGGCAACGATCATCAAGTCGCTCTGGCGCGGGCTGGGACGAAATACCTCCGAACCGAAGCGTGCAATATCGAAGCGCGCCGTGGAAGACGCGATCATCTCGATGGCGCAGCAGGCCAAGCCGAACGTCATCGGCCACACGGCAGACTTGCGTGCCCAGTTGAAAACGTAGTCCACCGTACTGATCATGAAATTCTTTTCGAACTTGTTCTGCAACCAGCCCATGAGGTGAACCCCGCTCCAGAGAGCTATCAGGACAATTATACGTTCAAGCGCCCGGCAAACGGGGCGAAGCACCCCGGTCCGGGGATGGTGGCGGCGAGTATCAATCCATCTTGACGTGGGTTGAGTTGCCGCGCGCCCGCGACTCAGCTACAAATAGGATCATCCATGGATTCGAGACCCGCCGCGGCCGTTGAGCGCGAACCCGCTCTTACTCTGCTGGTGAACGCATGGTCGCACATTCGCACGTCGCAGTTCTGGATGGTGGCGATCGCGCTTTTCCTGCGCGTCGGGTGGATCGTCGTCGGGCACACCTACAAGTTCAAGAGCGCGGACAACAACTTCGGCTTCGGCTGGGAAATGGGACGCATTGGTGGGGCAATCGCCTCGGGACACGGTTTCAGCAATCCTTTTGGCGCGGCCACGGGGCCGACCGCCTGGGAGTCGCCGCTTTATCCCTACCTGACAGCCGGTGTGTTTCATGTGTTCGGCATTTATTCGCAGGCCTCTGCGTTTGTGCTGCTCACCATCAACAGCGTTTTCTCGGCGTTGACCTGCATACCGATTTTTCTGATTGCCCGCCGGATCTTTTCGGAGAAAGTCGCGGTCGGCGCGGCGTGGACGTGGGCTCTTCTGCCTTATGTGATGTACTGGTGCACGCGCTGGGTCTGGGAAACCAGTCTTTCGGCATTATTAATGACCGTGATTTTATGGCTCGCGCTCACGCTGGAAGAACGCGACGGGCTAAAACCCTGGCTGCAGTTCGGCGGGCTCTGGGGGGTCGCTGCGCTGAACAGCACGGTGCTGCTGGCGTTTCTACCGGCGTCAGGGTTGTGGGCCTGGTACCACCGCGCCCAGCGGCGGAAGCCGTCGTGGGCTGGCGTGATTCTCGCTTCCGTGGTTTTCATGGCTTGCGTCGCACCCTGGACGGTGCGCAACTATCGAACCTTCGGCAAGTTCATTTTCATCCGCGACAACTTCGGCGCGGAACTGCGCCTGGGCAACGGCAACGGCGCCGACGGCACCTGGATGCAGTACCTGCATCCCACGCAGGATCTCTACGCCATGCGTCAATACACGGCGATGGGCGAGTTGGCATATATCGAAATGCGCAAACGGGAAGCGCTGGATTACATCCAGGCTGACTACGGCCGGTTTGCCGTGCTCTGCCTGAAGCGCTTCATCTATTTCTGGGCCGGACCGCCGCGGCTGTCGAAAATCTGGTGGCTCGCGCAGGTGAAAAACTCGCTGTTCCTGGCCTCGTCCGTGCTCATGTTCTGGGGACTCGGACGCGCTCTGCGCCGCCACAGACCGGGCGCCTGGCTGCTGTTTTGGCTGATCCTGCTCTATCCCGCGATTTACTATGTGGTTTTTCCCGGCCAGCGCTACCGGCACCCGATTGAGCCGGAAATTGCGATCCTGGGAGTTTACTTGCTCACCGAAGCAGGCAGAGGCAACCGAACCGAGGATGCTTCGCACCGGGATTGAGATGTGATCAGAATGAATCTGTCTGACATGGTGAATCTTCCGCCGCTATGCGCAGGGCTGATGACCCGCGGCGCTTTCCTGTTGCTATTGAAATTCCTGAAGCCGGCCGCGACAGTGGCCATCCTGTGGTATTTGCAGATCAAGTTCCCGCAGACGTGGGCGGGATCGCTGGGCCTGGAGCGGCTGGAACGATTCGGCAAGATGCTGGCTCCGAGGAAATTGCTTTGCGTATTTCTGGTTGGAGTGTCGCTGCTGGTGATTCGGTGCGCGGTGATTCCTGTCTCCGGGATTCCGCTGCCTTATTTTCATGACGAGTACAGTTACCTGCTCGCGGGCGACACCTTTGCGCACGGCCGCCTGACTAATCCGCCGCACCCGATGTGGGTGCATTTCGAAACCTTCCATGTGATCTGGCACCCAACCTATATGTCGATGTATCCGCCGGGACAGGGCCTGGTGCTGGCGTTCGGACAAATTCTGGGCTGTGCGTGGATTGGGCAATTGCTTACGGCGGCGTTGATGTGCGCGGCGATATGCTGGATGCTGCAAGGTTGGATACCTCCGCGATGGGCGCTGCTGGGCGGAGTGCTCACTCTGCCTCGGCTCGGCCTGCTCAGCTACTGGACCAACGGATACTGGTGCGCGTGCCTTCCGGCGCTGGGAGGAGCGCTCGTGCTCGGAGCCTTGCCCCGGATCAGGCACCATTTGCGCCCGCGTGATGCCGTGATCATGGCGGTCGGTTTGTTCATCCTGGCGAACACACGTCCTTATGAGGGGCTGCTGCTGAGTTCAGGAGTAGCGATCGCGCTGCTGGCGTGGATGTTTGGAAACGACGGGCCCGGACTGCGGCTTGCGCTCGCGAAACTTGTGCTGCCAATGGTGCTGACGCTTGCTCCTCTGGCCGCGTGGACCGGCTATTACTACTACCGCGTCACCGGAAATCCTTTTCGCATGGCGTACGAAGTGAACCGCGAAACCTATGCCATGGGGCGTTATTTTATCTGGCAAACGGCGTGGCCGCAGAAAACGTACCATCACGCGAAGATGCAGGCTCAGTACGAGCGCGAGCTGAAGGAATTCCAGGAGAATCAGACGCTCCGCGGATTCTTCCGGCGCGCCGGGAGCAAACTATATTATTTCTGGCGAGTCTATCTGGTACTACCGTTACCATTCGTGCTCGTCGCACTACCTTGCGCGGCCCGCGACCGGAAAATGCGCGTGCCATGGCTCATTGCCGGGATATTTCTGGCCGGGGCCGCGGTTGAAACCTGGTTCATGCCTCACTACTCCGCTCCGGCCACGGCGTTGCTGTTTCTGATTCTGCTGCAATGCATGCGGCACCTGCGCTTGTTCCGCTGGCGCGGAAAACCGACAGGGCTGGCATTTGTACGCGCGGTCTCGGTGGTTTACATCGGAACCGTGGTGCTGCGCGTGGCGCTGGCCGTGACGCACATTCATCCCGAGCTGGATTGGCAGCACGGAGACATGCAGCGCGAATCGATCGTGCAGCAACTGAAAGCGCTTCCCGGGCAGCAGGTGGTACTGGTGAGCTATGCCTCAGACTTCGATCTTGACCGCGAGTGGGTCTACAACCTCAGCGACATCGACGGCTCGAAAATCGTGTGGGCGCGCGACATGGGCCCTGAGAAGAATCGCGAATTACTGGCTTACTATCCGGGCCGGCAATTCTGGCTGGTTCATGCCGGCCCATCCCCGCCACACCTGGAGCCCTATCGCGAATCCCACTGAGGGCGCGAATTATTCAAATGAGGGAACAGGTTTGAGGCAGCTTTCGGATCCGGAAACATGAGGTGCGGAACTGGTGACGGAGGGAGCCTTCAATAAATCGTGTACCCGGGCGCAGGCGTGCGCAGATCGGGCTTTGAGGCGGTCAGCAATAGGGCTCCTTCGCGTTTGAACGCTCTCAGGTCTTCGAGGCTGTTGAATGACTTCGTCTGGTAGTTGTCTGGCGTGGGCGTGTCATCGGGAACGCGGCACGACTCGACGTTTTCGAAGGCATGTTTCTTCAGGAGCTCCACGTACTCCGCGGCCGAGCGCACATGCACCGGCACCTTCAGCTTGTCCACCCACTGCAGAGAATATGGATTGTCCTTGTATAGATTGATAAGGATGAATAACCTGCCCTGCGGCGCCATCACGCGAAACAGTTCCATCAAAGCGCGGTCCTGATCGGCGTAGTAGTAAAACGACTCGACCGACAGGACCTTGTCGAAAAAGTTCTCCTCCCAGGGAATCTGCTGGGCCGATCCCCAGACATAGAGCAGGTTATCGAAGTCTTTCGAGGCGGCGCGGGCCTCGCGGATCATTTCGTCGGCAACGTCGAGGCCAACCACCTGCCCGAAGCCATCCGGTCCTTCGCCCACCAGTCGAGCCAGCAGCCGCGTCGCCCAACCTGAGCCACAGCCGAGGTCGAGCACGCGTTCGCCGGCGCGCAGATTCATCCGGCGAATGGTCTTCGCCGTGATGTCGAGATGATGATTCTCCATCTTGGGGCCTTCGCCGGCCACGGCCCAGCGGTTGAATTCCTGTTGCAGTTTCTCGTCGGGGGTAAGGGATTTTTCTGGCATGGGTCACATTCTAACTGTATATTCCGGAACGTCCCACCTGTCAGGAGCTAATACATGAAGCGCGCTGCCGCCCTTGCTGTGTTCTTCCTGTTGTTTATGTACATCGGAGTCTCGATGAAGTCAGAGGCCTATGCACAAGACGAAACCATTGCCTCACGCAGTACTGAAGTTGACGGAGCCAAGATCCACTACATGATCGCCGGCCATGGCACGGCGCTCGTCCTTCTGCATGGCTATGCAGAGACCTCGCTGATGTGGAAACCGATCATCCCGGCGCTGGCCAAGCGTTTCACCGTAATCGCGCCCGACCTGCCGGGTATTGGAGACTCGGACATTCCCTCCAGCGGGTTGGATATGAAGAGTGCCGCTATCCGCATTCACGATCTTGCCAAATCGCTGGGCGTGCGGAAAGCTGAGGTCGTGGGACACGACATCGGCCTGATGGTGGCCTACGCCTATGCCGCGCAGTTTCCGGCGGAGGTGACGAAACTGGTGCTGATGGATGCTTTTCTCCCGGGCGTGCCCGGTTGGGAAGCGGTTTACAACGATCCGCACCTATGGCATTTCCGCTTCAACGGACCGACACCGGAGGCCCTGGTGCAAGGCCGCGAGCGCACCTATTTCGATTATTTCTGGAACGACTTTGCCGCCGACAAGACACATTCCATTCCCGAAGCGGCACGCGAGGCCTACGTAGCGGCTTACTCTCGGCCGGGACGCATGCATGCGGGATGGGAGTACTTCGTCTCGTTCAAGCAAGCCGCTAAAGATTTCGCTCAACTTTCGCAAACCAAGCTCACGATGCCCGTATTGAGCATCGGCGGCGACAAAGCAAATGGAGTGGCGCTGGGGCAGCAGGTTAAGCTAGTAGCGACCGATGCGACTGTCGTCGTATTGAAGAATACCGGGCATTGGTTGATGGAGGAACAGCCCGAAGAGACCAGCGCAGCTCTGGAAAAGTTTCTCTGATACTGTCAGCAGGGCCGAGTTCTGAGTCAATCGAGTTGTTGTCTCGCGAAGAGCGGGGGCTAAACGCGGTTGTGGTACAGTTTTCTCCTCATGGCGACACCCTCCCAAAATCCCCCGCCTGAACCAAGCGCCGGTTCACTTTACTGCCCGCACTGCGCCAAAGAGGTGAACGATCCGCTGATCTGCGGAGACTGTTCCGCCGTCATCTGCCGCCGCTGTGGCACTCCGCTGGAATCTCCCGACGAGCTCGGAATCGGATAATGGATCCCTCACTCGCGCCGGCCGCCGAACCTCCGCCATCGAACTCGCAGTCCACCCCCGGTCAACCAACTTCTTCTCAACCGACTCTCGTGCGCGGCCTCGGCCTGCTCGATTCTGTACTGCTGCTCGTGGGCGGCATTATCGGTTCGTCGATTTTTCTTACCGCCAAAGACATTGCTGGAGCGTTGCCTCATCCGGTGCTGTTTCTATTGGTCTGGTTTATCGGCGGCGGGATTTCGCTGTGCGCATGTTTCGCGTTCGCCGAGCTGGGCTCAATGTTCCCCGATTCGGGGGGACAGTACGTTTACTTGCGCGAAGCCTATGGCGACCTCACCGCCTTTCTTTACGGATGGATGCTGTTCAGTGTGGGCAACGGCGGTTCAATCGCGGCGCTGGCCGTAGGTACAGCCGCCTATGTCGGGGCTTTGATCCCCAGCATCTCGCAAGAACATCTTGTGTTCACGCTGGCGGGCATCGCGGTGACTCGCGCGCATCTCGTGGCCTTGATTCTGATTACGGTTGTAACCGCGGTCAACGTTGCCGGATTGCGGCGAGGCACGATTCTTCAGAACATCGCCACCTGGGCCAAGTTCGTCGCCATGGCGGCATTCATAATACTAGGCTTCGCCATTGGCAAGGGCGACTGGCATCACTTCACCACGCCCCATGGCATGCTGGCGGGCATCACCGCGAGTATGGGTTTCTCGCAGATGCTATCCGCATTCGGAGTCGCGCTGATCGCGGTCTTCTGGGCGTATGACGGATGGGTTTACATCACATGGGTGGCCGGAGAAGTAAAAGAACCACGCCGCAATGTGCCGCTGGCGATGGTGTTCGGCGTGTTGATCGTCGGCGTGATTTATGTCGCGATGAATATGACATATCTATATGCCCTGCCGCTCAGCGAGGTTGCTCAGCATGAAACTATCGCGCAAGCGGCGGCCGCGGTGCTTTTCTCGCCCGCAGCGGCCACGTGGCTCTCGGCTCTCATCGCGTTGTCTGTGTTTGGTGCGCTCGCCTGCGCCATCCTGAGCTGCGCGCGCGTGTACTACGCGATGGCCTTGGATGGCGTTTTCTTCCGCCAGATGGCCAAGGTTCATCCCAAGTATCGAACGCCGGCGGTTGCCCTGGTTGGTCAGAGCGCATGGGCCGCGGTTCTCACCCTGAGCGGACGCTACGATCAGCTTTACACCTATGTGATGTTCGGCATGGTCCTGTTCTACACGCTCACAGTCGTTGGAATGTTTCTGCTGCGCTGGAAGCGGCCTGAGATTCCGCGTCCCTACCGCTGCGCGGGGTATCCCTGGCTGCCGGCAATCTACGTGCTGGTTGGCGCGGCCTGGACTCTGAACACCATCATCACGCGCCCGGCGCAAGCTTTCTGGGGCACAGCCATCGTGCTGGTCGGCGTGCCTGGATATCTATACTGGAAGCGCAGCGACCGGAAGGCCGCAGCGCTCGAATCGTGAACGGGCCAGGAAGCGCTAAACAACCGCCACGACTGGCTTGGGCGAGTGTTGCACGAAATTCCGGGAGGGGCCGGATTTCTTTTCATTGCCGTACTTGACATCACATAGAGGCCGCCGGCAGGCGCTGATTTCGTAGGCAGTCGCTTTATCTTCTACCCCGTCTTGCAGTACCTTGGTGGAGTGACCACGGGTCCGTGGCCCTCCGCCTATTCGCGCCTACTTTGGAGAAGACATGAGCCGCCGTGTTGCAGTCCGCTTGTTGCTCGCCGGGTTCGTCATTGCCGCCCTGTTTACTGGCTGCACACGCGACCCCAACGTGCGCAAACAAAAATATCTGGAAAGCGGCAACCGCTATTGTGCCAAAGGCAAATATCGCGAAGCGTTCATTGAGTATTCGAATGCCGTTCAAATCGATCCCCGCTTCGCGGAAGCGCGCTACCAGATGGGCAAGACGTGCCTCCAGCTAAAAGACTATAACTGCGCCTACGCACAGCTCTCGCGCGCCGTAGAGCTGGCGCCTAACAATTATGCGGCGCACGCGGATTTGGCCGATCTTCTGATTTCGGCGCGCAATGCCGACGGTTCTCCGAACCAGGATTACTTGAAGCAGGCGCGGGTTCATCTGGACATTCTTCGCGAGAAGCAGCCGGACAGTCCTGACACCCACCTGGCTTGGGCCAACTACGACGCGGCGCAGGGAGATCTGGAGTCGGCGCTCGAGGAAACGCAGAAAGGAATCGCCGCCGACCCCAGCCGCTCCGATGCTTACCTGGATCTGGCCCTGCTCCAACTCCGCGCCAAGCTGCCTGACGATGCCGAGAAAAGCTTCAAGAAGGCGATTGCGCTAGCGCCGAAAGCGGTGAACCCGCTGCTGGCGCTGGGCGGTTTCTACCAGTCGCGCAACCGTCTGCCGGATGCCGAGCAGGAATTCAAGCAAGCGATCGCGGTCGATCCCACGGATCCCGCGCCGCGCGCCGATTATGTTCGCCTGCTGATGGCGGAAGGCAGAAAGCAAGACGCGGAAGCTTTTCTGAAACAGACCAAGAAAGACTTCCCGGACAATTCCGAAGGCTACCGCATGCTCGGCGATTTCTATTTCGCCAACGGCGATCTGGACAAGGCCACGGCGGAATACGGCTCGCTCTACGACGATCATCCCAGGGATGTTCAGGTCAAGAAGAACTATGTGCAGCTGCTGATCCTCAAGAACCGGCTGGATGAAGCCACGAAGTTGAACAATGAACTGCTAAACGCAAGTCCGCACGACGCGGACGCGCTGGTCTATCGCGGCCAGATACAAATGCGGCAGGGTGATGCGGATGGCGCCGTAGACTCGTTGCAGCGGGCTGTCAAGGACGACTCCAACAACGCCGTGGCCCATTATCAGCTTGGCCTCGCCTTTGACATGCAGCATAATGAGACTCAGGCGGAATCGGAGTTGCGCCTGGCGGTGAGCCGGCGTCCCGATTTCACGGACGCACAACGCGCCCTGGCGACGCTGGAGCTGCGCCGCGGCGACTTCGACGACCTCGCACAAACCGCGCAGCAGATCATCTCCGGGGCGCCCAACTCGCCTGACGGCTACCTGCTCCGCGCTCTGGCCGAGATGAACCGAGAGAGATTCTCCGACGCCGAGCAGGATATGAACAAAGCGGCCGAGGTGGCTCCGGGAAGTCCGGCTCCCTACGTGCAGATGGGCAATCTTCACCAACTGCAAAAGCAATACGCGGAGGCGATCAAGTTTTACCAGCACGCGCTTGATCTGGATGCGGCCTCCACCGACGGCTTGCAGGGGATGATGAATACGTACATCGCCCAGAAGCAACTTGACCAGGCCATAGCCGCAGCGAGGGCGCAAATCGCGAAGTCGCCCAACACCAGCGGATTCTATGACCTGCTGGGGACGGCGCTGTTCCAGAAAAAAGATTTCAGTGGAGCCGATGCCGCCTTGCACAAGGCGATCGCTCTCGACAAGAACAATTCGGACGCGCTCTTGAAGCTGGCGCAGGCGCAGGCCGCGGAAGGCTCGGTGAGCCAGGCTCTCGCCACCTACCAGCAGTCGATCAAGGAGCACCCGCGCGAGATTTCGTTCTACATTCTCGCCGGGATGATGTATGAATCGCAGGGCAACTGGGATCAGGCCAAGGCGATGTACGAGCAGGCGCTGAACCTTCAGCCGGAAAACCCTCTGGCCTCAAATAATCTTGCCTACCTGATGCTGCAGCATGGAGGCAACGTGGATGTGGCGCTGGCCATGGCGGAAACCGCGCGGCGCGGCGCGCCCGATCTGCCGCAGGCGGCGGACACGCTGGGTTGGGCCTACTTTCAGAAGGGCGTGTACCACTCTGCGATCGATATGTTTCAGGAGTCGCTGCGGCTCAGCGAGCAGCAGGGCGCAGCCGACAACGCGGAGGTTCACTACCACCTGGGCATGGCCTATCAGAAAGCGAACCAGCCGGTGCTGGCGCGCCAGCAACTGGAACGGGTGTTGAAGATCAGCCCCAATTTCAGCGACGCGCGCAAAGCTCTGTCGGAGTTGCGAGGGTAACGGGAGGGCTGCTACCGCGCGTCCGATTTCGCCCGCAGAACCGGAAATGGCACCTTTGTACGCGCATCCCAGCCCTTTTGCCGGGGGTCACGCGGCCCTCCAAAGGGCAATCAAGATGCTTCGCGATGATGAGGCGGGCGATTAAGAGCGCCTGCCAAACGGGCGCGCACCCGGCCATTTGTCACGAACCAGACGCTTCCGGTAGGCTCGTCATGATGTTGTCATGAAGCGCGATTTCAAATGGCTGCTTGCGGTTATGGCTGCGCCGCTTCTATTTTGGGCGATGCCGCTGGGGGCTCGTGAGCCTGCGCGGGCTTCCGGGGACGACTCGGTCCGGCAGGCGCAGTTGGCGATCTACCGTCTGCAGGAGTGGTATGACCCGCGGACCGGGTTATGGAAGACCACGGGATGGTGGAACGCCGCGAATGCGCTCACCACCATTATCGATTTTTCGCGGGCAACGCACTCCACGCAATATCGTGAGGTCATCGCCGGAACCTACGCGGCGAATGCCCGCGGCAAGTTCCTGAATGAGGCCTATGACGACGAAGGCTGGTGGGCACTGGCCTGGATCGACGCTTACGATCTGACTGGCGACCGAACCTACCTGCGGACTGCGAGCACGATCTTCGATGATATGACAAGCGGATGGGATGACACCTGCGGCGGTGGGATATGGTGGATGAAGGACCGAAAGTATAAGAATGCCATCGCCAATGAGTTGCTGCTGAGCGTGGCGGCGCATCTGGCCAACCGGGTTGAGGACCGCTCGCAGAGGGCACGGTACGACGGCTGGGCAATACGCGAATGGAATTGGTTCCAGCGGACGGGGATGATCGAGTCCGACAACCTGATCAGCGACGGTCTGAATGGAAGGTGTGAAGACAATCATCAAACCAAGTGGTCGTATAACCAGGGCGTGATTGTTGGCGGGTTGACCGAACTCTCCCGTGGACATGGCGAGGGGGGAGTTTTGCGCGAAGCCAGACGCATTGCGGACGCGGCGGTTGAGAAGTTGGCGGACAAGAATGGCATACTGCACGATCCGTGCGAACCGGAGTGCGGACCGGATGGAACCCAGTTTAAAGGCATTTTTGTGCGCAATCTGGCGGCGCTGACGGCGCGAAGCCCCAGCGCGCGCTATAAGGAATTCATCACAGCGAATGCCGAAAGCCTTCTGCAGCACGATCAAGGGAGCGATCATTCCTTCGGTACGGTGTGGTCGGGTCCTCCGCGAGCGGCGACTGCGGCAAGCCAGAGTTCGGCCATCGACGCGCTCGTCGCGGTGCTCCGCCTACGCAAAAGCCAACCTTAGTGAAGCGGAAGCTCATATGTGATTTATTTTGCAAGAGATCGGGCACGGCTGCGGCGGCACTTCTGTGGCATCTACTGGCGCATCTAAGCACATTAAGGAGGTAAATATGACAGCAATCAAACGCTTAATGACGGTTGTCGGGGTGTGTGCTGCTTTCGCAGTCTTCCCGCTTACTTCGGGAGCGATCACTATGAATAAGTGCGCACCCGGCCCGCCGACAGCTGCTTCCTACACTTGGAATTTCCAAGGAGAAGCAAATACCCTCTTTCAGGATGTCCGAGTCGACGCTCAACAGGTCACCACTGACGCAGCACAGTTGCAGAGTTTTTCGGAGAACCCGAATATAAGCTGGCAACTCGACGGCGATAAACTGACTCAGGTGAAGGCTGATGTCGACGACATGGGCAGAAAGCTGTGCCGTTTGGAGACGATTCGTCGAGTCGTGGCTCCGTGGCAGCGAGACACGATCGACCGAATCGCGTCGAACGTGGTGCTGATGGCGGATAACACCCAAGACGCAATCGAGTACGTCAACGCCCACCAGGACGATCTGTTGAACTCGACGTACCGGCAGTATGCAAACAACCTCTACTCCGAAGGGAGCAACCTGCAGGGGTCGGTTGGAGACGCCGTGGAGTATGCCAAAGTTCGGGGAGAGTATCACGAACTGAGAAGCAAAATCGGCGTTGGGCCGCAACCCTCATAACCAAGGACGCAGGAGTGGCGGCTGGCTCGGCACTTCCTGCGGGTGCCGCGTCCTTCGTCTCTGCGCTTTTGCAGAGACGAGGACGGGGACTTGATCTTCTGCTTCGCTTTTTCTAATTTCCCTCCCGGAAAGACCCGACTGAAGACGGCAAGAAGGTCCAGCGATCACGATGGCGAGTCCCTCACGCGATGCGGACGATTGATTCTGCGTGCCGTTCTGCGAAGTCCGGAGGTTGCGGGACCGGGCAAAGGTCCTTCCTAAGCTGGAAACCAACGAAACCTTCAAGGCGGGATTGAATGAAAAAGCCCGGCCTGATCGGAGCCGGGCTTGCTTTCTGGTTTGCCAAACGTTACTAGGCAGCGGATCTCTTGGTACGACCCTCCGTCGTAACGGGTTGAGCTACTTTGCGCACGAGGAAGGGTTGCAGATTAGGTTCGGAGCCGGCCCACTCGAGACTGACAATGGAGTGTCCGGGCTGACACGAGATGAAGTAGCGCTCTCCGTTGGGGCTGGTTACTTCAAACTTGCCGGTCTCGCCCTGTAGAGCCTCGGCAACGTCATAGGTCGAAATGCTGTCGTTCAGTTTCATGGGGACTTCCTCCAGTTTGTATTGCGGTTGGTGGTTGGGTTGTCCCCTACCCTAGGAGCAGCTTTAAGTTCATGGTAAAGCAGGGCACGATGAGGTTCAAGGGCAGTGGGCAATTTTTTCTGCAGGGTGCATAGGAGCGATTTCAAGTGCCGGGACGTTTGCTATTGCCCATCGAGGAACCGGCTATGATCGTGATCTTCAGGCAGAATACACACTTCGGAGCGACCGAAAAGACGGTACCGGCGGCGGGCGACGGTGTTGTAGGCCAGGTTGCGCAGGGATTTGGGCAGGAGTTGCAGGAGGAATGCAAAGGGGCGCCAGAGGCCACCGAGTTGCTTCAGGACGAACAGCACTGCGTCGGAACGGGAGAGCAGATATTGGTTCGGCTGGGCTGAATCGAGATCGGATTCGTCTTTGGATGGATCGGGGTATAGCTCGTGGTCGACGACGACATAAAGCGTATCCAGATCGCCGGGGTTGACGCCGTGATGGGCGAGGATGCGGGCGGCGAGAGCACTTTGCAGCCACGCAAAACGAAAATTCGCATCGTGATCGCGGCGGAGAATGAATTGGACGAAGCGGTTGCAGAGTCCGCAGACACCATCGTAGAGAAGGATAGGGTGGGGCATGAATGCGCCGACATGGAAGACTTTAGCACCACTGCCGTCTCGAGATGATTTGGTCGCTAGAGTTTCGATCCCAAGCGGAGCAACGCTTCTCGCAGGCGCGGGTGATGCTGGGTTTGGCGGAGATAGAGCATTTCGTTGCGGGCGGATTTAGCCCGGATGATTCGGACTAGTTGATGCTTTTCACCGGGGGACCAGCGGGCCAGGTTGGGGATCAGAGCCAGAACCATAGACCAGTTCTCGAGGGCATGCCAGTCGGCGGGAGTCCAGCGGGCGAAAGTGATCTTAAGGGCTTGGGTTACGACGGCGGTGGAAGCCTGACGGATTTTCTGGTTGTCGCCGTTGAATTCCCGCGACATGCGGCGGTTGATGCGCAGACCGAGGTTACGGGTGGAAAAGGTATCCCATGGGCCGCACCCAGCAGCTGAAACCAGATTTAATCTGACGACGCGTTCGGCGCGCCTGAAGGCGTGTTGTGATTCGAATCCGGCTGTGTCGGGAACGTCATAAAACATGTGGGCATCGGCCAGGCGCTTCAAAATGCGGGGCGGAGTGCGGTATTGCGGGTTGGCGGCGATCTTTTCCTCTTCGCGTTCACACAACTTCTGGAGATCAGTGCGCCCACAGCGGAAACCTAGTTTGCGGTAGAACCAGAAAGCGCCAGAGTCGATGGCTTCCTGGTTGTTCTGGCCGATCTGATATGGGTAAATCGAAATACATTTTGCGGCGGTAAGGGCATGCAGGCAGCGTAGGGCTTGAGAGTAGACCCAGGCGGTTTCTCCACGGCGATAGGTGTAGAAGGTGTTGAAACCGACTTCGATCCAATCACAGAGGCCGATGGCTTCGATGTAGTTGATTGGAACGCCATTTTTCAGCGTGTAGCCGGCGAGATATGCGCGGAGCGGAAGACGGTGGGCGGGCGGGAGTCCCCAGAAGTGCATGACCACGCCGCGGCCGAGGTCGGCGCGGGCTACGGTGCGCGGGTCGCCGAGGGTGGTGCCGTAGAGCTCGCGGTAGCGGACGGCCATAATTTCGCGGATGGAGTGCAGAACGGATTCTCCGGCGGATGGGGAAAGCTTTTCGAGTTTGGGCGCGGGCTGGGATAGTTCGCGGGAGAGAGAAACTTCGCTGCGCGGGATCAGTTGGGTCTTGTGGAAGTAGAAGCGGCGGGGACGGGTCCAATTGCGAGTGCGGGAAAGCTTCAAGTTTTCAAGGTTCCAGCGAATTGGGAGACGGAGCGAGTCGTAGAGTTCGGAGCGCTGGCGGGCGGGGAGCGGAAGTTGTTCGAAGCGCCTGATGAGCCAGAGGAGCGGGTGCTGGCGGCCTCGAGCTGCACTGAGCCAGCGCTGCCAGGGGATATTGGCTTCTACGCTGGCGTCTTCTTCGAGAAGCGGAATGAAACGCGGCCAGGTGTTGGCGCAGGCGCGTTCGGCTTGGCAGTTGTCCCAGTAATCATCCCAGGCAATGTCTATATTGGGCAAAATGGGGTTGCGCGGAATACGGCGCGTGAGCCACCGAGCCACGTCGAATGAGAGCGTGTCTTGCATGGTGGTGCCGGCCATGCCGGAAGTATCGAAGTCGTCGAACAGCGACATATCGACATTGGCGGCGCGGAGCTTCTCGACGCGTTGATGGAAGCTGTTAAGAAGATATTCGACGCGTGGGACAAGAGACGGTGCGTGAGGAAAAGCGCGGAGGAACAGTAGCGCTTCGTGGAAGGCGATGAGCTGGGAAGTGTGCTTGAATTCGAGTTTTGAAAGGTCCGCTAGAAGTTTGCCGATGAGAACGGCGCTGCCAGTGTCGAAACTGTTTTTTGCGGATTCGAGTTGGGTGAGAAGCTGGCCGGGATCGCGAGAAGTGGGCGGCATGGGCGGCGAAATAGTGTAGCGCAAGCACGCCCACAATGACTCCCCCGCCCGCGCCAGCCGTCATTAGCTTGGAAAATCCGGGCCTCCGCAGCCTACTGCGCAAGAACGTGCACATATGCAAACGCTGTGGAAAAAAATACCTCTTTAGGCTCTTGCGGTTCCCCCATAGCCAGGGTTAGCATTTCGTCCACTCTGCGCAAAGGGTCCAGATGCCGCGCCGTTTCTGGGTTCAAGGCCAGCGGGAATTCTGGGCTCTGCCCCCAGCCGGAGATTCAGGTCACTATTTCAAGCGAGGAGGTTTCAAGAATCTGATGAAGCGCTCAATTGAGTTTTCCATGGCCGTATTGACCGCCTTAATGCTGTTGGGGGTGGCGAAATCCACGCCGGCTCAGGAGACGAAGCCGGGATTACCAACGGAGGTTTCCGAACAAGCTCAAACCGCGCCCCGGCATTATCCGTCCTCGCCGGGCACACTATTTGTCCCTAAATCCAGTCTGCCGCAAACGCCGCCGGCGGGTCATAGATTCGCCGCCAATACCAACGTCCAGGTTTTCCTTCCTCATGGACTCACCCCTGACGAAGCGCCGCCGTTCGCCGGGTACGCCTATGAGACGCCGGCTTCACTGGCTTGCCATTATGGCCTGGTCACAACGACCGCTTCGCCGGCTTGCAATCCCAACTCGACCACGGTCGTTCCCACTGGCGGCAAGAACACAATTGCCATCGTCGATGCCTATGACGATCCATCCGCCCCGGGTGACCTGGCCTGGTTCTCACTGCAGTTCGGCGTGCCCTTGACTCTGCCGCAGTTCCAGGTGGTGTGGGCCGAAACTGCGGCGTCCTCTTGCTACGGTTATGGAGTTCCGACGGATATCACCGGCGGCTGGGAGGTGGAGGAGTCACTGGATATCGAGTGGTCCCATGCCATGGCCCCTAGCGCCAACATCTACCTGGTGGAAGCGTGTTCCAACTACGATAGCGACTTGCAGCAGGCTGTGCTTGTCGCCAACAATCTGGTGCAGTGTGGAAAAACGGAAATCAACTCCACGACGGGTGTGGTCGGCAAATGCCCCACAGGTAGCAGCGGCAAAGGCGAAGTTTCTATGAGCTGGGGAGGTTCGGAATTCGTTGGCGAGGGAGCCGCCGATGGATGCGCAACTTTGGATGACTCGTGCTTCACTGGCACCGGGATCGTCTACTTTGCGTCGACGGGCGATTCGCCCGGGGTTATTTGGCCCGGCACGTCCAAGAATGTGGTGGCCGCTGGCGGCACAACGGTACGCCGTAACCCCTCTACCGGCAACTTCGAAACAGAAGCTGCCTGGGTTTTTGGCGGTGGAGGCCAGAGCGAACTGGAAGCCCGACCAACATACCAGTCCAGCGTCTCGTCCATCGTTGGAGCATGGCGCGGCCTTCCAGACCTGGCTTTTGATGCCGATCCCTACACGGGAGTCTGGGTCTACGACACCTTTCCCGTCGAGGGCTATGAGTACTATGAGTGGCTCGTGGTTGGAGGAACCAGCGTCGCGTCGCCGTCGCTGGCTGGAATTGTAAACCGGGCGGGTGGTTTCTCCGCCTCGACCGATGCTGAGCTGACAAAAATCTACGCCAACAAAGCGGTTGCCGCTGACTTTACCGACGTCACGTACGGGTTCTGCGGCTTTTACATGGGATTCTCAGTGCCTGCAGGCTGGGATTTCTGTACCGGCGTTGGCGTCGACAAGGGCTACGCCGGGAAGTGACTTTCTTTGGCAACTAGAGAGCGAAGTAGTGTGTGTCACCTGGTTGGGGACGGCGTTGCCGTCCCCAGTTTTTTTGGATTGGAAACGCCCTGGTCCGTCGGTATCGCGTGTGACTCTTCCTCCTTCAGACATCCCAGTCGGGGCGGACCGAGGTGCATAGCGGGAAACGCGCGCTCCTTCCGCATGCGATGCGTCGCGGCAAGGTGCGCGGTGCGATATGATGCGAGTCATCCATTGCTACCATGCAAAAGCTGGTTAGCTGGAGAGAGAAGACGAATCATGTTTCGCCATCCGACCGGCAGACAGATCCGACTTCGACTGTCAGCTTGCCGACGGGCCGGGTGCAATGCAACAAAAACTCGACGCACAAGGGATTTTGCAGCTCACTTGAGTAGTTCGGAGGTTACATTGATCTGGCCTTCAGGTCATCGGATTGCCTTTATTTTCTTATTCAGTTCACTTGCCGCTTTCTTCCTTAAATCTCCTGCGGCTTTTGCGAGCGATCCACCTTCTCCGCCCGTGTACGGGGTTCGCATGGAGCAGGCGTGGATTCCGATGAAAGACGGAATACGTCTGGCGGCCACGCTTTATATGCCGGATGGGGCAAAGCCGGGTGAGAAATTTCCTGCTCTGCTGGAGTATCTGCCATACCGCAAAGACGATGGCACGGCGGCGGAAGACTATCCGCATCATGCCTATTTTGCGCGACGCGGGTACGTGAGTGTGCGCGTGGACATTCGCGGATTTGGCGCGAGCGAAGGCGCGCCGCCGGAGCGGGAGTATTCCGAACAGGAACAGGAGGATGGGGAGCAGGTGATCTGGTGGCTAGCTCATCAGGCTTGGTCGAATGGGAACGTGGGAATGTTCGGCATTTCCTGGGGCGGGTTCAATTCGCTGCAGATGGCGATGCGGCATACGCCGGGGTTGAAGGCTATCCTGGCCGCGGACGCCACGGCGGAGTTGTTTCATGACGACGTGCATTACGTGGATGGGATGGCGCACGTCGATGAATTCGAACTGAACATGGACATGGCTGAAGGATGGACGGGGGCGCCGGACTATACGCTCGACGAAAAGGTTCTGGGGCCGCGATTTGAGACGGCTCCCTGGTCTCTGCTCTATCTGAAGCATCAACATGACGGACCGTTCTGGCGCGCGCCGGTGCGACCGTTGAAGGAAATCACGATCCCGGCTTTCCTCATCGGCGGATTGCTCGATGGCTACCGCGACAATGTAACCGACATGCTGATGCAGTCAAGCGGGCCGGTGGAAGCCATTGTTGGCCCGTGGAACCATACCTATCCGAATGACGCGGCGCCGGGTCCGCAGATCGAGTGGCGCAATCTGGCGGTACGCTGGTTCGATCATTGGCTCAAAGGACGCGACACCGGCGTGGAGCACGATCCACGGCTGGTGATTTATATGCAGCACTGGCATCCTCCGGATCCGAATCTGGCAAACGTGCCCGGCGAATGGCGACGGGAGGATGTTTGGCCGCCGAAGGATTCGCGCCCATCGACTTTATTTTTCGAGCCCAATCACGCGCTGGCAGAGACCGCCGCACCGCCGGATATTCATCAGCTCAGATACGTGCCGTCGATTGGTGTAGAGGCGGGGTTTTGGTGGGGCGAATTGTTGAGCGACGTGCGTCCGGTGGACGCGTTCAGTCTGGTCTACGATTCGGTGCCGTTGAAACAAGACTTGGCGATCTTGGGGCGTCCCCATGCCTTGCTGCGTGCCTCGGCCACGGCGCCGCTGGCGGACTGGTTTGCACGACTCTCGGATGTGGCCCCGGACGGCACGGTTACGCAAATCACGGGAGCGGGGATTAACGGCGCGCAGCGCGATTCGATGAGCAACCCACGCGACCTCGAGCCGGGCAGGGTCTATCCGCTCGACATTAAGATGCATTTGACCTCGTGGGTATTTCCCAAGGGCCACCGAATTCGCGTCGCGATTTCGAACGCCTTGTGGCCGATGATGCTGCCCACACCCTACTCCATGACGACTTCACTGGAACTTGGCGGGAGGGAAGGCTCACGCGTTGTGCTGCCGGTTGTGCCCGAGCACGGCGAGGCTGCGCCCCGGTTCTCACCGCCCGAACCCTCCGAAGAACGGACTGACGTTAAGACCGAAGGTTTCCCGTGGCCGGGGGAGTGGACTGTGGAACGGGATGAGGCTCGCCACAAAACGACCGTGCGTTGGAACGGAAAGGAAGGAGGTACATATCCTTGGGGCACGGAAACGGACTACGAACATCTGACCTACGACGCCGATGACGCGCATCCGGAGACCTGCTCGGTACGAGGTGAAGCCGAGACCGTGTTTGCGCTGAAGGGGCGTATTCTGACCTGGCGCGGCCACTTGTCGGTGACCACCGATCACAAGAACTTCTATTACAAATACACGCGCGAGTTGCTGAAGGACGGGACCATGATCAAGACCAAAACGTGGCAGGAGACGATTGCGCGAGACCATCAATGAGTGCAAGGTCGAGATCTCTCAACGGCTAAAGACCGTGGATCGCTTACTCGATTCAGGGCGCTTCCCAACTGCTCGAGCGCTTTTACTCTTTGTAGACCTTGCCGTCTTTCATTACGAACTGAACGTTTTCCAGCAGACGAATGTTCGCGAGCGGATCGCCGGTTACGGCGATGATGTCGGCAAATTTCCCCGGCTTGATCGAACCAATTTCATTGGAATGGCCGAGCAGGTCTGCGGCATTGCTGGTTGCCGCTTGGATGGCCTGCATGGGCGTCATGCCATAGTTCACCATAAAAGCGAATTGCTTCGCGTTCTCGCCATAAGGGCAGACTCCGGCGTCCGTGCCGAATGACATTTTCGCTCCCGCAGCCACGGCCTTGCGGAAATTGTCGCGCTGGATCTGGCCGAGTCTTGCATCGTGTTCCAGGAAGTCCTTAGGCATGCTGCCGTTGCTGCCGTTCCTGCCGTCCGCCTGAATGCACTCGTCGTCGTAAATATCCATGTCGAGATACGTTCCATGCTGTTTGGCGAGTGCGATGCCTTCGTCGTCGATCATGGTGGCGTGCTCAACCGAGGCCACGCCGGCAAGAATCGCGTTCTTGATGCCCTGGGGCGAGTGCGCGTGCGCTTCGACCCGCAGCCCGAAATGGCTGGCCTCATCCACGGCAGCCTTCAACTCCTCCAGCGTAAATTCCTGCGAGTTGGGATTGCTGCCATGCGCGAGCACGGCGCCGCTGGAAAGAATCTTGATGTGATCGACGCCGTCGTGGGCGAGTTCACGAATCACTTTGCGCACTTCCCAGGGTCCGTTGGCCTCGCCGTAGTGCAAATCCCAAGGGAGGGTGATGTCGGGAGCGAGTCCGGTGGCCGCACCAGCGCCGCCAGAGATGGTGACGTAGGCGCCGGCCACAAACATGCGGGGGCCAATGATGTCGCCGCGATTGATGGCGTCGCGGAGAGCGACGTCGCCCAGAGCGCGATACGTGCCTACGTCCCGCACGGTGGTGAACCCGGCTTCGAGGGTGACCCGGGCATTGGGCACAGACTCCAGCGCAACTTCCGCAGCCGTCTTCCGGAACTGGCTCATGGGATCGGAATCGTGCGCGCCGTCGGCAAGGTGGGTATGGCAGTCGATGAGACCGGGAAGCACCGTCATGTTGCTGAGGTCGATGATTTTGGCGTTGGACGGAATTGCCACTCCGTCGCCGACCGCTTCAATTCTGTTGTCGCGAATCAGGATGGTCTGGCCGGTGAGAACAGTTCCGGTATCCGGGTCGATCAGCTTTCCGGCGCGGATGGCAGTGACTTGAGCGGCGGCGGAGAGGAGCAGCGCGCAGCAGGCCACGGTACTCATTGTGCACCTTTGCACAACAGTGGCGGTTCTTACACCCTTCCGGGGCTTGGTCATTTTTTCTCCTCTATCCACGGCTGCTCTCCGGATATGTCCTGCTAAAACGCCTGAATGGGTTAGTCGGCGGCGGCTGACTCGGTCGCGGCGCCGCGCTTGAGATCTGCGGCCAGGAGGCGGTGAAACAATTGTTCTCCGGCCTCGCGGCGCACGGAAAGGCGTCCAGCACGATACGCACGCGACTTCAGGCCGCGCTGCACGTCTTCGCAAATGCCGAGGTCTTCCTCCTGCACGCGGTTGCCAACATTCACCGACTGCTCGTTGTATTCGCGGCGCGAGTCGCTCACGTCCGCGAAATAAAAGTCGAAAATCACGGCGCAATGATCCACGTCAACCGGGATCACCAGGTTTGTGTCCATGTATCCCTCATAGCAGTTGATCATCAGATTGGGATGCTGCCAGAAATACCAGGCCCGGTCGCCTTTGCGCGCGGCTCCGGTCGCGGCATCCTCATCGGAAACTACCATGGGGCTGGATTGCAGGCAGTAACGATCTTCGTTCTCGATGGTGTACTGTTTGTAATCGAGGACAGAATTCAGACCTTTGTGCAGATGCGGCACGTGGTAGCCGCCGTCGAGGTAATTATCGACAAAGACTTTCCAGTTGCAGTGGATGTTGTAGCTCCGGCGATCGAAGTAGTGGAGTTTGCCGATGCCGAGAGGAGCGACGCGCTTGACGAGACCGCCGAGAAATTCGGCCAGCGGAGCTGCCTGGTTGTCGAGGTTGACGAATGCGAAGCACTCCCAAGTTTCGACTCGAATGGGGACCAGGCCGTTCTGCGAGCGATCGAAGTTCTCAACCCCTTCGAACTCGGGCATCCCTTTAAGAGAGCCGTCCAGGCCATAGTTCCAGCCGTGATACGGACAGTGCAAGAGGGAGGCCTGGCCGCAGGGCTGAGTTACCACGGCGGCGGCATGATGCCGGCAAACGTTGTAGAAGGCGCGCAGAGCGCCGTCATGGCCGCGCACAACGACGACTGGTTCGCCGGCGACGGTTGTGCTCACGAACTGCCCCGGCGATTTCACCTGATCGGTGCGCGCAACGAGTTGCCAGGTTCTGCTGAACACGCTGAGGCGCTCGAGTTCCGCGATGCGAGGATCCACATACCAGGCGGCGGGAATGGTTGAGGCCTGTGACAGCGGAGCGCGGTGGTCGTAACTGCATAGGATCTGCTCGATGGAAGTTTGCATGATCTGAAGTTTTCTCACTCCGGACTTCAAATACTAATTCTTGTTTTGCTTACGCAACTTTCTACGGGATTTTTGGGGTTGCGACAACCTCGGCGGCGGACAGCTTTCGCATTTCAGGGCGTCCGCGAACCGGAGACGCGGAACCAGCGCCGACCGCGCGCCGCAAGACCGCCAGGAATTGCCCAATGCGAGCTTCCTTCTTTTCCGGCATCTCACCCTGACGGCGAAACAGTCCGGGATCCAGTTCGGCGGTAAGCAAGGCATCCTGGAACCGCTCCATGGTCCAGTCCAGTATGGAGACAATCAATTCAATATCCATGTCGCTGCGCAGTTCGCCGCGCTCCAGGCCAAAGCGCACAAAGGCAACGGTGCCGTAGGGGTCTTCCGCAATGAGAAAGCGATTGATCTCGCGCTTCAAGGCCAGGTCGGTGCCATAGTTGCCGAGCAGAGCGACGCGATACGGAATCCAATCCTCGCGCAGCATATGTTCCGTGCGGACCAGCCAATAATATAGAACGTCGAAAAAACCGGCGGCACGCACGTCCGCAGGCGCGTCCAGATATTTGGAGAAGGAGCACACGGCGCGTTTGTACACTTCGAAGAATAGGCCGTCCTTGCTGCCGAAGTGCTGGAAGATCGAACCCTTGGCGATGCCCAGCGCGGCCGCGATGTCGCCGACCCTCGCCGCGTGGTAGCCATTCTCGGCGAAGTGCTGCATGGCGACTTCAACGATGCGGGAGCGCTTGGCTTCGGATCGCGGCCGGGGTGCGTGACGGCGTATGTAGCGGGCAAGGGCAATGGGATTGCTGGCGATTCCGCTCATGAATGACTCCAAGTCACGAAAGCATATAGGAGACGCGTTTGATTTTCAACTCCATTTTTAGCGGATGATGCAATAATGTATCGTCCGCCGCACATACCGGTGTGACTTTGAATCAACTTTTGATGAAGCAACTTTCCAACTTGTTGTATGACGCGATCATCGTGGGCGGCGGCCACAACGGTTTGACTGCGGCCGCTTATCTGGCCCGCGCCGGCCTTTCCACGCTGGTGCTCGAACGCCGCGAAATTGCCGGCGGTTGTTGTGTGACCGAAGAGATCGCCCCGGGCTGCCGGGTTTCGACGACGTCTTATATTGCCAGCATGCTGCGGCCGGAAGTGATTTCGGAACTGCGATTGGCCGAGCATGGACTGCGCATGGTTCCCTGCGACCCGGCGATTCAAGTTCCCTTCCCGGATGGACACGTGGTTCCGTGGTGGGTGGATCGCGAACGCGCGAAAGCGGAGTTTGGAAAGATATCCGCAAAGGATGCGGCGCGGTTCGTTGCGGTCGACGATCAGCTGAAGAAGCTCGCGCACTATTTGCAGCCATTTTTTATGGAACCGCCGCCGGAGATAGACGCATCGACGCTGGGCGGATGGAGCGACCTATTTCGCGTGGGCAAGCGGTTTCGCGGAATTTCCAGCGCGGAGATTGCGCAGCTGATTTCGTTTCTCACCGGAAGCCTGGGGGAGTTTCTGGATCACAACTACGAATCGCAAAAGATGAAAACCATGTTCCTGGCGAACAACGTGTACGGCAAGCATGGCGGACCGTACCAGCCGGGAACGGCGATCGGGCTGTTGTTTCACCTGCTGAGCGGCGGAGAGCACGAATTACAGGGCTTCTCGGGGCACGTGATGGGCGGGATGGGATCGATCACGCAGGCGCTGGCGGCGGCCGGCGAAAAACAGGGCGTGGAAATTCGAACGTCCGCTCCGGTGGCGCAGATTGAGGTGCGCCGCGGGCGGGCGTATAGCGTCGTGCTGGACGATGGCAGCGAAGTCCGCGGGCGAATGATTCTTTCGAATGCTGATCCCAAGCGGACTTTTCTGAAGATGGTTGCGGCGCGCGAACTGCCTGAAGATTTTCTGTCTGC
This sequence comes from Candidatus Sulfotelmatobacter sp., assembly GCA_049800135.1. GTDB lineage: Bacteria > Acidobacteriota > Terriglobia > Terriglobales > Acidobacteriaceae > Sulfotelmatobacter. The sequence continues at coordinate 122,669 of JBARJF010000091.1, forward strand.
GGTACGCGGCATCAAGATGGATGGACCCTGTGCCAAGGTCAACTTTGTGCTGGCGGAAGAGCCGCGCTTCACGGGAACGCCGGCACATGCATCGCCGCTAGAGCGCACATTTTACACGCTGGTTCCGTCGCTCGAGTTCGCGGAGCGGTGCTATGACATCGCGAAATTTGGCGAGATTCCGGAAGAACTCTGGGTCGACTGCGTGGTTTCCTCGAATGCAGATAGTTCTCTGGCGCCACCGGGAAAGCACATCCTGACCTGCTTTGTGCAGTATGTGCCCTACAAACTACGCGAAGGAAGTTGGGATGAGAGACGTGAATTGCTGGGGGATCGCGTGGTGAAGAAGATTGCCGAGTATGCGCCCAATCTGCCGGGCGCGATTGTGGCGCGGCAGGTGCTCACTCCGCTTGATTTGGAGCGGATTTACGGACTAACCGAAGGCAATATTTTTCACGGCGACTTGCGGCTGGAGCAGCTCTTCTTTATGCGTCCGGTGCCGGGCTGGGCCCAGTATCGTACCCCGATTCGAGGGCTGTATCTGTGCGGGGCGGGGGCGCATCCCGGCGGCGGTGTTACCGGCGCGCCGGGTAGGAATGCGGCGCTGCAAGCTTTGCGCGACTGGAAGAAGGGTTGGTTCAAGCAAGCCGCGGCGTGAGTACGAATTCAAATCCGAGCGGTTCACCGAATCAGGAGGAAGCATGAAAAGAAAAGGCATTCTGGAGAGGCTGAAAGAAGGGCCGGTATTGGGTGACGGCGGATATCTGCTGGAACTGGAGAAGCGTGGCTGGGTGCGCGCCGGTCCGTTCACTCCCGAGGTCGTGCTCACGCATCCGGAAGCATTGCGCGAACTACACGTGGAGTTTCGCGAAGCTGGATCGGAAGTGCTGCAAGCGCTCACCTTCTATGCCAGCCGCGACAAGCTGGCAACCGTAGGGCTTGAGGATCGGTTGCAGGATTTGAATCGAACGGCGGTCCGCATTGCGCGCGAGGTTGCGGGTGACCGTTGCCTGGTTGCGGGCAACCTTAGCCTGACCTGGATGTACGAGCCGGGTAGCCCCTCCGCCGCCGATCGGGTCCGGAAGACATTTGACGAGCAACTGGCCGTGCAAGTGGAAGAAGGCGTGGACTTCATCATCGGCGAAACGTTCTCCTTTCTCGGCGAGGCGCTGCTCGCTGTCGAGCGTGGAAAGAAAACCGGCTTGCCCACCATGGTCACGATTTGCTTCGAGAACAAAGACGAAACCGCCGAGGGCAAGAGCGCAGCCGATGCCGCGAAAGCACTGTTCGATGCCGGCGCCGACATCGTTGGCATGAACTGCCTGCGTCCGCCGGAGCATATTCTTGGCCCGATGGAGCAGATGCGCAAAGCGGTCTCAGGCTATCTGGCCTGTCAGCCCGTGGCGTACCGCACTCCGAAACAGAAGCCCGACTTCACCAGCCTGCCCGAGTTTCCTTATGCGTTAGATCCGCTCCAGCTTACGCGGAGGGAAATGGGAGACTATGCGACGCAGGCACGCGATATTGGCATCAACTTCATCGGAGCCTGCTGTGGCGCAGTCGCGATGCACATTCGCGAAATGGCCCGCGTGCTGGGAAAACTGCCCGAAGATTCGCGAACCTGGAAGAAGGGTGGAGAGAAACCGATGTCGGCTTACGAATACTACGACCACGACAATCTGAAGGCCGGCAGCCGGACGTAGAACGAAGACAGACAACAGCCGAGCAGGCTCCGCGGCGAGAGCCTACTCGGTTTATCTGCGGCTCGATCAGCTGATGCTTCGCAAACGCGGCTGTTCGGCGTGCACGAGCGGAGCATCCACCAGGTGTTCGCTGAGAAACCAGGCTTGCAATTCGTTCGTGCGCAGCACGTCGCTGATGACCAGGTCGTTGGTGCCGTCGTCGCCCAGTTCGGAGGCAAGGCGCGCCAAAGTCCGGCAGTGGCCGACGATGATCTGGTGTGCATCCAGCAGGCGGGAGATCTGCACCGGCACTTCTTCCCTGCCTCGCGGTGGACGCTCAATGCGCGTGGTTTCGGCCACGTCGGCAGCCATGGCAATTGAAACTCCACCCAGAAGTTGTATCCGTTCGGCGATCGAGTCGACGATCTCCGATTGTTCTCCGTAATGCTTGTCAAATAGCAGATGGAGCTGATAGAAGGTCGGCCCCGCGACCTGCCAATGCGATTTCTTGTAGAGATCTCGCACGGTCATCGTGTCGGCCAGCAACAGGTTGAGTTGCTCGGTCATTTCCAGGCGAACCGGCTCCTCAAGATCAAGAGGCAACATGTGTGAAACCGTGCCGTAAGATTGAATTTCGGCGGCATGCTGGTGAAGACGAGGCTGCGCGCTCACTCCTCCTCGCGCTCCGTTGGATGTTTTTGTGAGCTCCTTCTTGGCCATAAGTCAATGTTCTCCTTGCTGCGCCTATCTCGGATTCCGAGTTTACAACCTCATTAGCTTCGATGCCCGGAACCTACCGCTGGATGCGGCTTGCAGCAGGAGGCAGGTTCAAAGCGGGAATATGGCACCCGACGGTACGCAGCGCCTGCTCGGCGCGCTTCAACGCAACGGCGCAAGCCGCCGCCCGCAGAAGGCCGGCGACCGGTCAACTTCCCCCTGCAGGTTTGACGATGTTGGAACCATTGTTTATGATCGAATTGCGGGGTGGAGCAGTCTGGTAGCTCGTTGGGCTCATAACCCAAAGGTCGCTGGTTCAAATCCAGCCCCCGCAACCATCCGAATTGACAAAGGGGCCGCCTCATGATGCGGCCCCGTTTCTTTTCCAACGAGATCCCATGCTCCCTCGGCCAAATAATGCGGCCTCGTGGCACCAGGTTGCGGTGTCATGCGAATCTCGGATACGTGTTTTCTCAATTCTGTACGTACCGCCACAGGGTCCGCGCTCTCATGTCTGGCCAGCAACTCCCTGATGTCCGAGAGCTTCTTGGTGACGAATAGCCTTATTTCATCAAGGCGCGAATCAATCGATTCCAGTCCAGTGGACAAGAGTTTGTCAGTGATCTGCCGAAGCTCCTGCTCGCGTTCATTTATCGCTTGGATCAGGAACGTGGAAGGCCCTGTGAGTGCTGCTGTTTCCGTCAAGCGGCGTAGCTCAACCTCAATGGCCCTCTTCCGTTCTCGCATTTGCGCCAATTCACCCGAAAGTCTACCTAAGGTCGTCTTGAGCTGGTCACCGAATTGAGCAATGGTGTATTCAAGCGCTTCGGGTTTCAGAATCTCTGTCTGCAAATCAGCAAGAAGCCTCTTCTCAAGCCAAATCTGACGTTCGAGCAGGTTGTTCGAGCACGCGCCTCGATACCAGTGTTGCGAACAACCGTACTTGCGGTACTGTTCATTGCCGCCTCCGGCCACAATCGCTAGGTTCCCCCCGCACTGGCCGCACTTCAACAGGCCACTAAAAAGAAACTTGCTTGTCTCAGACCGTGGGAGAAGGCCAGGGCGCTTTTTAGCGTGATACGAATCCTTGAAAGCCTGGAGTCGTGTGTTTACGCGCTCCCATAGAGCCTGGTCGATGATCCGAAGTTCCTCCCGCTGGGCGACACGCCATTCACTTTCAGGCCGCATTCGTCTGACACGCTTGTTCGTGCCAGGGACCCGAATAAACTTTGAACGATTCCAGATGACCCTGCCGATGTACAGTTCCCGGTACAACATTTCCCGAACCGCCGAATGGCACCAGGTCGCCCAGCCATTTCTGGCCTGTGGGCGTGGTGTCGGAACGTGTTCCTGATTGAGCGTCCCGGCGATTTTCTTGAGAGAAACGCCATCCGCCGACATCTCGAAAATTCGACGAACGATGGCCGCCTCTGAATCGTTTATGGCAAGAACAACTCCCTGGTCCTCGCCGAGAGAGACGTTGTCGTACCCGAAGATGCGCCCGCCAGTGTGTCGCCCCCGCAGCATAGAGCCATCCATGCCTCGGTGCGTTTTCTTGGCCAGCTCCTGAACGTACAAGCTATCGACCATGCCGTGCACAGTAACAAGCACTTGAGCTTGCTCATGTTGGGAGTCAATCCCCTGACTGATGGCGATAAGGCGCACGCCAGCGAAACTCAATTTTTCGAACATGCTCAAGGCATTTGCGGTGTTGCGCGATAGTCGGCTGCTGTCATCGACTAGTATTACGTCGAATGGTCGAGGCGACGACAGTGCGGCAGCCAGTAAGCGACACAGCCCTGGACGCTCTGCACCTACGCCACACAGAGCCTCGTCCACGTAGACGTGCTCATCTAAAACCTCGAAACCCCTGGAAATCGCGTATTCCCGACAGATTCGAAGTTGGTCTTCGATGGAAGTGGGTCTCTGGAGATCGCTCGAATATCTGGCGTACAAGGCACAGCGGAAGCTCATTGCAATTCCCTTGTCGAAGCCAATATTTTCGGCTCTGTGACAGACAGTAATGGAGAGTTATCCGCCAAAGCAAGTTTATTCTGCTCTTGCATCTCAGCCACAAATTCTCGCACCAAAGCCGGTACGATGACGTTGTCGATCCACTCTTTCAAGCCCGGAGCGAGTTTTGGTACTGATTTCATTCTGACCTTGCAGAGAATGCACAACCGACGCTGGAAAAGAGTCTACGTAGGTATCCTCACTGTTCACGGCTCGGTTCGTTGCTGTGAACTGCGGCATTCCCCGCGACCTCGTGCGTCCGCCTCGCGGATTGAAAATGGGTCTGCGCCTTCTCAACAGTGTGCCGTGCGTAGCTCGGATGCTTTTCCTCCCCGCGATAGTCCGCAATTCGCCGAATGATCTCTTCGGGATCGTCACCGCGAGCAAGGGCGCGTTTGGCGAATGCCCAATCCCGCTCTGACTGGGTGATCTCTCCAGCAGGGGCGCTTTGTGCCTCATGTGAGCGATATTGTGCCGGGGTCTCGTGAAGATCCGTGCGGAGCCTGAAGTCTTCGAGATGATATGTCTGCGTGGCTCCTGGTCGTGCCCTTACTACATGCTCCGTCTCATACTTTCGGTTTACGAACTCTGGTAATCGCAGAACGCGTGTGGAGTCCGTAGCAGCGGGATCGCCGCCGAATTCTCGCACCATCGCACGCTGAAGCGTCTCTGCCTGATCTTGGGCAATTCCCTCGACCTTCCAAACGACTTGATACTTTTCCGGCGATGTCTCAAGGACATAGTTGGGCCGTGGTACAACGCCGGAAGTTTCGACTGCCTCAAGAGCTGTCGGTCCGTTGCGGTCGATGTCGAGGTACAGATGCCGGATTGCTTCGATGTCCTCTTTGGTGCGACTTTGGGCGTCGTGTCGGAGCGTGTTCATTCCTATGTACACGTCAGAACTGACATTCTTGTGCCGGAGCCACGCTTGGAAATCGTGGCTGGCCGCATTCGTCGCCGTCGTGATCCGTTGAATCGTTTCGCCCGCTTTGCGACTCCGTACCAGCACAGCAATGCGGTCGGACGCTTCAAAGTTTTGAAGAATGTAGTCCGGCGCGGACAAGGAATCCGATTTTGGTTCCAGGTTGGAATTCATAGCGGCTCCCTCTCACTCTGAAAAATGGCCGCGAAGTCGTACTCGTCCCGGTCCGGGTCGTACCCTTTGATTTCGACAACTTGAGAAACGAATCGTCTACCTGGACGCCGTTCGAGCTGCACAACAACGTTCAATGAATAGCCGATATTCGTCTTGATGGCGCGATAGGGCAGGTCCACGCCACTTTGTAGGACACAGCTCGTGAAGCGCGCCAGCGCCTGCCTCGCCGAAGTAGCGTGAACCGTTGAAAGACTGCCAGAGTGCCCGGTATTCAGAAGTTGGAGCAGGTCGAACGCCTCTCCACCACGGATTTCGCCGAGGATGATCCTGTCGGGGCGATGGCGAAGCGCTGCTCTGAGGAGATCCCGAATCGTCACAGCCGGCAGCCCGTTCTGCGGCTGCCGGGCTTCGAACCGAACCAGATTTTGCTGTCCCATGTGAATCTCGGACGTGTCTTCGATCAGCAGGATTCGTTCCTCCTCCGGGATGAACTTCCCGAGGATGTTCAACAGGGTCGTTTTGCCACATCCTGTTCCGCCGGCAATGAGGATGTTCTTGCGTCCCAACACATAATCTTCAAGCTGGTTGGCAAGCCAGCGCTCCAAGGTCCCTGCGGTGACGAGATCGTCGATACCAAAGTGGCGCGAATTGAACTTTCGTATGGTGAGCGTTACTCCGTTTAGGCTGCACGGAGGAATAACGGCAGCAACCCGACTGCCGTCTGGCAGCCGCGAATCGAGGATCGGCTTGGCCTCGCAAATATCGTCGCCAAGTCGCCGCGCAATATTCTTTACCGCGATCATCAATGATTTTTCGCCGAGAGAAAGGCCACGGACCTCCTCGATGAATCCGTCCCTTTCGATAAAGACATGGCTTGGGCCGTTTACCATGACCTCACTGATCGTTTCGTCGAGGATCAGGTGTTCTATGGGCTTGAGAAATGGAAGGATCATCTCGAATCCGTTCATCACAGCTCCCCTTCGGCAACTTGCACAAAATAGGATTTGTTTGGGTCGTTGTAGTAGGGCTTCAGGTAGCAGAACATCGGGGGCCTGGGATTTGATCCATCGTAGGCAATGGTGACCGCCTGCGCATTCCGCAATTCCATGAAGGTCTTCATGTCGAAGCGATAGTCCGTTTGTGTGCTGTAGCTCTTCGACGCCGTGATGTTTGCGCGGTGGGAAAGCGCCTTGCCTGTAAGCAGGCTGACACGGGCGTCGTGTCCGCTCTCGGAGAGGTTGTAACTCACCTTGAAGCGGTCCTCCCTTCCGCAGAGATCACTTGCGGTGCGAGCGGAGAAATCGTCCGATAGGGCAAGGAATATCTTTGTCCTGAAGGTTTGCAGCAGGGTCCGCCAGGTTTCACCTGGTAGCGCGGACTTCAATGAGCTGATGCTTTGCGTCGCGATTATGGGGATGCACTTCGGTTGACGAGACAAACTAAAGAATTTTTCGTCGCCCGTTGGCTCGCTCTCCCCCACTGTGGCGAAATGGTGGTATTCGTCACACAGAAAAAGCACCTGGCGAAAATACTGCTCTGGGTGGGCCTCGATCTGCGGGATACGATTCAAGACAGCCCGCTCGAAGTCGAGCTTCATCATCACGCCGAGTGCCTTTGCGAGCCCAGCGTTCATAACTGCTGGGAAATTGAGTGAGCACAACTTGCCGTTTTCGATTAGCCAGGAAAAGGAAGGCAGGGGTCTGCCGAATTTGAAATCCCGATTGGCCACAGGATCGTAGCACTCTGCAGGCGGGCAAAATGTGCGCTTCACGACCGGGCTGTCGTCAAATAACGATAGGAACACTGAAATTCCCTCGACGATGGACGTTCGTAATTTCGGCTCGATCCGCTGCCAGTCGTTATAGAACCAGCGTTTGACCGCTTCCAGTTGCTCACGCTTGTCCTGGGAAACATTTGTTTCGGCGGATTCGTTGAGGATTTCAAACGCAATGTTCTTATCCTTAAGAACCGCAAGAAGACCGGTGGAACTCTTGGCTTTGTACAAACCAAGCTCGGTGTTCAACCGGAATTCGAAGGGTTCGAGGTCGCGCGGATGCTTGAGATAATTGTCCTCGGAAACCAGCACGGAATCAGACTCGCCTAACCTCCGCTCCGCTTCCTTCAGCTTTCTTTCGAGGACAACCGGGGAGATCGCGCACTCATAGACATCGAACAATGTGACGTAGTTGTATGCGACCTTGTGTAGAAGGATGATGAATTTCACAAGGTTCGTGTACGCCTGCTGCCAGAAGGGTTCCCGAATCCCGAGCGCGTTGGATGCCCTGGTCAGGAGATTGTCGCTGCTATTGCTGCGCAAGGGATGCCGTTGTCCCAAGCGGGGCCGCTCCTAGACCATTTGACCTCCTGCAGCCCGTGCTACCGCGATTTCCTGGGTCTTCAGGCGAAGTACCGTCAGCGCCGGACACGAATGATATTCGCGGTCGCGGCCAGCGTGCTGATTGTGGTTGGCTTGGCGACTTGGGTTACGCTGCGTCGCGATAACAACGCGCAGATTGCCCGCGCTGTCGTGGATTTGAGAGATCGGTCTGCGGCGCGAGGCACCGGGCCGCACTCCAATGAGATGCCGATAGAGATTTTCCACAATGTGCTCAATCTTGAGGTCTACCTACCATTGGGGAGCAGCGAGGGGTCTTACGAACTGCGTGTCGTGACCGACGCAGGACAGACCGTCTCAAGCGCCGCTGGCATAGCAAAAGTTAAATCAGGCATCACTTCACTCCGACTTAGCGTGAATATCTCCTCGGCCCGTCCGGGTCCGTATACTTTGCAACTGCGAAAAGTCGGGTCCGATTGGAGTTCTTATCCTCTCCAGATAAGGTGAGGTGCGTCGATTCGCGATTTCGAATACTGCGAGATCAGCCTGAGAGGCCGCGCGACTTGTCTGAACGCAAGCTGAAATGCGGAACACGGAAACTGCGGGCACGAACAATCAGGCGGAATTCGGTTTGGGGAGCGAACTTTGCGCGAGTTCTTTGGCAATGGCCAGCACCCCACCCTTGATGTCTTCGGAGGGATATTCCTTGGAAAGGAATACCTCGCCCTTGGCAAATTTAGCAGAACCGCAGAGCGATTGCTGAAGAGCCGGTAACTCTGCAAGCGACGCCAGTTCCACCAGGACGATGAACACTCCGTTTCTGAACTCGATCTTGAATTCAACTCGGCGTTTCTCCGGCCTAAAGATGAGAAGAACGTGAGGCTCGGAATCAGTGCCGCTCACTGATTGGTAACTCACAGAAGTGAACGGGCGTAAAAGGCCTTTTTTATCTAGTTGATTCAACGAGTGTTGATACAGGCAATAGGTGAAAAGTTCAGCATGAGCCCCATTCATCTGGGACTTTTTGAGCAGATAGATTTCGTTCGTTGAGTTTCGTCGGATGGCCCGATTATCACAAAAGTCGATTGCTGCTGGCGTTCGAATAATCGCATCACGCCAAGGCTCTATATCCTTCGCCTCATTGATGATGGTGTCGAGCTGGCTGGCAAGGGGCTGGCCCGTATTGAGCCGATCCATCAGGGAATGCAAAAGTTTCCGGGCTTCCGGCACGCTCGGGCCTGTGCCACGGAGCAGGCGTTTCCAACTGGCCTGCTCCGTCGAGCGATTGACGAGAAAGGACACGTTGCGGCTGCCACTTGGCAGCAGATAGTCGCCGATACTCAACAAAGCGCGCTGCCAAAGATAGTTTCCGAGAGCGGAGAGTCCTTGGTCGCCGAACATGGCCTCTGCCTTTTGCAAATAATTTTCGAGGGATTTTTGCAGAGACAAATGAGTGGGCGAATCCCAAGAGGCGACCTCTTGCAAATGAGATTTCTCAACAATGCCAGAAAAGTCCAAGAGGAATTCGATCTGCCCTCGGAAATAGACATGTTTCTCGGCACGATCAATTAGCGTTCGCCATTCCTGATGGTACAGGATCAACTGCGCTTTCAGTTTCTCTTCCGCGACCTGTTGTTCGTTAAAGCCGCCAGGCGGTTTGTCGCTGGTGGCAAAATGCGTGAGGATGCTGCCGGGGACAGATTCCAACCGGAGCAAGCCCGCGATGCTGCGCTGCATATCAGCCGGTCGGTCATAGGCGGTGTTCACCGACAGATTGTGGACCACCCTCATCCACTCCTGAAATTCCTGCGAGTCGGGCTTTTCGGGGTGTGTTCGGACAAAGAAGGCGTAACCGGCGAACTGGACGATCTCCACGTACGAAAGGCCAGCGCCATTGGCGGCAAGTTTGTCGAAAATGCCCTTTTCGTCAAAAAAGCGTTGGGATGGCAGCAACATGGCTAGCAGCCCGTGGTGCAAGTTCGGATTCGTGAGCAGAAAGAGTTGAGGTATCCACAGGCTTGGTTTGTAGAATCGGCGCATGGCGATGGGGACGCGCAAGCAGCGGGAGAAGCAAGAAGATTTGTG
>JBARJF010000092.1:0-53475 GCA_049800135.1 Candidatus Sulfotelmatobacter sp.
GCAAGAAGCGAGAGAACAGTCATTGCGAGATCAATCTGGCAAATCTACAAGCTCCAGCCGCCCATAAAATCACGAACCAAGTGGACCGAATCGCATCAAAGCACGATTTTTCAGCGTCCTGCTAGGCTCCGGCCGCCGCAGCCAACCGGAATCGGACATGCTCTTTCTCCTGAAGAGTAGATAAAACTTCAAATAGGTTGCGGACGTTCGGATTTCCGGATGGCCCCAGCATTCGCATTAAGCTCTTAGGCGAGTGTCGCGTGATCTCCGCCAGTTCGTTGAATCCAATTGTTGCATTGATGTAATCACGCAGAATAATCTTACCAGTATCCACGTCTCCAGAAAGGAAGCTCTCCACTCCTTCGCGGAGAAGCTCTTTACGGAACTTAGGATCGCGGATTGCTCTAGCTCGTACAGTCTGCTTGAAATCCTTCGTTAAAGGCATCACTTTTCTCCTAACTTCTTTCGGTGCTTGTAGTCCTGCCATCTTTCGATTGCTTGGTCAATATCCCTCTGCTGACGCTTTTTGGATCCACCTCCAAGTAAGATGATTATTTGTTCCCCATCTTTGCCGAAATAAATTCGGTATCCGGGGCCAAAATCAATCACATACTCAGACACCCCAGAGCCGACTGGCCCAACGTTGGAAAAATTACCTTGTTCCATTTTGATGACTGCTTTGGCTACTTTAGCTGCGGCAGGTGCGTTAAGATTTTCAAACCATGCAGCATACGGACTTCTGCCGTTCGCATCCTGATATTCTTTAGCAACTGCCATAGCAGCGGTTCATCAACAAGCATATGGTAACACATACGTTACCATTGTCAAGAGGGAAAAGCACTCCCGGAAACTACGGTTTTTCGGCCATTCCCCGGAAAAAGTCATCCAATTGGCGCGAGTGACGCCTGCGAAACAAAACAGCCGCGACCGTCATGTCATCGCAGATGCCACCCCTTGCTGCCTGTTTCAGAATCGAATCTGGGAGTTCCGTGAGGTTCGCGAGATTCTTCATAACGATTTGACCAAGCGAATAGAGGCTGAAGCGGCTCCAAGCCCCATCGGTCATCAGTAGCAGAAGGTCTCGATCTTGAATGGCGAGTTCCTTGATTAGGGGAGTGATGCTGCCGCTACCTAATTGCTGTTTTGCCGTGCCTTCGCTGAGGATGCTCGCTTTTCCCTCGCGAATCAGGTAGGCACGCGAATCGCCGACAGCACAAATAGACACTCCGCCTTCGCCAAGGCTACGGAACGTCGACACCGGAATCCGCGCCACAGGGCATGCAGGCCGCTCGCTCACCCGGTAGGTGTCGTGCAGGTAGCTCACCGGGCGGCGCTGCGAGGGCGTCACAGTTTTTTTGCCAGCACGTCCTGCAGCATGGTCTCGTCCAAGGTCAGTTCCGCTACTAGCCGCTTCAGCCGTCCGTTCTCCTCCTGCAGCTGTTTGAACTGGCGGACCTTGGTCCGTTTCATACCCCTTGTACTGTTTCTTCCAGCGATACAGGGTTTGCTCCGTGATCCCCACTTGCGGGATCAACTCCGCCACCGGCACCCCGATCTCGGCCTGTCTTAAGCACGGGCCACGATCTGGTCGACTGAAAACCGTCTCCGCTTCATTGGCAAAATCCTCCCTCGTCGGATTTCGCCGAAAACTAACTTTCGGGGAGCCGCTCCACCCGGCCCAAGATCCCCGGCCCAAGATATGTGCGCCTCCCACGACCTTGTAAAGCACTTACAAGATCTGCCATGAAAATGGCGAGTCTGCGAACGAGAAATAAATGACTTACGAGCGCTCGCTATTTTCATGCCACGTGATGCGCCAGAGGCCCATGACGCCTGTTAAGTAATTGCAAGTACTCATTAACGCCAATCTGAAAAAACCCGATGCTGAATGGTTCGGCGAAATGATTCCTTCGCGATACAAAGGATCCATCAAGCCGAATTGACATTGTTCGAAAGGCCGGACACTGGGCACCCTCCGGGCACCCAGACCGATGTCTTGTTGGCATCTCACTGATTTTGTTGTGTCGTGCATGGAGTAAGCTGGACGTGCAAGTTGTTGTTTGTACTTGGGTTGACGACCCTTTTAAGGCATGGGTCGCAGGTTCGAATCCTGCCGCGCTCACCAGATAATGCTTTAAATCCGCGGCGGTCCCTGCCGTCTGGCAATTTGTTTTTGAGCCTTCCGCGTGTGCCACGTCAATTTGAGTTGAATGCCTCGGTCAGAGACGTGGTTGTCAGCGCAGCTTTCAGTTGCTCCAGCGTTGCGGAAGACTTCAGGCGAATGGTGATGGGCTCGGATGGAAGCAGGTCGAAGTAGTTGTCCGCGCATTCGACGTCGAGATCGCCGAAGGACAAATACACGTTCCGGGCAAGCTTCGACGATTGCAGCGTGATGCTGTAGTCGTCGCCGGTCCTGCTGAGAGTCGCTTCAATCCGGGGCGCAACCGGAAGCTGCAGATTGTGCATCACGTCGAAGAAGACCAGGTTCCGCGACAATCTCTTTCCGGCCACGTCCAGATCAAATACCAGAAAGCTTCGACGGAGATCGGCTTTTGCCGAAAGCGCCGCCTTGTCGACACTGAAATAAATTGCGCTCGTTTGCGCTGGGATTTGAACTTCTTTGGTTTGATCGAGAAAAACGTTTCCGGAGAAGTCGAGCAGGCGCATGTGGATTGTGCCAGAGAGTGGCTGGAGCTTGTCGGAGACGACGTAAACATCCACTTTGCCGCCGTGCAAAAAGGGCGAGATCAGCACATCGTCGTAGAAGCGGCGGGCGTAATACTGGAGGGCCTTCCAGCGCCCGTAGTAATCGATGCTGGACCAGGATGCAACCGGCCAGCAGTCGTTCAACTGCCAGTACAGAGAACCCATGGTGCGCGGCCGCTGCCGGCGCAGATGCTCGGCGCCGATCTTGATAATCTCCGCTTGTTGCACCTGGCTCAGATACACGAAGGAAGCGAAATCCTTAGGCTGGCGGTACTCGCGCAGCATATAGGTCAAGATTACTTCGTTTCCGCCTTTGTTCTTTTGGTGCGCCTGCATCACGGTGGAATGAATGCTAAAGTCCTCCGGCTGGGCGAAAGAGCGGATGGTGCGCATCTCGGGAAAAGATTGAAATCCATATTCCGACATGAAGCGTGGAAATTGCAGGGTATAGTCCGACGCGGGCGCTTCCCCGTGCCACACCGCCCAGTAGTGCATGTCGCCGTTGTGCTGATTGTCGGGAATCTCTTCAAAGTTGGCGCTGGGCGAACTGGGCCAGTAGGGCACGGGATCGGCATACCGGGTGACCGCGCTCTTGAGGACGTCGGCGAAGAGGATGATGTAATCCTGCCAGACGCGGTCTCGGATTTCCGGGGAGATCGACTCTTTGAATTCCTCGCGGTCGTCCCAGTGATACCACGCGGTTTCAATTTCGTTGTTTCCGCACCAGATCACGATGCTGGGGTGGTCGCGCAGGCGCTTGATCTGGTCGATGGCCTCCTGCCGGACATTTTCTTGAAAGGCGACGTCGCCGGGAACCATGTCCCCGCCGAACATGAATTCCTGCCAGACCATGATGCCGAGTTCGTCGCAGATATCGTAGAAATCGTCGGACTCGTAGTAACCTCCTCCCCATTCACGAACCATGTTCATGTGAGCATCGCGAGCGGCCTGGAGAATCTTACGATGGATCTCCGGCGTCACGCGGTTGGGAAAGCTGTCGAACGGAATCACGTTCGCGCCTTTCGCGAATACGGAAATACCATTGACGACAAACTCGAAACTCTTTCCCCAGCGATCGGGAACGCGGCGCAACTCGACGGATCGCAATCCGGTCTTGGTTTCAGCGCGGACTGCCACGTCACGACCGATGCGGATCAAAGCGGAAAACCGGTAGCGGTTCTGCGGTCCATATCCCGCCGGATACCAGAGCTGGGGCGCGACAATCCGGAGGGGAAAAGAAACGTGGTTCATCCCGGCGTTGAGTTGCAGCGTCTGAGTTGTGTCGGCGGTCTGGGTTCCAGATATTTCGCCGTGCGCTAGGGCGAGAGTGGCCGTTGTGGGCCGGCCGGCTTCGACGTCAAGCTCGGCCGTAAGGTTGGCCAGGTTGGCGGTGATGTCGTGTTGGTGGATATGAAAATTGTCAATGCGCAGCGCATCCCAGGTTTCAAGACGCACCGGCTGCCAAATGCCTTCGGTAAGGAAGCGCGGTCCCCAATCCCACCCGTACTGATACGGAGCTTTGCGGGTGTAGGGAGCAGTTGCGATGTTTTCTTCGTTTCCGGAATCATAGGTTGAGATGGAAGGCAAAACATAAGGCAGCGACTTGACGTATGGAAGCATCTTCCCGACCGGAGAATGGAAGACGATGCGGAGCACATTCGGACCGGGCTTCAGCAGGGCTTTCGCTGGAATTCGCCAGCGGCGGAACATGTTGTCGGCGTGGAGAATCGGCTGGTCATTGAGGTAAACATCCGCAAAGGTATCCAACCCATCAAAAACCAGGTCGACATGGTCGTGCGCAAGCGTGGCCGCATCGACTTGAAAGGTGGTTTGATACTCCCAGTCGGCCAGGCCAATCCACTGCAAACGGGATTCATTATCGCGATCGAACGGGTCGGAGATGAGAGCGCTATGCAGCAGGTCGGTCTGGACTACGCCCGGAACCTGCGCGGGATGCCATTGTCTGACGTCGGATCGATCTGTGTTGGCCACGGCGCGAAACTGCCAGCCGGAATCCAGGTTTCGCGAGGAGGGTTCGGATGCTTGGAGCGGCAAGGCCGCCAGAGAACAACACAGGAGACATCCAAGAAGAAAGATCGCGGTAAAAGCTAGGCTACGAAGGAATCCGGGCCGAATCGGTCCCATATGAGCAAGCTCCTATCTATTGTGAATCTGCCGACCAGGTTTCGCGTGCAACGAGTGCGAAAAGGTGGAAGAAAAGGCAGGAGCAAGCGCCGCGAATTCTCCCGAGCTTGTTCCTGAGGCCGATTCTTAATCCACGCTCCCGAATTTTTTCAAGTCTTCCGGTCCATCCGTCAGCACCACCACCTCGTTGCCCCGAACCATTTCCCGGATCTTTTCCACCACGTCAGGATTGGCCAGAGTCGTGATATCGCCAGTGTTCATGTTATTGGAGAGAGCCGCAAGAACCCGACGCATAAGCTTGCCGGAGCGCGTCTTGGGCATATCCGGAACGATGAGGATTCTTCGCGGGCGGGCAATCTTGCCAATCATGGTTTCAATAGCTCTATTGACCTTGTCTACAATCGCCGGGCTGGCTTGCAGGCCGGGCTGCAGAGCGATATAGACCTCGGGCACGCGGCCTTTAATCTCGTCCACCACCGGCACCACCGCCGCTTCCGCTACCTCGGGAACGGTAAGACAGGCCGACTCGATTTCCTTTGTGCCCAGGCGGTGGCCGGCGACGTTGATGACGTCATCGACGCGTCCCAGAATGCGGAAATAGCCGTCGACTGCCAGCACCGCGCCATCCGCCGCGAAGTATGGCCAGTCCTGCCAATCTTTGCTGTTGGGATTCTTGCAATATTTTCTGTAGTACTGGTTGACAAAGCGCTCGCGATCTCCCCAGATGGTTTGCATGATGCCCGGCCAGGGATTGCGAATGCAAAGGTTACCCGCTTGGTTCGATCCCGCCGAGAGTTGCTCGCCATTTTCATCGATGATCGCGGGAAAGATTCCCGGCATGCCGGGGCCTGCGCTACCCGGCTTCATAGGGTCGATTGCAGGTTTGGTGCTGATCAGAAAGCCGCCGGTTTCGGTTTGCCACCAAGTGTCGACGATGACCGCTTCACGCTTGCCGACAGTCTCGTAATACCAACGCCAGACCTCGGGCTCGATCGGTTCCCCCACGGTGGTCATGTGCTTGAAATGGTGTTTGTACTTCGAGGGTTCGTCGTGGCCGGACTTGCGTAACATGCGGATGGCCGTGGGTGAGGTGTGGAAGATATTGACATCGAGGCGCTCGGCAATTCTCCAAACTCTGCCCGGGTCAGGATATGTAGGGACACCTTCATAGAGAACACTGGTGGCGGCCAAGGCAAGCGGACCGTAAACAATGTAAGAGTGGCCCGTGATCCAGCCGATGTCGGCCATGCACCAGTAAACATCCTCGGGATGAATGTCCTGAATATATTTGGATGTACCTGCTACGTAGGCGAGATAGCCGCCGGTGCGGTGCTGGCAGCCTTTGGGTTTTCCCGTGCTGCCACTGGTGTACATGAGAAACAGCGGGTGCTCCGCATCCACAGGCACCGGGGGCACAATCTGACCCGCGTAGTTTGGAAGGATCTCGTCAACGAAAAAATCCCGATGTTTCACGAACGTGGAAGCGGAGGCATTTTTGCCGGCATGTCGCCTCCAGACCAGGACCTTATCCACGCTCTGACCTTCCTTCCTGGCGGTATCGAGCGCGATGTCGGCGCCCGCCTTGTGGTCGATCATCTTGCCATTGCGGTAGTAACCATCCATCGTGATCAGAATGCGGCTGCCGGAATCGGCGGCGCGCATACCGCAAGCCTCGCCGCTGAAGCCACCAAAGACAACCGAATGGATCACGCCCAGGCGGGCGCAGGCCAGCATGGTGATCGGCAACTCGGGGACCATCGGCATATGAATGGTGACGCGATCTCCGCTCCTCAGGCCGCAGAAATCGCGCAGTAGGGCCGCGAATTCATTCACCCTCACATAGAGTTCGCGGTAAGTGACGGATACGGTGGCTTCGGACTCCGGCTCCGGGACAAAAATCAGCGCAGCCTTGTTCTTGTACTTGGCGAGGTGACGGTCCGCACAGTTGTACGACGCGTTGAGCTTGCCGCCTACGAACCACTTCCAAAAAGGCGGATCGCTGGTGTCGAGCGTGGTGTGCCAGTATTGATCCCAGCTCAACAGCTCGGCATACTCACGGAAGCATTCCGGGAAATGCTTCTCGCTGAAACGTTCGAGCACGCCGGGATCGGTCAGGTTGGCCTGGCCGACAAATTTCGCGGAGGGATAATAATATTCCTCCTCCCGCCAATGGACTGCGATCTGCGCCTCACTGGTCTCAATCGCCGCATTCTGCTTTGGAAGAATCTGAGCCATATCCGCTACCCCTTAGATTCCTGAATTTGTTATGCACCTGGATAATTCAACTTCAGCGCTTCGCCGGTTGCGGAGTTGAGAGCGCCAGCACGCCGCTTTCAAGTCCCATATGATGGAACATCCGGTGCCTCATTGCAACGGCTTCTGGAAACTGGGCTGACGGCAGGAGAAAAGAAGGTTCCGGCGGGAACGCAGCGGGTTGCGGTTCCAGATTGCGTTTGATCTTCGCGAAGGATGCTCCGGTGTCACGAAAGCGAAGTTAACACCCAGTGACTCTACGAGAAACGTCGAGCGATTGATTTCAGGCGCCAGCGCTCAGGTGATGTTTACCCGCCCGCGCCACCCGGGCCGCGAGTTCCGCCAGGGAGGGCACGGACTCGGGAACAGTCACTTTGTTCTGGGATGGTTGAGATCCGGTGCGGATCGCTTCGGCGAGTATTTCCAGAGCGAGATCTGTATTTGGGCGAATGTAGATTGTCGCCGCCAGAAGGCCGCTGCGCACCCACGACTGGCCCGTTTTTGCCAGGCCGTCGCAGCCGGTGAAAGGCACCTTGAGCCAGCGTTCGCGGTCACCCTCGGCGATTTCCGCGAATGCTTTTCTGGCGCCCACTGCCATGCTGTCATCCTGGGCCGCGACCAGATCGATGACCGTTTCCCGCGAGGTGCGCAGTCGCAACCAGGAACTGACGGCACGGTGAGCGCTCTCCTCGGTCCAATTGGCACGCATGATCTTCACTTGAATGTTAGCGGGCTTCGTGAGGTGCATTCCGGCGGTGCGCTCCTGTGCGGCGGAACTGTTGGCCGGACCTTCGATGTAGAGGATGGATCCGCCCTGCGGCAGCAGCGCCGCAAACTGTTTTCCCTGAATCCTCCCAACCTCCTGATGATCAGAGCTGATGGAGAAGACCGGGACCTGGCACGACTTGCGGAGTTGCTGAAGATAGTCTGCGTCATGGTTCAGGACGACCCAACCAATATCCGCGGCCACGGCGGCTCGAGCCACCTGCGGAAACGCGGTACCGCCCGCGGGCTCGAACACAATCGCATCCGGCCGCGATGCCGCCGCACCCTGGATGTAGTGCAGGAGTTGCTGGCTTTGCGTAACCGCATCGTTGTTGGCGTGAACGATCTTCAGGTCCGCTCCCAGACGGCGGGCGGCTTTTTCCGCGGCCGAAGCTTGCTCCTGCTGATAGTCATTATTGTCGTTGGTGAGCGAGACCAGAAAACTGAGCTTCTTCATGACTGCATCCAGTCACGATCATAGTTCAACCTCGAGGATATCTCTGGTAACCATGGTAACCATGCGATTCTGATTGGCAGAGGATTGCTGGAGAGTCACAGGGCTTGATTGAATCCGTGTTCTTTGAAGAATTGTTCGCGATATTTTGCGTCGCGGAAGGCTTCGGTGCCTCCGGAACGAGTGGTGGAAAAGGCGCCCGCCAGATTGCCTAGGCGCAGGCAGGTGGCCAAGTCGGCGCCGTGCACATATTGATGCAGGAAGCCGGCATCAAAGCTATCTCCCGCTCCCACTGCGTCCACGGCGTCGACCGTAAGCGCGGGGCTGAGAAAGCGGTCGGTTCCGCGTTGCGCGATCGCGCCCTCGCGACCGAGTTTCACCACAACCAGAGGCACCAGGGCCGCGAGTTTCCGTATGGCAGTTTCGAGATCGCCGCTGCCCGCGGCTTTTTGCGCCTCACGCTCATTCGGCAGGAAAATGTCGACGTGATGCAGCGCGTCATGTAGGCCGCCTTCCCAGGCGTCGTCGGGATCATCGTTGGTATCGAGTGAGGTGGTGAGTCCTGCCTGCTTCATTTTGCGGAAAAGCTCCGACATCCGCGGCCGCAGCCCGCGCTGCAGGTAGTAAGAAGAGACGTGAAAATGGCGCGAATCGGCGAGGTAGTCGAAGTCGAGATCATCCCAGGTCAGCTCCGCGATGGTTCCCGAGTACGTGACCATGTTGCGCCAGGCTTCGCGCTGCAGAATCACGGTCAGCCCGGTCTTGACCACGCCCGGGGCGCGTCGCACCCGCGAGACATCCACACCGCTTTGCTGCAACGGTTGCAAGGCAGTCTGGCCCAGATCGTCATCGCCGATGCGCGATTGAAATCCCACGCGGCTGCCTAAAGCTGAGAGATTGTGCGCCATAATGGCGGAAGATCCCCCTAAGGTCAGCATCATGCGCTCGGCCAGCAGTTCGCGCTCGGGCGGAAGTTCATCGGGAAGGCCGTAGAGGATCAGATCAAGATTCAGCTCGCCGGCGATGGTGACATCAAAACGTGGCATCAGGATTTCCCGTAAATCTTTCCTCGCCTCGCGCCAGGCGGCTGAGGTTGATCAGACGATGGTGATTTCGGTCCCGGACTGCTTCAACGTGCGGAGATCGGACTTGGGAATTCCCCGGTCGGTAATGACCTCGTGAAGCAGCGCTGGAGGCGCGATCAGCGACAGACTGCGGCGCCCGAACTTGCTCGAGTCGCAAACCGCGATCGTGCGTTTCGCGACCTCGACCATCACGCGGTTAACCTTCGCCTCCAGCAGGTTCGGAGTGCTCAATCCATATTGCACGTCGAAGCCGTCAACTCCCAGGAACAGAAGGTCGGCGCTCAAGCGATGCAACGTTTCTTCGGCGATGGGTCCCACCAGCGAAAAGGAATTCTTGCGCAACGTTCCCCCCGTGAGAATTACCTCGACTGCCGTGCCGGCTAGTTCCGCCGCGATGTTGACTGCATTGGTGACGATGGTGAGGTTCCGGAAATCGCGCAAGGCGCGGGCGATGGCGGTGGTGGTGGTGCCTGAGTCGAGGATGATGACCTGACCTTCCGTGACTTTGCCGGCGGCGGCTTCCGCGATGCGCAGCTTTTCCTGCCGATGCAGTTTCTCCTTTTCGCGCAGAGTTGGATCTTCCAGTGCGCTCTCCCGCGCCGGCAGAGCGCCGCCGTGAGTGCGGTGAACCTGGCCGTGAGCGTGCAAAATCTCGAGATCTTTGCGGATCGTGACTTGAGAAGTCTGGAAGTGTCGGGAGAGTTCGGTAACCAGAACACGGCCTTGACGGTTCAAGATGTCCAAAATTGCGCGCCGGCGTTCTTCGTTGAGCACTGGACTCCGCTTACCTTTCAGCTCCGCGGCGTAAGCCGGGAGGACTTTTGTTTCGAATTTCCTTTTATAGCGTTTTATTTCGTTTGTCCACTGTAAAAAGGCGCTGGAGAGGTCTGAGGAATTTGAGCCGAAGACGAGCATCGAAGGCAGCTCCGTCCCCCCACGTCAATAAAACTAAGCTTGTAAACCCTGTTTTTGTCATCAGTTGGGAACCAATCGGGATGATAACTAACGCAATACCTGCCCTCGAAGTGCAATTGTCCGGGGTGGAAGTTCTGCCGTAGTCTCAATTTGGAGATGTGGACACATGGCTTTCGATGAGTGGCGAATGTTACGCGAAGCGAACCAAGGAGATGGCAATTGCCAAGCAACCTAGGGGAGCAGATATTTGCGCGCTCGCAGACGGTTGTCTCCCGGGTGATTGCCGGGGAAACTCTCATTGTGCCAGTGTGCGGCAAAGTTGGCGACCTGGCGTCCATCTACAGCTTTAACGGGAGTGGGTCTTTGATTTGGCAATTGTTGGAAGCGCCCAAAGGCCTTGAGGAATTGATCGGCGCGGTTGAGCGGGAGTACGCGGTCGGGCAAGACCAGGTGCAGAAGGATGTGAAGCAATTCCTGGACAACATGCGCTCCATAGGATTGGTCGAGGTCTGCCAGAGAGTGGCGTTGACTGCGACCCAGTCCAAGGGCCAAATGAATCGGGAGACGGCAGGTTCGCATTGATGGTGGTCGTGTCGAACCCAGCCAGACCAGAGGGAACTTGGATCAACTAAGCTACGGGGTATTCAGTGAAATCCTGCACCAGCGCCATCTGGGCCAGCGGGCACCACTGCAGGTTTCCATTGAAGTAACGCGGCGTTGTCCGCTGGAATGCCAGCACTGCTACAACAACCTGCCCATGGGCGACCAAAACGCCCGCAGTCGCGAAATGACCACGGAGGAACATTTCCGGGTGCTTGACGAACTGGTCGAGATGGGATGTTTTTGGCTGCTCTATACCGGCGGAGAGATTTTCGCCCGCAAGGACTTTCTGCAGATTTACACCTACGCGAAGAAGAAGGGGTTTCTGATTACCCTCTTCACCAATGGAACGCTCATCACGAAAAAGATCGCCGACTACCTGGTGGCATGGCCGCCCTTCGGTATTGAGATCACTTTATACGGCCGCACCAAGGAGACCTATGAGGAATTGACCTCGATCCCCGGCTCCTACGAACGGTGTCTGCGGGGAATCGAGTTGTTGCGCTCGAGGGGCTTGCCGCTCAAGTTGAAGACCGTCGCCACCAGTATCAACAAGCATGAAATCTCCGCGATGCGGCAATTTGCGGAAGAGGAACTGGGAGTTGAATTCAAGTGCGACGGCCAAATCAATCCGCGCATTGATTGCTCGCAGAGTCCGCTGGCGGTGCGGCTTACGCCGGAAGAAGTCGTCGCGCTCGACATGCATGCCCCGAAAGGCGTGAGCGAGTACCGCAGGCTGGCGAAACACGATCTGGAGAATCCCCCGAACCTGGCGCGGAACGACACGGTGTATTTCTGCGGCGGCGGCATGAAATCCTTCGCCATTAACGCTTATGGAGAGATGGGTATTTGCGTAATCTCGCAGCAGGAGACATTTGACATCCGGCAAGCAGGTCTCAAACCGGCATGGGAGCATTCCTTGCGCGAGCTGCGAACCCGTAAGCGCACGCGGGTAACAAAATGCGTGGAATGCCGCATTCAGTCGCTGTGCGGAATGTGTCCGGCGAACGGTGAAATGGAAAACGGAGACCGCGAGAGCCCGGTGGCTTTTCTCTGCCAGGTCGCACATCTGCGGGCGGCCGCGATCGGAGTCGAAGTTCCGGCCCATGGGAACTGCGAGTTCTGCACCGGCGGGAGTGAGCATGACGCGTTACTGGAGTCGGCGCGCCGCATCGCGAACAAAGAGATCGACGTGGAGAGTTGGACTGGGCCTCAGCAAGTTTTTCAGATTCTGAACAATGGGAACGCGGCCGGGGCTTGCGGCAATTGCGGAAATCACTGAGCGAGCTACGGCAGGGTGGAGGCCGAATGAATCACGAGTCTGGACAAACCGGAGAAAAAAAACCGTACGAGCGACCGCAACTGGTCGTCATCAGTCTGCGTCCGGAGGAAGCCGTCCTCGGTCATTGCAAGATTACGGGTTCGGGGGGGCCAATCAGCACATCCTGCGCGGCTTTGAACTGCATGACCATCGGATCGTAAGCGGCATTCATGGAGCCAGGGACGAGGATGACGGACGATGTTTTGCAGGGGCGGTCGAATCCGGATGAAAACCATCGCAGTCCGCATTGCAGTCAGTTCCGCGTAGGTGGGGTTTCGGTGCGACTCGCGGGAAATTGCAGCGGAGACGCCTTCTTGGTTCCGGCGCTTGATCCGTTTCGCGTTGAAGCGGGTGTCTGCGATATTAACGTCCAGGTCGAGTGGAGGCCCGAACTTGCGCCGGCAGCAGGACCTCAGCTTTTCGATTCCGGATCGGTCTGGCGCCTGTACGCGGCCGAGAGCGGATTCCAGTTCGACTTCAGCACGCCCGTCCTTGGCGATGCTCCCTACAAGCGGCTGCTGGTCGATGAGCAGTTCTGCCGGGCGACGTTGCAGCTAAGCGACGAATATTTCGAGATGCGCTGCGCCGTAGTTCCAGTCGAGTATCCGTTGGATGAAGTGCTGATTACCCACCGCCTGACCCGCGAGAAAGCCGTGGAATTACACGGTTGCGGAATCGTCCCCGGGCCGGGTGAAGGAGGCTACCTGTTTGTTGGGCACTCGGGAGCGGGCAAGAGCACGACGGCCCGCTTGTGGACCGCGCAGGAGGGCGTGGAGATATTGAGCGACGACCGGATCATTCTCCGCGAGGACGATGGACAAATGTTTATGTACGGAACGCCCTGGCATGGCGAGGCCGCCTATGCATCTGCCGCGCGTGCGCCCCTGTCGGGAATTTTTGTTTTGGAGCATGGGTTGGGGAATTCAATCACCCGCGTCTCCCGGAGCCAAGCCGTGTCCGAATTGTTTGTGCGCAGTTTCGTTCCATTTCACCGGCACGAATATGTGACTTCAGCGCTCGACGTTTTGCAGCAAGTTGCGGAGACAATTCCTTGCTATCGCTATGCGTTCGAGCCAGATCAAAGGGCAGTGGAGAGGATTCTCAAATTCCGTGACTGATTGCACGAGCACCGGTTGTGTGAGCGACCGCCCGCAGTCGCAGCAGTTCGAGTCCTTCAGTCTGGAATGCCTGAAGGCCGGACTCCGAGTTCGCTTTCAAGCGCGCGGAGCCAGTATGTCTCCCGCAGTTCGCGATGGAGAGATGGTTTACGTGAAGCCCGCTTCTGAAGCCATCTTGCGCCGAGGAGACATTGTTCTGGTGAAGGGGGAGGGAGGGTTTCGCTTGCATCGACTGATCCGAGCGAATGCCTGGCGGGACGAATTCATCACCCGCGGAGATTGCGGACAGCAAGACGATCCCGCAGTGCGCGGCGAGCAAATTTTAGGCGTCGCCGTAGCCAAAGACGTGCAGGTGGGGAGAAGAATGGTGCGCGCGAAGTTTAGAGGAATCGGTGGCCGATTGTTGCGAACTGCGGCGCGCGGACAATCAGTGGCAGGCAGGCTGGCGCGCCTGGCAGGGTTATGCCGGCCTTCGCGAACAACAACATCCCACTCGACGGGCGAAAAAGCGGCAAAGCTTTTCGGCGCCTTGGGTCTACTTCTTGTGCTTCTGACTGCGCTTCATGTCCGCGCGCAAGTCGCGGTCGATGCTGAGACGAACTCCAACGCGGAGTACACCGGCATAGGCACAAAAACGCTGGCCTTCAATCATACGACCACCGGCACAAACCTGCTATTGCTCGTGGGCGTGTCAATCAACATTACGAATGCGCCCGGCACGGTAGTTTCAAGCGTGACTTATGACAACGTGGCGCTCAGTCTCGTGGGAGCGCAAAACGACGCTGGAGCCACACGCCGCGTAGAGATATGGTCCTTGCTTGCTCCTCCGACCGGCACTCACGCCGTTGATGTCAACGTGAGCGTCACAGCGGCTGCGACGGTGGGCGTCACTGCCGGAGCCATCAGCTTCAAGGGCGTCGACCAGACCGTCCCATTGGGAACATTCGTGTCTGCGAACGGCGCTGCTGGGACTTACTCCGACCTGAATGTGCCCGGGGTGGTGAATGGAATGGTTCTGGACACGCTAGCCACGGGCGGAGATCAGACTGTGACGATCCCAGGGCCACAAACTTCGCAGTGGAACACGAGGAGCGGCAATGCCTCCCCACCGGACGTGACTGGTTCCGGCAGTTCGCGTACGGGCGCACCGAGCGTGCCGGTATCTGAAACATTTAACGGCACCTCTAATTGGTCTCTTGGAGCGGTATCTATAGATCCGACAGCGGCCGATATAGGCGTCACGACCAGCGTTGGCAGCGCGGTTTTTCTCGGCCAGAGCACGACGTACACCATCACAATTTTTAACAACGGCACGTCCACGGCGAATACCGTCAAGCTGTCCGACACTCTGGCTACGGGAATGACGCTGGGGTCGGTGACTCCCAGCATAGGCACCTGTGTCACCACTGCGAACCCGATCACCTGTACCATTGGCACGTTGGCAAGCGGGGCAAAGGCCACCGTAACAGTGGTGGAAACCGCGACGGCCTCGGGCTCGTATGCCAATACCGCCGTGGTCAGCGATTCGGGAACGCCGCCGGATCCGAACACAGGGAATAATACTTATGTATCGGTGGCCACCGTACAGGCAGCCACTTGCGCAACCGTTTCCCAGGCCACGACCGGAAACAATCTTACGGGCATCTTGAACACCTACTATCCGGGGACGGCGAACGTAGCGGCGGGAGCAACCAAGATTCCTGTGGGCACGGCGACCGGAGCCGGAGCTGCGATCGCCGCGGGGAATCTTTTGCTGGTCATCCAGATGCAGGATGCCAGCATCAACGACGCCAACACCGTCGCTTATGGCAACGGTTACACGGGTCAGGGTTTCACCGCGTTGAATAGCGCGGGTGACTATGAGTTCGTCACCGCGACGGGGCCCGTCGCAGCGGGTTCGGTTCCGATTGCAGGAGCCGGAGCTGGCGGTGGATTGGTCTTTGCCTATCACCACGCTGTGGCATCTGCCACAGCGGGCCAGAGCACCTACCAGGTAATTGTGGTGCCACAGTACACCACCGCCTCGTTTAATCCCACAACGCCGCCGACGGCACTCGCCTGGAATGGCTCCACCGGCGGCGTGCTCGCCTTAGATGCGTCTGGGACTCTGACCCTAAACGGCGCAACCGTAGTGGTAGACGGGCTGGGTTTCCGCGGCGGCGCAGGCATGGAATTAACCGGTGGAGGCGGAGCCAACACGGACTATCGACAGCCTGCTCCCACTGCCGGATACGCCGGAGTAGCGGAGGCTGGCTGGGACGCTCCGAAGGGCGAAGGCATCGCGGGCACTCCGTCCTGGGTTGAATCGGGCGGAACGTACCTGGCCACGGGCACGAGCTACCCGAGCGGCACTGCCGGAACCGACGGCAGCATGGCCCGGGGCGCACCGGCCAATGCCGGGGCTGGCGGTACCGACGGTGATCCCCAAACCGCATCTCCCGGCGGCAACGACCAGAACGCCGGTGGCGGTGGCGGCGCTAACGGCGGCGGCGGGGGTTTTGGCGGCGACTCCTGGAGCACCAACCTCAGTGTAGGCGGCGAGGGTGGCGCGGCGTTTCCCGCAACAATCAATCGCGTCGCGATGGGCGGTGGGGGTGGGGCGGGCACACGCAACAACTCCGATGGCGACAATCAGGCCAGCGGTGGCGCAAGCGGAGGCGGCATTATTATTCTCCGCACCAACGCTCTCAGCGGCACTGGAACTTTTACCGCCAATGGGACCGCCGCATACAAGGGTACCGCCAACGACGCTGGTGGCGGCGGGGGAGCGGGAGGAACTATCGTCATTCTCTCGGCCAACGGTGGGGAGAGCGGCCTGACCTTGCAAGCTAACGGCGGCAACGGCGGCGACGCGTGGGCTTCGGAACCCTTCACTCTCGGCAATCGCCACGGTCCCGGCGGCGGCGGTGGTGGTGGAGTGGTGCTCGTCTCCGGCACTCCTGCCAGTCTCAGCATCACCGGTGGTACCAGCGGCATCACGGAGAATCCGGGTGTGACCTACGGCGCTACCAACGGGGCCACGGGCGTCAGCGTGACCAATGCCACGATTTCGTCGACCTCGGGCACCCAGTCAGGCGCGCAGTGCACACCCGACGTGACGCTGACCAAAAGCCATGTGGGGAACTTTACTCGTGGCTCAATCGCCAGCTATACCATTCCGGTTTCCAACCTGAGTCTGTACGGAGCTACGAAGGGCACGGTAACCGTCAACGATACTTTGCCCGTGGGCCTCACTCCGACAAGTGCCATCGGCACGGGATGGACCTGCTCGATTGCATTGCAGACCGTGAGCTGCATCGATGCAACCGCGCTGGCTGCGAATAGCGGCTATCCGGCGATCACCATCAGCGCCAACGTGGCCCAGACCGCTCCCTCCACCGTATCCAACACCGCGACGGTTGGTGGCGGAGGCGAAATCAATCTTGCCAACGACAACTACACCGATGTCGCCAACGTGGTCTCCACTGCCGATTTGAGCGTAAGCAACGTGGGAGCGCCCAATCCAGTCAGCGCGGGCAGCAACATTACTTATACGCAGATCGTCACCAACAGCGGCCCCAGTGCGGCCGACAACGCCACCGTGGCAGAGGCCGTTCCAGCGAACACGACTTTCGTTTCCGTGTCGGCCCCGGCTGGCTGGAGTTGTACTACTCCCACCATCGGCGGCACGGGTAACGTGGTTTGCACCACGCTGAATATGGCGGGAAGCACCGCCGCCACCTTCTCAATGGTCGTAAACGTGACCTTGGGAACCACAAGCGGGACGGTGATCACGGATAAGGTTACCGCGAGTTCGTCCACCAGCGATCCGAATTCGACCAACAACAGCGCCTTCGCCTCGACAGTCGTCGGGACCACGGCCGGGGCGGAGTTGACGGTGACCAACGCTGTCTCGCCGATTCCAGTTGAGTCCGGAAACGACATCACTTATACGCAAGTCGTCACCAACACAGGATCGGGTGCCACCACAGGCACCGCAACCTTCACCGAGGCCACGCCCGCCAATACAACGTTCGTGTCCATTACACCGGCGGCTGGGTGGACTTGCACCGGCTTTCCGCCGCTGTGTACGGACACAAATCCGGTTCTGGCTGGCGCCACGGGAACGTTCACCGTCGTCTACAAAGTGACCGGGGGCACGGCTATTACTGACACGGTCACAGTCAACGCGGGAAACCAGGCTTTCGGCGCCAGTTCCGCGACAGTCACCGATCCGGTGTTCGCTGCGGGGCAAGCCGATCTTGCTCTGAGCACAGTCGCCACACCCCTCACCGTGATCGCCGGCAACAACATCACCTACACCCAGGTGGTGACGAATAGCGGCCCCGCGGCAGCTTCGACCGTTTCTTTTTCCGAGACGATTCCCACCAACACCACATTCGTTTCCGTCTCCGCGCCGGCCGGCTGGTCTTGCACGACGGCTGCTTCGGTAACCTGCAACGACTCAAGCCAGGCGTCAGGTGCGTCGGCGGACATCATCGTTGTGGTGAACGTCGCACCAACGGTGACCACCACACCAATCACCGCGGCGTCCTCGGTCTCCGCCACCAACGCGACCACTGTCCAAACATCGGTCAATACGGCGCTTGTCGACAAGTGTGACTTGACCGTCACAAACAGTGGCATCCCCAACCCGGTCACGGCGGGCAGCGACATCACTTACACCCAGACCGTGTATAACCATGGTCCCAGCGACTGCAGCGCCGCATCGTTTACGGAAGCAACACCCGCGAATACCACCTTCGTGTCGGTATCGGCCGTGACCAGCGGAGGAGGGACTTGGACTTGTCCCGACGCCGCGCCTGTGGCCTGCACGAACGCAAGCGTAGCGCCCGGTTCGACGGCAACGATCACGGCAGTGTACCAAGTCGCTGCAGGTACGGCTGCCGGGACCATCATCACTGATACCGCGACCGCTAGTTCATCCACGCCCGACACGAACTTTAGCGACAATTCCGCCACCGTGACTATCGGGGTGGCTACGGCGGGACAAGCCGACCTGAGCGTCACGAACTCGGCAAGTCCGAACCCGGTGACCGCCGGGCAGAAAATCACCTATTCGCAGACGGTCTCGAATGGCGGTCCAGGCTCCGCCAGCACCATAACTCTCACCGAAACCCTTCCGGCAAATACCACATTCGTGTCGCTGACCGGGCCGGCGGGGTGGACATGCACCTCCGCCGTGCCCTACACGTGCACCATCGCCAGCCTTGCCGCCAACGCAACCGCGAACTTCATTTTCGTAGTACAGACGAACACCACCGTAGCTTCTGGTTCCACCGTCGCCGATACGGTTTCGGTGGCGAGCGCCACCAGTGATCCGAATTCCGGCAACAACACAGCATCGGCCAACGTTCAGGTGGCCAACTCTGCCGATCTGTCGGTAACCGACTCGCCCAGCCCGGTTCCGGTTCAAGCGAACGCTAACATTACCTACACGCAGGTCGTGAGCAACGCCGGGCCGAGTGCGGCGACCTCTGCGAGTCTGACGGAGAGCACGCCGCCGAACACCACGTTTCAGTCCGTCAGCATTCCCGCCGGATGGTCATGCACTACGCCGGCTGTTGGCGCCACCGGGGCCATCACCTGTACCGATCCCAGCTTCGCGGCTGGATCTGCCAGCTTCACAGTGGTCGTGAAGGTGAATGCGGGAACCGCGGCCGGGACCGCGATCACCAACACGGCGACGGTAAGTTCTTCGACCACCGACCCCAACGCTGCGAACAACAGCGCGACCGCTGCCGATGTGGTGGCGACCGCAACGCAAGCCGACCTGATCGCGACCAACAGCGCTGCACTGAACTCCGTGGCCGCCGGCAGCAACGCCACCTACACGCAAAGCGTAACGAACAATGGCCCGGCGGCGGCAACGGGGGTTACTTTCACTCAAACCACGCCGCCCAATACGAACTTTCAATCGATCACAGCTCCAGCCGGGTGGACCTGCGTTACGCCCGCCGTGGGAGCCACGGGCACGATCACTTGCACGGATGGCGGCAATCTGGCTCTAAATGCCGCGGCGAGCTTCACCTTGGTACTGCAGGTGAGCGCGAGCACACCGTCGGGAACGAACATCCCCGACACGGTCATGGCCAACGCCGGCAATATTGTGCCCAGCCTTACCAGCAACAGCGCGACCGCTACGGTGGTCGTTGCCAACGCCAACAGCGCGGCCATGGCCATCGTCAAGACTGCGACCCCGAGCCCCACCGTGGCGGAAGGCGACGACCTTACCTACAGCCTGGCAATTACGAACAATGGGCCGGCGTCGGCAACCAATGTGACGGTGACGGATGGGCTGCCATCCGAGGTGACTTATCTGTCGGCAACTTCGACCACGGGTACATGTTCGGAAGCGGGCGGTACCGTGACCTGTCTGCTGGGAACCATGGCTGACGCTGCCACGGCAACGGTCACTATTATCACGGTTGCGGGAGCGCCGGGTGTGGTGTCGAATACGGCGACAGTAAGCGCCGATCAGACCGGCTCCAGCAGCTCTTCCACGCAGACGGAGACCATCACCGCTCCCACGAAGATTCAGTTGCAAGCCTTTGCCGCGCGCACGGGCACGGACAAAACTGGCGCCACCCGGGTCGTGCTCTTGTGGAAGACGGGACGGGAAGCGCACGATCTCGGATTCAATGTTTATCGCGAGCAGAATGGCGAGCGCGTGCAGTTGAATCCTTCTCTCATCGCAGGCTCGGCGCTGCTGATGAGCGGAGCGCTGCCCAAGCACTCCGGCAAGACCTATGCCTGGATTGATTCGTCCCCCGGCTCCGGCAGCGGTGCATATTGGCTCGAAGACGTAGATGTGAACGGAACTCGCATGCTGCACGGGCCGGTGACGGCCGAGGCCGCAAGTTCGCAGCCGGGCACTGAAGCGGTTCCCGCTACCTCCTTACTGTTGAACCAGCTCAACCAGGCCGTGCCTGCCGCGGCTTCCAACCGGGGAAGCCATCCGGTGGAGAGCGCGTTGCAGGAGTTGGATGCCACACCAGTCCAGAGGCAGAAACAATTCGAACTCGCGGCGAATCCCGCCGTGAAGATCTTCGTGAAGCACGAAGGCTGGCATCGCGTGACGCAGCCGGAATTGGTCCAGGCGGGCTTGAACCCGAACGTGGATCCGGCGCTCCTCCATCTTTATGCGGAAGCTGTGGAGCAACCGATCAGGATCACCGGCGCATCGGCCGGGCCGGGAGGTTTCGGTCCCCAGGCCGCGCTTCAATTCTACGGGACGGGCATCGACACGCAATATTCCGGCACGCGGGTTTACTGGCTGGCCACGGGTGATGGACCGGGTCAGCGGATTCAGCGGCTGCAAGCCTCCACCGGCTCGAACCAGCCTCCGGCGAGCTTCCCATTCACGGTAGAGTTCACGCCGCATACCACCTACTTCGCGGCGCTGATCACTTCGAACGGAAACAATTTCTTCGGGCCGCTGGTCTCTTCCACGCCGGTCGAGCAGACCATGCAGGCGCCGCACCTCTCAACCGATCCGGCGAAGCTGGAAATCATTCTGCAGGGCGTGATTCTGGGCGTCCCCCACGAGGTCACCATCGCTCTGAACGGTTCCGCGCTCGGAGACCTCACCTTCACTGGGCAAGATAAGGGCACATTCACCGTGAATTTGCCGCCGGGCCTCTTGCAGAATGGAAACAACACCGTCACGCTCACGGCCCAGGGCGGGGAATACGATACCAGCCTGGTGCAGTCCATCCGGATCACATATCCCCACTCCTACATAGCGGACTCCGACGATCTGAAGTTTACGGGGCGGCCGGGGGATGAGCTGAAAGTCACGGGCTTTGCCAGCGCTCCCGTGGTGGTGCTGGATATCACTGACCCGGATCTGCCCGTGGAACTCACTCCGCAAATCACGGCGAGTTCGAATGCCAGCCGATACGCCCTGCAAGTGCAGGTACCGTGGACAACCTCCAACCCGGCATCTCCCGCCCGGCACACGCTGCTGGCCGTGGCAGCCAAGCGCGTCCTCTCCGCCGCCGCGATTCGGCAGAATCATCCCTCCCATTGGCATCGCGCCCAGCCGGGCAGCGAAATCGTCGTGGTGTCGTATGAACCTTTCGCTGCGGCCCTGGATCCCCTGCTTCGCGCCCATAAGGCGCAGGGAAAATCGACGGCTGTGGTCTCCGTCGACGACCTGTACGACGAGTTTAGCTTCGGCGAGCACAGTCCCCACGCGATCCGCGATTTTCTGTATACGGCCACTAAAGTCTGGAGCACGGCACCGCGCTATTTGTTGCTCAACGGCCGGGCTTCGATTGATCCGCGCAATTACCTGGGCTTCGGCCATCTTGATTTCGTGCCCACAAAGATTGTGCCTACGACCAACCTGATGACGGCCTCCGACGATTGGCTTTCGGATTTTACTGACAGCGGCATGCCAACCATCGCCACCGGGCGTTTCCCCGTGAGCACGGCGGAAGAAGCCAAATTAGTGGCCGGCAAGGTGGCCACTTATGAGGGCAAGTCCACCGACGGCGCCTGGACCTCGCGCGCTCTGATGGTGGCCGACGCAAACGACACGGAGAATTTCAGTCAGGACAGCAAGAGCGTGCAGGCGAATTTGCCCGCCTCGATGCGAGTGACGGATGTCTTTGCGAGCACCATGGAAACAACTACCGTGCAGCAGGACATTCTTACGGCCATTAACTCCGGGCAATTGCTGGTGAATTACACGGGACACGGCTCCGAGGAGCAATGGTCAGGTGACGATCTGTTCGACAATAGCGCTGCGACCTCGTTGACCAATGGGTCTTCCTTGCCGGTATTCCTCATCATGGATTGCCTGAACGGTTTGTTCCAGGATGTTTACGAACAGCCGCTCGCAGTTACGCTCATGCTTGCCCCGAGCGGAGGCGCGGTTGCGGTTCTGGCTTCAAGTGGGCTGAATCAGCCTGCGCCTCAGACGAATCTCGACAAGCTGATTGTGCAGAACGCGTTGAGCCCATCCTACCCGGCTCTGGGGGACGCGATTCTCAAAGCCAAGGCGGGCATCAGCAACGTCGGCGTACGCAAAACTTATGTCCTGTTCGGCGATCCAGCCATGCGGATCAAACCTCCGGGCAGGAATGCGGCGCACTGAGGTTGCATTCTTTTACCACGGAGACGCGGAGACACAGGGGAGAAACAAAAGGCAAGAACCGCCAAGAGATTTTCTCCGTTCCGTGTGACTCGGTGGTGAACGCTTTCCAGCAGGCTCGCCTCACACTCGCGCCATGCCCGCTCCTGTTGGTGCAGCGACTGGCCGCAGCGGCTCGGCGAGGCCCTTCATCACTTTTTCGAATCCCGCGAAATCGAGCGACTGCGCACCGTCCGAAAGCGCCCTCTCCGGGCAGGGATGCACCTCGATGATCAATCCGTCCGCTCCGACCGCGACGGCCGCTCGAGACACCGCGGCAATCAGGCTTTGCTTGCCCGTCCCATGCGAAGGATCCGCGATCACGGGCAGATGAGAAAGATCGCGGGCCAGCGCCACGGCCGCCAGATCGAACGTGTTGCGCATTTCCGTTTCGAAGGTTTTGATACCACGTTCGCAAAGCACAACCTGGCTGTTTCCTCCGGAAAGCAAATATTCCGCGGCGAGCAGCCACTCCTTCACCGTCGCTGATGGGCCGCGCTTCAACAGCACCGGTTTGCTGACCTTTGCCAGCCGCCGCAGGAGCGCGAAGTTCTGCATGTTGCGAGCGCCCACCTGCAACATGTCGACGTGCTCACAAATGACGTCCACGTCTTCCGTGCTCATCACCTCCGTGACCACAGGCAGGCCGGATTCCTCGCGAGCTTCGCGCAGAATCTTCAGCGCTTCCAGGCCGAGGCCCTGAAAGTCGTAGGGAGAGGTTCGCGGCTTGTAAGCGCCACCGCGCAGCATGGTGGCTCCAGCCCGCTTTACTGCCTGCGCGGTATCGAGCAACTGCTCCCGGGATTCCACCGAGCATGGTCCGGCAATGACTACGACTTCCGGCCCACCGATGGCGACCCCGTTCACGCTCATCCCCACGTTCACAACGGTGCGCTCCGGCTTGACCTGCCGGCTGACCAACTTAAAAGGTTGAGCGATGGCGACCACATTGTCCACGCCCGGCGCCACCAGCAGAGCCTCGATTTCGTGGCGGCGTCCGTTGCCCACGGCCGCCACAATAGTGCGCTCCACTCCGCGCGTGACGTGGGGCTGGTAACCCGCTTCGCGAATGCGCTCGATGATGTGCGCAATTTCCTGTTCGCTTGCCTTCTCCGACATATTGACGATCATTAGCGCTCTCCTGAGGTTGAGGCTGGGGCGTCAGGCTCTTCACCGGAAGTACGGAGACACCGAGAGAACGGAAAGCAAAACAAGAACGATTTAGAGATTTTCCGTGTCTTCGTGGTGAAGGCCCTTCACTTGTAAAAAGCAAAAGCCGCGATCCTGGAATCGCGGCGTTCCGGCTGAAACTTGCTTGAATCTAGGCGATCATGGCTGACTCGATCTCCCCGCAAGTTTCGCCGCAGCCGCTACGCCGGTAAACCAGTAGTAGCGAAACTGCCCGGTAAACGGGATAAATCGCGTCATGAGGAAGCCTTCCCCCGGCTCGGGATTCTCAACTGCGTCGCCTATCCAAGCCGGTGCTTAACTATTGTATCGAACTGGCTGTGTTGGAAAAGACATTATTGGCGTTTGATCCGATCAGGCGTATGGTGCCCACCACCAGAACTAGGATCACAGCCAGCATCACCGCATATTCGGCAATATCCTGCCCTGCGTCCTCAGACCAAATCCTGCGGATAAGTTCGGACATGGCTCCCTCCAATCCCTTCATTGGTTCCCCGCGAGAGGGAAGAACCGCAATCGACGCACCCATAATGCCCCACCGTTTAGTGCTTGTCAAATCCTCGTACTCGTTCAGCGGACGGTTGACACTTTCCCTTGTTTCTCGCAAGGTTGTATTTAACTTTGAGAGGGGGCGACCTTCAGCCAGGTCACGAGGGAGGGACCCGGCAAATTGAGCGTTTCCAAATGAAGCTTTCTGATTTCAGCGGGAAGCAGTGGCGGGTGTTGTCGATCCTAATGCTGGTCAACTTTGTAAATTATGTTGACCGGCAGATCGTGTTCGCTCTGTTTCCCGAGATTCGGCATGACTTTGGCCTCAGCTATCTGCAACTGGGCTATCTGGCGACTGCTTTCACGGTGGTGCTCTCGGTGGCTAGCTTCCCCCTGGGTATGCTTGCCGATCGGATTTCACGGCGGGCTGTGATCAGTGCCGGTGTGCTGTTCTGGAGCAGTGCTACATTTCTCAGCGGCTTGGCGGGTTCATTCCGTGCCTTGTTGATGGCAAGGGGCTTGGTGGGCATTGGGGAAGCGGCTTACACGCCGGCCGGTGCGGCGGTGATCAGCGCGTCTTTTCCTAGGGAAGTCCGGGCCCGGGTGCAGGGGGCTTTCGATATCGGGATGTTCATCGGCGGCGCAACGGGTATCGCTCTAGGCGGGGTGGTAGCGGCTGCGCTGGGCTGGCGCTTCGCCTTTTTCATGGTCGGGATACCAGGAGTGGCACTCGGCCTTGCCGCCCTGCGGCTGCCCAGGTCGGTGGTCAGCACCGCCAAAGAATCTATTCCGCTGCGTGAACTGTTGCGGGTCCCGGCTTTCCGGGCGCTGCTGGTCAGTGGATGGTTCTGCAGCTTTGCCGGATACGCCTATGTTGCCTGGGGACCTGAGCTGGTCGAAGACTATAAGGGGTTCACGGCGGGGCAAGCGGGCTTGGCCCTGGGGCTGACAATCGTGTTGGGCGGCACGCTCGGCATCGCGACCGGGGCGCATCTATCGGACTTCCTCGCGAAACTGCGTAGTTGGGGACGAGCCGCAGTCGTCCCTGTCGGTTTTGTGCTGGCGGCGCCGGCAATTTATTTTGCGCTGCACGCCAATGGAAAAATTCACTTCCTGCTGCTCTTCACAGTGGGGGCATTTTTTCTAAGTTGGTATCATGGCCCGTTGACCGCCACGATCCACGACCTGGTCCCACCACGCGGTCATGCGACGGCAGTTGGGTTCTACTATCTTTTCGTAAACCTGTTTTCCATGGCCATTGCGCCGGTGGTGATCGGAAAGCTGGCGGATCGCTACGGCCTGATCACCGCCCTGCAGGTACCAATCCTGGCGCAACTGGCGGGAGCGACGTCTTTCATAGTGGTGATTCGATGCATTCGGCGTGACGGACTCCATCACCCCGCCCTCGCCCGCCACCGGGATGATGACGATCCGCGCGGACTACGGCGGTCGGTTACCGTAGCGTTGCAGGACGGTTGATGGCTGCCTTTTCTGCGTGGCGATAACCCATTGTCCCTAGGCGATTGAGACGGTTTTGATATTCATGAACTCGCGGATGCCGTTGGCGGCTAGTTCGCGTCCGTGGCCGGAATGCTTGACACCGCCGAAGGGGATACGGGCATCCGAAGCGACCATTTTGTTGATAAAGACCATGCCGGCTTCGAGTTCGTCGATGAAGCGTTCGCGTTCGCCGGTGTCGGTGGTCCACGCACTTGCGCCCAGGCCGAAGCGGCTGTCGTTGGCAAGGCGGATGGCTTCATCTACATCTTTGACGCGAAAGAGCGACGCAACCGGGCCGAAGAATTCTTCGCGATAGGCGGGGGACTCTTTCGGGATGTCGGTCAAGACAGTGGGCGCGTAGTAATTGCCGGGCCGATTGAGGGGATGGCCTCCGGTTAAGAGCTTGGCTCCAGCCTGGATGGTTTTCTGAACGTCGGCGTCGAGCGAGCTGACGGCGTCGGCTGTGGCGAGCGGCCCCAGTTCGGTGTTTTCGTCGAAGGGATCGCCGACGCGGAGATTTTTCATGCGCGCGACGAACTTGCGTTCGAACTGGGCCGCGATGGATTCGGCGACGATGAAGCGTTTGGCGGCGATGCAAGATTGGCCGTTGTTGATGACGCGGGCGTCGACGGCGGTGGCGACGGCGGTGTCGAGATCCGCGCTCGGCATCACGATGAATGGGTCGCTGCCACCGAGTTCGAGCACCACTTTCTTGATGCGCTTGGCAGCGGCAATTCCTACCTGAATGCCAGCCTGCTCGCTTCCGGTGAGCGTGGCGGCGACAACACGCGGGTCGTTCAGGATCGCGTCGACCTGCTGCGAGCCGATCAGCAGAGTTTGAAATGCACCCTGGGGAAATCCGGCATCGAGGAAAATCTGTTCAATCGCGAGGGCGCATTGGGGCACATTCGAGGCGTGCTTGAGCAGTCCGACATTGCCCGCCATCAGCGCCGGAGCCGCGAAGCGAAAGACCTGCCAGAAAGGAAAATTCCACGGCATAACGGCGAGAATCGGTCCGATAGGAAGGTAACGGATGAAGCTCTTCTTTGCGCCGGTCTCGATAGGTTCGTCGGCCAGGAATTTCTCAGCCTGCTCGGCATAGTAGCGGCAACCTGAGGCGGATTTCATGGCTTCGGCTACGGCGGCTTTGTAAGGCTTGCCCATTTCGAGCGTCATTAATTGAGCAAACTTGTTTTTGTCGCGTTCGAGGATTTCGGCTGCCTTGAGCATTCGGCGAGCACGCTCGGCAAAGGGAGTCTTGCGTTCGGCGTGGAAGGTTGTGACGGCGTGCCCGAGCTTTTGCTCGATCTGGCCCTCGGAAAGAGGTTGGAAAGTTTTGATGACTTCGCCGGTGGCGGGATTGGTGCTAGCGATGGACATGATGGATTTTCCTTTGCTTAGTTTACAATCGAATCTTTCAGATACTCATCTTTTCAGGCCTTTGGAGGAATCCTATGAAACTTACACGTGGCAAACTTGCGGGTCTCAAAAGAGTCTCGAACGAGCATGGGGTGATTGCGGCGGCGGCAATGGATCAGCGCGGGTCACTGCAGAAGTCGCTGGGCAAGGAAAAGGGCGGCGGGGAAGTCAGCGATGCCATGATGGAAGAGTTTAAGACGTTGGTCACGGAGGTTTTGACGCCGCATGCCAGCGCCATCCTGCTCGATCCAGAGTGGGGACTGCCAGCCTCGAAGCGCCGGGCAAAGAATGCCGGGCTGCTGCTGGCGTACGAGAAGACAGGATACGATAAGACTGGGCCGGGGCGATTGGGCGATCTGCTCGATCACTGGTCGGCGCGGCGGCTGAAAGAAGCCGGCGCGGACTGCGTGAAGATTCTGCTTTACTACACACCCTTCGATCCCAAGGAAGTGAACGACAAAAAGCATGCCTGGGTGGAACGCATCGGCGATGAGTGCCGGGGGAATGACATACCTTACTTTTTGGAGTTCGTCGGCTATGACGAGGGCGCGGACGAGAAGGGATTAGAATATGCGAAGAAGAAACCGACTATCGTCACCGAGAGCATGCAGGAATTCACCAAAGATCGCTACGGTGTGGATGTGCTGAAGGTGGAAGTTCCGGTGAACATGAAGTTCGTCGAGGGCGTGAAGTGCTTTGGCGGGCAGAAGGCTTACACCAGGAAAGAAGCGATTGAATTGTTCCACACGGCGGCGAACGTGGCGACCAAGCCGTTCATTTATCTTTCGGCGGGCGTGAGCAACGCCGAATTCAGCGAGACGCTGGAACTGGCGGGAGAATCGGGAGTGAAGTTCAACGGGGTGCTATGTGGACGCGCGACCTGGAAGGATGGAATTCCGATTTATGCCAAGCAGGGTGCGGCGGCCTTCCGTGCATGGCTCGAAACTGAAGGGGTGAGGAATATTAACAACGTCAACGACAAACTGAAAGCGGCTACTTCGTGGTATTCAATTTACGGAGAAGAACCGGTTCTGGCGGGCGTGTAGGTTTTCGTTTGATCGGGAGCGCGGGCAAACTCGCCCGCGCTTTTTTCTTTTTGTGTTGAATTCCAGATTCGTCTAACAGAGCTGGATGGATTCGAAGACTCAGACCGCGTTGATTGCCGTGACATCCGGCGAGCCCGCCGAATGGGGCTGTCCCGACGTCGACGACAGGGACTTGATCATCGCGAGCCGCTGCGGCTATTGGGCGGCGGATTGGAGCTGCGCGGCCAACTGGTTGACGGCGGAGACGTCGAAGAAATTCGACAGGTCGACGTGGCCGGCCAGGGTTTGGCGTTCTTCACCTTCCACCAGAATCTTCACTCTTTGAATGCCCTGGATGTTGGCGGAGAGCGTCTCGATGAAAGACGCAACCGTGAGTTCTTCGGAGAGGATACCGGAGCGGTGGCCGTCGGCAAACGCCGCGTTGATGTCGATGACCGCGAGGCCCGGATCGACCAGGTAAACTCCGCGGATATCGGAACCGGGTGGGAGCGGGTGGGGCGAGGACTTGTCAAGATATAAGGCCAGCAGCGCGCGAAGTAACTCTTCGGCGCGTTCCTGGCGGACGGAAGGCAGCGGAATGCGGGCGGACTGGGCACGGAGCGCGCCGACATCGTCATAGGCAACGAATAAAGTTACCGGCTCGGTGGGGCCGGCCACGGGAGGCACGACGGGACGGGTGTCGAGGGAGACGACGGGACTGGCTGCGGCGCGCCCGCGCATGTGCCAGGCATAGAGGCTCATGACCAGAACGGCTGCGAGCAGCACGGAAAGCGCGATAAAAAAATGGCGCGGAATCATTCTCCTCCTATCACTATCGTTCTCCGACCCTCGTCCTCGAAATCATTCTTCTCGAAATTTTTCTCCTGGGAATCGTTCTCTTGGGAATCATGGGACAGCTCCGATCTGGGCGCGAATGTCAGCGATTCCGTTGGCCACGGCGCTGACAATGAGCTGCTGATAGTCCGGCGACATCAGTTGAGACACGTCGGAAGCGGGTGGAGCGACTTCCACGGCGATGGCGGCGGTGACGATGTTATTCAAGGGGCGAAGTGGAGCGGTGAGAACGCGGACCACGACTCCTT
Organism: Candidatus Sulfotelmatobacter sp.; assembly: GCA_049800135.1. Classification (GTDB taxonomy): domain Bacteria; phylum Acidobacteriota; class Terriglobia; order Terriglobales; family Acidobacteriaceae; genus Sulfotelmatobacter. The sequence continues at coordinate 29,226 of JBARJF010000092.1, forward strand.
GCTTTTTCAATTCCGCGGCTACGCTGGCGGCTACCGTCTGACTGAGTGGGATGGAGGATCGCTGGGCCGTGATCCAGGAGCGGAACGGGCCCTTGTCGTCCTCATCGGTGTAGGGAAGCATGGCGGTGTAGAGTCGAACGCCGGGGCCGTTGGAGGCGGCATGCACCACGATGTAGACGGCTGCGTGCGCGCTGTTGGTGAAAAAGGCGCGGTCGTCCAGTGAGACATCGGTGTCGGAATTGCGGAGCACGAGGGTAGAGATACCGCGATTTTGGAGTTCCTGGCCCAGCCGGCGGGCGAAGGCGAGGGTCACGTCTTTCTCGGCAAGCGAGGGGCTGAGGGCTTCGCCGCGGTCACTGCCTCCATGGCTGGCGTCGACAACGGCGAAGTAACGGCGCGAGACAGAAGAGGGTGAACCCGCTGCCGGCGACTGGGCGGCCGCGTTGCTTTCTGCCGGAACTCGGGCGGGCGCTCCGTTTGCGCTAGCCGCGGTCGCCGCTTCGGGCCGGGATATGGGGGGAGCGAGAGTGACGGTGCGGCCATCCGGGCTGAAAGTGGCCATCAGCGGGATGGTGGTAATTACGGTGATTTCGGCGGCGCCGTCGGCTTCGGAATAAGTGGCCTCGGGAATGGTTTTGCTGCCGAATGTGAGTGTGGCAGAAGCCGGCGAGGCCACCGGCTCACGGCTGAAGGTCATGCGCAGCTTGCCAGGTTCGCTGGCGATGGAAGGATTGACGGGCGCGGTGAAGCGGAAGACCAGGCGCGAAGGATCGTCCGGGGAGATGGACGCGGTGAAGTGGGTGGCGACGCTGCCGATGAACAGGCGGTGGGATTCTTCGTGCAGGGTTGCCGGTCCACCCAGGAAGCGGAGTAGGAGGGAACTGAGGGACGCGAGCGGAACCAGGCCGCGTCCGTTTTCGATAAGGAATTTTCCCGAGAGGTCAGCGTCGCGTCCCTGGATGCGCGCGTGGGTTTTGCCTGCGGTAAAGTCACCGAGGATGTTGTTGTAATGCAGGCGCCAGTTGGGAGGGTCGGATTTAGCGCTGACCGCTCCCAGAGGGTCGAGTAATTCGAGCAGGCCTACGTATTCCCGGCCTTCGTGCTGCAGGATGGGCAGAGAATAGTTAGCGGCGGTGGAGTAGACGGAGAGATGCTTATCGGGAGCGGCCGCGGAGAGCAGCAGGCCGCCGAGTAACGGGATCCCGAAGATGAACAGCACCCGCCCGCCGCGAATCCAGCTTCTAGTCCAGCGCATAGATGGTCAGCCCGCTGAGGAGTTTGGGGTAGAAGTCGGTGGATTTCTGGGGCAGCACCTCGCCGGCGAACGCAATGTCGCGGACCTGTGACATGCGGCAGGGATTCATCAAGAAGGCGATATTGGCGCGAGCGCCGCTTGCGCCGCGTACTTGCGACAAGGCCTCGGCAGGGTCGCGGATGTAGGCGACGTTTTCCTGGTTGCGGATGGACTCCTCCGAAAGATGCAATACCTGCTCCAGTAAACATTTGTGCAGTTGCACCACGTCAAGCGCTTGCTGGCGCAACGATAGGCCGGCGAAGACCGCCGCGGCGTTTTGATTGGGATGGTGCAACAGGAAAGCGCGGTTTGCGGTGACGGCCAGTATGGTTGTGCCGGCGCGTCCAGCTTCGCGGAGCATGGCGGTGGCGCGGGGCGCGTCAAGCGAGGACTCGACTTCGTCAATGTCGAAGTAGGCGTGGGCGGAATTGCGGAAGCCTTCTTCCGAAAAAGACGGCAGGCTGTGAACCAGCCGGTGCGTCGGCAGGATGAGCAGACCGGGGCTGTTCATGTTGACCAAGGTCATCATCACGAACTCGTAAGGCTCAGTACCGTCAGCTGGCGAGGAAGAATCCGCCGCGCGGCGTTCGTCGCGGTAAGCGAGGGCAGTTTCGTAGCGGTGGTGGCCGTCGGCGATGATCAGCTTCTTGTCGAGCATCGCGGTTCGGAGGGAATCAATCAGGCTCGGGTCAGAGATTGGCCAGACGCGATGTGTCACGCCATATTCATCGTTTATTGCAACATCGGTGGCCGCAATGTCAGGATCAGCGGCAGTCGCGAGCAGCGATTCCACCTGGCCTGAATCTTCGTAGAGCATGAAGATCTGGCCGAAATGGGCGCGAGTGGCGCGCAGAAGATCGAGGCGATCGGCCTTGGGCTTGGCCAGGGTTTGCTCGTGGCGGAAGACCACGCCGGCGGAATAATCCTCGATGCGGCCAAGCGCAATGAAGCCCCGCCGTTCCACTTCGGTGGTCGAGCTGGGCACGGTGAAGCGCTGAGAATAGACGTAGAGCGATGGCAGGGAATCCTGACGGAGGATGCCTTGCCGCCGCCAGGCGCGGAAATGCGCGGCCGCGCGGGAATATACGTTGTCTGCCCCATTGTCAGCTTCTTCCCTCCGGCCAAGAATGATGCGCACCAGATTATGCGGGCTGGCCGCGTAATACTGGTCTTGCAAGCCGGGAGTGATCTTGTCGTACGGTTGGGTGACCACTCGGGAAGGAGAAACCTTCCGGGGATCGTAGCGAAACGCGCGAAAGGGATGAATGTCAGCCATGCGGAACCTTTGATTGTAACAAGATGCTGTGGCCATGAGACTCCGGCAGAACTCCGATTGATGAATCCAGCGCCTGAAGCCGCGTGGATGGCGCCGCCCATTCTGAAATGGCACAAACTTTTGGCAAAAAAAAACCCCGTTCCACCGGGAAAGCTGTGATACTATCGCGGCCAATAGAGGTGCTTATGGCCCTCCTGGATGGGCGTCGGCCATCCCGCCCCAAGGCCCTAGTTCGGAACTCCTCCCTGGTGCAAGCGTGCCGCCTGACTTTTGTCCGGATCCGTGGAATCACGATCCGCCCTTTTCTCTGGCTCCTATCTTTGGCGCTGACCGTGGCGTGCGGCTTGGCCATGCCTGCTCTTGGCCAAACGGACGTGAACGATGTGCACATCGTGCCCCGCGAACTGGAGAAGGCAAAGACCGACGACGTGGCGAACCGGAACCTGGTCTCCCCTGCGCTCAATGTTCATATACATCCCTTAAAGGTGGACGTGGATTTGGTGCTGGTGCCGGTGACCATCACGGATCCGATGAACCGTTTGGTCACCGGATTGGAGAAGGAGAACTTCGAGCTTTATGAAGGCAGCTCGAAGGAGACAATCAAGACTTTCTCAAGTGAGGACGCGCCGGTATCGCTGGGGGTGATTTTCGATTCCAGCGGAAGCATGAGCAGCAAGATGGAGCGGGCCAAGGATGCGGTGATGGAGTTTTTCAAGACCGCGAATCCGCAGGATGAGTTCTTCATGATCACGTTTTCAGACGAGCCCGAAGTGGTCAGCGATTTCACCAGCTCGGTGGATGACATCCAGGAAAAGCTGCTTTATACCGTCCCCCGAAGGCGGACGGCTCTGTTGGATGCGATTTACATGGGCATCTGCAAGATGCGACAGGCCAAATACCCGAGGAAGGCGTTGCTGATCATCTCGGACGGAGGCGACAACCACAGCCGCTATACCGAGGGTGAAATCAAGGCCCTCGTGAAGGAAGCGGACGTAATGATATACGCCATCGGCATTTACGACCGGTATTTCCCAACCCAGGAAGAGCGTCTGGGCCCGGAACTGCTGAGCGAGATCACGGAGCTGTCGGGCGGGCGTGCGTTTACCGTGGATAACCCGAACGACTTGGCCGACGTGGCTACCAAGATCGGCGTCGAACTGCGCAACCAGTATGTGCTGGGGTATAGTCCCAGCAAAATAGTGCGGGACGGCAAATGGCGTAAGATTAAGGTGAAGTTACTGCCCCCGAAAGGACTGCCGCCACTCCGAGTGTATGCCAGGATGGGATATTACGCGCCTGAAGAATGACCGGGCCGCTGGCTTCTTCTCTTTTCTAAGGTGCGCGATCTGGGCCGGGGTTGCCGTCGCGGTGCTGGCCCTGCCTTTTGCTGGACAGGTAGAGTGGGAACCTTCGTATCTCCGCCCCATCGGGCCTGAGTTTGCTCAGTCTGCCCCCATCCCAGCAGGGCAGGTTCAGTCCCAATCAGGCGTGGCCGCGACGCCGCCAGCTCCTTCGAGCCAACCGCAAACCTCCAACAACTCAACCTATGTCATCCGCAGGGATGTGGACGAAGTCTTGCTGCACGCCACCGTGGTGGATGACAAGCAGCACATTGTGACCAACCTGGATCAGAGTGCATTCAAGGTCTTCGAGGATGGGAAACCGCAGACCATCATTTCATTCCACCATGAAGATATTCCCGTGGCCATGGGCATCGTGATCGACAATTCCGGTTCGATGCGTGAAAAACGGGCCAAGGTGAACCAGGCCGCGCTGAATCTGGTGCGGTCGAGCAATCCCCAGGACGAAGTCTTCATCGTGAATTTCAACGACGAATATTATCTCGACCAGGATTTCACCGACGATCTGCTGAAACTCAAAGACGCGCTGGAGAAGATTGATGCCAGAGGTGGAACGGCGCTTTACGACGCCGTGGTAGCCTCCGCCGACCACCTGAAGGAAGACGGCAGGCTGGAACGGAAAGTGTTGTTCGTGGTGACGGATGGGGAAGACAACGCCAGCCGGGAAACCCTGGAGCAGGCGGTGAAGCAGTTGCAGGCGGAAAACGGTCCGTCGGTGTACGCCATCGGGATATTGGGCGATGAAGAGCATCCCAGGCGAGCCAAGCGGGCGCTGCAGATCATCGCGCAGCGGACCGGAGGGCTGGCGTTCTTTCCGAGGACTCTGGACGAAGTGGATGAGATCAGCCGGCAAGTGGCGCACGACATTCGCAATCAGTACACCATTGGCTATAAGCCGACGAATCCGAAAGCCACCGGCGGTTTCCGCACCATTCGCGTCGTGGCCAAAGCCAAGGGACATGGCAAAATGGTGGTTCGGACTAGGAGCGGATATTACGCGGGACTGCAGCCGGCGGCGGGGGCAGCGAAGTGAGGGCGACGCCACTGCTTCTTAAACGCAAATTCTCACGCTTCCGGTTGGCCCGCGAAGCTTGTCTTGAAGGTGGCACCGAGCGATGGTGAGGAGCTTCAGGGATGCGCACCGAACGGGATGCTCACCTCGACAACGCTGCGCGAATAGCTGGCAGCGTAGACCCACTGCTTCACGGCGGATATGGCGGACTCGCCCAGAATTGGATTGCCCCCCAGCAACTCGACATTTTCCACGTTGCCCTTGGCCGCGACGGTTACCCGCAGGCGCACGGTTCCGCCAATGTTGAGTCGTTCCAGAGTCTCCGGATACTTCGGGTCGACCCGGGTAATGAGTCTTCGTTGGTCGCGATTTCCCTTGTGAACTACGGCTAGACTCTTCACACCTTCCGTACTAGTCTCGCTGCTCACATATCCAATCGCACCCCTCGTTCTTGCCACGTAGGCCACCACTTGGGCGTCGGACCCCAGCTCCTTGGGCATCGACCCTCTGCCCGTGAATATCAAAGCGCGGTAATAGGTCTGCAAATCATCGTCGGTTCTGCCCAGGTAGGCTCGCAGGAAGGTTTCATGAACCGGCCCATCTTTCTCGAGTACCGGTTCCACATGCGCGCCGTCTCCGAGGGCGCTCTTCTCTTCCAGAAACACGCTTTTGAGTTCCTCGGTGGAAATCACGTCCGCTTTCACGCTTGGATTGGCAATCACTTTGATGTCGCCCGCAAAAGCGCCCAGCGAAGCGGAAATCATCAATCCTGCGGCAGTCAGAAGTATCTTTGCGCCCTTCATTTCATTCTTCCTTGCCCATCCGGGCTCAGAAATTAACACCCGTCTTGATGACCAATGCGTTCGTGTTGGGCTGGAAGCCCTGCGGATTGACTTGTGTGTAGAATCCGTTCGGGTACGGCCCGCTGCCGTAGCCGTCCATGAAGTGACCCTCGATTTTCACGTTCCAGAACTTGTTGAGGTCGGCGCGTCCGGTGATGACTTTGTCATAATCGTGATTGGCGGGAAGACTGGTGTCCGTTGCCGGGGGATAGAAGGCCGCCAGAGCACCGGCTACCACGTTGGCGATCGTGTAGCGAGAGTAGTAAGATCCGATTTCAAACCGCTTGGAGACGCGGTAAGCTCCCGAGACGTACCAACCACGCACGTCCGCGAAGCTTTCGGAGGTACCGCCGAAGAGTTCCTGATTGCGCCAGTAGCGGCGATACTCCGACGCGAGGTGCAAACTGCCCAGGGTGTACTCGCCATAGAACTGATTGGCCCAATCGGATTTCGAGGTCTCAGAATATGGCACCAACCCTGCGCCGAGGTTAAACGGGTTTAGCGCCAAGCCATTGCCCGTGAGATCTTCATCGAGTCGCGATGCTCCAACGAGAAGACCCTTCAGCGGAGTGTTCCATCGAAGATCCCCACCGTACTGCAGACCACCGAAGCTCTTAATCTGGGATCCGAAGCTACTCAAGTAGTAGGGATAGCCGCTGTAGATGCTGTCGCTACGATGGCCGGCGTAGGCCGTATAAGAAAGATCGCCTAGATTGCGCCTCAAGGAGATGTTGCCGTAGACATCGCCTCCCACGTGAGCGATTGTGGCGTCTCGGAGATCGGTGGGATATACGCTTTGTGGCAGCAGCGCAAACGGACGCAGGAAATCCAGATCCTGGGTATCGTTAAAGAGCCCGAGCGTGGTCTTGACTTTGCCGCCTCGAACTCCAAGCCAGCTCTTAAAGCGATAATCCGCGAGCGCCCAGTCCAGCGAGGGATGGTATTGGCCGAGTTGGCCCAGGTTGCGATCATAAACTTGCGCGCCGATCCGGAGCTTGTCGGTTACTTCCGAGGACATATTAAGCCCAAAATCAGTCATGGCAGCGCTGCCGTCGCTGGTGTTCATGGTGAGCCAATTGTTGTGGTTGGTGTATACCAGTCCCTGCGACACGAAGCCATGCACCTGAACCGTGCGCTCAAAGAGTTTGAATTCTTGGGCTTCCAGAGTGAGGTGGCACGCCCAGAAGCAGACACAGAGAAGAGCCAGTCCGAGTATTCGGCGCTGCATAGGTCTCCCGGCGAATTTCGCGGCTACTCTATAAGCATCGGGCAACTCGAAGAAAACCTTGAGGCGGCCCCGACGAGAGGACCCCATGAGAAGATGAGAAAAAGAAAAAGTGAGAACGACGGTAACCTCTGGAATGATGACCAGATGGCCTTGGCACTCCCGACCGCAATGGTTACGGCGTTGGCTCCAATGCGTGTCTTCCCATCCGCGCTGCCCATGGTCTGTGCCGCGGAGCGGAACTTTAATCCGCGCATCCAGCGCCTGCACCCGCTCTCCGTCTATAATCGATAAGGGTTTCTGGAGGTTTTGCGATGAAAAAAACGCTGCTGGCTTGCGCTGTGCTCTCCATCAGTATCCCGGGCGCGCGGCTCGTTCTCGCGGTTGGGGAACAGACGCTCTATGGATATGTCAGTTGTTCGGTGTGTGCGGCCAAGGGCGCAACCGAAAGTCACCTCGACTGCATGGAGAAGTGTCTGCGCAAGGGCGCGAACGTTGTGCTTGTGACTGATGACGATCACAAAGTGATCCCTATCGAAAATCCAGATAGCGTCAGTGAACACCACGCCCACCACGTCGCCCTTTACGGATACATGGTCGGCGGCTCTTTCCGTGTCATCAGTGTGAGAATCCTCTAGCCGCCTGCTGCAACTCGGTGCGCCCTCACCGCAGCGGGACCATCCTTGCGGTCTTTGCGAGGTGGGAACCCGCGAGTTCAGAGCCTAAGAGCCAGAACTTCGATCAGGTTGGAACTTCAACTCCGGCAAGGGAAGCCGCGCGCCAGTCGCGCTTCCTACCCCCGCACGCTGATTTTTGAGAACGACAGCACCGCCCGCGACGAGATCGGCCGTCCCATCGACATCGCCGGACGGAACGTGGTAAAGATCAGCATCCTCTTCAGCTCCGGCAGAAGCTGCTGAGAGGCCCCGGCGTCGGAAAGAATCTTGTAATCCTCGACCCGCCCGTTCTTGTCCACATAGGCCTCAATCACCAGCGAGTCCGCGTTCATCGCGCTCAAGGTCGTGCCGAATGCACTCTGCTGCAACTCGGGCCCGGTATTCAACATCAGCGGCACATCTTGGTTGTTCGCCTGCAACGGTCCCGGCATCGCCAGAATCGCCGTCACCAGCCCAAAAATCAGCAGCGCACAGAATAGCCCGGCCGTTGCCGGCACCATGAAAGCCTCCAGCGTATTTTCCAGGCGCACCCGCAAGCCTTCGAAGCGCGGCCGCCGCCCCTCCGCCGCCTCCCGCGAAATCGCCAGCCGCAGCTTCAGCCCCAGGTCTTCTGGCTCCTGTACCCGGCCCACGCTCACCAACAGTTGTTGCGTCTGCCGCAGCAACTTGAATTCCGCCGTGCACGCCGCGCATCGCTCCAGATGCTCCTGCAAGGCGTGCATCTCGGTTCCCGTGATTGCCCCGTCCAGATAAGGCGACAATAATTCCTTCGTTTCCGTGCACCTCATCGCCGGCTTCGCCGCCACATACTTCATGGCATCACCTCGACCCTTCTTCCCCCTCCAGCAACCTTTGACCGCAAACTCGGTGATTCCGCTGCTTCCCCCGGTGGGCTTAGCCCCAGTTCCCCACCCACCTCGCGTACATACGGCGCCAGCCGCTGCTTCAATGCCTGCCGCCCCCGCGTGATTCTGGATTTCACCGTCCCCAGCGAGACCTGCAGAACCTCCGCGATCTCTTCATACGACATCTCTTCCAGGTCGCGCAGGATCAACGTCGTCCGGTACGGCTCGGCAATCCGCCGCAACTCCGCATCCACCCGCTTCTGCACTTCCCGGTGGGCCACATTGTCGAACGGTGACTCCCCCCGGTCGGTCAGCGCGTTCTGCATCGCCTCATGGCCCGCCGCTGCATCCTCTTCTGCCGGGTCAATCGAAGTCTCCTTCGCCTTGTGCCGGAACCACCACCGTTTCCGGTTCGTGGCCTCATGCACGGCTATGCGGTAAATCCACGTCTTCAGGCTGGACTCGCCGTGGAAGTGCTTCATCCCGCGGAACACTTTCAGGAAAACATCCTGCGTGGTATCGGCTGCGTCAGCCGGATCGCTCATCATCCGGTACACCAACCCGTACACCGGACGCTGAAATTCTCCAATCAGCCACGCGTATGCTTCTTCCGAGCCCGACTTGAGGTCCGCGACAATTGCCGCTTCCTGCGTCCGAGCCCCGATCGCGCTGGCCAATTCTCCCAAGGTGGTCACTCCCGCCATACTACGTGTCCCCATCATTATAGGATTTTTCACGTCAGCCGAATGAAAAATCCTCTACCCGCCCTTGGTTTCCCCCTAAAGGTTACCGGCCCCTGGTCCCATCAACATAGACTCCGCCCAGCCATTCCAGGTTCCCGTCCATAAGTGATTTATTTACAGTAGGCTCGGACCCCGGCCCGCGGTCCTTTCCGAGCTCTTTGCTAACCGGAGGTCCCGCTCGCGCCCCGAACCCGAGTCCGGCGCGGCACAGCAGATTTCTATTTCTTGAGTTCCTGCAGCCAGTTCACGACTAGAGTGAGGTTCGAGGAATTCTCTATCGGCGCTTGCATCATGAGGAAGCGCTTGCCGTCCGGGGAGACCTCAAACTGCCCCGTTCCCGCGGGTTGCGTGGGAAACAGAGTTTGCGGTTTGCCCAGTTCCACGCTGTGGCCGTGCACCGCGACTTCCACCGAGGCGAGCCGCGAGTGGTCATCCAGGTAAGAAATTTCCTTGCCGTCGCGGTTCCATACCGCTTCCTGACCATCCCCCACAAGGAAACGCCCCCCCGGTTTAGGGAATGACACGATATAGACCTGGCTGTGCCCCGACTCGAACGAGGTAAACACCATCCATTTTCCATCCGGCGAAAACACGGGATAACGAACGTTATACTTTTCCTGAAGAAAGGCAAAGGGCTTGCGGTCGCCGAACGTAGGGATCACCCAAATATCGAAGTGGCCGTTGGTGATGGTTTCGTAGGCGATGTATTTGCCGTCCAGGGACCAGTTGTAGGGATACTTGTCGACGTTGTCGTGATATAGCAACTGCGCATCGCGGGCGCCGTTGGCCGGCCTGGTGTACAGGTCAACCCTCCCGGTGCGCGCCGAGTCGAAAACAATGGTGTTTCCATCCGGAGACCACACGGGATCGTCATCCCTCGACTGCGAGAAACTGAATTGTGACTTGGTGCCCCGGACCAGGTCGTAAACATAGATCTCCAGATGGCCGCCCGCGTCGACTCGCGCCGCCGAGACCTTCTTCCCATCGGGCGAGATGTGCGCGTCCTGGAATGTTCCGGCGTCAATCACGCCCGTCTTCTTTCCGCTACGGTCGTACCACGCCAGGTCGAGCGCCGTGGACTGCCCGCCCCCGAAAATCAGCTTGCCGTCACCCGACAGGGAGAACGCCGCAGCTCCGTGAACATCACCGCGGACCTGTTCCGCGATAGGCTGCGGAATCCCCGTCAGTTTCAAACTCTTCGCATCAAAGTTTTGGATCATCAGATTCCCGCCCTGAACAAACGCCAGATGTCCGCTGGCATATTGGGCCCGGTAATCCGAGTTCACCAACACCGTGTCCTGCGGGGAATCGAGCGCGGCCAGATGAATTTGTCCGCCTCCTCCCTGGCTGTCGGGCAGGACTTGAAAGTAAATAAAGTGTTTTCCGTCGGGCAGAAATTCCGGCCAGCGCGGGGAACCCACGGTCGGTTCGGCTTTGTCCGCGCCGGTCGTGCGCGCCGGCGTTCCCCCGGCCGCCGGGATGCTGTACATCGCCGACAAACCTTCAGGGGTAAACAGGATGGTTCCGTCGGCGCTCCACGACCCCCCGCGAGCGTCCGGAGCATCCGCCAGGGTTTGCACCGCTCCTCCGCTCGCATCAGTGACCCTCAGTTTTCCTTCGGCAAAGAATCCCAGGCTGCGGCTGTTCGGCGACCAGAAAGGAAAAGAGGCATCGTCAGTTCCGGCCAAAGGCTGGGCCGCCGTCGAGTCCAGCGGGCGCACCCATAATTGAGGCTCGCCTCCGGTCGCCGACGCCACAAACGCCAGCTTGGTACCGTCCGGTGAAAGCGCGATGCTCAAGGGATCGAAGAAGTGCTGCTCTGGCGCCAGAATGCTCACCCGCAATGGGTGGGCCGGAGCGGGCGCGCGCAACACAAAACCAACGGCAAATGCAATGGCCGCTGCCCCCGCCACGCCCGCCACCGTCCATGCCAGTTTTTGTGAAACCTTACGCCTTGCCGCCACGGGCGCGGGAATACCCGCTCGCGATCCACCTTCCGCAATCCACTGCAGCTGCAGCTTGACGTCGTGTGCCGTCTGCCAGCGGTCATCCGGATCTTTCGCCATGCAGGTCCGGACCACGCGGTCGAGCGCAGGCGGCGACATGGGCCGTACCGCCGAAATGGGTTGCGGGTCGGAAGCCAGAATCGCCGCCACAATACTCGCCTGGCTCTTGCCCGTGAAGGCTCGTCTGCCCGAGGCCATCTCGTACAACACCGCTCCCAGCGAGAAGATGTCGGAGCGCGTATCGGCTTCCTTCCCTTCCAGTTGCTCCGGCGACATGTACTGGAACGTCCCCAATATCGTGCCCTGCGCGGTCAACGGCTGGCCCGCCGAAGGCTCCGACATGGTCATCGTCAAACTGGATGCGGGAGGAGCTTGCGCCAGCGTGGCCTTGGCCAGCCCGAAGTCCATCAGTTTGGCGCCGGATTTCGTCAGCATGATGTTGCCCGGCTTCAGGTCGCGGTGCACCACCCCGCTCTTATGCGCCTTCTCCAGGCCTTCGCAAATTTCGATGCCATACTTCAACACCTGTTCCGGCGACAGCGGCCCTTTCATGAGGCGATCGCTGAGAGTCTCGCCCTCGAGATATTCCATGACCAGGAAATCCGTCCCATCCTGGTGGCCGATGTCATGCAGGGTGCAGATGTTGGGATGGTTCAGAGAAGAAATGGCCCGGGCTTCGCGCTCGAAACGCTGCTTGGCATCGAGATTGGAGGAGAGATGCGCCGGCAGAATCTTGACCGCGACCGCACGTTCGAGGCGTGTGTCGCGCGCCAGGTACACTTCACCCATTCCGCCCGCGCCCAGCGGCGATTGAATTTCATAAGGGCCGAGCTTCGTGCCAGAAGTGAGCGCCATGCTTGCGCGCCATTATAGCCCACACGCCAAACTATGGGTATGAGCCTCGAACGCGGCCATGGTTCCTGGCCTGCCTCTTGATCGGTTCTACGCCGTCGCCGTTCGCGCCGCTTCGGAATGCTTCTTGAGAATCTCCCCCACCAGCCCCAGCAATTTCTCCGGTCCCTTGTCCAATTCGAGAGCGGATTTGTCCAGGAACCCGAACGCTCCATCCCCCTGCAGCCGCGCGGCATTTTTCTCCGACAATCCCGTGACCACCACCACCGGAATCGCCTCGGTCAGAGGATCCTTTTTCAGTTCCATGAGCACCTCCCGGCCGCTCAACTTCGGCAATAACATATCCAGCAGAATCAGGTCGGGCAGCGTCTCCCGCGCCACCCGCAACCCTTCCTCGCCATCGGCCGCCGTGCTGGCCTCATAACCCGCACGCGCCAGCGCCCGCCCGATCGCCTGTCTGAGCAGCTTGCCATCCTCCACCAGCAGAATCTTGGTCATTGCTCGCTAGCCTTCTCTGGCTGCCAACTCCTTCGTGTTGCGATTCACCAGCCCAGCCGGGCCTCTCATTCCCCATCGGCAAATTTGCAGTTCAGAACAGAAACCGCCGTATCAACGCTCCAGCCCGCCTAAGAATCCTCTAAGCAGGATCGAGCCGCCAGTGTGGCGCGGACGCCCTCGTCCGCTGCCTTTGACCTTTGACCTTAGCTTTTGCAGGGGGACGTCCAGGACCGCAGCAATCCCATGGAAGAGCGGCGTTTCAGCGTCGGCCTAAAGCGCCCTCATAAAGACGCGGTTTCCGCCGCCGAGGCAAACCAAACGACCCTGTCATCCTGAGCGAAGCCTGCGGATTCGCTTCAAGAATCCGCACGCGCAGTCGAAGGATCCCTGCACGAGTTCCACTCGTGTCGCATCCGCGCCGCACTTCTACAAGGCCAGTAAAAAACAAACGGGGCGGCTTGCGCCGTCCCGCGAATGCTAACGACCGACGACCAACGACTAACGCGTGGACTACGTTCCCTCGCTCCAGCCCGCCAAATATTCTTCCTGCTCGGGGCTCAGACGGTCGATCTTGATCCCCATCGACTCCAGCTTCAGCTTGGCCACGCGCTTGTCGAGTTCGTCCGGAACCTTATAGACCTTGCGATCGAGCGTCTTGAAATTCTTGACCATGTATTCCACCGACAGCGCCTGGTCGGCAAAGCTCATATCCATCACCGACGCGGGATGTCCCTCCGCCGCAGAGAGGTTGATCAGCCGCCCCTCGCCCAGCAGATTGATCTTGCGCCCGTCTTTCAAGGAATATTCGTCGACGAAGGTGCGCGTGGTGCGTTTCGAGGAAGACATTTTCTCCAGTGCGGGGATATCGATCTCGACATTGAAGTGGCCGGAATTGGAAATGATGGCTCCGTCTTTCATCAGGTCGAAATGCTCTTTGGTGAGCACACTCTTGTTGCCCGTGACGGTGCAGAATACGTCGCCGATCTTCGCCGCTTCCGGCATCGACATCACTCGGAAGCCATCCATCACGGCTTCGAGCGCCTTGGTGGGATCGACTTCGGTGATGATCACCTCGGCGCCGTTGCCGCGGGCGCGGCTGGCCAACCCGCGGCCGCACCAGCCGTAGCCGGCTACCACGAACTTCGAACCGGCCAGCAGGAAGTTGGTGGCGCGGATGATGCCGTCGATGGTCGACTGTCCGGTCCCATAACGGTTATCAAAAAGATGCTTGGTGTCGGCGTCGTTCACCGCCACGATGGGAAACTTCAGCACGCCTTCCTTCGCCATGGCGCGCAGCCGAATCACCCCGGTGGTGGTTTCCTCGGTTCCGCCGATCACGCCTTCCAGAGCGTCGGTGCGCTTGGTGTGCAGAATGGTCACCAGGTCGGCGCCATCGTCCATGGTGATGTGCGGCTTGTGATCGATCGCCGCCAGAATGTGGTTGTAATACGTGTCGTTGTCCTCACCCTTGATGGCGAAAACCGGAATGCTCTGGTCGCGCACCAGGCTGGCGGAAACATCGTCCTGCGTCGAGAGCGGATTCGAGGCGCAGAGCACAACATCGGCGCCGCCGTCGCGCAGGCAGATGGCAAGGTTCGCCGTTTCCGCCGTGACGTGCAGGCAGGCCGAGATGCGGATGCCTTTCAGCGGCTGATTCTTGATGAACTCCTTGCGAATAATCTGCAGCACCTTCATGGACTGGTTCGCCCATTCGATGCGCTTCTTGCCCAGTTCGGCCAGTTCCAGGCTCTTGATGTCGCTGCTCACTTGTGCTGCTGATGACATACGCCTCCTGTGGCGCTTCGGTGCTAAGAAAGTTGTGTTGGTTACCTTGGTGTCGACCTAGAAAGAGAAGTTTGATTGCCTGCTACCCTGCCAGAATACACGAATCGGAACCGGGATCAGCATTCCAAAATACTCGTTAGGGAATGAGACTTTTGGCCCATCGCCGAAATTGAACTTTGGTTCGCCCGTGAAACGGAACGGGAAGAACACGGCTTCAGCCGTGCCGCTAGCGCCCTATCGCGCATGCCCGAATTTAGTCCCGGTTAAACGGCCGCCTACTTCCGCGCAATCGCGGATTCCAACACACCCGCGTCGCTCGCCAACTTCGCTGCCTTGTCCGTCAATTCCCAGGTGAAATCGGGATCGTTGCGTCCGAAGTGCCCGTAAGCCGCCGTCTTTTTATAGATCGGACGGCGCAAATTCAAAGAGTCGATGATGCCCCGCGGCGTCAGCTTGAAGTGCGCGCGAATCAGGTCCGGAATGATCGCCGGATCCACTTTCTCGGTACCGAACGTTTCGACGCGCACGCTCACCGGATCAGCCACGCCGATAGCGTAGGCGAGCTGCACTTCGCAGCGGTCAGCCAGTTTCGCGGCCACAATATTTTTTGCAATGTGCCGCGCCATGTAAGCCGCCGAGCGATCCACCTTGGTCGGGTCTTTCCCGCTGAATGCTCCTCCGCCGTGCCGTCCCATCCCGCCGTAAGTATCGACGATGATCTTGCGCCCGGTCAGGCCGGTATCGCCCATGGGACCGCCAATCACGAAGCGTCCCGTGGGATTGATGTGGTACTTGGTATCTTCATCGAGCAGGTGCGCCGGAATCACGGCCTGAATCACATGCTTCAGAATGCCGGCGCGCAGTTCGTCATTGCTGACGGTCTCGGCGTGCTGCGTGGAAATCACAACCGCATCGACGCGCCGCACTTTGCCGTTCGCATCATATTCAACTGTCACCTGGGATTTTCCATCGGGACGAAGGAAGGGAAGCGTTCCATTCTTGCGCACCTGCGAGAGCCGCATGGTCAGCTTGTGCGCCAGCGAAATGGGAGTCGGCATCAACTCCTCATTCTCATTACAGGCATAGCCAAACATCATGCCCTGGTCGCCGGCGCCGCCGGTGTCTACGCCCATGGCGATGTCGCCGGACTGTTTGTTGATGCTGGAGATGACCGCGCAGGTGTTGCAGTCGAAGCCGTAGACGGCGTTGTCGTATCCGATCGACTGCACGGTGCCGCGCACAACCTGCTGGAAGTCGACATAGGCTTTGGTGGTGATTTCTCCGGCGATCACGACTAGGCCGGTGGCAGTCAGGGTTTCGCAGGCCACGCGGCTGGCGGTGTCTTCGGCCAGGCAGGCGTCAAGAATGGCATCGGAAATCTGGTCGGCGATCTTATCGGGGTGGCCTTCGGTTACGGATTCGGAGGTAAACAAAATGCGGTTTTTCGATATTGTGGCTGCTGCCAAGATTTGTTCTCCCTTGGGAAACTGCTTTGGACTTTATCTCTGGCGACTGCTTTGGAGGCCGGCGCGTCTGCAATGTTCACACGAAGCAGCGACTCATCATCTTACTATTCAGCATCGATCAAGCACAAGACGCGTCGAAAAGAAGTCCTCGGAAACGCTACCAAAGAGCACCCGACCGCGCAATGATTTTGGCCGGTGGGCACCGGCCGTTTGGTCGTCACCTTAGGAAATCCTGTCAAGAGCAAAACTTGACCTTTTTCCCGTAACTCATTGCTTCAATTACGTAAATAAACCCAAATCCATGTCCCAATGACCTCCCCAAATGTGATATAATAGGTACATAAGGTAAAAACTGGCGCAGGCCCAACGGCTTGCGCCTTTCTATTTCCGGATCATTCCAACACCTAAGACCTTACGACCCAAATTCATGTCCAGACGCAAGGGCCCGTCCCCCGGACGCAACCAGCGTCCGGCCCAAGCCCTGCCCACTCAAGCGACTCCCCGCCCCAAAACTCCTTTCGAGCGCGAACAAACCACCAAACGCCGCGGAGAAATCTCCGAACTAGCCTTCGCCCTCGCCGCCGCCCGCCAGGGCTTCGGCATCTCCCGCCCCTACGGCGACAGCGAGCGTTACGACATCATCCTCGATTGTCCGAAAGACGACCCCTGCCACCCCGATCCCTCCCGTGGACAAGCCCGCCCGCGCCTCATCCGCGTCCAAGTGAAGGCCACAACGCAACTCCAGTACGGCCTCTACCGCGCCAATACCCACCGCCGCATCAACGGACGCGCCGTCCCCTACACTCTCGCCGAAATCGATTTCTTCGCCGCCTACGTCATCCCGGAAGACTCCTGGTTCATCTTCCCCCTGACCCACATCCTCGGATCAACCGCCGTAACCCTGAGCCCCAAACGCCGCCGCAAGCCCCACGTCAACGACCTCTACCGCGAAGCCTGGCACCTGCTCCGCCAACCCGACGGCCTCGAATTCGCCTAAATCAAATAAGCCCTGTCATCGCGAGCAACTAAGCCGCGTCGCCCCGAGCAACGCGGGGGACCTTGGTTTCGCGTACGCCATACCTGCCCCTGTGGGACGGACACTCCTGTCCGGCGCCTTTGACCTTCGTTGTCATTCTGAGGAAGCGGGCGACTCCCGACGAAGGACCTATGAATTTCGCGTACAGCGCACTAACCGATACGATTTGCAAACTGTCAGGTGGCCCGCTCAAGCCAAAACCGCCTGAGTAGGCCACCCGCCAAGAAGCTTTAGTGCCGGTAAGGGATGTCATTCCGAACCGGGCTGAAAGCCCGGTGAGGAACCTGCTTTCGTTGTCACCTTCATCACAGCCGGCTCACCCCAACCCGCAGCCAGATCCTCCCAAGTAGGATTCTCCGCACAAATCAATGCCACTTTCTTCTCCCGCCGCCATTTCTTGATCTCCGTCTCCCGCGCGATTGCGTCGCCAACGTTCTGAAAGCTGTGGTAGTAAACCAGCCGGTGCACGCGATACTTCCCGGTGAATGCCCCGCCCTCGCCGGCTCTGTGGCGCAAGACCCGCGCCATAAGAAACCCTGTCACGCCGACGTAAAGCACGCGACTCTTGCTTGCCATGATGTAGACGTAATAGCGCCGCTCAGCCATTGCCGCTCCGTATCCTTCAGGAAGCCATTCCGAACCGGGCAAAAAAGGCTTGTCATTCCGAACTGGGCTGAAAGCCCGGTGAGGAACCTGCTGTCTGCTCGCGCCGTTACGAAGCATTGCCACTCCACAGGACAGCAGGTTCCTCGCCCGCTTTCAGCGCGCATCGGAATGACAAGATTTTAAGAATCGGCGGCTAAGACTACGGTGGCAGATGTCACAAGCGACCTGTGCATAAGCCCGAATTGGCACCAGACCGTCTTTAATCGAGGCGATAAAAGGTTTGTCATTCCGAATCGGGCTGAAGGCCCGGTGAGGAACCTGCTGTTCTGCTGATGCAATGCGAACTGCCCCACTCAAGCCAAAACCCAGCATGAATGGCCACCCGCCGAGAAGGAAAGGAACCTGCTTGGATTTGCGTCTGTCATCCTGAGGAAGCGGAGTCGCACGCAAAGCGAGCGACTCCCGACGAAGAGCCTGCCCTGAGCCTGCCGAAGGGACCTATGCAACTCGCCTGCAGCTCCACGAATGAGGCTGCCCCACCTTTCGCGGTTTTCGAAAGGTGGGCACCACAGGCCTCGAGCTTCGTCTTGATTCGTCGATCCAGCCACGTGGATTCCACGGGAGAACCAAAGTTCACGTTTGCGAAGTCCCCTCATACCATCGTCCCAGGTACCCACCCTTCGAAAATCACGAAGGGTGGGGCACCCTCAGCTGTAACGGTGCAAAGGCGGCCCAGCCCCCACCGACTCCGCCAGCCCGACGGCCTAGAATTCGCCTGAAATTAAAGCGGGTGCCCCGTCCTTGTCTCTGCGCTCTTTGCAGAGACAGGGCGGGGATTTTGATCTCGCGAGACGAACCGTGTGGGTCGGACACTCCTGTCCGACGCCTTTGACGTTGGTTTTGATCTTGACCTTGACCGGGAAGGGCACGGCTTAAGCCGTGCCGTAAAGCAGAGTGTTTTGAAAGGGCGCGGCTTTAAGCCGCGCCGCAGACTGCCCCAAAAAACTAACCCGGCTTCAGCCGCTTAGGGAAACCGCAAGTGGACGTCGGAGGCCCGCACATATGCAACGGGCCGTGGAAGGCAGAGATCGACTCGAAATAGACGACACGAAAACATGAAAGAGCTGTAGGAAGATTCTGCCCAGCCCCGAACTGCACCACTCAAGCCAAAACCGGGCTTGAGCGTGACACCCGCCTAGCGCGCGCGTAATCGGTCGCCTTTCGAAAAGGGCGGGCCAGCCTGAGCCGTATATACAGTTGACATCTGCCCCTCCTGAATGCATAATTGTATATACATTGCAGATATGCAGTTTGACTGGGATGACGAGAAGAACCGAGTGAACCTGGCGGAGCATGATGTCAGCTTCGAATTGGCGAGCTACGTCTTCGACGACCCGCTGCACCATAGCGTGCCTGACCCGTGTGAGTACGAGGAGCGATGGCGCACCATGGGGGTCGTGAAGAATCTCATGACAATTCTTGTCGTCCACACCATCACCGAAATTGAGGGCGAAGAAGAGTTCATCAGGATTATCTCTGCAAGGCTCGCAACCGCCCATGAGAGGAGAGCATATGAAGAATCGCAATAAGAGTTTTGACGCGGAACTCGCCGCCCTCGCCCGGAAGCGCGACGAGGACATCGATACTTCGGATATCCCTGAGGTCAAGGACTGGAGTGGTGCTGTGATCGGGAAGTTCTACCGGCCGGTCAAGGAGGCGGTCAGCATCAGGCTCGACGCGGACGTACTGGCGTGGTTCAAGGGCCAGGGCTGTGGATATCAGACAAGAATAAACGAGGTGCTGAGAAGGGCCATGGCGAGCGGCACGTCCGCGGCCCACAATGAAGGAGACTCCAATGCCGGCGCAAAAGGACTCGTCCCTGGGACGAGGTGTCGAAGGCTTCGGTTCCCCGCGCTGGAGAGGCACGGAGAACTCGGGAGATGTGGCCAGATAGCCGAATCGATTTCCGAAAGAAGCTCCTTCTTCGCGGTCGAGAGGTAAAGAAAAAATGGAAACTATTACCTTCTACTCATACAAGGGCGGGTCGGGACGGTCATTGGCTCTCGCGAATGCGGCCGTCTACCTCGCGAAGCTGGGATTCAGAGTTGTGGCTTTGGACTTCGATCTCGAGGCACCTGGCCTCCACTACAGATTCTCGCGAAACGAGGACGACTCGCCTCTTGTCGTGGAGAAAGGTATTGTGGATTACGTTAATGACTTCCGATTGAATGGGGAAGTCAGCCTGCCGCTGAAGAACTTTGCCATCAGCGTTCCTATACCGGGCATCGAGAGACCGATGGTGCATCTTATACCTGCGGGACGAGCGCCATCCCCCGATTATTGGTCCATGCTTTCCGCCATCAACTGGCACGACTTGTTTTACGAAAAAGGTGCGCAGGGCGTGCAGATTTTTAAGGAGTTGCAAGCACGCATTCTTGACGAGTTTCAACCAGACTTTCTACTGGTTGATTCGCGAACCGGAATTACCGAGATAGGCGGCGTTGCTACAACACTACTGGCGGACAAGGTCTTGTGTCTAGTTTTACCAACCCTCGAGAACCTGGACGGCGCTCGTACTGTCCTCCAGAGTCTAAAACGCTCCAGGCGGGAAGGTAGTGGCACGGATCTGGAGATCATGGTTGCTGTGAGCAGGCTCCCAAAGATGCGAGGTTCGGAGGATGAGCGCGAGCGAGAGGTCACCAACCGCATTCTGTCGGTGCTGAATCAAGGGTCCGAGGACAGCAAGGACGCGCTCCAGCTCAAGGAAGTGTTTGTGCTTCACTCTGAAGCCGCTCTTCAGGTTCATGAGGAGCTAAGGGTTGGCGGCGGCACGAACCCAGACGACTCCATCCTGCTAAGGGACTACCTCAGGCTCTTTGCTCCTTTTGTGCCGAAGGAATCAATCGAGCCTAAGCTGAACGACCTTATCCAAAAGGCCTGGGCGAAGCTTCGGGACGATCCAGATGCGGCGGTTGAGGAAATGGAACAGTATGCGGAATCCTTCGGTCACCCCGAAACTTATCGCGAGCTCCTCCGGTTCTACCAAGTCAGGAATGCACCGCCTGCTTTGATCTTGAGACGTGCCCAGCGGCTGTGGGAGATTACCCGCGACTCAAGCGAGGAATACCTGTGGTCGATGGTACGGAGATATTTCGAACCCACGCGATCCTTCCAAAGAAAACCAACCGAATGGTACCCGGACCTGGACTTTGTGCGAGCCATTTGGCGGGATGCTGGAGCGAAGGACGCCGACTTCGGCCTTAAGCTTGCGGAGGCATACAGCGGTGAGGATCAACAATCTACCGCGGCAGACGTCCTGCTAGAGATTATCCGAACGTCCGAGCCGTCCGGTAAAGTAGTTTCGCGCTGTATTTATATGCTCGACTTCGCGAAGCGAGGGGACGAGGCAGAGGAATTGATCCAGCAATTCAAGGCGAAGCTTGGAACTGAAGTGGAGGTCGCAGCAGCTTGGGCTCGCCACGCTCTCAAGAGTCAGAACAAGGCCGCTGCCGTGGAGCTTATCGGCTCGCCTGTGATCGCCCGCTTGCGTCCGAGCGTAGCGGGGCTGCTTCACCTCCGTGCTGGAAATCCAGAAACGGCCAGACCCCTCGCGCAAGCCGTTCTAGGAGAGATTGGTGAACGGGAAGTTCCTAGGGCGGACCTCGACGATCTGGGAACGCTCTTCCGCGAGTTAGGTCGCTTAGAGGAATTTGAAAAAGTTGTGGCGCAATCGTATCCGATGGAGGTCGCACGGGAGCTTCGCGAAAGACCGTTACGATTACGGCGCAGGTAGGGATCGGGCGGAGCGTCTTCACCACGGTCAACGGACGGGCCACCCTCCGTGTCAGCCACCTTCTTCCGCGACGCCTCGCGCCCTCCGCCTTTACACCCCCACCCCCCGCCTGCTATCCTCACTTAGTCACCAAGATAAATCGAAATCAGAACAGGAGTGCAGCGGGTTCGTGTTAGCCAGAGAGCAAAAGAAATCTGTCATTGACCAGTATCAGACGCACGCGACTGACACGGGGAGTCCCGAGGTTCAGATCGCCATCATCAGTGAACGCATTGGCCAGTTGACGGACCACTTCAAGACGCACCAGAAAGACCACGGCTCGCGCCGCGGCCTGCTCATGCTCGTCAGTAAACGGCGTCGTTTACTGGACTACCTCAAGAGATACGATTCCGAGCGCTATAAGACGGTGATTGGGAAGCTCGGCATCCGCAAGTAATGGCGGGAAGCAAACCCGGGAAAATGTTCCCACAACGTATCTGAGAATGCCGCCTTCGTCTCGAAGCCGGCAGAGCATTGAGCCAATTCACACCGTGCGTAATCTCGAAGACGTATTCCGAGGCAGTTTCGGAAGCGGCCACTCATGGCGCCCACCAACCTTCATGGGTATGCGTACTCATGGTTGAACGCGATTTTCCATGTTCGTTGCGGCGCCAGTCCAAAGCCGCAGATGCGGGAAGCGCGCGGCTGCCCTCCTGATCACAACAAGAAGGATGAAAAATGAAACCAGAAGTTAGCAGCGTTACCGTAGACCTTGCCGGCGGCAAACAACTCACCATTGAAACCGGAAAATTGGCCAAGCAGGCCCACGGCGCGGCCGTGGTGCGCATGGGAGATAACGTGGTGCTGGCGACCGCGACCGCCAATGCCGATCCGCGCGAGGGCATTGATTTCTTTCCCCTCACCGTCGATTACCGCGAATACACCTACGCCGGCGGACGCTTTCCCGGCGGCTTTATCAAGCGCGAAGGCCGCATGAGCGAGCGCGAAGTGCTCACCAGCCGCCAGATCGACCGCCCGGTGCGTCCCATGTTCGCCGAGGGATTCAAGTGCGAGACCCAGGTCATCGCCTTCGTGCTCTCCGCCGATACGAATAATGATCCCGACGTGCTCGGCATCAACGGCGCCTCCGCCGCGCTTACGCTCTCCGACATTCCGTTCCTTGGACCGCTCGGGGCGGTGCGCGTCGGGCAGATTAACGGGGCTTTTATTATTAACCCCACCTACGACGAAATGCGCGAGAGCCAGGTGAACATCATGGTCGTCGGAACCGCCGACGGCATTGTGATGATCGAATCGGGCGCGAAAGAAATCAGCGAAGAAGTGGTGGTGGACGCGATTGAATTCGGCCACACCGAGATCAAGAAGATCTGCGCCGCGATTAACGACCTGCGGGCCCGGGTGGGCAGGAAAAAACGCGAAGTGACGCCGCCGGAATTCGATCAGGCCTATTACGACGCGTTGAAAAAGAAGGTAGGAGCCGATCTTTCCGACCGCCTCGACACCAGGAAACATCCCAAGGCGGAGAGCCACACGCTGGTCAAGGAGCTGAAGAAGCAGTTGCAGGCCGAAATCCCGGCCGAGGATGAAGTGGCGCAAGCCAAGCTGAAGCAGTATTTCGAAGTGCTGCGCGAACGCATCTTCCGCGAAGAAGTGATCGAGAAAAAGCATCGCCCCGATGGCCGCGAGTTCGACGAAATCCGCGAAATCTGGATCGAAGCCGGAGTCCTGCCCCGCACCCACGGCAGCGCCATCTTCACCCGCGGCGAAACCCAGGCGCTGGTGACCACGACCCTGGGAACCTCAGACGACATGCAGCGCCTCGAAGGCTTCGAAGGCGAAGCCAAAAAACGCTTCATGCTGCACTATAATTTTCCGCCGTTTTCGGTGGGGGAGGTTGCTTTCTTGCGCGGAGCGGGACGAAGAGAGATTGGACATGGCGCGCTGGCAGAGCGCGCGGTGTCGGCGGTGCTGCCGACGGAAGAGGCGTGGCCTTACGCGATGCGCGTCGTGTCAGACATTCTGGAGTCGAACGGATCGTCGTCGATGGCGACGGTTTGCGGAGCATCGCTTTCGCTGATGGATGCGGGGGTGCCGCTGAAGGCTCCGGTGGCCGGAGTGGCGATGGGATTGGTGAAGGAAGGCGAGCAGTATGCCATTCTCACCGACATCGCGGGCGCGGAAGATCACTACGGCGACATGGATTTCAAGGTCGCGGGCACGCGCGACGGCATCACGGCGCTGCAGATGGATATTAAAGTTGCCGGCATTACTTCGCAGATTATGCGCGAGGCGCTGGCGCAGGCGAAGCGCGGGCGGTTGCACATTCTGGGGAAGATGGAAGAAGTTATTTCCACGGGACGGGAGAAGATTTCTGACTTCGCGCCGCGGTTCTACACCGTGCAGATTCCGGTGGATAAGATTCGCGATCTGATTGGGCCGGGCGGGAAGATGATCCGCAGCATTGTGGAACAGACCGGAGTGAAGATCGACGTGGAAGATTCCGGGCTGGTGAAGGTGGCGTCGAGCGATCAGGCTTCGGCGGCGAAGGCGCTGCAGATTATTGGCGATCTGACGGCGACTGCGGAAGTGGGGAAGACTTACCTGGGGACGGTTACGCGGCTGGCGGATTTCGGGGCGTTCGTGGAAATCATTCCTGGAACCGACGGGTTGCTGCACATCAGCGAAGTGGCGGAGCACCGCATTGGCGATATTCGCGATGAGTTGAAAGAAGGCGATCAGGTGCTGGTGAAGGTGCTGGCGGTAGAAGGCAACCGCATCCGGCTGTCGCGCAAGGCGATTCTGAAAGAGCAGCGGGCGAAGATGGGCGGAGGCGGCGGGGAAGGCGCGCCGGTGGCGGCTGGGGCGGAGGGCGAGTTTGCTCCGGTTGCGGCGGCGACGGGCACGGTGGTGATTGAAGGCGGCGGAGATTTCCC
>JBARJF010000093.1:0-11584 GCA_049800135.1 Candidatus Sulfotelmatobacter sp.
TGAATCAGAAGCGATTTTGCAGAAGCCGAATCTCCGCGTCCGTTGCCAAGTGCTTCGTCAGATCGCGTAGCCGACTACGTCGCCCGACTTGCAGGAAATCCGCTACTTGCACCCCGGGCTGCTAGCAGTGTTCAGTGGGGAAATGCTGCACCTGTCTATTTCGGCGGGGCGGTCGTGGATGTTGCACCTGAAGTCCGGCAGAAACTCTCGGCGATCAGATAGGGTCGCGTTGCCTTCCGCTGCTGTGCCCTGCGCGGGCAAGTTCTACGGAGGAAGATCGAAATGGACAATCGCGGCGATTCGAAGGAATGTTCTGCCAATGACCTCACTGGGCGAAAGACTGCGTGGTTCATTTGGTACGTGCCTATTCTCCTTGTAATCGTAGGCTCTAGTTGGAGTCGCGGGAGAGTCTGGTTATGGGTGCCAGCTTTCGCGTTGATGGGTGTGGGCTGCCTAGCAAACGCAGTCCGGTGCGGACGAATGCACTGCTATTTTACCGGGCCGCTCTTCATCCTCGCAGCGATCTTCGTCGCCCTCTCAGGGTTGGGGGTAGTGTCGCTGCATCCCGGTCTGTTCCTCCTGATCGTCTTGAGTGCGTGTTGCCTCGCGGGATGTGCCGAGATTCCGTTGGGCAAATACCGAAGACGAAGTGGCTGATTTCATTGAGCGATACAGATCGTTGCATTCGCGGTGAGAAAGCGTGGGTTTGATATGACGAATGAACGCGTCTTGCAGATTTCCAGAGTATTTTTGCGATTAACATTAGGTGTTACCTTCCTCGTTTCTATTGCCGACCGCTTTGGATTGTTGGGTCGTCCGGGCAGCAAGAATGTCTCGTGGGGCGATTGGAAACACTTTGTGCAGTATGTTGCGATCCTTAATTGGTTTTTGCCAAAGGTGCTTATTAACAGCCTCGCCATCCTCGAAACAGTCATCGAATGTGCCTTGGGCGTTGCTCTGCTCTTGGGACTCTACCCACGCGTGGTTGCTTGGTGCAGTGCTGCGTTGCTGATGTCTTTCGCTTTGACGATGAGCATTGCTCTCGGCATCGTGGCACCTCTGAGCTATTCGGTGTTTTCGGCGGCGGCTGGCGCGACACTTCTGGCAGCCAGTTACCAAAAAGATTAGAGCGGGTACTATGGCGGCATGAGCCGTCGGCACAGTTTGTCGATTCCGAGGGCGCACATTGCAGCGCGGGCGCAGAAGCGACGTAGCTGATCACCGCGTGGAAATCGTGACCAAATAACGTAGAACGCGAACTCGCGTTAGAATGGCGCGGCTACACTCCCACTTCCTGTACCGGAAGCGGATGAGGTTCTGGCATGGCTACACTTTCTCAGACCGTCCCGGCGAGTCCGATGAAAACGTTCGCTCCGCGAAGGCGACTCGTGGATAGGTACTTCTATTTCGCAATGTCGCTGCTGTTCCCGGTAATTGTGGTCTGGGGCTTCAGCCGAACGGTCAACGAAAACCTCTTTCATGCTACCCCTCCGAGACCGCTCATTCTGTGGTTCCACGGTGCTGCGTTTTCCGGCTGGGTCGTCTTCTTCATGTTTCAATCCGCTCTGATCCGCACGCGAAACGTAAAGTGGCATCGCTTCTTGGGGTGGTTCGGAGCGGCACTCGGCACTGCGATGGTTCCGCTCGGTACTGCCACCGCCATCGTAATGGGACGCTTTGATACATACCAACTGCACCTACCGGACTCAGAACCTTTCCTGATCATTCCGTTCTACGACATGGCAGTCTTCGGCACACTTCTTACCCTCGCGCTCGCGTCGCGCAAGAAGCCTGAACTGCACCGCCGATTGATCTTCATCGCCACTTGCGCCCTGCTCGACGCACCCTTCGCTCGCTTCAACTTCATCTTCAACCACAACCTTTTCCTCTTCTGTCCCGACCTCGTCATCGGACTCGGCGTCGTGCGAGACCTTCTGGTGAACCGCCTCCACGCAGCGTTTCCATGGCCACGCGCAGATCAGGACTTTCGTTTCCTGCCATTCGTTCCGCCTCCGAGAACGGCGGCAGAGCCACAGCTGAATCCAGATCGTCCACAATGCTGAAGTTTTCAATCAACGTCGGGAATATAAGCGCGGCCAGATCGAGGCGCGACGATCCCATGGCCAGCTTTGTGTCATCGAATAGCTGCTCCTGCTGTCGATATTGAATCTCCGCCTGCAGAACGTCGCTGTGGGCCACTTGGCCCACGCGCTCGGCATCCTGGGTGATGTCGTAAAAGTGCTTGGCCGTATCGAGCGCCGTTTGCGCGGTGGCATATTTGCGTTGCGCCACTGCCACCGTGTAATAGGACCTGGTCACTGCCACCGTGAGCCCCCGCTTGGCGATTTCGGCTCTTGCGCGGGCAATCGCCGCGGCCGCGCGAGCTTGGCGATAAGCCGCGCCCAGATAGTTGGCTGGAGAGAGATCTTCGTGAACAACACCCCATGATCGATAAACGTGCACGCCATCGTTGGTGACGAATCGTCCAATGGCCGTTCGGCCACCGTTCCCCTGCGTAAGCAGGGCTTGCGAGGTATAACTCACCGTGGGCAGAATTGCATTCCTCGCTTGAGTGCGGTCTTCCTGAGCCGCTTTTGCATCGTTGATCACCGCCTGAAAACTCGCGTCCACTTTTCTCGCCTGCTTGATCGCATCTTCCAGCGTAATGATTAATGGCGGCTGCGATTGATTCGGGCCCCGCGGCTGCACAAGTTGAACTGTCTCCTCCATTTGCTCGTGCTGCGCGCTAACCGGTATTGGGCCGAGCGAAACGACGCCGAGAAAGAAGGATATGAGAAACGAGAAAGTGCTTCTGTTAGGCCATCGCACTGTAAGGTCGGACCAGTAGCTAAATGCTGTCTTCTTAGACACGTCGGGGCGAATGACTTCTGCCGATTCGCAGCTCATCTGTGCTCTCCAATCTGAGATAGAGTAATGAACGTAAGATAACGTGGATTCGCGTCTTGCTCCTAATCCGGTTTTCTAATATCGATGAGACTTGCCGTGAGGCGGTGATTACCGGCTCGCAGGTCTAATTCGAGAGAGCCGAAGCACTCCGCGTAGCTAATGAGTGTTGCGCTAATCGGCGGCGGCCGTGCTAGGGCTCTCTACCAATTCATCTTGTGAGAGGTCTAAGCCTGGTGAGGCCGGTTGAAGGGGCAATTCGACCAGGAATGTTGATCCCTTGCCCAGCGCGCTTTGAACTACGATCGTTCCGCTATGCTGTTTGACAATCCAGTCGGCGATGGCCAGGCCGATTCCACACCCGCTCTGCTCACGGCTTCTCGCCTTATCTACGCGGTAAAAACGCTCGAAAATCCTTGCTTGATCCTCTTCGGCGATTCCGATTCCTGTGTCACGGACCGCGAGGATGGCCTTGTTGTCGCGCGAGTTCAGACGCAACTCGACAGCCCCAGGCGCCGGGGTATATTTCACGGCATTGTCCAGCAGGATGGCGAGTAAGCGTTGCACAGCCGTGTGGTCTGCGAACACCGGCAGTGAGCGATCCACAAGCGTCTTTGTGAACCGCAAATTCCGGCTCTCCACGAGCGGGCGCCATCCTTCACCAATCTCGGCGACTGCGGCATTTAGATCGAAATGAATCAAGCGCAGGTTCTCGCGTCCTGAATCGGCGCGGGCAAGCGACAACAATTCTTCTATCAGCAATGAAGTTCTCTCCGCCTCGAGCAGAATGTGGCGCAAAGCCTCGCAATATTCCTCTCCTCCCCCGGAGCCCCGAAGCGCAATTTCCGCCTCCGTGCGAATCAGCGAGATCGGCGTGCGCAGTTCGTGCGAAGCATCGGCCGTGAACTGAGTTACGCGCGCGAATGCGGCTTCGAGGCGCGCCAGCATTTCGTTCAGAGTGTCGGACAAACGCTGCAGTTCATCACCCGTCGTCAGTTTCTCCAGACGGGTGCTGAAATTGCTGCCTCCAATATTTCGTGCGGTACGCGTGATTGCATCCACCGGAGACAACGCCTTCCTGCTGAGCCAGAACCCGCCCGAGCCAGCGGCCAACAGCAATAATGGAGCTAGCAGAAGCAGATCACGCTCAAACGCTGACAATGTCGCCGTCATCTCAGCGATCGGAATGCCGGTCTGCACGGTAAAGGATCGGCCAATGGCTTCGGTCCGTTCGGTGATGAACCGGTAGGGCTGGTTTGCGAGCTGAAGGTTATGAAACGACCGTCGCCGGACGGCTGAGGGCAGTATCGGTGCCAGTGGACTCTTCTGCAGCGAGACCGCGCGGAAAATCCAATTGCCGTCCTGATCATAGATTTGCAGGAAGTCGCCGGAGTGCTCCAAATCGTAAGCTTCTGCAACTTCCTCCCGCAGCTTGGGGACGTTCCTGTTTTTTGGCTTCTGCGACTTGAGTAAACTGGTTACATCATCGACCTGCGCGGCGAGAGCGTTGTCCGCGATGCCATAAAGATGTTGGCGAAGCACAAACCACATACCGACGCCGAACAGAAACTCAGCGGCGGCAAAAATCGCCAAATACCATAAGGTAAGCCGGAAACCGATCGAGAGTCTCTTCATGTGTCACACTCGCTGCTGACGATGTACCCGACTGCGCGCACCGTGTGAATCAGCTTTCTGCTCACATCGCAATCGATTTTATTGCGCAGCAGGCGCACAAAAGCCTCCAGCGTGTTACCGCCGACTTGGCGTCCCAGGGAAGTAATCAGATCCTCGCGGCGAACAGCTCGACCGGCGTTGCGCATTAGCGTTTCTAAAAGCACATATTCGGTGCGCGTCAGGCTGATTCGTATCCCACCTCGGTAAACCCGGTGCGTGGAAACATCCATCAGCAGGTCACCGACTTTGAGTTTTGTGCCCAGCGAAGCAGTCGCACGCCGATTTATCGCGCGGATTCGCAACAATAATTCGTTAAAGGAAAATGGCTTGACGATGTAATCGTCGGCACCCAACTCCAGGGCATGCACGATATCCGGGACTGTATCCTTCGCCGTGAGCATGAGAATGGGCGTTTGATTTTCTTCCATTCGCATGCACCTCGCCATCTCGAATCCGTCCATCTTCGGCATCATCACGTCGAGAACGACGATGTCGAATCGGTTCTTGCGTATTTTTTGCAGGCCTTCGCAGCCATCCCCGGCGCATGCAACTCTGTGACCTTCGCGGCTCAGGCCCTTGCGCAGCAACTCCAGCATGCGGCGTTCATCTTCTACGACCAGCAGTTCCATTCGCAACCTGCGGACTTCGCACAGTGGAAAACTTAACCTTAGGGTAGACCGCAAACCGGCAAGAAAACAGAGTCTGAAAAACAATTAACCTGGCTTTAATATCGGCTTCACACCATTCGCCTAAGGTCGCTACTCATTCAAGTCGGCCCAAGTTTCCATCGGTAGCGAGGCAGGATTTCCTGAACACGTGGCGTTCCTGGCAGGAACATCCCAAGCCTGCTCTGGTTTCGAAATTTTACTTTGCAGGGAGGGGGAGTCTATGAAGCACTCATGTTGCCGAATCTTATCTCGCAAAACCATGATTCTGGTCGTGGTTTGCGCCGGTTTTGTAATATCCGCATTCGGACAGCAAAGCGGCCGCGGAATTATCACCGGCCGCGCTGTGGATCGGGCAGGTGCAGTGCTTCAGGGCGCAGAAGTCAAACTGGAACCAGGCGACGCTACAACGTCGACCGATTCACAAGGGCAATTCCGTTTCATTGGACTTGTCCCGGGAAATTACGCCCTCACCATTTCGTATATCGGCTTCGCGAAATTCACTCAGCAAGTTAAGGTGACTGCAAGTCAGGAAAACCGGATTGACGCCAAACTGGACATTGCCGTCCCGACTGAAGCGGTCAGGGTGGTCGCGGAATTGCCTCACGGCGAGGCCGAGGCCATCAATCGCGAGCGTGTCTCAGACAATCTGCTGCAGGTGCTTCCCTCTAGCGTGATTATGTCATTGCCCAATGAAAACATCGCGGACGCGGTTGGCCGCTTGCCCGGGGTCAGCCTGGAACGCGACGAAGGCGAAGGCAAATATGTTCAGGTTCGCGGAACTGAGCCGCGTCTGAATAATACGACCGTCGATGGGGTTGAGATTCCCGCGCCCGAGGACAACGTGCGCCAGTTCAAACTGGATACGATTCCAGCGGACATTGTCGAGTCCATCGAAGTGAGCAAAACCCTGGCTGCTAACCAGGACGCCGATGCCATTGGGGGGACGGTGAACCTGGTAACGAAGAAGGCTGGTGATTTGCCAACGATGACACTGGAAGGCATTGGCGGATTTACTCCGATCGAGAACACGCGGTATATAGGACTGGTTACGGGAACGGTGGGCCAGCGCTTCGGGGCGAGCAAGAAATTTGGTGTCCTATTTTCTGGCAGCTACGACTACAACGGTCGCGGAATCGATGATATTGAGCCGAGTCCGAATGACACGGCAGCTCCCACCTATGGCAGCATGGACATCCGCGAATACAGGTACCAGCGTAAACGCTATGGCTTCGGCGGCTCTCTCGACTATAAACTCAAGGAAGGATCGGGGCTTTACCTGCATTACTTCGATTCAGATTTCAAAGACTACGGCAATAAGTGGGTTTATTCGCTAAACGACGGAGGGTCCCCGGAATTTTCAACTTCTTCTCGCTTGCCCGATTACGGAATTATCAGCGTGGCAATCGGTGGCAAGCATGTCTTCACCGATTCATGGTTAAGTTGGGAACTGTCGGCTGCTCGATCACGGGAATTGGCGGCCGCGGGCAATCCGGGGGCAACATTCGACCCGATACCAGGCAGCCCTCTGAGCAATTTGACCAGTTGTGTCAACTTGCCGTCTCCCGACGTTCATCTCCCGCAATGGTCGCCCTCCTGTTTCGGCGCCCCGACCTACGATCCTAGTCAATATGAGCTGACCGAGTACGACGGCACCAGCGGAATAACCTCCCAAGTCAACTTGCAAGGGGCCCTTTCAATAGCGAAGAACTATCATCTGGGTTCGCACTACTCCACCTTTGAGTTTGGCTTTAAAGAGCGGAATGCGCATAAAGGACAGGATGCCTATTCTCCAACCTACGACCAGACATTTATCCCCAATCCGAACAATCCTCCTGTCTCACCAATGACGAGTTACCTGAGTGGATTCACCAACCCGAACTACTATTTCCATGCCTATCCGCTTGGGCCTGTCAGTAACTACAACACCATCGCTAACAACCTGAATGACGTGATTGCCCAGGGAGCGCTAGCTCTTGACGAGCCGTCCACGATTTTTGGTTCGGTCGCCAGCAACTTTGACCTCACCGAGCGCGTTTCGGCGGCCTACGCGATGAACACGATCGAATTTGGGCGTTTCCGCCTGCAGACAGGCTTGCGCGTTGAGGCTACGCAGTTGGATATTCTCGGATTCCTGGTAACGAACAATGCCACCAGCACGAACGCGACCGTGACTCCACAGCCTGCCAATACCTGGTATTGGGATCCGTTGCCGAGCGTTCAGTTGCGCTATGCAATTTCGCCAGACTCGGATATTCGCGCCGTTTACGGACGGGGAATTTCGCGCCCCAACCCCTACGACATGGTCCCCTATGTGACACAAGATCAAAGTACGAATCCACTTACGATTGCGGTTGGTAACCCGAACTTGAAACCGGAGCACGCCAACGACTACGACTTACTGTACGAGCACTATCTGAAACCTTATGGCCAGATCCAGGCAGGATTCTTCTACAAGGCTTTGAGCCAGCCGATTTACTATCTTGCCGACCCGCACTATGAGGGAACGCAATATCCCCAGTTTGCCGGCGATATATTTGACTACATCGCTAACGGAGTCAATGCAAAACTGTACGGCGTCGAATTCGCCTACATTCAGCGCCTGGGCTTTCTGCCGGGGGCGTGGAGCGGTTTCGGGATTACTGCCAATTACAGTAAGACCGGATCGAGCGCCGGCGGCTTGCCGCTTCGCAATGACAATCCGGCGCTGCAGCGCCAAACGCCCACGATGTGGAACCTGAGTCCCACGTATGACCGCGGACGATTCTCGGGCCGAATCGGAGCGACCTACAACAGCGCAAGCATTTATCAGTACCAGTGGGAGCAATGCACTGCAGCGGCGGCCGCCGGCGGCGGCTGTGAAGACCCGGCAAATCTTGGCCCGAAGGGACCCCTTGGCGACAACTATCTCTATGCGCACTTGCAGCTTGATGCTCAGGCTAGCTATCGGTTCACAAGGACTCTCACGGCCCTTGTGCAAGGCTTGAACCTCACCGATGAAGTGTTTGGGTTCTATAACGGCAGCCCGTGGTATCTCACGCAGCGAGAGTACTACAAGCCGACATATTCCTTCGGCCTGCGCTGGGAGCCGCGCAGGGAGAACTAAAAGAGAGGGAATTAGAGAACTGAAGACACGGGCGCGGGCTGGTGTCTGCAGCGTAACCTCAGTCTCGGCACAAAGGAGCCTATGGTGTTGCTTTCAAACAAAGTCATAGAAAGATGGGAGCTAGGGTTCAGAGCAATGAAAATGTCCAAGCCAGGCAGGAAACTATTTCTGGTCATTCCGATCGTTTTCACGCTCGCATTCGTTATCGGGACCGTGCCATCAGCATTCGCCAATGAATTTGCGGTGGTTAAAAAAGTCGCGCTTCCAGGTAGCGGCAGTTGGGACTACCTCAGCGTCGATGAGGACGCGCGCCGCCTGTACGTCTCTCACGGAACCCAGGTAGAGGTAATAGACGTCGATTCTCTGGGCATCGTCGGCAATATCCCGAAAACCGAGGGAGTACACGGCATCGCGATCGCAGCGGAACTGGGCCGAGGGTTCGTGAGCAATGGCCAAGCCTCCACCGTCACAATTTTCGATCTTAAAACGCTGAAAAGAATTGCCGAGGTACCCGCGGGGGAGAAGCCGGACGCGATCATTTACGATCCCGCTACATCGCGGGTCTTCGCGTTCAACGGCGGGAGCAACAGCGCAACCGCCATCGATGCCGCCACAGGAAAAGTTGCAGGCACGATCGATCTAGGGGGCGGCCCCGAATTCGCCGCTGCCGACGGAAACGGATACGTTTACGACAATTTGGAAGACGAAGGTGTGGTACTGAAAATCAACTCCCGCACTCTCAAAATCGAGCAGCGCTGGCCCACTGCTCCTTGCGCCTCGCCCAGCAGCATGGCGATCGACCGAGCCAATCGCCGCTTGTTTCTTGGCTGCCGCAGCAGGGTGATGGCAGTTATGAATGCGGATACCGGTGCTGTAATTACCACTCTGCCCATCGGCGATCACGTGGATGCGACTGCGTATGATGTTGAGACAAAGCTGATCTTCAATTCCAATGGCGACGGCACGATCACCGTGATTCGCCAGAACGGCCCCAACAACTATTCGCTGGCGCAGACCGTAAAGACCGCGCCCAAAGCCAAGACCATGGCTCTCGATTCGAAAACGCATCGGCTTTTTTTATCGACGGCCGAGGCGGGCCAGTTCGAATTACTGGTTGTAGGCAAGTAATGGACGCTACTTTCCGCTCCGCTCGCAACGATGCAGATATGATCCGAAGCAAACCGGGAAGGAGGGTTGCATGTGCTCCCAATTTACAAAGGTTCGCGGCCGCAACATGGTGGAGTATCTCACGCAGGTGCGCAGCGAGAACATAAACGCGGTGTTCTTTGGGCGGATGCGCTCAGAACGATTCGACGGCTTCAAGTCACGGATTGACCCTATAATCGAGACACTGCAGATTTCCATAGTCAGTCTTCCGAACATGCAAATTTACGTTATGTCCCGACTCATATCGTTGGCGAGTAAGCTCTCATTTGTTCTCTGCCTGACGCTCCTTTTTGCATTGGCCGGCTGCACAAAGAAATCCGCCGCGCAGACGACTGTCGATTTGCAAGCCAAAGTGAATGTCCCCTTCCGCTTCGTGGCTTACGGCGACACTCGTTTTCATGACCCTAAAGATACAGAGGCCGCCAATCCTGCGGTTCGCGTTGCCCTCGTGAAAGCCATTGCCGCCGCCGATCCGTCATTCATCTGCTTCACCGGCGACATCGTTTACAACGGCTACGACACGAACGACTGGAAAGTGTGGGACAGCGAAACCGCGATCTGGCGCAAGAAAAATATTCCGGTATACCCGGCGCTCGGCAACCACGATCTGCACGGCAATGAGAAGACTGCGCTGAGAAATTATTTTCAGCGCTTTCCTGAGTTGAGGGATAGCCGTTACTATGCGGTGCGCGCTGCGAACACGCTGCTCCTCGTGCTCGACAGCTCACAGGACGAAACTTCGGGCCCGCAAGGTCAATGGCTGAACGCCAAACTCGACAAAATTCCACCCGATGTCGATTTCGTCTTCATCATGTTGCACCATCCGCCGTATACGAGTTCTTCGGACGCCAAGACGTTCGGCGGCGGCCATTCGTCTCGATCATCCGAAAAGAAATTGGCCGCCATGCTCGAGGCGCGCCAAGCCAACACTCGCGCGCGTTTCGTCGTATTCTCAGGCCACGTACACAATTACGAGCGCCACGAGCACGGCGGCGTAACTTACTTCGTTACCGGGGGAGGAGGGGCGCATGCCTATCCCATCGAGCGCACGCCGGATGATCCCTTTCAGAGTAAGCAAATCAATTATCACTATCTGCTGGTCGAGGTTGATCGCGGCAGCCTCAAGATCACCATGCATCGTCTCGATCTGACCAGCGGCACCGCGGTGTGGACGGAGCCTGATTCAGTCACGATTTCTTCGCCGGCTACGGTGAAGGGAGCAGCGCAAGGCAACTAGAAAACTATCCTGCCTAGGTTCGGTT
The DNA here is from genome assembly GCA_049800135.1 of Candidatus Sulfotelmatobacter sp. GTDB lineage: Bacteria > Acidobacteriota > Terriglobia > Terriglobales > Acidobacteriaceae > Sulfotelmatobacter. The sequence continues at coordinate 10,779 of JBARJF010000093.1, forward strand.
CCGGTAGGGAAAGGGGCGCCACTTGCGCAGACGATCCATACCAGAAGAAACCTCTTGGTCAGCCTGATGGCAGCCCACGGCGCCGCGAAGTTCGGTGTAGCCGAAAAACACACGAGCACGACATCGAGAATAATCTAGTGCCAATGTGATCGTGGAACGATTGTGTTCTACAGAAGGCCTGCTGCCAGCGGGTACCGTGCGCTCTCCCCTCAAGGAAGGGGTAACGGTCAGGGTCAAATAGTGAGCCACCATAGGCCGGCAACATGGGGTCCTGATGATTGACTCCGCTATGAACAGCGCGGAAGCTAGCCAGAAAGTCGGCTCTTTCACTAGAACCTGCAGCTCAAATTGTTTTGATGATTGTCCTCAGTCAGCCCTCGATGAGTGATCCGCGATGAAGTTATCAATTTGGACAGTCGCCAGGCTTAATGCGAACAAAGAACAAGGCTCCCCGAGTTGACCTCGCACGGGGAGCCTTAGCTGGAATGAGCGGATCACGTCCGAGTGCTATCTGCCGAATGGCACGTTGCGCATGCTCGACGGCCACGGACGTATACCGAAGATCGTTAACAACGACACTGGGAGCTGACGTGGCCTCGGCGAACGTGCGTGCGGTGGAGCCGCGACTCTCGATGTGCTAGGGATGTGGGATCCGAGGGTCAATACCCGGATCACACAGCCCTAGCAGCCCGGGGTGCAAGTAGCGGATTTCCTGCAAGTCGGGCGACGTAGTCGGCTACGCGATCTGACGAAGCACTTGGCAACGGACGCGGAGATTCGGCTTCTGCAAAATCGCTTCTGATTCA
>JBARJF010000094.1:0-5896 GCA_049800135.1 Candidatus Sulfotelmatobacter sp.
TGCAAGAAGCGAGAGAACAGTCATTGCGAGATCAATCTGGCAAATCTACAAGCTCCAGCCGCCCATAAAATCACGAACCAAGTGGACCGAATCGCATCAAAGCACGATTTTTCAGCGTCCTGTTAGATGCGGCCTGCGAACATTGGCACACCGCCTGCCAAAAGATCGCCGGATCTATCTCTGCCTGCGAAGGAGCGGGAAACTCCGGCGAGTACGAGCAGGAGTGCTGCGCAAGGATCTCGCCAGCCACAGCAAATACTACGGCTTTGCATCTGCTCGAACCGATGTCAATGGCAAGCAAACTCATGATGGGTCTTCGATTCTTGATTGCTTTAGCGCGAAGGCGTTTCAGCCAAGCGGCCGGGCCGAGTCACGACGCACCCAAGGCAAGGGACCGCGTTGCGGCATTCCTCTCATTGTCGGCGTTGTTCACAGGAATCTGTCTGCCGCGACCGAAAGCTTGCGGGCACGGCCTCCGGACTCGATGACATCAATCCTTCTCCTGGCAATGGAAACGCTGGCTACGCCACCAAATGTCTCCGGCACCTCGAACAACAAGATCAGAAATCGAACTTGAGTCTCGGATCTGGCTGGAAGCCAGCGATACGTGGGTTCTCCAAACAGCGGGCCTTGCTCGATGGTCTGGCGTCGCGGGATGGCGAACGGAGTCGTGCTGAACTCCAGTCCTCGACAGAACGTTTTTCCTAGCCACGGCGCTGCCGTTCGGTTATATCGTTCTTCCCAATTGCCTACCCAGGGGAAGTCTGCCCGTCGAAATGCATAGACGACGAGAAGTTTCAGGAGCGGGTTACATGCTGCGATGAAACCAATCTCCAGTTCCGGATTCAGCAATTGCGCGGTGTAATGTCCGAACCGCAGGCCTGGCGTAGTGCGCAAGTTCATCCGCTTGCGATCTTTTGTCGGCGCATTGGGCCAGGTAAACTCGGCGTCCGCCTGAAGAGCGAAGCGAGAGCTGTAGCTGGCGGGACATACCTTCGCCCGCGTTGCCGGCATGTCGAACCAGGTGGTTCCTGCTTCCAGAAACGGTGGCCCGAAGGTTACATGCTGGTTCCACGAAATAGGCCGGTCGTAACGGCTGAGGTTGACCGCCTCTTCTTCGCAATAAATCACCGGATTAACGCGGTCAAGTGTAAGCTTCCTGCTGAAACTGATCCGAGCTTCGGGAAGCGTCAGTCCATATTGCAATTGTATCTTCGGCAGCTGCGCCTGCTTCTGGATGTCCCACTTCAACACAGGTGCTTCGCCGTGGGTAGTGAGACCGGACGCCGTCTCTTCCAGCGAAGGCGGCCCGAAGTGATCAAAGCTAAGGCTATGTCCCGCAATGCCGGAGAGTAACCTGCCATCGGGTGGGGGCCCGTACCTCCGCGCATGTCTCGCGGTCGAGTACTTGTACGGATCGATCCCCTCCCATTGCGGCCGCCATAGCGGGTTTACTTGGGAACAGGCATTCAGATGCAACTCGCAGATGTGCCCTCCGCCCTCAAGAACGGAGACATATCCCCAATCTGCCCGCAAACGGAATCCGGGGCGGCCGTCCATCAAATTCTTATTCCGCCAAGCCGCCTGCGCCGGGAAATCCGAGGTCGTCATCTCGTGATCGCTTGAAATTCTGCCGTCGCCGCTTCGTCGAGAGCAGCCCGCGCCTGTTCAAGGAATGTGCTCATGTTGTCGGCTTGGAAAACGTTGCGGCCAAAGAAGACACCTGCTGCTCCCGCGATCGCAACTTCACGGATCACATCGAGTGCGTGCCTGTCCGACGCATGGCGGCTTCCACCGAGCGCCAGGATTGGTATGGGACATTTTTCCACCACCGAACGCATCGAAGCTACATCGCCGCTGTAATCTGTCTTGACCGCATCTGCACCAAGCTCGGCTGCCATACGAGTGTGGAGGTTCAGCCACTTGGGATCGCCTGGATTCTGCACCTCCTTCCCCCGTGCGAGAGATTCGACAATCAGCGGGATTCCAACTTGTTCACATTCGCGGGCGACCTGGGCGTTGCGAGTGACTTCCTTCATCTCGAACTCGGCATCGCCGGTACCCACGACTAGATAGGTGAGCACCGCATCTGCGCCGTGGCGTAATGCTTCCTCGGGGCGTGCGAGCAGGGGAGCTGTGCAGCGCGCCGTTTCCGCCTTGGCCGATCGCAGACCAAACCGTAGTCCAATCCAGGCGAGCAATTAAAGCTGGCATTGGACCGGGGATCGTCGAGTTCGCGAATTGCCGAATGAGCCCAAGGTTCAGCAGCAAGGCATCGACTTTGGCTTGAGCAAACTGGCGAATCCTTCCGAAAGGGTCTTCCGTTCCAGGAATCGGTCCCAAGACCATTGCATGATCGAAAGCCACGACTAGGGCTCGGTGTTGCGAGCCTCCGAGCACTCGCCTCAAACGAATCCGCTTACCGCAATCGCTCACAGTTCCTCACCGTCCCCGCTGAACCCGACTCAAAATATCTCGCAGATCAGCGATTGTCAACCCATATTGTTCTAATATCTTCGTTTATGCTTGTTCCTAGGCGTTTACGTTGACTCCGCAACCACCACTTCGACGCCCGCTTCCCGCAGACCCTGGAGGTATTTTGGATCGGTGCCGGAGTCGGTTACGAGGACGTCGATGTCCGTCACTGGGCCGACGTAGGCAAAGCTCTGCGTACCAAACTTACTGTGATCTGCTAACGCGATCCTGGTCTTGGCAGCTCTGGTGATCATCTTCTTGATCTGCGCCTCGGCGTGGTTCGCGGTTGAGACTCCGTACGAAAGATCGATGGCGCTGACCCCCAAAATTGCTTTGTCCAACCGGATTTCGGAGAGCGCCCGCTGTGCCCATTCCCCGGAAAAATAGAAGGTGTCCTTTTGAAGATCGCCCCCGGTGCACAGGACGGTCACGCCCGAGCTTCTTTGCAGCTGGCAAACAATGGTGGGAGAGTTTGTCACTACGGTCAGCCGATTCCGTTGATTCAAGCCGCGGGCAAGCTCATACACCGTGGTGCTTCCCTCAAGAAAGACAGTCTCGCCGTCAAGCAGCAAACGTTCCGCCTCGCGCGCAATCGCCTGCTTTTCACTGCTATGGCTATGCGATAGCGTCTCGTAGGAAGGTTGGAAGCTGGTGCTGGACATGCGGGAAACCGCTCCCCCGTGAGAACGGACTAGGACACCGTCTTGCTCCAAAGCGGCCAAGTCTCGTCTTACGGTCGCCGCGGTAACCCCCAGTGCGGCACAGAGCTCGGACGCCGTAACGGTGTGTTGGCCGGAAAGTATCCCCCGAATGCGAAATCTACGCTCTTCTGCGAGCATGATGGTTTACGCTCTTCCTGGCTGCCTAACCTAGGTGCGGACTAGTGGCTCCCTGGCACCAATTGTATTTGGGATGCGGACGATTTGTATCGCAAAAAGTGTATCTCCGGGGTTGTAATCGATCAGAAACGAACAATCCGATTGACAAACGAGCAAGCGACAGATAGATTCGCCGCAATTATGAGGTGATTGCTGCTACCCGACATTGGTGCTACCCGACATTGAAATGCACCAAGTTGCCCGCCTATGGCGATGAGGACCGAAACGCAACCCCACCTGATGCGCGCCTTCAGTTTAGGTCATGCCACGGCGCTGAACATCTCCAACATGGTTGGGATCGGGCCTTTCATTACGATCCCACTCATGATGGCTTCCATGGGCGGCCCGCAATCCATGTTGGGCTGGGTGACGGGCGCCCTCATCGTAATTTCCGACGGTTTTATATGGAGCGAATTGGGGGCGGCGTTGCCGGGCTCCGGCGGCAGCTACCATTTTCTTCGCGAGGCGTACGGCCATCAAAGTTGGGGGCGCCTCATGGCCTTTCTTTTCATCTGGCAGTTCGTTCTGAGTGGGCCTTTGGAAATCGCATCCGGGATGATCGGATTCGGAAACTATTCGACATATCTCTGGCCGGGGCTGAGCGGTCGAGGGCAGCAATACGTGGCGGTGGCCGTCGGCCTGGCTGCCTTGTTCCTCCTATGCCGGCGGATGACATTCCTGCGCAAGGTTACCATCGCTCTTTGGGTGGGCACGGCGCTTGCGATGGTGACCATTATCGTCACCGGCTTTTTTCATTTCAGTGCGCACAGAGCGTTTGATTTTCCTCCAGGGGCAATGGCCTTCAATCGTGGCTTCGTGCTCGGTCTCGGCAGCGCTACCCTGATCGCCGTGTACAACTATCTGGGATATTACGATGTGTGCTACATCGGAGACGAAGTGCAGAATCCATCCTACGTGGTGCCGCGCTCGATTCTGTACTCTCTGGCAGTCTGCTGTGTGGGATACCTGGCGTTGCATCTCGCCTTGATCGGCGTGGTACCGTGGCGGGAAGGAATTCATTCGAACTTCATCGTCTCCGATTTCATGGAGCGCCTGTATGGCAGGGGCGCCGCGATCGTGGTAACAATTTTTGTCCTCTGGTCGGCCTTTGGCGCCGTGTTCGCGCTTTTTTTGGGTTATTCGCGAATTCCTTATGCGGCAGCCCTCGACGGCTATTTCTTCCGTCCCCTTTGCGCAACTGCATCCTACGAAAAACTATCCCCAGGTTTCTCTTCTGGTTCTGGGCGGCGTATCGATTGCCGCGGCGTTTCTTAAGCTCGATCAGCTCGTCACCGCCTTGATCACGACCAGAATTCTGGTGCAGTTTCTGGGACAGCTGTTTGCCATTCCACTCTTGCGGCGAAGGTTTCCGGACAGCGCGCGGCCGTACAAGATGTGGTTTTATCCCGTTCCCATTGTCATTGCTTTCTTCGGATGGGCCTATGTCTTTCTTACCTCGGGCTGGCTCTACATCAAGATCGGTTTATTGACGCTCCTGACTGGCGTTCTGGTTTTTTTCATCTGGTCGAAGTGGAAAGCTACCTGGCCATTCAACCCGAGGCAGGAGAATTCATGATTGGATATTTTTCTTGCGGTTCTCGGCTCCTCAAAGATGGGTCGGCAAAATCCTTCCGGCGGATTGCAAGTCTCTTAACGGCCAGCGTGCTGATCTTAAGTTGGAGGCGCAGTCTGGGCTCCAACTTCAGGATGAGCAAGTCTGGGGGCGTTCCGTGACCGGGTGCTGGCGCTATGGTGGCGTACTCTCCGCCGCCGGGCCAGAAACACCGGATCTCGTGGGCGCGTACTCTGGGCTTGGCTCAGCGCTGGCTTCCGCCACCGCGCACGCTTCATCCCTTTCCAGATGCACGCTTGCGGCCTTAGCTGCCGGGCCAGGTTGTGACTGGGATTCTACTGCGCAAAGTTCGCGCTTGGTACCACGCCATCGAACTCTGACAGAGTTTCAGGGTCACATAACCACTCCAACGGGGTGGCCCCCGCTTAGTGCTGTATCTGAAGCGCCCCCCGAGCGAGGAGCTGGGAGTTGAGACGCCGTGTAGGGGGCGCTTCAGATACAGCGACTTGAAGGAAGTACGGCCGGTTTTCGTACATCTTCGGTCAGGGCCCGCGGGATGTTGCCGGTCTTACACCGCAACCGTGGTCACTGCTCGCTCGCGCGGGGTGAATTTCCGCTTGTAATAAGCCGTCGTGAGGAGGATGGCGGAAATCATACTAACCCACTACCCTGTACTCGATGGGCCATCGATGGTTCGAGCTTCGTGACTCCGTCAGGAAAGGTGGCGCTTCGGCCTTCTGTCAGGGCGCTGTCGCTCTCGGCTAGCGGGGTGCGACTCGAATAGTTCGTGTTTCGTAACAAGATCCACTTATCGGCACTGCGAACGCCAATCGGTGAAAAACTTCCTAGCAGGACGCTGAAAAATCGTGCTTTGATGCGATTCGGTCCACTTGGTTCGTGATTTTATGGGCGGCTGGAGCTTGTAGATTTGCCAGATTGATCTCGCAATGACTGTTCTCTCGCTTCTTGC
>JBARJF010000095.1:0-7392 GCA_049800135.1 Candidatus Sulfotelmatobacter sp.
CGCCTCCGCACGAGGAAGGGCTACGTAATTGTGGAAGTGCGTGAAGAGGGTCGACTGCTCCGGATGCCGAGCTTGAGGAAGGCCGCCCGGAACCTCTCCTTCTTCAAGAGCGTTTGCTCCAGCCATCACACGAATCGCGTTGATGAAGAACTCGGTGGTGATCCGGGCTTCCCTTTTGTTTTTTCCGAAACCGAAAAGGCCAAGGCCCGGAATGATCACGACGGACGGGTTGGAATCGCGGAGTTTTGGGGAGTCCGTGGTCGCCCATGCGTCGTAATATTTCCGATAATCAGCGCGATACTGAGCCACCTGTTCTCGGATTCTGTTTTTCAAGGCGGACGCATCGTGTTTTGCAGGATCCCATTCCACGAACATCGGGCACACCCTGGTTCGCAGAAAGTGATCGGGACAACTCGTGCCCAGTGCGCTCAGTTGCCGCGACCATTGGGACCCAGAAAAGGTCAGGGCGTCCTCATCGTCGGCATAGTGCGCGATGACCCGACGGTTCGAAGAGACACTTCCGCGCAAGACGGGCAGAATGTCGGTCGCAATCTTCCTGCGATCCGCCAAAGGGGACTGTTCGAGGCCGCCGAACATAACACGTTTCTTGGCTTGGTGCTCGAGAATGAATTCTCCCATCTCGTCGATGGTGTGAATGCTGTTCAGGTAACAGTCGTGCTGCGTCAATCCCCAGGTAAACAAGCCATGGCCGCCGAGAATGACGCCTTCCGCTCCAGGATTGTCTTTGACCGCTCGTTCAATCAGGAGCGCCAGCTCGAATCCAGGACGTTGCCAGGGTATCCACACCATCTTGCGATCGAACCGCTCGTTGAATTCCTCCAGCTTCTGTTTTCCGTTGGCGCTCGCGGCCAATGCGATGGCCCAATCGGGGTGCAGATGGTCAACGTGGGAGAAAGGCAGGAATGCGTGCAGCGGAGTGTCAATCGATGCCGCAATGCGATTCTCGCCAAAGGCCGATAGTGGATAGTAGCGGACCATCTCATCCTCATACCGTTCGCCTCGGTACAGCTCTTTGAGCTGCTGAAGGCGATCGAGGTAGAGCAGGGCAAAACCAGCCTCGGTGATGGACCCAAGATCCCCGCCGCTGCCTTTCACGGCCAACACTCGGACCGGCCGCCCGGTGAATGGATCGGGAAGCTCAATCTTGGAACTGGTGTTTCCACCTCCAAAATTGGTGATGCGCAAGTCGGTGCCAAGCAAGTTCGAGCGGTACCGTAAAAGGGCCAGTTCATTGCCAGCCATCGTCTGGGCTTGCGTTGCATTCCACAAATCTTTCAGGCGGGTAGTCTCTTTGATCTCAGGCATAAATACTCTCGCAATATTGTTCAAAGCGCTCTGCGTGCCGGTCCCACTTGTCGGTTTCCAGTGGTACGAACACCTCAGTCGGGAAGGAGCGATCGACAATGGCGCGGACTTCCTGCAGCGAGGACGCGCCTCCCGTCGCAAGGATCTGCATCGCTACATTTCCCAGTGCCGTCGCTTCCGCGGGACCGGCCAGAACTCTTCTTCCTGTGGCGTCGGCAGTCATCTGATTCAGCAGCCGGTTCTTCGATCCTCCGCCGATGATCCGTATCTGCTCAATACGCCTTCCGCTTATCCGTTCCAGGTTCAGAAGGACTATGCGGTACTTAAACGCCAGGCTCTCGAACACAGCGCGCACATAGGCGCCCGGCTCTTGCGGCGCGGGTTGATGAGTGCGGCGACAAAACTCGTCGATGGCTGAGGGCATATCTGGTGGGCGTAGAAAGGCCTCGTCGTCAGGATCAAAAAGGTGACGAAACGGCGCTTCCCGCAATGCAAGTTCCGTCAGCTCGCGGTAGTCGTAACGACGCCCTTGCGCCTTCCAAGATTGCCGGCAACACTGCATCATCCAGAGCCCCATTACGTTTTTCAAGAGTCGCGTCGTTCCCTGGACACCGCCTTCGTTCGTGAAGTTCAGACGCAATGCCTCGGGAGTGATCACCGGAGAATCGAGCTCAGTGCCCAGCAGAGACCACGTTCCAGAACTAAGAAAGGCCGTGCCATCCCGGGCGGATATTGCGGCCACTGCGGAGCCCGTGTCGTGGCACGCCGGTGCGATGATGGTCGTCCCTGCAAGAGAAGAGCGCCCCGCTACATCTGGCAGGAGTGTTCCCACGATCGAGCCCGGCTCCACGATCGGTGCTGGCAAATGAACTGGTAGTTCCAGCCTCTGCATCAAACCGGTGGCCCAGGTACGTTTTACCGGGTCAACCATTTGGGTGGTCGTCGCATTTGTAAATTCACACACTGCATTTCCGGTCAGCCAGTAGTTAAATAAATCTGGGATCGTGACCAGCTGTCTCGCTGCCTCAAGAACCTTGGGGGTGTCACGCCGCGCGGCGGATAACTGATACAAGGTATTGATCGGCATGAACTGAATGCCGGTCGCCGCGTAGATTTCCTCCCGGCTAACCTTCTTGAGGACTTCCTCCATCACACCTTCGGTTCGCCGATCTCGATAGTGGTATGGGTTTTGCAGCAACTCGCCGCGTTCACCCAAGAGAGCGTAGTCCACTCCCCAGGCGTCAACGCCTATGCCGGCTAGTTCTGTTTCTTCGAGATCCTCAAGAGCCTTTCGTACCTCGAACCAGATCCTGGGCACGTCCCAGTGCAGAGACCCGCCGTATCCGATCGGTTCATTGCCGAAGCGGTTTATCTCTTCCGTGGTGAGAATCCCAGACCGAAGGTGCGCCAGAACCACCCGTCCGCTCTCGGCGCCAAAATCGAAAGCCAGATGAGGTCTTGCGTGAATGCTTCTAGGCATAGGAAGAGACGTTGCGTGAATTCCGGCCTGCACGTTCTCGGGTTATGCGTTCGAGATAATCGCTTTGACGGAACGCTTCCATGGGGTTCTTCGGCAGGCCCTTGGACTCTCGCCATTCCTGAATGACGGGACGAACATCGGTCGCGAACGCATCCTGCAGCACCGACTCGGCCCGCACCAGGTCGCAATTCTTCTGCGCCGCTGCAAGCTCTCGACCATCCACCAGAGCTGCCTTGGAAAAGAGTTCCTGCGCGACGGTCACGGTTTGAATCATCGCCTCGATTTTTCCCTTAAGATTGTGACTCTGGTCCACCATGTACACGATATCAGCCTGCTTGCCGGCTTCCCACTCGAAGTAGCGAATTTCGTGGAAGATGCGAAAGACCTGATAGGGATCGATCGACCCCAGGGTCAAGTCGTCATCGGCGTAGCGCCGGTCGTTAAAGTGAAAACCTCCCAGCATATCCTCCGCCAGCAGCCAGGCGACAATCTGCTCGATATTCTGCGCCGCGTAGTGATGTCCCGTATCGACCAGCACTCGGGCTTGCGGGCCAGCAGCGCGTGCCAGCAGCAGAGCCATGCCCCAATCGGCAACATCGGTATGGTAAAAGGCGGGCTCAAACGGCTTGTACTCGATCAGCAACCGTTGCCCCGGAGACAGCCGCTCATGGGATGCTTTCAGCGCCTCCGTGAACCATTCCTTGCGCTGCCGGATATTCGCCGTCCCCGGATAATTTGAGCCGTCTGCAAACCACATGGAAACGTCTCTGCTGTTCAGCCGCCGGGCAATCTCAATGCTCTCCTTAGTGTGCTGCAACGCACGGTCGCGAACCGCCGGATCAGGATTGCCGAACGAACCGTACTTGTACTCCGGATCTTGGAAAAGGTTGGGATTGATCGAGCCCGGCAGAACTCCATAACAGCCGGCGAATGTTTTGATTTCGTCTGCGCTCCGCACGCCATCGGGGCAGTCCCACAGAACGTGCAAAGCCACCGTTGGGCAGACACCTGTGAGCAAGTGCACCTGCCCGGCATCGCTGAATTTCTCCTCGGTTGTAGTAGCGGCCGCTGGTTGGATAAATTTTCCAAAACGCGTGCCGGTATTGGCGAAGCCCCATGAGGGTAGCTCAATACGGAAGCTTTCCAGCGCATCAAATACCGTTTTACCTTTGCGCGCATCCATCGCGACCCTCCGCAACAACCGGCGTCATTGAATCTCATTAGACAACAGAAACCGGGCAATCTGCGCAATATCTTCGCGCGATCCGCGAAAGGCCCACAGTTGCGAGCGATCTTCAATTTGGCGCAGGCCAGTGCCTCCGCCAATGGCGGGAACGTGATATTCCATTTCGCTGAACATTCCCCAGCGGCTGTTTACACTGCAAGCTTGCGTGGAATATCCGCGATCTTCAGGCTCAGTCCAGGGCACGTCGGCGTATTCGCCCGATGGGTTCACGAAGAAATTTCGAACGATGAGCGCGTGCTTGTCGCCGCTGCGATAAATGTAGCCGATGCGGCCAGTGGTGACCGCCGCGCGCACTCCGATTTTGTGTTCGCCGGCCGCCCGCATCTTAAAGCGCAACAGACGATCGCTCGTCGTCAATTCGTCCGAAGGTGTGTCCACGAAACCGAAGTAAATTCTGGGTTCGGTTCGGGAATAAGTTGGAATGAACAGTTCGCCCTGATGCGGCATCTGCGTAAGACTCCACAGTCCAACCAGGGGAGCGTCATCCGGATTGGCACCGATGAGCTCCAAGGAGGTCAGCAGCGTGTGTCCGGCATATTCAACCGCACCCGTTCGAACGGCAGCGTCATAGCGCAGGGGATTCCGCGCGGACTCAACCGATTTCGTGATCTCCAGTTCGACCCGTTTCCCGGAGCGAAACCCAACGATGCTCAGACGGTTGGCGAGCCTTACTCCGTGAGCGGTCTTTACCAGTTCATAGTTGCCCGGATCGAGGCTGCGCGGTTGCCAATAGCCGGCAATATCGACGTCGGGAAACTTGGGGAAAAAAAAGTCAAGCTCCGGCGCAAGCCAGGTCCGATCGCCTCCAGAATTCTGCCAAGCATCGCTCTCATAGTAGGAGCGGGCCGTCTCCACGCTGTCGAGCGCGGAGTTCGTCCATAAAAAGTTCTCCTCGCTGCCGGGCGCAAAAACTCCGAGAATTCTGCCTCCATAAGGCAGAATCAGGAGGCGCGACCCATCATCCGTCTCGTAGAGCTCGGTCGGCTTACCGACCGCTTTTAGCGTAGCGATGAGTTCTTGAAGCATGTTTCGGCCTATACCCCTGGGATATAACCTCTACCGAAGGTGTTGGTAGATTCTTTTCTGAAATCCGAAACCAGAGACATGAGCGCGGTGGTTCCACCATCGATGACGATGGTTTGCCCGACGATGAAAGATGCGTCATCGGAACATAAGAAAGCCGCCAGCCTGGCAACGTCGGAGGGTTCCCCGCAGCGTGCAATCGGGATGGCCTTGTAGCCCGTTTCCGCCGCGACTTCTTTGGTAAAGCCGGGGATGCACTTGAAATAGTTTTCCACTGTGATCCACCCCGGAGCGATCGCATTTACCCGAATGCCTTTGTGCGCCAGTTCCACCGCAAGAGATCGGGTGAAGGCGATGATCGCCCCTTTCGTCGCCGCATAAACGGAATGTTCAGGTACGCCTTGCAGTCCGTGAACCGATGACATATTACAAATCACGCCACCCTCACGGCGCTGCATATCCTCCACGACTTTCTGCGTGAGGAAGTATTGCGCGCGAAAGTTGATGTGAAACATCTTGTCGAATTGTGCGGGCGTAACCTTCAGGAAAGGCCGGTTCATGGTGACTCCGGCGTCATTCACCAAACAATTCACCCCACCCAGAAATTCATTGGCGTGTTCCGCCAGGGCGACCGCCTGCTCCAATTTGTCGAAGTCGGCTTGAAAAGCCGTGGCCCTGCGTCCCAACGACTTGACTTGCGCGACGGCCGTCCTTACTGTGTCATCACTTTGAACATAGTGGAAGACAACATCGGCCCCTTGGCGCGCAAACTCGAGACCAATTTCGAGTCCGATGCCGGTATCAGAGCCTGTCACCAGCGCTCGTTTCCCTCGCAACTTCAACAATTCATCTGCCATAGGGCTTAACCTGCTCAAGAATTGGCCAGAGTTTGTCAGGCTCGGCCCTTCGCTGTCAAATCTTCATGCCGGGAATGTGACGCAGCTTCGGCACGGCACACTCTATGTGTCGAGGGTCAATATTGTCAACAATAATGTTGACTAAGTTCGTTGCGTTCGGAGATAATTCGGGGCGCGCGCAAGGCTTCTTCCAATGAAAATCAATGCCGTCGAGACAATCTATTTGCCCCGCGGGATTACGGTCCACGCAGGCGCCATCACCTACCTTTGGGTGCGGATCCACACGGACGAAGGGCTGGTCGGCCTGGGAGAGAGCTATCCAAACGCCGAGGCGGAAGCCGCTATTGTGCATTCTCGGCTGGCTGCCGTCCTGTTGGGACGCGATCCGAGCGCAATCGATCGTCTGTGGGCGGATATGTTTCTCGCCGTCTCTTATAGCGGCTGGGGCGGCGCCGAAATGCGAGCCATGAGCGCCGTCGACATTGCGCTTTGGGATTTGCTGGGCAAGGCTACAGATCAGCCGATCTACAAGCTTCTGGGTGGTGCATCGCGGCAATCCATCCGCATTTATAACACCTGCTACGACCGCATCGACTTCACGCGCGACCCTGCCGGACTCGCCGGGGAACTTCTCGATAGCAACATTCGAGCCATGAAGATCTGGCCCTTCGACCCGATCGCCAAAGAAACCGGCGGAAACCACATTTCCTCGGAGCAACTGCGGGGAGCAATCGAGCCGCTGCGGATTATTCGTGAGAAGTTTGGCGATGCCATCGAGGTTGCTATCGAGTTTCACGGTTTCTGGAATCTGCCCTGCGCCAAACAAATCGCCGCCGCCTTGAAGGCTTATCAGCCGATGTGGCTGGAGGAAATGCTGCCCCACGACAACCTGGCTGCCTACGCCGAACTGGCGCACTCCACCCATCTGCCGCTCTGCCTGAGCGAGCGCCTGATGACGCGTTGGGGCTTTCGCGAACTTTTAGAAAATCGCTCGGCTGGGATCGTGATGCCTGACATTTCCTGGTGCGGAGGGCTTTCCGAGGCCAAGAAGATCGCCACCATGGCCGAGACTTACTATCTCCCCATCGCGCCCCACAACTGCGGTGGTCCAATCCTGCACTTTGCCACGGCGCATCTTTCCGCCAACTTGACCAATCTCTGCATCATGGAAACCGTACGCCGTCACTATAACGAAGAGTATGAGGGATTGGTTACGCGCTCGCTCGTTCCCGAAGCAAGTGGCGAACTGCCCTTGCCTCCGGGGCCGGGCTTGGGAGTCGAGTTAAGTTCCGCACTGCTTGCCCGCAAGGACGCGATAGTTAAGCGGGCATCTCTCTAGCAGGACGCTGAAAAATCGTGCTTTGATGCGATTCGGTCCACTTGGTTCGTGATTTTATGGGCGGCTGGAGCTTGTAGATTTGCCAGATTGATCTCGCAATGACTGTTCTCTCGCTTCTTGC
>JBARJF010000096.1:0-19887 GCA_049800135.1 Candidatus Sulfotelmatobacter sp.
GCAAGAAGCGAGAGAACAGTCATTGCGAGATCAATCTGGCAAATCTACAAGCTCCAGCCGCCCATAAAATCACGAACCAAGTGGACCGAATCGCATCAAAGCACGATTTTTCAGCGTCCTGCTAGACTTAGCATTCAAACAATTCGCCCAGACCAGCAGGCACCGCCGGCTCCAGTTCATCCTCGCCGAACTCTGCATTTTGCGCACAAAGGAGCCATCCGAGATAAAGGCAGCGGAGGTCGCCACGCAGCAGGTCCGAGCGCAGAGACATCAGCGAGCCCATCCATCCTGTCCCGTCGTCCCAGTCCTCGAATTGATTTTCAAATGCAACGATCACAGAGTTTCCAGATTTTCGCACGTGAGCAGCTTCGCCTGGGAGCATGGCTCTGATCACTTTGTAATCGGCCAATTCCAGCGGAAGGCGGAGATACAACTCACGCGTTCCCCAGTTCGCAACGTAGAGAAACGTGTCGAAGTACTTTTCCAGCAGTTTGAGAGGATCTGCCTTCAGGTCTCCCCATTGGTAGTGATTCGTGAAACTGGTTGAGGTAAGCACGGCACGCGTGGAGACGGACCGCAGTTCGGCCATCTCAGCTTTTGTCAGCGCCCGGTCGATGGCTCGAAAATCGTAATACTGGTATTCGCTCACTCAGAATCCTCTGCGCCAGTGGCGGTACGCTGCGATCCATTCCGTACCGGCGGGCGCTGGCGTCGGCAGCGTCAGATCGAGGATTCCGATCCCCTGCCGGGTTTTGCCGTGGCGGCAGATCGCTACAATCTGACCATTGCGCGTCATGTCCACCTTCTCCACCACAACGTCAACACCGAGGACATTTGTGGAAAAAGGCAGCGCGAGATGATCCTCCATCATCGTGAGGAAACCGACAGCCTGCTCCTCCTCGGTATACGCATCCACGACCGCTTGCTCAATCAGTTTCTCCAGTTTCACCTTGCTGAATGACGGAAGATTGGTGTCGGGGTCGCGCTTCAACTTGCGTACATTCATGTGGGCCACAACGGGCTTGGTGTTCTGGTGCGTCACATCCCTCCATTCCCATCAGAAGCGTTCAATCGCTGGGCGCGACGGCCCCTCGGCGGCCGCAGCGCCAATTCTGTAGCCGATGGCGCCGTAGCCTCTTAGTCGCCGGGCGTACATTCGCGCCAGCATCAGCACCTGAGAATCGACATAGTCGTAGACGCGAACGACATGCTTAGCATCGTGAAGCCGATGGAGACGCCCAACATACTGTTGCAACGTTCCCTTCCAGGAAATCGGCATCGCCAAGAACAAGGTGTCCAGACGAGCATCGTCAAAGCCCTCGCCAATGTAACTGCCAGTTGCCAGGATGATTCTTGACTCGCTCTCCGGAACAGCCGCAATCGCCTCCGCAATCGTTCGGCGCTGTTTCTTGCCCATGCCGCCTTTTAGCACAAACACGTTGCTCACCTTGCCAGAGAGGGCCGTCTCGAAATACTTCAAGTGATTGGTCCTGCAGGTGAGAAGCAGCGGTGAGCGCCGGTGTCCGACTGCGCGCAGCAGATCGGCCAGGATCATTTCATTGCGAGCACGGTCATCTGCAAGTGCAGCGTACACTTCCTGAATCGTTGTATCGATCCGCTCGGGGGGCATGCAAAACTCAGTCAACCGAGGAACCACTTCATGATCGAACGGCGTCACTTCGGTCATCGAAAGTACGCTGAGCTTATGTCGTATCGGACCGCACTGCATGTAGATGATCGGGTGGTGTCCATCTTTGCGCTCAGGGGTTGCCGTCAGGCCAAGGATGTACCTCGCCTTTACTTGTTTCATCACCTGCTCAAAGGTGAACGCCGACAAATGGTGGCATTCGTCGACAATGACGTGCCCGTATTCTGCAACGAAGTCTTTGACTCCCTCTCTGCCGTGAGTGCTTTGGATGATGGCGATATCAACTGTGCCGTTACGGTCGCTCTTTCCGCCCCCAACCTGGCCGATAAATTCGGCTGGAAGATTGAGAAACATCGCCAATCTGGCATGCCACTGATCCAGCAGCTGTTGGCGGTGAACCAGTACGAGGGTGTTCACCTTTCGCGCCGCGATCAGCCATGCGGCCAGTGCGGTCTTGCCGAAAGCAGTAGGAGCGCAGAGAATCCCTTCGTCGTGTTCAGCCATTATAGAAACTGCGTCTTGCTGGGATGGGCGCAATTGGCCGCAAAACTTCACGTCAATTGAATGTCCCGTGCACCGCTCGTCACGGATGTCTGGCTTGATGTGATGTGCTTCAAACAGCTCCATTACCTCGGCCAGACATCCACGCGGCAACGCAATGTGGTTGGCGATATCCTCGCCGCACGCGATTATTCGCGGCTTGTTAAATGTGGGAAGCCGCATCGCTTGTGCCTTATAGAATTCAGGATTCTGAAATGCGGCCAGCCGGAGCAGACAGTTCAGCATCGCCGGAGGCAGACAGTTCTTCTCGATATACAGGAGGTTTGCGCGAACGATTTGAACCGCAGGTGGAAACGGTCCCGGAATTGGGCGTTCCGCTCTCTTTTGTGACGGCGGCAGCGCCCAAGGATCTTGCGGGGCGTCGTCTACAACGCTGATCCTGACACCAATGAGATCTCCTCGTTTCTGAGCTTCCCGCACAACCGCCTCGACTGCGTCAGCCGACATCCTTTCTACGCTTGCCAGAAATGCCCACTGATCTTGGTACGGACGAAATTCTGAATCGACAAAAACACTGTTTCCTTCTGCACGCGGTGCCTTTTGCAGAGGCAGAGCGATCAGGTTGCCAAGACCTCCCTTGGGCATCGTGTCCTGGTTGGGGAAGAAGCGGTCGTAGGACTCCAGACCCACTTGGTGGCGGAACTCCATGGTTCGAGTGAGAATTGCGCAGCCCAGTTTTCGCGCAGCGGTCGCAGGAATTGCCTGATTGAAGAATATCCACACATGGCCGCCGTTTCCTGACCGAGAACGTTCTAAAACCGCTGGCACATTCATCTCGCGACAGGACGTGAGGAACGCGGTGGTACCCTCCTGCCATGTCTTCTTATCGAAATCGATCGCCAGGAACCAACAGGTCTCGTCCTTCAAAAGAGGATAGATTCCGACCGTATGATTCCCGACAAGATGACCACGCACAACGTCTTGCGTTAGGGGCCTGAACCTTCTTGTTTGGCGATCGACCTTTTTGCGGTCTTGGTCTTTGGCACGTAGATATGATTTCCAATCGCGATCTGCCTTCGGCATGTATCCAGATCGCCCATCGGTGCTCTCCCAGCGAATTGCATAGACATCGTCACGTCCACGGAAGAGACTGCGAAATAGTTCGATCCGCTGTTCCGCCGTACCCAACGTGGACCTGCGAACGTCTGGCGCTAGGCTTATGGTCTGAGGGGTGTGAGGAATCGCACTTGTGGATGGAGTCTCCGGAACTCGTATACTGTGCTCGATTAAAAGGCTGCGCAGCCAAGCATTCTCCTCACGCAGGCGCCCTACCTCCGCTACCGATGCCTCAAGGTTCGGAAACTCGCTGTCAGTTTTGCTCAAGTCAAAGCCCTACCCATGCGCGCCGCTACTTGGCTTCAAAATGATCGCACATCGCCGGGCTCCGCTATGCGCTGGCGGCGAGGCAGGTTCCTGTAGTGGCAGATTGACGGGCGTCAGCGGGTCGAGCCAAGCGGAATGGTTCATGGTCGTGGTGACCGCAGACCTCAGCTAGCGTTCTGTGTTGGGGAGACCCCGGCAAGATGTGGCGCAGAGCGGATAGGGCTATTTTCACCCGCGGAAATAGGCAACGCTTCCATTTTCGATTTATTGTGAATTTTAAAACCAGCCTAAGATGGTACTTGCGACTCTGAAAACTGGTGATGCCCAAAACCGCCTATTTCGAATGGATTTTCTTTCCGCAAGCCCCGCTTTTCAGCAGGCAGATTTGTACGATAATTGTACGATAGACAAGCTTGTGTAGGCCTTTTGGCACTTTCTGCCTTTCTTAGAATCAGTAAGTTACAGATTCTAACTGGCGCCATAAAGTTCGACTCCCGCCGCCTCCACCATGTCTTTTATTATCAATTATGTACGGACACGTAAATTTCCGAGTGAGCTATTTTCTCAATCCAGTGTTACTTCTCGGACGTGGGTTCCTCGTAAAGACTACGTATCGCTCGCACGCTCAGCCCTTGTTTCGCCTTCACGGATCGAAAGTGGGAGCCTTCGGGCACGCCGTCTACGTCTGCTCCGCTGCTGGTAAGTGGCGATCCCCATTATTCGGCGCGAAGGCTATGGCGCCGCTTCGGAGCGGGGGGAATTTCCCTTTGCCTCGATGATAACCGTGCTGCCCACAAGCCCCTCAGCATGTGCGGTCAACCGGATCTCGCCCGGCTCCGCTCCAGACTGGACAATCACTTGGGCCAGACCATTGAAGACACTGCGTTTCCACTTCGCCGGGACTGTTTTGGTCGGGACACTCAGGCTCAGACCTTCGTTGATACCGCCAGGGCCATCGCCGTTGTGGACAGCGACGGCAATGGTATTTTCGCCTGCACGGAGAAATCTCCCGACATCGAAAGCAGGCGAAGCCCGCCAGTCGTGCGATTCCCCGGCAAGCTGGCCGTTCACAAAGACCCAGCCATCATCGTCGATCATTCCGAATCGAAGCTTGATGTAGCGTGCGGCAAGATCTTCGGCAGTCAGCTTGAAATGCGTGCGAAACACTGCCGACGTGTTTTCGCGCATCGGTCCAGATTCAGTGTTGACGTCGTCTTGGTCCCAATCCGCGTCAGAAAACGTTTCGGCAACCTCCGGGCGGTGTCTGGTATCCGGAACGAGCCGCATTCGCCAATCGTTTAGCACAACTTCTTTCCCAGGGGCATAGTTCAGGTAAACATCCGGCTCATGCGAACTGGGGTCGCCATTTCCAACCCCGATGATCTTTCCGCCCCCGCTGACGTCGAAGCTGACCAGATTGTCGGCAACAGGAACCACACGGCCTTCTGCGTCGGTCACTGCCACTGTGATGATACTGAGGTCTTCGCCATCGGGATTGATGGTAGTACGGCTGGGCGTGAGTTTAATGGCTGCGGCCGGACCGGTGGTCTCAACCTTTTCCTCGGCCATGAGCTTGCCGTTCTTGTATCCTCGAGCCATGAGCTTGCCGGGGGCATATGGCACCATCCACTGAAGGTGAGAGTTCCTCGGCATTGTCTTCCTTCCGAGGCTGACGCCGTTCAGGAATAGTTCAACTTCATCCCAATTGCTGAAGCATCGGACGTCGATGTTCTGGCCTTCCTTGCCGGGCCAGTTCCAATGTGGCAGTAGATGCAGCACTCCTTTATCACTCCACCAGGACTGATAGTAGAAGTAGTCGTCCTTCGGAAACCCAGCCATGTCAATGATGCCGTAATTCGCATTAATGTCGGGCCAGTTGTTCTCGCCACGGTAATCAAAGCCGGTCCAGGCGAAGCCACCAGAACTCCACGGGCGAGCGGAATAGTATGTCCACCACGATTCGGCGGTAGTCGTGTCATCGCGCGGCAAGTTCTCCCTATCGTCGTAGGCACTTTGGTAGCCTCGCGCCTGGTCTATTGCGTAAATCCCTCGGGTGGTCAGAATGCTGGCAGTTTCCGTCCCGATGTTCGGCTGTTGCGGGTGAGCCGCGTGGTATTCATCCATCGCCTTTCCCGTGTGGTAATTCCAGCCCCGCACATCCGTAACGCTGTTTGCACCCGTGAACTCGTTACCAACACTCGCGGCATAGGTCACCGAGCGGCTCGGGTCAAGCTGATGGATCAATGTCTGCATGGTGCGGGCCACGCGAGCGCCGATCGGGTCGCTTTGGAGTGGTTCTTCATTTCCAATAGACCAGAGGAATACGCTGGCATGGTTGCGGTCGCGGCGAACCTGGTTCTCCAGCAGCGAGAGATCCTGCGCATCACTGGCAAAGACACGGCTTTCGTCCAGGACCAGCATGCCGAGGCGGTCGCAGGCCTCAAGCAATTCCTCGGTCGGCTCGTTATGCGCGGTGCGGATTGCATTCGAGCCCATCTCCTTAAGTTTGCGAACACGGAAGTATTGCAGCGCATCGGGCAGCGCGACGCCGACGCCTGCATGGTCCTGATGATCGGCTGTGCCCTTAATGACGTATGGCTTGCCGTTTAGAAAAAAGCCCTTATCGGGATTGAATGCGAATGAGCGGATGCCGAACTCGGTCTCGACGCGGTCCACGATCTTGCCACCAGATTGAACCGTGGTCACCAGTTTGTATAGACGTGGTGTTTCCGGCGACCATAGGACCGGCGAGGACACGGAGGTTTGTTGTTTCACTTCCCGAGTGCTTGATGGGGCGATGGTCGCCGTCGCTCGGCTTGTGGCGACACTCTTACCGTCTGGATCCAGGATTTCGTAATCCACCTCGGCATCGGCTGTTTTGGTCAGGAAACTAGCCAAGCGGGTCTCGATGTCGATTTCAGCCGGCCCCTGGGGCACGTTGTTCTTGAACCTGCTGTACACAAACGTGCCGTCTGGAGCTACCGCCAAAGGCCACGTTTTCACCAACCAGACGTGGCGATAGATGCCCGCACCTTCGTAGAACCAGCCTTCGAATTCGGAAGCATCCACGCGCACGGCGACTGTATTTTTACCGCCGTAGTTGGCGACATCCGTGATGTCGTAACGGAAAGAACTGTATCCCCGCGGCTGACGCCCGACCAGGCAATTGTTTACGTACACCCGGCTGTCGCGAAAGACTCCGCCAAACTCGATCCATATGCGCTTGCCCTCATCTTCGGTGGGCAGGGTGAACGTGCGGCGATACCAACCAACGCTGTTTTCGGGAAACTTGGGACCGATAGGTTTGTAGCCGTGGTCGCCTGGCGCGCTCCGATCGAAAGGAAGAGAAACAGCCCAGTCGTGCGGCAAGTTTACGGTCGCCCAGGAGCTGTCATCAAAGTCCGGCCTGGCCGGGCCGGTGCTGACGCCAAGGTTGATCGGCACCTCGCCGATACCCCATTCGTTGCCCAGGTGGAATTTCCATCCAAAATCCATCAATAACTTTTCGCGTGGTGCTTGCTGCGCGCGTGCTGGACTCATGGTCGTCAACGCCAGAGCCAGCGCGATCGAAAAATGCACCATGCATCCCACAAGGACGTTTTGCTTCATTGCATGCCTTTCTTGTTTTTCTCACCGGCGGAAGCACTGGCAGCGCTTGTATTGAGTAACTGAAATTCGCGAATATGAGCCTCGGCCGAACTGGAAAGAATGTTCAGTCGTATACGGGAAGCGGTCACCGGTGGAAAGCTGTCGATCCGCTTGTGCCCAATCGCGTACCCTTGCACAATCTGCTTCCACTTGCCATTCGACCAAGTTTCAATTTGGTACCGCTCGATGTGCTGACCATCATTCAGCCACTCCATCGTCAGCGCGTGATCGAACGTGACCGGCTTCCGCAAATCAGCTTCGAGGATGGCGTGATGAGATCCCAACGGCGCAGACCAGAACGTATCGGGATCGCCGTCAAATGCGGCATCCGTGGCAGCCTTCGGAATGCGCTCCTTTGCAATCAGATTTTCCGAATAGCGGCTTCGAATGGCTGCCCCGAACTCTTGCAGCCGTTTCAGATCGGCATCGGGTAATAACCCGCGCCGATCTGGAGCGAGGCCAAGCATCAACTGGCCACCGCGGCCAATCGTCTGCTCGTAAGTCGCGATCAGCTCGTCGATCGACTTCAGCGTGCCTTCATCATTGGGATGCCAGAACCAGTGCCCCTTGTGCAATGGTGTGTCGGCTTCCACTGGCCGCCAGCGTAGATAACCATGACGATCGAGCACGTTCCAGTTTTCGTATGGAATGGTTCCGTCCTCGTTCCCTGCCCAACGGATGTCGCCATATTCGAACAGTGCGGCGTCGGCGAAAACGAGCGTGTTCGGCTGTTTGGTACGGAGGGCCTCGATAATGCGTGGGAAGTTGTAAACATGTCCTTCACTGCCGGCGCCGTCGAGCCAAAATTCGACTAAGTCTCCATAGTTCGACGTGAGCTCGTCCAATTCAGCTGCGTAGTAGTCGTCGTATTGAGCGGAGTTCTTATACCGTGGCTCATGCCGGTCCCAGGGAGAAAGATAGACTCCAAACTCCATTCCGAGCTTCTGCGCTGCTTCGGAAACGAGTTTGACAACATCGCCGTTCCCATTTTCCCAGGGGCTGCTCTTTACGCTGTAGCCGGTTTGTGAGGTAGGCCAGAGACAAAACCCGTCATGGTGTTTCGCGACTAACACTACATACTTCGCTCCGGCCTCTTTTGCTGCACGGAGCCATTGTTCCGCGTTCAGCTGCGTCGGATTGAACACTTGCGGACTCGCAGTGCCGTCTCCCCATTCACGATCCAGGTACGTGTTCGTGCCGAAGTGTATGAGCACGCCAAATTCAAGGTCCTGCCATTCGACTTGCTGGGGGGCAGGCTTGATGTCATTGAAGTTCTGGCCTTGAGCGACCTGCAACCAAAACATCAGGGCGAGGACCACGGTTGAAAGCCGCGCGCCGGATACAGCCTGCATCAGGATGAAACCTCCTTGAGTTTTGCTATCGGATCAACAAGCGAGAGTACATTATCAAAACTTAGAGGACCTACAATGTTTGGATCACTACGGAACCGCCGCTTAGCCCCGGCGACGCGGCTGAAATACGGATTTCCACGGCTTGCCTGACCGATTGCACCAGAGCCATGCACAATCCATTGAAAGCGCTCCGCTTCGCCTCGTTCAATGAAGATGGCTTGTCGGCTTCATGACAGCTCGGATCTCCGTTGCCCACTCCGATCACTCGGCCGGGACCCGAGACACTGAAACTGATTTGGTTCGATGCGGTGGGCACTGTCCGTCCGCGTGCATCAACAATTTCAACGGACGTCACAGAAAGATCTGCTCCATCGGCTGCCATCGTCTGGCGGTCGGGGCGCAGCACGATTCGATCCGGCGCTCCTGTGGTTTCCCGCTTATCGGTGAGTATCATTCTCCCATTTCGTGATCCGCGGGCCTCCAGTACACCGGGAGTATACTTTACCTTCCATTCCAAGTGGGAATTCCTCCGAACACTTTTCGCTCCGAGACTTGTGCCGTTCAAGAAAAGTTCCACCCTGTCGAGATTCGTATGACACCAAACTTCGATTTCCTGACCTTCTTTCCCCGACCAATTCCAGTGGGGGAAAAGGTGCAGCACGGGTTGCGACCCCCACCAAGCTTGATAGTAAAAGTAATTGTCTTTGGGAAAGCCACAGGTGTCCATGGCGCCGAAATGCGAACTGATGCATGGCCAGCTGTAAGGGCTAGGCTCGCCGCGATAGTCAAACCCTGTCCAGACAAAACCCCCGCCGAGATATTCACGGTCGGCAAAAAAACTCCACCATTTCTCGGCAGTGGCGCCATAGTCGGGACAATTCAAATCGTAGGCGCTGACGTATCCTTTACCCTTGTCACTGATATAAACGCCTCGGGTGCAGTAGGTGCCGGCGGTTTCCGTTCCCACCGTGGGCAAGACGGGAAATGCGCGGTGAAAGGCATCCAGGTCTTCTCGTTGATAGTTAAACCCTTGCACGTCCACAGCTCCGGGAATGCCTTTCCCGTTCGAATATCCGCTGTCCATTGCGACAGTGACGGGACGGGAGGGATCGAGGGTATGCGCCAGCCTTCGCATTGATTCGACAATGCGACGGCCACGCTCCTCCCCCTGCACGGCCCACTCTTCATTTCCCAGAGACCACATGATCACGCTCGGATGATTGCGGTCGCGTCGAATCATACGTTCAAGCTGGCCTAGTCCTTCCGGAGTAGAGCACATCATGCGGGTCTCATCCAGCACCAGCATCCCGAGGCGGTCGCAAGCATCGAGGAGTTCCGGTGCCGGAGGATTGTGCGATGTGCGATAGGCGTTCGAGCCCATTTCTTTGAGCCGCCCCACACGGTAATAATGCAGGCGATCCGGCATTGCCGTGCCGACTCCGGCGTGGTCCTGATGATTGCACGTGCCCTTGATTTTTACCGGCTTTTCATTGAGAAAAAATCCCTTGTCAGGATCGAAGCGAATGGAACGAATGCCAAATGGAGTCTCCGTTTGGTCAACCAGATCGCTGCCGGTATAAACCTCGGTGCTCAATCGGTAGAGATTTGGCTCGTCTAGAGACCACAGCTGGGGAGCTTCAACGGAGACTTGAGATTCAAACTGGAAGGCTGCTCCCGCCATAACGTTTTCTGTGTGGCTTCGCGCGGAAGCGACAGTTTCTCCACTGCCATTCAGGATTCGGGAGATAACGCTGCAGTGTTTCTCCTCTGCGCTTTGGTTCTGAACCGCAGAGCTGATAGAAAGCTGAGCGCGTCCGTTCTGCACTTTAGACTTTACAAACGTACCCCACTGTGCAAGATGAACAGGAGCAGTCTTGGTCAACCACACGTGGCGATAAATTCCGGCCCCCTCGTAGAACCAGCCCTCCCCGAGTGTCGCGTCCACCCGAACCGTAAGCACATTCTTGCCGCCAAAATTCGCCAGGTCGCTGAGATCGAAGCGGAAGGGCGCATAACCGCTGAAATTTCGGCCGAGATAAAAGCCGTTGAAAATCACGATTGCGTCCCGAAAAACGCCATCGAACTCAACCGAAATACGCTTCTGATTGTCGGTAGTTTGCAAATCAAAAACACGGCGATACCATCCAATGCTAGTTTCTGGATAATCGCGGCCTAGCGGCTTTCCGCCGTGGTCAGGCAGTTCAGGCGCATTCTTGAACGGAAGCTCCACCGCCCAATCATGGGGAAGATCGATCCTGCGCCAGTCACTGTCATTGAAATCCAGCTGGCACGCGTCCGGAAAATCACCGCATTTGGCGAAGGTCATTTCCCGAGCAGGAGCTCCGTAGCCAAAGTCTTTTGCAGGGTCACTTGCATGGCCCAAATGAAAGCGCCAGTCGAAATCTAGAAGGATTCGTTCACGGCACGACAAATTTTGGCGAAGGCTCGCTTCGATCTTGTCCGCAGAATGCGAATCGTTTGTCGAATCTTGCGGGACAGCAGACGGCTCAATCGTCCACGGAAACGCACTGAGCGGTGAGGCCGCACTGGCCGAGGCGGCGAGCCCTGCTTTAAGAATCCCCCGACGTGTCCACTTCGACATGAGTTATCCCGAACCTGTTTTTAGTTTTTTCCAACAGGAATTCTCAGTGCGGCCGCTTAGAACGAGTATTTCAAACTGAACTGCAGCGCCCGCGAATCCACCGTGAAGTTCTGGAATGTTTTTGTGCTGGTTATCTGGCCCCCCCGTCGTATTCGGAGATGGATCTGCGAATGCTGGATGATTGAGAACATTAAAGGCATCCAGGCGGAAAGTCAGCGTCTGGCGTTCGCCCCAGGGCATGGAAAAATGCTTGAACAGAGACATATCCAGCCGGTTCCACCCCGGCCCGTTGATCTGTTGCGGGCGGCTTCCCCAGTAAGGAAGCACTTGCTGATAACCTGTCAGCGGGGGGAGAAAGGGAGGGGGAGAGGAAAGGCCCAAGGGGTTGCTATCGTAGGAGGGCGGATTCAAGAAGGCGCACGGGTTGTACCAATTTAGCAGCGTGCCGACCTTGGGCGGACACGACGTAATGCCCTGACTGTTGGGATATTCGTTGCCCGCCGAAAAGCCTGTCGCGGTTACGGTAGCCATGGTGGGCTGCCCACCGCCCTTGTAGGGATTTGCCACCAGGTACGGACGCGAGTACAGACCTTGAATACCGGAAGGGCTGGGGGTGCTGCTAACGTTGAGCGGATCGCCCGACTGCGCGATGAAGGCTAAGCTGGAAGACCAGCCACCGACGATGGCATTCACAGGGCCTCCTCGATTGAGCCACTTTCGTCCCTTACCTACTGGAAGATCATAGCCGCCGGTGAAGGTGAAGCGATGGCGGACGTCGTAAACCGAGCTGCCATAATCGGCCAAGCGGGTTGGCACGAGCAGTGCGTTAAGATCACCCTTGCCGTTTTCAATGCCGTTTCCGGTGGTATCGTCCAAGGCATGCGACCAGGTGTAGGTGCCAAGAAAATGGAGGCCACTCGAGAACTTGTGTTCGATCTTCGCCTGGAGCGAGTTGTAGTTACCCAGTCCCTCGTAGGATTGAAACCAGTACGGCGTGTTCCCAGGCGGATAACCGCCCGTTGCTGGGGTATCGTTGGCAGGCCGGAATGCGGTGGCATAGACTGAATTGCCGAAGGTCTGGTAGTCCATCGCGGCCATGGTCAACGCGTTATAGTAGGGGAAATCAGTGGTATGGCGCGAGAGCGAGCCGACATAGGCAACTGACACCGACGTATTGCGCGTAGCAGCATACTCCAGGCTGAAGTTAACCTGCATCGTGTAGGGCGTGATCTGCTTGCCCGTTCCGTCCAGTTGCGGCTCTTGCAGGGCGGCGGCGGCCTCGAGGCCGGAACCGAGGTCTGCGGCAGGGAAACCATTCTTGAGCGTAATGCCGTCCGTGCCCGCACAGCTGCCGGGATTACAAACAGGGGAATAGAAGTTCGCGAAATAGGTGAACGGGTAGTTGTAGGCCATATTTGGGCCGCCAAACCCCACGCTTTCCAGGGCGCCATAGTAGATGCCGAAACCGGCGCGAACCACCAGGCGATTCATTGGTTGATAGGCGAAGCCGATGCGCGGGGCGAAATCCCGCTTGGAGTAGCCCACTAGATAGCGGTTGTCGATGTTCTGAACGGTGATGCCCATGCCCGTCAGATAGGAGATGAAGGCCGAAGGCAAGGAGCTTACAGGGGTCTGGCTGGGAAGATAGTAAGTGCCCGTTCCGAACCCATCGCAGATGCCATAGGTAGGATCGGGAACGCATTTAAACGAAGAAAAATTGGGCAGCATGTTTCCCTGCTGTCCGTCAGTCTCGCCGATCGGCGTTTGCATTTCCCAACGCAGGCCGAGGTTTAAAGTCAAGCGCTTGAAGATTTTCCAATCGTCCTGGAAGAACAGAGCATTGTCCCAGCGGTAATCTCGAGTTGTATTGCCGGTGCTGATGCCAGCAGAATTCTGAAAATCTGCCAGGAAGTCCGCCACTCCGGAGCCAGTAACACTGGTATTGGCTGGATCTTCCGTGTACTGGCCACTGTAACCATAGTATCCGTGGGTGTTTGGAGTCGCGAGCGTGGAGAAGCGAATACTCTGGACACTCCCGCCCATCTTAAGGGAATGGTTACCCTTGATGAGAGTGATGTTGTCTGCCAGCGTCCAGATGTTCTGATGTTCGTCGGCGGGCAGCCAGCCCGCAGAGCCGACACCGCTGAGCCCGTCGTTGCCTCCGGGGCTGATCGAGACAAGGCCAATCCCAGATGGAAGTCCACCCATCCCCAGGGAACTGCTGTTGGTCGCAGTATTTGGCAGTTTGGTGAAATGCCCATAGTTAAAACTGTAGCGAGCCTCGTTAATCAACGTTGGAGTAAAGATGTGCGTCTCGCTGACAGCAAGATTCTGCGACACATTTTGCGCGGAGGCGGGAGTGTAATAGTTACCCCCATCCAGGACGCCCAAAGGTGGAGGGAAGCGGTACCCGTTATTGGAATTGCTATAGCGCACGAAGGCCTGATCTCGCGTGCTCTTGTTCCAGTCAAGGCGGCTATCCCAATGGAGCGTATTGTTGTGCTGCGGAGTGCTGATAACGTAGTTGTTAAACAAAGCATAGGCGGGATTACCGGCGCTGTCGGTGACCAGGTTCGTGTTCGGCATCGGGAACAGATTCAAAACGCTCTGCGCGATCGTGTTGATCTCAGAGGCGCACATCACGTTGTTCGGGTTGCCGCAAGCGGTACCGAGCTGGTTCGACGGCGTTCCGTTCGGCCCCGGCCCGCTGCTTCCAGGCTCATAGAGCTGGATGGGAATGCCGGCGCCGGCGCCGGGGTAGGAGAGATCGGGATCCAGCATCTCGCTGAAGTCCCCGGCGCGCTCTTTCGCCGTCGGGAGCGTGTACAGGCTGTTACCCGATCCCTGAACGATGCGTGAATCCTCCATGTCGCCGAAGAAGAACAGCTTGTTTTTGATAATCGGCAGACCCAAGTCCGCTCCAAACTGGTTTTCCTGCAATGCGACCGGCGGGCCTGCGAGATCACCTTGCAACGCGCAGCCCGCAGTTGGGCAGGATGCAGGATTAAAATAGTCTCTCGCGTCGAACGCATTGTTGCGCACGTACTCCCACAAATCGCCGTGAATGTTGTTGGTGCCCGACTTGATACTGGAATTGATGACGGCGCCCGAGGAATGCCCAAACTCCGCGCTATAGTCCTCGGTTTGCACCTTGAATTCGGAAATGGCTTCCGGGGGCGGGAGCACGGCGAGCGGAGAGCCGCTCAGAAAATCCACAGTGTAGTTGTTGTTATCCACGCCATCGAGGATGAAGTTGTTGAGCACGGCCTTGCTGCCGTTGGAACTGAAGCCACCCTCGCCAGCGGCGCGAAAACCGGACGCGCTCACCACCCCGTTCGTCAGTTGCGCAGCGTAGAGATAGTTGCGCCCGTTCAAAGGCGTATCCTCGATGGTCCTACTGTCAAATACCTGGCCTACCGAGGCTTCGCCGGTCTGCAGCAAAGGAAGCGCGGTCGAGACATCGACGGTCTCGGAGATGGAGCCGGGCTTGAGCACCAGGTTCACAGCCAACCGGTCTTGCATGTCGACATGCGCCTTCTCACGGATGGTTTTGGAGAATCCCGGGGCGCTCGCCTCGACGCTGTAGTTCCCGATCTTGATGGGCGAGAAGCTGTAGACTCCGCTCTTGTCGGTCTTGGTTTTCAGGATTAAGCCGGTATCGAGGTTGGTCAGCGTGACGTCAGCATTGGCGACAACGGCGCCAGAACTGTCTTGCACGACGCCTGTAATCGTGGCCTGATCGAGCTGTGCGAAGGCTGCATTGGCCAGGAGCAAAAAGCAACCTACCACCATAACCAGGCAGCGGAGCCCAGCCCTGCCGGTCAACGCTGAGGATGACAAGCACTCCGGCGAATATTCCGGAAAATGAGCGGCGAACTCTTTTTTGGTCACGATTTGCCTCCGTCACTGTTCGAGCCGCGCGGACCAAAGCCCTGGAGCACGTCGTTCGCAACCGGACTTTCAGCGCAGTTATTGAGGCGCCAACGATGAAGCAAGTCATCACGAATCGTCAACACAACTGCTCGCAATCTACGTATTTCCGCGTATTCTGCTCAAAACACACGAGATAGATGAATTTGTTAACCGTTTTTTCTTTGTAAGCGTTTAACTGCCCGTTGCTAAAATTCGCCGGTGTCTCTTGGCTTGACCACATGCGGTCATGGAATCCCTTACCCCTTCCCATCGGATCATGCGCTTCGGAGTATATGAAGCCGACCTGGCAGCCGGAGAATTACGCAAGCACGGTACGCGGATCAAGATCCAGGAGCAGCCATTTCAAATCCTCCTCCTTCTGCTGGAGCATCCCGGCGAGCTAGTAACCCGGGACGCATTGCGCCGCAAGCTTTGGGCTGATCACACCTTCGTTGACTTTGATAGAAGTCTGAACACTGCCACCACCAAACTGCGAACAGCCCTCTGCGATTCCGCCGAAAACCCGCGTTTCATCGAAACGGTTCCCCGCCAGGGGTACCGGTTCATCGCGCCTGTCTCGACCCGAAATGGCGAATTCGTATCAAGGGAGGAGCCAGAAGCCAGCTCTGCGCAAATCTCGCGGGGACAGGAACCTGTGCAAGAATCAACCCGCAAGAGGCACAAGGTTCGAAATTGGTACTTGATCGCGGCATTCACGACGTTACTTGCCCTCTCTAGCGCTATCTACTACAGGCATTCGCGGTCGAGTCGGAATTTGTCAGGTTCGCCGATATCAGCAAGGCGCTCAGTGGCACTCCTCCGACAATCTTCCTTGGCAAGGGCGATGGGACGTTTAGCGCCCCAATGCCTGCGTCCTTCACCCTGGACTACTTCCCCACTTCCATCGTCGTAGGAGACTTCAACGGTGACGGGATTCTAGACCTGGCGTTCTCAGACCTGAATGGCGTTGAAATCGCGTTAGGCAACGGCGATGGAACGTTCAACGAAACCTCGGCCAGTCCCATCGCAGTTCCCGACGAACTTTATAGTTTGCAGGTAGGGGACTTCAACCACGACGGCAAACTGGATCTGGCAGGATTGGACAACTACTTCGATCAGATCGTTCTTCTCCTGGGGGCTGGGGACGGCACGTTTGCAGTGACAGCGACCACTCCCGTCGTGAGCACTGTTTTCGTCGGCCCATTTCAAATTGCAGCCGCCGACTTCAACGGGGACGGCGTGCCCGACCTGGCCATGTTGACCAAGAACGTCAACACAGCCTCGATCCTGCTGACGGTGCCGACCGAAACCGCGACGGCGACAGTGAACGGCATCGCGCCGGTCGGCGCTGGAACGCACAACGTGGATGCGAGCTATCCCGGCGACAGCCACTACGGTGCCGTTACTTCCAGCACGATAGCGCTCACCGCCGGTCTGGCGCCGCTCGTCGTAACTCCTGCCCCTGGAACGTATACGTCTCCGC
Source organism: Candidatus Sulfotelmatobacter sp. (assembly GCA_049800135.1). Classification (GTDB taxonomy): domain Bacteria; phylum Acidobacteriota; class Terriglobia; order Terriglobales; family Acidobacteriaceae; genus Sulfotelmatobacter. The sequence continues at coordinate 16,530 of JBARJF010000096.1, forward strand.
AGACACTGGCGATTACCGAGGTGATTCCCGGATCGACGATCTACTACGAACTGACAGGAAGCGTAAGCACGAACGGGTATGTGCAATACACAGGGCCCGTCGCGCTGCCTTATGGCGGCGTAGAAACTTTGCAAGCCTATGCGACGGAGACGGGGTATGACCAGAGCAACTATTTGGTGGCTCAGTACACGTTGAACTATCCAGCCACCCCCGTGCCTATCCTTTCTCTTCCATCCGGGAGTTATTCGAGCCCGCAGAGCCTGACAATCACCGACTCGCTGACGGGAGCGACCATCTACTACACGACCGGTGGCACGACGCCGACTACTTCTTCGATGAAATACACAGGGCCAATCACCGTGAGCAGCACAGAGACAATTGAAGCGATTGCTGTGGCGACCGGCTATTCGCCCAGCGCAGTGACAACCGCAGCTTACATATCCGTTCCGGGCTTCGCACCAGGGCCTGGCGGGACTACATCCTTGACGGTCACCCCGGGCGCGACTACCGGGAATACCGGAACGATTAGTGTGGCGGGGACGAACGGGTTCAGCGGAATAGTGAATCTGACTTGCAGCGTGACTACGAGACTAACCGGCGTCAATAACATGCCGACGTGCAGTCTGAACCCAACCTCCGTCACGATCAGCGGTGCCGCCGCACAGACCTCGACTCTCACTGTCAACACAACCGCGGCATCGAGTACCGAGAATCAAAAGAGAAGCCTCTTCTGGCCCTCGGCCAGCGGAGGTACTTTCGCGTTGGCGTTGCTCTTTGTGAGGCCACGGAGACGGAAAGACTGCGTCGCGATTATTGGACTCCTGCTCCTGTTTGTTTCCACAGGATGGCTCATTGCCTGCGGTGTAAGCGGCGGGGGCGGAGGTGGCGGTGGCAACACCGGCACTACGCCAGGAGCCTATACAATCACTGTCACTGGCACATCAGGTTCGGTAAGCACGAAGGTTGGCACCGTTGCTTTGACAGTCCAATAGCAGACCACATGACCGGCTAAATGCATCTCCAAATCGGTCGCATTTTGACTGGCGGTGCGGCGGAATGGCGCGCGCTGAACCGTGTGGCATCCGCCAGAATTGAGTACCTTGAAGCTTGCTACCGCGAGCTCGGGCTCGCCCAACCGCAGGGCAAAGCGAAGGCGGTGTTCGCATACGCTGCGTACCGTGGGCTTTTGCAGGTGGCGCACGAAGCGCCGGCCGTGCTACCCACCGAGCGGTCCTCGTACGCGGCAGTGGTGGTCGAAGCCCTGGGCCAGTTGCCGCACGTTAAACGCACGCCCAGACCGCAACGGTAGCGCGCCGAGGTAGACCGATCCTTCATTTCCCATATCGTCCCATCGATGCCTAGACGCGCGTTATCGGTACCGATCCAAATTTTCAAATTTCGCTCTGCAACCTGCTCGGCAGTCGACCCGCAACTTTCGCAGATGCTAGACTCGCGAGCAAGAGAAGTGCGAAAGAAGCCGCAGGCCGCCTGGTTCGCCTGCAAAACTGATATGCAGGGAGTCTAGTCATGAGAATGGCCTGGATACTTGTTCTTTTCGTCGCAACGACCGCACCGGCGCAGCAATCACTCAAAATCAATGAATCGGTGGGAGGTCGGCTCTCGTCGGGCTCTGTGCAGTCTTATGTGATCGAACTCAAGGCGGGGGACTACGTCGCCGGCCTACTCGATCAGCACGGAAGAATTGACCTTACGATTCTTGCACCCGACGGCTTACCCGTACGGCACTATCCCGGCCCGGTAGAAGATGGAAAGCGCCTCTGCGTCTTTGTCGCAGACACTCCGGGAACCTATCGGATTGAGCTCACGACATCCGCGGCCCGGCCGGTAAGTTTCGAGCTGACGTTAAATCAGGTGTTGTCCCTGGATGAACGTCTGAAGCCGAAGCCGTGGCACGACCCAAATCCGAGCCCACGGATCGAAGCGCTGCGAAAGCAGGTTGCTTCCGGTAACGCGGACATTGAGACCTTCTGGAAGCAGGTAGCGGCGGAAGGCACGCCACTGGTCGAATCCATCGAAAACGATCCCCAACATCAACTTGTCACGTTTCTCTGGCGCGGGACATCGGAAACCCACAACGTATTCCCGATTGGCTCTTTTAAGATAGGTGGCCGCTACCCGTTGGACTATGTTTTTCACCAGATACCTCTCACGGATGTGTGGTATTTAACTGTCCGGCTTCCAACCGGAGCACGGTTTACCTATGGTCTGTCAGAAAATGATCCCCTCGTGTTCAACGGTTTCCAGCCGGAGCGATTTGCGACGACACAAATCGATCCGCTGAACCCACACCGGTGGGGATGCGCACCAGATGCGACCCGATACGACTGTCAATCGATGGCAGAAATCAAAGGGGCCGTTCCACAACCTTGGATCGTGAAGAACAGCAGCGTCGCAGCGGGAACAATCGAGAAGCAGAAGATCCACAGTGACCTTCTGAAGAATGAGCACGATTTGTCGATCTATCTTCCCGCTGGATACAGGGCAAACGCTACCCCGTACGACCTTGTCGTCGTCTTTGATGAAAGTGCCTATCTGACGAAAGTGCCCACGGCCGTGATTTTGGATAATCTGATCGCGGCCTCGAGGATTCCCCCGACGGTCGCCGTGCTGATAGCCAATCCTTCGCAGGAGTCGCGCAATGAGGAGCTGACGCCGAATCCGAAGTTTGCCGATTTTCTCGCGAAAGAGCTAATCCCCTGGATACACACTCATTACAACGTCACAAACGATCCCGGAAAAACCGTTGTCGCTGGCTCCAGCCTCGGAGGGCTCGCCGCGACCTATGCCGGCTTCAAGCACCCTGAAGTTTTCACAAACGTTCTATGCCAATCGGGGTCGTTCTGGTGGGCTCCCGACCATTCGGGCGCAATACCGGAGGGAGTGATCACGGAAACGGGATGGATGGCCAAGCAGTTCATCGCGAGTTCAAAGTTGCCCCTCAAATTTTACTTAGACGCAGGTTCATTTGAATTCGACTCGAATGGAACCGGTGGTGGAATCCTTGAGACTAGCCGGGACATCCGAGATGTGCTGCTGGCGAAAGGATACGAAGTCCACTATCAACAGTTCGTTGGCGGGCACGACTATTTGAGCTGGCGGGGTACATTTGCGGACGGGCTGATGGATCTTATCGGCACCACGAATAACAAAATTGCCGGTTCATAGCCTGATCCTCGTCAGTCGAAACCTGAATCGCTTCGGATTAGTCGTCCTAACAGGATGCTGAAAAACGACTCCCAATCCACAGGAAGACGTGTTAGTAGTGGCAGCATGCGTGGAGACGATCAGCGGCAAGACGGGATGTTCAGCTATATTTCACCCGACAAACGAGTACCGC
>JBARJF010000097.1:0-7095 GCA_049800135.1 Candidatus Sulfotelmatobacter sp.
GCAAGAAGCGAGAGAACAGTCATTGCGAGATCAATCTGGCAAATCTACAAGCTCCAGCCGCCCATAAAATCACGAACCAAGTGGACCGAATCGCATCAAAGCACGATTTTTCAGCGTCCTGCTAGACAGGTCAGCCAGACAGCCTTCCCAGGTGCGCTGCTCATGTGTGAGGAGGCGCATGAGTCTTCAAAAGATACTGGTAGTCGATGACGAAGCGCAGATGCGGCGCGTACTGCGCGCCAGCCTGAGCGCCCGTGGCTATCAGGTGGTCGAGGCCGAATCCGGGGAGGAAGCGCTGAATAAATTGAAGGCCGAGCGCTGTGATTTTGTCCTGCTGGACCTGAATCTGCCGGGCATGGATGGAATTGAAACCTGCCGCGCCATTCGCGCCGGCTCTAACGTACCTGTCGTTATCTTGTCGGTCAGGACTTCTGAGAAGGACAAGAGCGCGGCGCGGGAAGCTGGAGCGGATGATTACATCACGAAACCATTTGGCATTGAGGAACTGCTTTCGGATATCGATGGAGTGAGCCGGAAGAAGCCAGGATTGCGCTCTTGACGATTTTGGACAAACCACGGCTCTAGGAACCTTCCGGGAGAGTCGACCCCAGAAAGCCCTCATCGAAGAGATTTTGTGGCAAATGGGAGAAAAGAATAAATGCTAATGGCGACTGATTAAGAGTAGGCGAAATTGTTCAACATCGCCGTCGCCGAGACCAACGACCACGAATGCGCGGTGTAAAGCGCGGGAAGCGGCCGGTTAAAGATCATCTGGGCGCGCCTGCCATTGCCGGGGCTTTCGTGCTGACCATCGCTGAAGCCGAATTCTACTTGTACATCGGTCAGGACGTCTCCATCGGTTACCTCAGCCAACCCGAAGCCACGGTCCCTTGTACCTGCAGGAGCCATTCACTTTCCTTCTGCCCGCCACCGAAGCTGCCGGCGCGCTGACTCCCGGGGGAAGGCCAGGAGGACTTGACGCGAAGGGTCATGGCGATTTGGAATACGAAAGTACAATTATTTCGCACTTCATCCCTTTGTCCGAAGCCCGAAAACGCCCGAAAACGAGAATCAAGAAATGGCCAAACCAATACTGCTGAGTGTCGATGATGATTCTGATGTTTTGCGGGCGATTGAGCGGGATCTTCGTTCCCAGTACGGCGCTGAGTACCGCGTCATAGGAAGCGATTCGCCCGAGGGCGCGCTCGATCTCCTGAAGCAGTTGAAGGTGCGTAATGACAGCGTGGCCTTACTGCTTGCCGACCAGCGCATGCCTCGCATGGATGGAGTGGAGTTCCTGCAACAGGCAATGGGGATATTCCCTAGCGCAAAGCGGGCGTTGCTTACCGCTTATGCCGACACCAACGCCGCGATCAGCGCCATCAATCATGCCAGCATCAATTATTTTTTCCTGAAGCCGTGGGATCCGCCGGCAGAGCACCTATATCCGCAATTAGACGATTTGCTCGACGACTGGCAAGCTTCTTTTCGTCCAACATTTCAAGGGATCAGGTTGCTGGGTACGCGTTGGTCGCCGCGCTCCTACGAGTTGCGAGACTTTTTGGCGCGCAATCATGTTCCCTATCAGTGGATCGACGTAGAGCTTTCGGCCAATGATCCGGAAACCAAGCGACTCCTGGAGGCTCTAGGTCCAGAAGTGGCTAGTCTCCCCGTGGTGCTGTTCCCCGACGGAACGAAGTTGCTGGAGAGCGTGCCGGCGGACGTGGCGCAAAAGGTTGGTCTGCGGACGCGGGCCCAAACCAGCTTCTATGATCTAGCGATTGTCGGCGGGGGGCCAGCCGGTCTGGCAGCTGCCGTTTATGGAGCTTCCGAGGGCCTGCACACGGTGATGATCGAGAGGGAGGCACCCGGGGGCCAAGCTGGTATGAGTTCGCGCATCGAAAACTATCTCGGATTTCCCACCGGGCTCAGTGGCGCCGATTTGGCCAGGCGGGCGGTGGTACAGGCCCAGCGCTTCGGAGTGGAAATTCTGGCGCCGCAGGAAGTGGTTGGTGTCCGGAAGGAGGGGCCTTACCGGATCGTTAAGCTGGCGGATGCGAATGAGATTTCGTGCCACGCGCTGATGGTCGCGACGGGAGTGCAGTGGAGGAGATTGAACGCTCCCGGGATCGATCGGTTGCAGGGTGCGGGCATCTACTATGGCGGCGGTGCGACGGAAGCGCTGTCGTGCAAGGGCGAGCTTGTCTACGTGGTGGGCGGCGCAAACTCGGCGGGCCAGGCAGCCATGAACTTTGCCCGGTACGCGGAGCGCGTAGTGATTTTAGTGCGCGGCGAATCACTGGCCAGCACCATGTCACGATACTTGATCGATCAGATTCAGGAGACGGCCAACATCCAGCTATGGAGCCATGCCAGCGTGGTCGAGGCGCACGGCGAAACTCATCTGGAAGAAATTTCTGTGCTTTGTTCCGACACCAACAAAGTCGAACGTGTGCCTGCAAGTTCGATGTTTATCTTTATCGGAGCATTGCCCCGCACGGATTTTCTCGCGGATGTGGTCGAGCGCGACGACCGCGGCTTTTTATTGACCGGGCCTGACCTTATACGCGACGGGCAACGCCCAAAGGGCTGGACGCTGGACCGCGATCCCTTCCTGCTCGAGACCAACGTCCCCGGTATTTTTGCGGTCGGCGATGTGCGCCACGGTTCGATTAAACGTGTGGCTTCCGGTGTAGGCGAGGGATCGGTGGCGGTGCAGTTCATCCATCAGTACTTGAGCAAGGTATAAATGGTCGACAAATCCGAACTACGCCGCGTACCCGTATTCGCCGACTTGCCCGACGATCAGCTCGACTGGTTCCTCGGCCAGGCGCAAGAGATGAATCTGAAGGCGGGCGACATCTATTCGCGCCAGGGTGACCCCGCCGACGCCATGTTTGTAATTCTTGAGGGGCACCTTCAAGGGCGTGGCGAGCGCAGCGGCGAAACCTTCGTCTTTGACCTGGAGCCGGGCGACGTCACCGGAGTGCTGCCGTTTTCGAGGATGAAGCAATTTACCGTAGGCGGGCGAGCCGTAACTGACAGCCGCGCTCTGCGATTTTCGGCCGCGCTGTTTCCGGATCTCGTGCAGAAGATGCCGGAGTTGACCAAGCTTCTGGTTGGCTTGATGTCTGACCGCATCCGGGAAACAACCCGCCTCGAACAGCAGCGCGACCGGCTGGCTTCTCTGGGAAAGCTTTCTGCCGGATTGGCGCATGAATTGAACAATCCGGCCTCCGCGGCGAAGCGCGCCACCAGCCAGTTGCGCGAAATGCTGACGAAGATCAGGAATGCGAGCCTCGAGTTGGGTAGGCGCGCCCTTTCGCCGGCGCAGAAATCGGAGATCGAGAAACTGGAAGCCTCGTTCACGCGAACCGACGTGGTTCCACCGGATGCGTTGACCATCAGCGACCTGGAAGACCAGATCGATTCTCTGTTGCGCAGCCACGGACAGAACGACTTGTGGCAATTGGCGGCTGGCCTGGCGCGTCGGAACATTAAGCCGGAGGCGGTCGAGTCGTTGTTCGCGGAACTCGATGCCGACACGGCGCGAGCCGCTCTGGTAAGAATCTCCGCCTCCGTAGAGATCGCAAGCTTGCTGCATGAAATCGAAAGCAGCACCTCGCGAATCTCGGATTTAGTGGGCGCAATTAAGGAATACACCCACATGGATCAGGCGCCAGTACAAAACGTCGACGTGGTAAAGAGTCTGGAGACCACACTGACAATTTTGAATCACAAGCTGAAGCGCGGAGTGGCGGTGCAACGCGACTACCAACCCGTTCCCCTCCTGGTGAATTCCTTTGGCAGCGAGCTCAACCAGGTCTGGACTAACATTATCGATAACGCGATTGACGCGATGCACGGGACAGGAGAGCTTCGCATTCGAACTTATCGCGACGACGGTTGCGTGGTGGTTGAGATCGGTGACAACGGTCCGGGAATTCCCGACGATGTGCGACCCCACATCTTTGAGCCTTTCTTCACTACCAAAGGCGTTGGCGAAGGCACGGGCCTCGGCCTGGACACTGTCCAGCGAATTGTGAAGAAGCACCGGGGAAATATCCAGCTCAGTTCCAAACCCGGCGACACGCGGTTTCAAGTCTGGCTGCCGTTAGCTGCCTTGGAAGTCGCATAAATCGCTTGTGACTGGTTCGTAGCGACGACAACGGCTCGCTGGTTCAGTTTCGTAATTCCTTGGTGCGATGGCACTATTTCTGGATTCGAAAGAGATGGGGTAGAATACCCGGAAATAAGAGTCCCACGATTCCTGACCGGATGCGGAGATTCTTCCATGCAGACAACTCGCAGAGACTTCTTCAAGGCAGCAACCGTCGGCGCGGTGGGAGCTACCGTCTTTGGGTTCGACCTCCGGCCCGCCTACGCACAACTCAAGGAACTAAAGATTGCACGCGCTGCCGAGACGCGCTCAACCTGTCCCTATTGCGCGGTCGGCTGCGGCGTCCTCATCTATACCATCGGCGATCGGGCAAAAAACGTCACGCCGCAGGTGATCCACGTCGAAGGCGATCCTGATCATCCCACCAACCGCGGAACGCTGTGCCCCAAGGGCTCCTCTCTCGAGCAGGACATGCTCAACCCGCGGCGGCTCACGAAACCGCAAGTTCGGCGGCCGGGCGCGACCGACTGGCAGGACATTTCCTGGGACGACGCTCTGAATGAGATCGCGCAGTGGACCAAGAAAACGCGCGATAGTTCCTTTGTCGAGAAAGATGCGAACGGCCGCACTGTGAATCGGTGCGAAGGCATCTCGTTCATCGGCGGCTGCACGGATACAAACGAATTCAATTTTCTGGCTGTCAAGGCCATGAGGGGGTTGGGCTTGGTTTATTTGGAAAACCAAGCCCGGGTTTGACACGGCCCCACGGTCTCAAGTTTGGGACCAACATTCGGACGGGGGGCCATGACCAATGGCTGGATCGACATCAAGAACACCGACATGATGTTGATCATGGGTGGTAATCCCGCCGAAAACCATCCCTGTGGCTTCAAGTGGGCTATGGAGGCCAAGCGCAACCGCAACGCCAAGCTGATTTCCGTCGACCCTCGATTCACACGCACCTCGGCTACGGCCGACCTCTTTGTACAAATTCGCGCCGGCACCGACATTGCGTTCCTCGGCGGCCTGATCCGCTATGCCATCGAGAACAACCGCATCGCTAAAGAATATCTCGTCAACTACACCAACGCGGCCTTCATTGTGAAGGAGGGTTTCAAACTTCCCGTGGACGGTTTGTATTCCGGATTTAACGAGGCCTCAACCAGCTACGACAAGACCACGTGGAATTACGAGGAAGGCGGAGACTTCAGCGGCAAGACGGACGCCGCCGCTTCCGCGCACGCAGCTCCCTCGGGTTCGCACCCGGCGACGACTGCACCTCCACCTGCGTTGCCTCCGAATGTCGCTTACGACCTCACGCTTCAGCATCCACGCTGCGTCTTCCAGTTGATGAAGCAGCAGTATTCCCGCTACACGCCCGAAGCCGTCGAGCGGATTACTGGCATCCCTAAGGATCAGTACCTGAAGGCCGTCGATCTATTCACCTCGGTCCGCAAAGATGGCGACATGAAGAAAGTAGCAACCATCATTTATGCGGTGGGCTGGACGCAACATACTTTTGGAACGCAGATCATCCGCACTGCCGCTATGATTCAACTTTTGCTCGGCAACGTCGGCAGAGCGGGAGGTGGTGTTAACGCCCTTCGCGGCCATTCGAATATTCAAGGCGCGACCGACATGGCCGGGTTGTACGACTCACTGCCCGGCTACCTGAAAGCGCCGGTTCCCGACGACGCGGATTTGGCCACTTTTCTGAAACGCACCACGCCAACGGCGTCGAAACCCTCGCCCTGGAATTCGATGAACTACTACGCGAACACCCCGAAATTCATGGTGTCGCTGCTCAAGTCGTTCTACGCAGACGCTGCCACGAAGGAAAATGATTTTGCCTTCCATTACTTGCCCAAATTCGGACAGGATTCCTCGTGGACGCATATCTGGGATGACATGTACAACGGCAAGGTCAAGGGAATGTTCGCCTTCGGAATGAACGGAGTAATGATCGGCCCGGACACGAACAAGAATATCAACGCGCTGAAGAGGGCCGACTGGTTGGTGGTAGGCGAAATTTATCCCGATGAAACCAGCGAATTCTGGAGAGCGCCGGGCATTACTACGGAAGAACAGAAGAAGATCAACACCACGGTTTATCGGCTGCCCTGCGCCGGCTTTGCCGAAAAAGACGGCAGCATGACTAACTCCGCGCGCTGGGTGACCTGGAAATATGCCGCGGTTCCACCTCCGGGGCAAGCGCGACTCGACCAGGACATCGTCGCGCAGATTTTCCTGCGGGTTCGCGACCTGTACAAAAAGGAGGGTGGAAAATTCCCCGACCCCATTCTGAATCTGAGTTGGGCATATGCAGATTCAGCGCATCCTCCACTTTCACAGGTAGCCATGGACCTTAACGGCAGAGCTCTCGCCGACCTGAAGGACGAGACGACAGGACAGGTGATCAAGGCCGGCCAGCAGTTGCCAGGATTTGCCTGGTTAAAAGACGACGGCACAACCATGTGCGGCAACTGGATCTACTCCGGCATGTGGACCGAGGCCGGAGCACAGGTCCAGCGGCGAGGCACGGAGGATCCATCCGGCATGGGCGTTTATCCCAATTGGGCGTGGTCCTGGCCGGCCAACCGGCGCGTGCTTTACAATCGCGCATCTTGCAACCCGGCTGGAAAGCCATGGGATCCCGATCGCAAGCAGGTCTGGTGGAACGAAGCCGCGGCGAAATGGGTTGGCAACGACGTGCCTGACTTCAAGCCCGACTCCAATCCCAAAGATCATATGGGGCCTTTCATCATGAATCCGGAAGGTGTCGGGCGATTGTTCGCTCCGATTGGCGTCATCGCGGATGGGCCCTTCCCCGAACACTACGAGCCGATCGAAAGCCCGACCAAGAATTTGCTGCATCCCGACCACTCAAATAATCCGCTGGTGAAGAAGTTCACGACCCCCTACGACAAGTTTGGATCGCCGGAGGAGTACAGCATCGTCTGCACGACTTACCGGCT
>JBARJF010000098.1:0-113481 GCA_049800135.1 Candidatus Sulfotelmatobacter sp.
GCCCGGTTTCGACCGCCAGCGTGGCGGACGCCGCAGCGGAGGTGGGCGCCGTTTCCCCCGCCGGCAATCTTCGCAGGAAGTTCCGAAAATCAGCGACTTGCTTAAGGAAGGCCAGGAAATTCTGGTGCAGATTGCCAAGGAGCCTATCGGCAAGAAAGGCGCGCGCATCACCAGCCACATCGCGCTGCCGGGCCGCTTCCTGGTCTACATGCCTACCGTGAACCACACCGGAGTCTCGCGCAAGATCGCGTCCGACGAAGAGCGGCAGCGCCTGAAGCGCATCGTCATGAGCGAACGCGAAAACGGCCACGGAGGTTTCATTGTTCGCACCGCGGCCCAAAATGCGGGCGAAGACGAACTGCGCGCCGACATTCGCTTCCTCAAAGGCCTGTGGAACGACATCAAGACCCGCGCCGAGGCGTCCAATCCCCCGGCATTGATCTACCACGATCTCAACGTCGTCGAGCGCGTTTTGCGCGATCAGGTCACGTCCGATTTCTCCGTGATCTGGGTCGACACCGAGCCGGAATACGAACGCATTCTTCGCTTCTTCAACCGCTTTCAGCCGGCCCTGGTGAAGCGCGTCAAGCTCTACACCAAAGAAACGCCGCTGTTCGAGCAATTCGGCCTCGCCGAGGAAATGAACAAGGCGCTCAAGTCGAAAGTGTGGCTCAAAAGCGGCGGCTACATCGTCATCAACCAGACCGAAGCGCTGGTCGCCATCGACATCAACACCGGCAAGTACGTGGGCAAAACCTCGCGCCTCGAAGACACCATCGTCAAAACCAACGTGGACGCGATCAAGGAGATCGTGCGCCAGATTCGGCTGCGCGATCTGGGCGGCATCATCATCATCGACTTCATCGACATGGATGAACGCCGCAACCGGCAGCGCGTGATGCAGGCGCTCGAAGAAGAACTCCGGCACGATCGTGCTCCATCGAAGGTTCTTCAGTTTAATGATTTTGGTCTGGTCGCGATTACCCGCAAACGCGTGAAGCAATCGCTCGAACGCACCATCGGCGCACCTTGCCCGTATTGCCAGTCCACCGGCTACGTGAAGTCGCTGACCACGGTGGCCAACGAAATTTACGTGGAGATGCGCAAGATCGCCAAGCATCTGGAACACGAAGATGTAATGCTGCGCGTGAATCCGGATGTAGCCAAAGAGTTGAAAGCCAACAACGGCCGCCTGCTCAACGAAATGGAAGAACTGACCAAGCGCACCATCATCGTGAAAAGCGACCCCGCGCTGCATCAGGAGCAGTTCGATATCAACTAGCGGGTTTGAAAGGGCGCGGCTTCCAGCCGCGCCGCGAAAGCTCCTTTCAACGTGGAAGCGTTCGGAAAGGGCACGGCTTCAGCCGTGCCGCCCAGAGCCAATAAAGACGCCCGCTTTAGCCCCTGAGGGACGCTCCCTTACGCTAGCGTGCATTGCGAGTGTAATCGCGATCTATCAACAAGTATCCGCAAACGGCAAGCCAATGCTGCAGGATGCATCAAATTCGATTATTGCAAACATGCTATGAACGAACTTCGAGAACAATTACATCAACTTGTGGACCGGTTGCCAGACAGCACCTTGGAGCATGCCAAGACTGCGCTAATCTACTGCGGCAATCCAGAAAAGCACCGCATGACTTATGAGTGACTGTTTCGTGACATGCTAGGAGACATTGGGACAGCTCTGCTTGCGCTGCTTTGCTGTCGGGGCTCGTAAGCTTTTGAACTCGACTCATCGGACAGCACCAACGAGGTGCCAGTTGTCGGACTCCGCGCAGCATTCCGGGCCTGAGGTCGGGCAACATTCCAATTTCCCTATCCATAGAAATCGCTTGACAGGTTATATCTATATATGTAGATTTATGTCATGAACCTACGCAGATCCACACAGACGGTGCTGGCGCTGACTGAATTTCTGCAAATGCCGCAGGATTGGAAATACGGGTACGACATCAGCCGGAACACAGGTTTGAAATCCGGTACTTTGTACCCAATTCTAATGCGCTTGGCGGAGCGGAAGCTACTTGAGACGCGCTGGGAAACTCCCGAACTAGGCAAACCACCGCGGCACATGTACAAACTTACTGCCGGTGGGTTGCGCTACGCCCGCGAACAGGTGCCTTCAGTTTCAAAACATCCTGTGGGCCAACCGGCATTCAGTGGGGTGAAAAGCTGATGACTACTTCTCGAAGATTGGCTTTGAGAATATTGAACATCGTGATTCGGTTCGCATCGCCGGGGGCTCAGGATTGGGCAAAGGCGATGCGGCGCGAGATGGATTTCATCGAAACCGATTGGACTGCGTTGCTGTGGGCGCTTGGCAGCACGAGGATACTCTTCACACGCCGGGACGTTCCCGTGGCTAACCTCTCCGATATTCCGCGTGCAGCGCAAAACTTCACGAAGAAGACGCGCCGGAGAACTCTCAGCAACTGTGCTGCGACATTGGCTACGAGCGTGGTCTTCGGACGGTTTATCTTCACCTTCACGCACCCAATTCCATACATTGGCTCCTCTATAGTCCACCCGATTATGGTCCACCCGATTCAGCGCATTGGCTTCGGTTTCGTCGCTGCCTCCATGCTCTATGGGGCATATCAAAATTTTGTCCAGCGTGTTCGCGAAGCACCGGGTGAAACCGATCCTTCCGCTTGCGCTATTTCCTATCGGGCAAATCTGGCGCGTCAACGGGACCTCCACTGCGGCTGGCGGCTTTGGTCGGGGTGGGTAACGATGTCCTCCGGCTTTCTTCTGATTTGCGTTGGCGGCGTAGGCTGGCTTGCAGCTGTTCTTGTCACTTTCTCCGTCCTCACGGTGATGCTGGATCGATGGGAGGCGCGGAAGTGTCAGCGCCAGATCGACGAATTAGACGCTCTTGCAAAGGAGGCATGATGGAAAGCGCCCAGTCGTGGTAAGCCTAAAGACGGTGCCGTAGTTCATTCCGCCTTGGGCCAATGGTGGTGGCGTAAAATGCTCCGTCCCGTCCTCGTTCAGGCGCGACGAATATGATGTCGGCGGAGGCTGCTCGGCAGGAGAAAAAATCGTGTTCAATGAAGCCCGACAGGAATCGACTTGACTCCGACCGGCCTTCTCATGGAAGGCGTTTACACTCACGAACAGAGCAGCGGCCTGTCGGCCTAGGAACTGACACTACCTACTTTCGTAGGCTTGACGCAAGCGGCCTGCCGACAGACAATGTGGGTTTCAGACAATCTCTTTGACACCCCGGACCCACGTACCTAACTCCTTACGGCTCAAGATTTTGCCCGCAAGTTATTGAGCCCCATAGATTAAATCTGATTTTGGCGCTAAGCCGATGATTCCAATAGATCAGGGGGAGGGGGATACCAGTTCAAAAAAGGTAAATAGCCATCTTCCCAAAGTGGGAAGGTCGCAGTGGACTAAAGGACGATTGTCATCCCTCGCTTCGCTCGGGATGACAATCTGTAATGGGATGCGGCAACTGAGAACTGCTCTAACTTCCCGGATGCGCCAGCGCTTTCACGGCCAGATCGGAGCGGTCGCGGAGTTTCTGCACGGTTTCGCGAATGGCTTTGGCGGATGCGGCGGCGTCTTTGCCTTCGGCTGCCTTGGCCACGCTTGCGGCTTCTTCCGTAGTGGTGCTGGCGATGTCGAGCAAGACTACCAACGCGTCGGCATGGAGCTTCCACAGCGAAGACATGCTCTGGCTGCGTTTGAGTTCTTCGAGTTCGGTGTTGACACGGGCCACGCAGGAAACCAGACGGATCAAGGCGCGGGCGACATCGGCGCGAAGGCTTTTCTCTTCGAGGAAGCTGGCGTTGTAGGCTTCGGCTTCGGGCGCGGTGAGCGTCAGATTAAAAAAACGCATGGGCACAACCTGGCGATATTTGGGATCAGCCACGCGGACAAAGATGCGAATCGATTCCTCGACGCGGCGCAGTTTGCCTTCCTCGACGGAGATTTGCTGTGCCGTAATCGCCGGTGGCTGGAATGCCTGCGCCGGCGCGGGAGCCTTTGCAGCCGCAACGCGCGCCGGTTTGGCGGCAGCGGCCGCGCCGCCGCCCGAGGTTTTCGCAGTCCCTGCGGCGGGGGCGAGCAACGATTTGCGGATGGGTGGGCGCCGGTCCAGTTCCTTCTTCAATTTCGAGACACGGCGAAATTTTTCCAGCGCGCTGCCGTAGTCGGCCTGCAGCATTTCCTTCTGCTCGATCGCGGCCACGTGCTCGACCGTGACTTCCACGCCGTCCACGGTGCTGAGAATGCTGCCGCCCATTTCGTCGAGTGCCTGCGCGAATTGTTTGATCTCGGCCAGAGCTTTGGTGAAGAGCTGGTCAAAACGCGCGCCAAACGCGGCATTGTGAGCTGCGACCGTAGCCAGGACGCCGGGATGATAGAAGGAGGAATCCAGCCAGCGCTTCAACTCACGCACCCGCGAAACAATGCCAGAATCCATGAGCGAGTTGAAATCACGATAGCGCGCGATTTCCTCCCGCAAAGGATCGAAATTGCGCAGCAGTTGCACGTGTTCCTCCGGCAGCGAAGGAACGTCCGTATCGGCAAGAATTTCGATCAGTGCAATTTCGAAGGGCGAAAGCGGCAGCGCGCCGTCCAGTCCGTAACCGTGTTGCTGCCACTGACCGGCGACGCGGGGATGGCGATACAGAAACGTTGCAATCAGGTCGGTCTTATCACGGTTGATTTCACTGGACTCGCGGCGCCGCACAAAGTAGCGCAGCAGGGCCTCGGCGACTTCTGAATCCGTGTCTGGAGTGAGCGCCTGGCGCATCATCGCGGGCGTGATTGCCATATCCAGAACGTGCAGCCAGCGGTACATGCGGGAGAGAGTTTCCGGAAGATCGCCTTCCGAGTGGCGAAGCGAAACCTCGTCGAGCCCGCTCGGAATGGGCACATCGCCGCCGAGCGAGTCTTTCATCAGCTTCTGGTAGAAACCCTGGACCGTCGCCAGGATCGACAGCTCAAACTTGAGGTCCTCGGCCAAAGAAACTCTCCGCGAGCGAGATTCTCCCCGTCGGTTGAGGGAAAATGCTTTCCTGCTGTTCCAGTAGAGACGAAAGTCACCAGTGCCGCAAGTTACTAGCGGAGCGACACTAATATGCAATGACTTCTGCTCTCCGGAAGTGCATGACCTTTCGGGCGCGCCAGCAGGACGAGGAAAATCAGAAGACCACGGTCTTGTTGCCATAAAGAAGCACGCGATTTTCCACGTGCCAGCGTACGGCGCGTGAGAGCACGACTTTTTCAAGGTCACGGCCCTTGCGGATGAGATCTTCAACAGAATCGCGGTGCGAGACGCGGACTACGTCCTGTTCGATGATGGGGCCATCGTCGAGGACCTCGGTGACGTAATGGCTGGTCGCTCCGATCAGCTTCACGCCGCGCGTGAAGGCTTGGTGATAGGGCTTGGCGCCGACGAAGGCCGGGAGAAACGAATGATGGATATTGATGATGCGTTGTGGATAGCGGTTGACGAAATCGTTGGAGAGAATCTGCATGTAGCGAGCAAGCACGAGAAAATCGGCTTTGTAATCTTCGACCAGCGAGTGGATTTGTGCTTCGGCTTGGCGTTTGTTGCCTTTTGTGATGGAGACGACCGCGTAGGGGATTTTGTAGAAGTCGGCGATGGGTTGGTTATCAGGATGATTCGAAATGATGAGAGGAATGTCGCAGGCAAGTTCGCCGCTCTGGTGACGGTAGAGAAGATCGACGAGGCAATGGTCGTACTTCGAGACCAGGATAATCATCCGCGGGCGGTGCGAGGACTGCGCCAGCCGCCACTTCATCTGGAACCTTTCGGCGATGGGAGAGAAGTGCTTGGCGAAGTCGGCGAGGTCTTTATCGGTGAGATCTTTCTCAGGGAGATCAATGTCGAAATCTTTAGGATCGAACTCGACGCGCATCAGGAAGAGTCCGGATTCTTCATCGGCGTGCTCATCGGCATGCAGGATGTTGCCGCCGTGGCGGTAGACGAAGTCGGCGATGGTGGCGACTTCGCCTTTGGCGTCGGGGCAACTGACGAGAAGGATGGCGGAGTTGTGCATAGGGAACTTGCGATTCAGCCGGTTTTTTCCGTGTTCCTCTGCGATCTCGGTGGCGGCGTTCCAGGCGACGTTATTTCACCTCGACTGCTGCAGATTGCGGGTTACGCCCGCGCGCCGCAGAGTTTCGGCCAGATACGGGAATCCACCGACCTTTGGTCGACCGTCCATCGCCCGCTTTTGGGCGGACTGTAAGTTTTCTATCGCGTGGCTCAGGGAGATTCTCCTTATTACTAAACTCAAGCTACTTCTTCAGCGCCTTCACGATCTCACGCGCCGCATTGGCGCCTGAGCCTCCGGTCAAGCCTGCGCCGGGATGGGTGCCGCTTCCACATAAATATAAGTTCTGAATCGGCGTGCGGTAGCGTGCCCAGTCGAGCAGCGGGCGCATGGTGAAGAACTGATCGAGTGCTAGATCGCCGTGGAAGATTTGTCCACCGGTCAGGCCGTAGACCTCTTCAAGGTCAAGCGGCGTAATGATCTGGTGCGTAAGAATCATCTCGGGCAAGTTGGGCGCATATTGCGCCAGTGTCTCAACGACCGTTTGACCTAACGCTTTGCGCTGTTCTTCCCAATCACCTTTCAGTTTGTAGGGCGCGTACTGCATGTAGATCGACATCACGTGCTTGCCCGCGGGCGCCAGCGTGGGATCGGTCAGCGATGGGATGGTGGCTTCGAGATAGGGCTGGCGCGAGAAGTTGCCGTACTTCGATTCGTCGAAGGCGCGCTCCAGGTAATCGATTTCGGGGCCGATGTGAATGCGGCCTTTGAGCGCGGCACCATCTCCATTTTTCAACGCGGTGAAAGTTGGCAGGGCGGAAAGCGCAAGATTAATTTTTGCGACAGTGCCGTTGCCGCGATAGTGCTGGAGCTTCTGCACAAAGTCGGGAGAAAGATGGGTGGGATCGGTGAGCTTGAGCAGGGTGCGCTTGGGGTCGGCGTTGGAGATTACGGCGTTCGCGCTGATTTCTTCGCCGGTCGAGAGCAGCACGCCGGTGGCCGCACCGTCTTTCACTCGAATCTCAATGACTTCGGCGGCGGTGCGAATCTCGACTCCGGCGGCTTGCGCGGCAGAGGCCATGGCTTGGGTGAGAGCGCCCAAGCCTCCGGCAGCGAAGAACGCCGAACCCGCAGGATGAGAATCGCCGGCGGCGCGGATCAGCAACTGCAAAGCGCTTCCGGCCGACCATGGTCCGAGGAAAGTTCCGAAGATTCCACGAGCTGCGATGACGGCGCGCAGCAATTCAGTCTCAAAATATTCCGCTACGAGATCGGCCACGGCCATCGGTCCCCAGCGCAGGACGCGGTACATATCCCGTTTGCCGAGGTTGCGCAGGGCGCGGCCGGTCTTGAGCATGCTCCAGAGATCGCCGCCGCTGGGGTGGTCGATGTCGGGCGGAGTTGTGGCGAGTGCCTCCGCGATTACCTTGCTGATCTTGTCTAGAGATTTTTCGAACTCGGGATACCTGGCTGCGTCTTTTTGCGAGAAGGCGGCGATGGATTGAGCGGATTTATTTTCGTCGGTGTACAGCGAGAGGGCACGGCCGTCGGGCGAAAGCGCGGTGATGCAGGTCTCGGGCGTGATTACTCGAAGGCCGTGCTTTTCCAGTTGCATGTCACGGAAAATATCCGGCCGAATGGGCCCGGCGGTGTGGGCGAGCGTAGAGCAACGAAATCCGGGATGAAACTCATCGGTGATGGCCGCGCCGCCGACCTGGGCTCGACGCTCGAGGACGAGCGGCTTAAATCCCGCTTTCGCGAGATAGAAGGCGGTAACCAGGCCGTTGTGGCCGCCACCGATGATGACGATGTCGCGCTTCATCTCGGTCATGTTAGGCGGCTCCCTTGTCCTTCAGAATTTCGAGCGCTGCTAAACGTCCGGGCGCACCCATGATGCCGCCCCCGGGATGTGTCGCCGAGCCGCACATATATAAATTCTGAATGGGGGTGCGAAAGCGCGCGTAGCCGGGCGCTGGGCGCAGGAAGAAAAGCTGCTCCAAAGAAAGCTCGCCCTGAAAGATGTTGCCTTCGCTCAATCCCCACTCGCGTTCGAGATCGAGCGGAGTGATCACTTGCTTGTGGAGGATGATGTCTTTGATGTTGGGCGCGTACTCGGCGATAGTGTTGACCACCGTATCGCCGAAGGCTTCCTTCTGATCGTCCCAGTTCAAGCCGGGGCGCAGTTTGTAGGGAGCGTACTGCACAAAGCAGGAGAGCACGTGCTTGCCCGGCGGCGCGACCGAGGGATCGGTGAGCGATGGGATGACCATGTCGATGTAGGGGTGGCGCGAGAAGTTGCCGTACTTGGCGTCGTCGTAGGCGCGCTCCATATATTCGACTGAAGGTGAAATTGAGATTGCTCCGCGCAGGTGAGCGCCAGGGCCAGGAATAGCTTTGAAGTTGGGCAGGGCGTCGAGCGCCATGTTTACTTTGCCGGAGGATCCTCGATATTTGAAGCGGTTGATATCTTCGAGAAAGTCAGCCGGAAGTTGGTCGGCTTCGATGAACTTGTTGAAGGTGAGCCGGGGATCGACGCTGGAGGAAATTGTTTCAGCGTAGATTTCGTCGCCGTTCGAGAGAACCACGCCTTTGGCTTTGCCATCTTTGACGATGATTTTCGCGATGGCGGCTTGGGTGCGAATCTCGACTCCGGCTTCGCGCGCGGCGTCGGCGATGGCGTTTGAGATTGCGCCGGTGCCGCCGCGGGCGAAGCCCCAGGCGCGGAATGCGCCGTCGATTTCTCCCATGTAGTGATGCAGCAGAACGTAGGCGGTGCCGGGCGAGCGCACACCGAGGAACGTGCCGATGATTCCGGAGGCTGACATGGTCGCTTTGAGCACGTCGGTCTCGAACCATTGATCGAGAAAATCGATGGCGCTCATGGTCATGAGCTGGACCTGGTTGTACTTGTCGTAGCTCGACATGCCCTGGAAGCGGCGGCCGATGAAGAGCAGCTTCATCAGTTCGCGCGGGTTCAGCGTCGCGGGGTCGGGCGGCACCATGCTGAGAATGGGCTTCACGAAGCGGCACATGGCTTGCATGGCTTTGCCGAATTCGTCGTAGGCTTCGGCGTCCACACGGGAGTGGCGGGCGATCTCGCGATGCGTCTTGCCGTGGTCGTTCACGCGCCATAGGTAATCGCCGCTGGGCATGGGCGTGAAAGTGCCGTCGAGAGGGAGAATTTCGAGGCCGTGGCGCGGAAGGTCGAGGTCGCGGATGATCTCCGGGCGCAGCAGCGACACCACGTAGGAGCACACGGAAAACTTGAAGCCGGGGAAAACCTCTTCGGTGCAGGCCGCGCCGCCGAGAATGTGACGGCGTTCGAGTACGAGAACCTTTTTCCCCGCGCGCTGGAGGTAGGCGGCGTTGACCAGGCCGTTGTGGCCGCCGCCGATCACGATTACATCGTATGAAGTAGCCATAAGCTCTTAGCCTTTAGCTGTTAGCTTGCTGGTTGAGAATGCGGACGAGGAATACTAGCGCAATTTTCGGGCGCGCGTATTAGAGACCGCTAGGAAGAACGCTCCAACTGCGCAGGACGTTTGACGGGATTGGGATGACTGAATGCATGAGTCGAAGAGTCATTCTATCGAGAATGCGGCATTTTGTCTGCAATCCTCCGTCTGGTTCCGAGGCATTTGACAGAAGGCTTATCCTGAAGACGTTCTCAGATGCGCAAGAGACTGCAGATCGTTGGGACTTTTGCCGCGGTTGGATTTGTGTTGCCGTGGTTCCTTTTAGCGTTTTACCTCATCGCTCGGCGAATGGATTGGAATCCAAGTACGACGCCTCTTCTTTACCTTTGTCCTTCTTCCATCATCTCTCTAGGGCTCGACCATGCGTCCTGGCTTGTCGGCCTTTTCGGATGGCTCCTGATCAGCGCGAGTAATGCAGTTCTCTATGCAATCTCAGGCATTATCGTCTCGCTGTTTGTTGGTTGGCGGAAATCGTCATGACCTATAACTAGAATACGATTGACGCGAGATCCTTCGCTCCGCCTGAAAAGCGGCAGCGCTCGGGATGACGGCTTTGATAGGGGTCTGACGTATAATCTGGCTTCGACTTAACTCTTTCGAGGATATCCATTTGCCCATTGGAACTGCTTTTCACGAGAGGACTTTTCCGCTTTGCCACAGCTTGAATTACCGCGAGTGGTCGGGATACTACACGGTCAGCGTATATGAAGTGCATCACGAGCACGAGTACAACGCCATCCGCAATGCGGCGGCTCTGATCGATATTTCTCCTCTCTACAAATATTTGATCACGGGCAAGGATGCGACGCGCCTAGTGAACCGCGTGATCACGCGCGACATCAACAAGGTGAAAGTGGGGCAGGTGATTTACTGCTGCTGGTGCGACGAAGAGGGCAAGGTCATCGATGATGGTACGATTTCGCGGGTCGAGGAAAACGTCTATCGCTGGACGGCGGCCGACCCCAGCCTGCGCTGGTTCCGGCAAAATGGCCTGAACATGGATGTGCAGGTCGACGACATTTCCGAGAAAGTTGCGGCGCTGGCTTTGCAGGGGCCGACTTCGGCGAAGCTGTTGAAGACCGTTGCTGAAGCCGATATCGCAAATTTGAAATATTTCCGCGTGACTCGCGGCAAGATCGCGGGTGTGCCGGTGGACATTTCGCGGACGGGATACACGGGCGATCTGGGATACGAGATCTGGATCCCACTAAAGCAAGCCAACGACGCGGTGAAAGTGTGGGATGCGTTGGCGGAAAAGGGCAAGCAGTTTGACCTGCACGCAGCGGGCATGCTGGCGCTGGATGTGGCGCGCGTGGAAGCAGGATTGCTGTTGATTGAAGTGGATTACTCGAGTTCGAAGAAGGCTCTGATTCCGTCGCAGAAATATTCGCCGTATGAGCTGGGCTTTGCCAAGATGGTGCATCTGGAAAAAGAAAAGTTTATCGGCAAGCAGGCGCTGGAGTCGGATGCGAAGAATGGAGTGGCGCGGCAACTGGTTGGAGTGGAGGTGGATTGGACCGACGTGGAGGCGCTGTATGAGCGATACGGGCTCACGCCGGCTGCTCCGAGCCAGGCTTCGCGCGTAGCGGTGCCGTTGTATGCAGGGGAAAAGCAAGTCGGCAAGGCGACGACCACGAGTTGGTCGCCCGTCCTGAAGAAGATGATTGCGCTGGCCAGCGTGGAGACTGAGCATTCGAGGCTGGGGACGCAGTTGCAGATGGAGATCACGATCGAGGCGATCCGATTGAAGACGAATGTTAAAGTGACCGGGCTGCCGTTCTTTAATCCGGCGCGAAAGACCGCGACCCTGGCGGATCTGGTCTAGCCTAGCGGCGCGCGCGCCCATCCCTCGGAAGGTTGCGTACGGATTTCAACCGCTCAATTGCCGCTGTTTTCTTTTTTCTACCACATAGATGCACGCACCGACCAGGACCAGCGCTCCCGTGCCCCCCACAATCTTCGCCAGCGCCAGCGCCTTGTCGGGTTCATCAGGCTGAGGAATCAGCGACATCGCGATGGTCAAGCTGGTGGTGACAAATCCGAGCGTGGCGACCAGTTTTGCCACTCGCCTTCCTCCGGGCACGCGGATTACATCCGGGCCGGCGGGATCGCGCTGCAGCTTGATCATGGCGGCGAACAGATAGAGGTAGGGAATGAAATAGACGATTACGCCCATGCTGACCAGCACATCGTAGGCGCCTTTGACGCTGGTTCCAGCCTGACCCAGAAAAATGAAAAGCGCGCCGAGAACGAACTGGGTGAGCAGGGCGACCCAGGGGGTTTTCCAGCGCGGGTGGAGTGCGCCGAATGCCGGGGGCAGGAAGCGGTCGATGCCGGCGACAAAGGGCAAGCGGGCGACGGCGGCAAGGTAGGCTCCGGCGGCGCCGATGTTGCTGAGCGCGATCAGGAACGCGGCTACCGGCAGCACTCCGGGAAACCCCACGCGGGATGCGGTTTTCGACACGGCCTGCACCAGCCCTTGCAAGCCGCTGACTTCACTCGAGGGCAATGCCAGCAGGATGGCCGCCGTTCCCACGATGTAGCAGAAGGCCACGGTAACGCCGCCAAAGAGCAAGGCGAACGGGATGGAGCGGCGCGGATTTTTGATTTCCTCTCCCATGAAGGAAGCGGTTTCGCATCCGCCGAAGGCAAAGGTCAGGACCGACCAGAAGATGAGGTCGTTCAGGTGGGTGCCGGGCGTCATCGAATGCACGGTGAACGATGTGGCCGAGCCGTAGCGATGCCAGGCAATCAATCCCATCACGATGACAATGCCGACGGGGATCCACATGGCAAGAGCTCCCGCGTTGTTCAGCCACCTGCCGACATCGAGGCCGACGATGTTCATGAGCGTGGCGGCGCCGAGTGTGAGCAGAGAAAAAACGATGTAGAACGTCGCGTTGTTGGAGAGATGCGCCCATGCGTTCTGCCGCATGAAGAGGATGTTGCTGGCAGCGAAGTAAAGGACGGCCGGGAAGTAGGGAAGGTTGCTGGTCCAGTAAGTCCATGCCGACATGAAGCCGGAGAAGTCACCGAAAGCGCGCCTGGTCCAGACGTAGAGGCCGCCCTCGCTGGGATAGCGGGAAGAAAGCTCGATCACCGAAAGCGCAAGAGGAGTATAGAAGCAGAGCCAGGCGCCGATCCAGATGACGATGGAACTGGGACCGGCGGCAGCCGCAGTCGCGATCCAGCGCAGGCTGATGCCGGTGACCACGTAAAACAAGACCAGATCGCGGAAGCCGAGCACGCGCTTGGGACGGTTGGGGTCCTCGGCCCCGGAGACCGGTGCGCCGGAGGAGACGAATGAGGTTCGGTTTAACGGGTCTGCATCCGCATTCGAGGCAGGCAATCGGGCGGCTCCGGGTTAGTTTGCGATCGCAATTTTGCGATTCGAATTTGGGCGATCCACTTTTGGGCGATCCAGTTAAGGAGAGTCAGGAATAACACCGACGCGGGCCGGGGGCAAGGCGAAAGTTTCGCGCGGGCCCGTGATTAGCGGGGGATGTATTGATTGAGGAGCGGGACCACGTCGGAGGCAAAGGGGAGAAGGCGTTGCTCGGCGGCATTCGCGGTCTCTCCTGGGAACATTTCTGTCATGATGCGAACCAGGGCGCCATCGCTGCGGTTCATGCGAATGGCGTCTTTGACCAGATAATACTTGGCCCAATATTCGCTGGCCACACCGCGATTGTGAGCCCAAAACCAGTACAACACCAACTGGCGCTCGCCCGCTCTCGAAATGACGTAGCGGTTGGCGGGGAAAGGGGCGTGGCCGGGCAGCGAAAGCACGACACGGCTTTTCTCGTCGGGGCTCCATCCGTTGCCGGGCAGGCAGTGCTGGGGCGAGTGGATGGTGTCGTTCGCGCGCTGGCTGGGGAAGTAAGCGATGTACAGATTGGTGAGAGGCTCTGCTTTATCTGCTGGGAAATAATCGCGCAGCAGGAAATCGCCGGGCCCTAACACGGCAAGAGTTTCCTGATCGAGAGTAATGTCAACACTGCTCCAGTTCGCCAGACGGGCGGGAAATGACGAAAGTGGCAAGCGCTGGGGAATGACCTCGGTGTGGCTCCGGGCCTGCAGCAGGATGGCCGCGAGGGCAATCAGAGCGGCTGCGAGAGCAAAGCGCAGGGTGCCGAACGGCTTCATGAATCCACGCCTTCCTCGGGCCAGAAAAAGCGAACGATGCGGTGGAAAAGGTAGAGCATGATCAGCGAAACCACAAAGATGAGCCATCCGGAGAACTCATGAAAGAAACCCTGCGCCTTCTCCGGATCCCAGTATTGCACCAGCAGACCGGTGCCTACAATCCGGAGGCTGTTGGCACCCACGGCAATCGGAATCGATGCCAAAGCCAAAAGCACCCGCACGCCGACATTCCGTTCCATCAGATAACCGTAAATGATGGCCAGGGTCGCCAGCGACATTAGAGAGCGGATGCCGCTGCAGGCCTCCGCGACTTCCAGTTGCATGGCGGAAAGATTGATGATGTTGCCTTCCCGGAACACGGGTACGCCCACGGCGGCGAGGATGGCACTGGCCACTTTCGACGCCAGCAACTGCAGTGGAAAAGTGATTTGGCTGAAGATGATGGCCGGAATGGGGATCATCAAAAACAGGAACGCCCAGGGGAACAGAACGGCGCGGAAGAAACTCCAACCGAGAAAAAGCACGAGCAGGCCGCCCAGCACGATCAACAACGATACGCGGGAGAGAAAAAGTTCAGCGCCCAATTGACCCACGATAAGGACGCAAAGTCCGAACCCCAGAAACAACAAACCCCACCAGGAAGGCCGCAGACGGAGAGCGGCGAGGCGGGACCGCTCCTGCCAGATCACGAAGGCAGCAAAGAGAGGCACGAAGAAACCGTGGGAGAAATTAGGATCGCTCCACCATTGCCCGACCAGATGGGTGAGCGTAGGGATATAGAGCCATAGCAAAAGCCCGGCGATGACCAGCGTTTGCCACAAGGAGGGCGACGCAGGGCCAGCAGCGCTGGTTCGTGTGATTGGTGGGTCCGATGGCAGCACTTGGCTCACTGGGAAAGGCTTCTCTCGTTAACCGGGTGATTTCCAGCATATGCGAACCAAAGGGAGGCCGCAATCGCAGGCGCGCGGGGATCAAGTCTTACGGGAGCTCAGAAGGCATGCCTTTGGGGGAAAGTGGTTGGGAACTATTTCCTCATTGAGTGAGGGGTCTGATTAGCCTCGGTTGGGCAAATACTTTCCCTTTTATGCGAAAAATCGTGGGTTCAGTTTGCAGCTTTTCTCCCTCCCGAGGCTGGTTCTAACTTATATACTTTTGACAGCAAGGGGGTAAGCGGGTGATGCGCGTCTGCCGGCCGGGGAACGGGATGGCACTTGTATTGCATCCATCGGTGAGCTAGCGACCCGACATTTTTGAGTTCCTGTCCCGAGAGAAGGCCTATCGATGGAATCTGATGTACGCCAAGCCGCGGAGAACCCGCCGGCCGCTATGTTGCACGAACCGAGGGAGATAGACTTCATGGAAGGCGCGAGTCCAAGCATGCGGAGCGTGGAAGCAGTCATGCGGGAGGTTGCGCGGAGCGAAGTTCCGGTGCTGCTTCTGGCAGAGCGGGGGGCGGGTAAGAAGGCGACGGCCCGGCGGGTGCATGAGCTGTCGCGGCGCAGGGGACGGTCGTTTTGCGTAGTTTCATGCGCTACGCTGGAGGGCGGCAGGTTTGGAGACGCGAGCGAGCAGACCGGGTTGTTCGGCGGCACGGTTTTTTTAGAAGAGGTAGCGGAGCTAAGCGCGGAAGCTCAGGCATGGCTTCTGCAGGTCCTGACCCGGGTGAGCGCGAATAAGGGCAGCAAGAATGATGGCTCTCAAGGTTTGGCGCGGCTTATCTGCGGCAGCGCCCGCGAGCTGGAAACGGAAGTAAGGGCAGGGAATCTCCGCGAGGATTTGTATTACCGGATCAGCGGAGTGTGCTTGCGTCTGCCGCCGCTGCGGCAGCGCCGGGAAGATATTCCGGGGCTGATGGAACATTTTCTGCGGAAGTATGGGCGCGATTTTCAGCGCGCGGCGCCGCCACTGAGCGAGGAGACACAGCGCTTGTTTCAGGAGTATTCCTGGCCGGGGAACATCAGAGAACTGGAGAATGCCGCCAAAGCGATTGTGGCTTTGGGAGACGAAACCGTAGCGATGGGCGGCTTACGCGCGATGCTGCTGCGGCCGGACTTGGGAAGCGACGGCAGCCGGGTGTCGCTAAAGCAGGCGGCGCGAGCCGCTTCCCGCGAGGCGGAGAAGGAAATCATTCTGCGCGTGCTGAACCGCACGCGCTGGAACCGGCGCCGAGCCGCGGAGCAGCTGCAAATCAGTTACAAGGCCTTGCTCTATAAGCTCAAACAAATAGGATGCTCCTACTACGGAGCCTCCTAGCGTCACGGAGAGCGCATGAAGAAAGTGATGAAGCTGGCGTGCCTGGTGCTGCTGGGGCTGGTGACCATCGGCATGTGGGCCCAGGATGACCCCGGCGAGAATGTCGGCAAGCCGGGGAAAGCCGCTGCGCCGGAAGCACATTCGGCCTTTCGAGCGGGCCCAGGCGACTACATCATCGGCGACGACGACATGTTGCACATCACGGTCTGGAAAGAGCCCGACCTCACAGCCACTTTGCCGGTACGGCCGGATGGAAAGATTTCGCTGCCGCTGCTGAACGACGTTCCGGCGGCCGGCCTTACGCCGATGCAATTGGGCGCTTCGATTACCGCGAAGCTAAAAAAGTATATCGACGACCCACGCGTGACCGTGGTGGTAACGGCAATGAACAGTCAGCGAATCTTCGTGACCGGCGAGGTGACGCATACCGGAGCGATGCCCCTGCTGCCGAACATGACCATGCTGCAGGCGCTCGCCAGCGCGGGGTTTACGCAGTTCGCCAATCTCAAAGCGATTTACCTGTTGCGCATGGAAAACGGCCGGGAGACGAAAATCCGGTTTAATTACAAGGACGTGATCAAGGGACGGGGCGGGCAGCAAAACCTCGTGCTCAAACCGGGAGACACGATCGTTGTCCCGTAGGGTTGGCAAAAAAAACGAAGCGAAAGAGGAATACGGATGAACAAGGGCCACACCATCATTTTGACTCTGACGCTGACCCTGTTTGCGGCCAGCGCGGCCTGGGGCCAGGATAATTCCGGCCAGCAGTCCGGGGGGGCTACGCCTGACAGCAATCCGCAGCAGCCCGTGCCAGCCTTTGGCCAGGAAAACCCAGCGCCACCCAACGACGAGAATCCACCGATCTCGGGATTGGACGTGCCCAACCTGGAGCCGCATGCCGCGCCTTTGAGTTATCTGCAGGCGGGCGCGCACGTGAGCGAGTCGGTGGATTCCAATATCGAAAACGCCCTGGGGGGATCGAACCTGAACACGATCACGCGCGCGTTGGGCAGTCTGCAGTTGGAACGGCTGTGGAGCAATTACGATCTTGCCCTCGACTACCTTGGAGGAGTGGGCTATTACAACGTGTCGAATATTGGCTTCGAACAGATAGAGGAAATGGGACTGGACCAGAAAGTCACCTGGAAGCGCGGGCAGTTGGGGATTCGCGATTCTTTCAGTTACCAGCCCGAGGGTACCTTCGGGGGCAGCTACGGTTCCGTGGGCACGACGGGTGCGGCCCTGGGTGGGCAGAGCGCCTTCTTTGGCGGGATCGGGCTGGGAGACTTGAGCCAGGTGCCGCGCATCATGAACCTTACCCTGCTGGACGTGGTCGAGAATCTGACCCCGAGGTCTTCCGTTACCCTCACCGGCGGATATGGATTTATACATTTTCTGGAAAATAACCCCAGCACCGGAAACTCATTCATCGGCAATACCCAAATTTCGGGTCAGGCGGGCTATGACGTTTTGCTGGGGCCGCGCGATCAGGGCGCGCTGGTATACGGATACCAGGAATTCCGGTTCTCCGCCGGTATTTCCTTCTACAGCCAGGTTATCCAGTTGATGTGGGGACACCGTATTTCCGGGCGCATGGATTTCCTGATTGGCGCAGGACCACAATTCACACAGATCAATCACCTGCTCACTCCCGTGAGCGCACCAACCTCCGCGGATACGATCCCCCCCTGTGTACTCGGCGCTGGCCTATCCCTGGAGTGCCCCACGAATGACCTCCGGGTCTCCGCTGCGGGAAGGGCTTCGCTGCGGTATCGCTTTCCAGAAGTCAGCTTAGATCTCTCCTACGACCACTACATCACCAGTGGGTCGGGCTTCTTTGCCGGCGCGGAGAGCGACGTCGCGACCTTGCACGCAAGCCGGCCGTTAGGCAGGGTTTGGGGGGTTTATTCCGACCTTGGATATACCCGCGACAGCCGAGTGCTGCCGCTGACCTGCCCGCTCGGCTCCAGTGCGATTAGCTGTCCGGGGGTGAGCGCCGACACTTACCAGTACGGTTTTGCGGGCTTGGGCGTGCACCGGATGTTGGGGCGCCATTTCCATGTCTTCGCCAGTTATCAGTTCAACGACCTGGATTTTGACAACTCATATTGCCAAACCACACCCGGCCCTTGCAGCCGGATTTCAACACGACATGTGGGAACGATTGGACTGGACTGGACGCCCCGGCCAATCCGGCTTGACTAATCTCTTGGCCTGGCCGTCAATCGGCCGGCGGAACGAGCGCTGAAATGATGGGAAACCGCGAACTAACCATGGACGATTATCTGGCAATGTTGCAGCGCCGGATGAAGGTGATTCTAATTCCGGCGCTGCTGGCGCCGCTCGCCGGATTTCTGGTTTCGTATGCTTTCCCCGCCAAGTACACTTCCCAGGCGCTGGCGCTGGTGGAGGCGCCGAAGATTCCCGACACGGTTGTGCAGCAGGTCTTTACCGAGGATCTGACGCAGCACATTACCACGATTGAGCAGCGGGTGTTGAGCCCCAGCCACCTGCGGCCCATGGTGGAAAAACTTGGCCTGGCCAAGGACGGCGAGAATCTTGATGATTTGATCAGCAATATCCAGCTCAACATGACGATCGACCCGGTTCCCGATCTCTCACAGTTTGGCGTTGCCAAGAAAAAGCCCGGCCAGAGCAACAGCCCGGTTCCCGGTTTCTATGTGAACTACACCGCCTCGAATGCCCGCGAAGCGCAGCAGGTGTGCACTGAGCTGACCTCGATGCTGCTGGCTGAAGATTTGAAGTCAAGGCAGGAAGCGGCGCAGGGTACAACGGTTTTCCTTGGGCAGCAGGTGGCGGATGCCAAGCAGAATCTCGACGATCTGGATAAGAAGCTGGCGGCGTTCAAGGATCAACACCTGGGACAGCTTCCCGGCGACGAGGATAACAATCTGAAGATTTTGATGGGATTGAACTCCCAGCTCGACGCCAATACCCAAACCCTGAACCGGGCGACCCAGGACAAGGCCTATACGGAATCGATGCTGGCGCAGCAACTGGCGGCGTGGAAAGCGTCGCAGTTGGCGAGCAATCCCCAGACCCTGCAGCAGCAACTCTCGCAACTGCAGGCCCAGCTCATTGATCTGCAGGCGCGCTATACCGACGACCATCCCGACGTGATCAAGACCAAGGCCGACATTGCGGAGGTAAAGAAGAAGCTGGCGGAGGTCAACAGCACAACGGTGACCGGCAACGGCACCACGAACGACAAACAGTCCGGCTCAGAGCCGCCCGAGCTTCGTCAATTGCGGCTGCAGATTCACCAGTATCAGGACATGATTGCCCAGACTACGCGGGATCAGAAGAAACTTGAGCAAGAAATCACGGTGTACCAGAACCGGGTGGACGCGAGTCCCAACATTGAAGAGCAGTACAAGGAACTGGCTCGCGACTACGACAATGCGCAGAAGGTTTACCAGGACGATCTCGCCAAACAGAGCACATCGACGATGGCGTCGCAGGCGGAGCAGCAGGAAGGACCGCAGATGACGCTGCTGGTTCCGGCCAACCTGCCGAGTGAGCCCAGCTTCCCGAACCGGCTGTTTTTCGCCGGTGGGGGATTGGGCGCCGGCCTGGCGCTGGGGCTGGGCTTGGCGCTGTGGCTGGAGTTGCGCGATCAGTGCATCCGCACCGAGGCTGACGCCGAGGTTGCCTTAGGGCTTCCTCTCCTGGTCGCGGTGCCGTGGGTGGTAGATGCGGCTGCGGCGAATGGCAACGGCAAAGGCCATTTCTGGAAGCGGAAAAAACAGTCGAAGGAAACAAACGAAACGGCTCGGGCTTAAAGGTGAACATGCTTTAGGCACAAGCGTTTCCAGGCGAAGACCATGTACAAAGAGTTCTACGGCCTGCGGGCAAATCCGTTCAACGTCAACCCAGATCCTCGTTATCTGTTTCTGACGCGGCACACCGAGGAGGCCCTGGCGTGCCTGACCTACGGCATCCAGAGCCGCAAAGGTTTTGTGCTGTTGACCGGGGAAGTGGGAACGGGCAAGACCACTCTCATCAACAAGCTGCTGGAGTGGCTGCGTCTGCAGCAGGTAGCGACGGCTTTTATTTTCAATTCGCGCCTGAACACGCCGCAGTTTCTCGACTACATGATGGCGGATTTCGGAGTTCCTTGCGATTCGAAGGCCAAGAGCCAGATCCTGTTGCGGCTGTACAACTGGCTGCTGGACCGCTACCGGGCGGGCGAGACGGCGGTGCTAATCGTGGATGAAGCGCAGAACCTGAGCGATGAAGTGCTGGAAGAGATCCGCATGCTGACCAACCTGGAGACCTTCACGGAGAAGTTGCTCCAGATCGTACTGGTGGGCCAGCCCGAGCTCGAACACAAGTTGAAACAACCCCATCTGCGGCAACTGCGGCAAAGACTGACGCTGCGCGCCAAGACGCATCCTCTCACGCTGGAAGAGACCAGAGCTTATGTCCAGCAGCGCTTGCGCATCGCCGGCTCTAACGGCCAGCAAATTTTCGATCCCGAGTCTGTGGTCGCAATCCACCGCTATGCCAACGGGATTCCGCGCGTGATCAATCTTTTGTGCGAGCACTGCCTAGTGAGTGCGTTCGTGGATCAGCAGAAAGTGATCGCTGCGGGGGTGGTGGATGCCGTGGCGCGGGACTTTGAGCTGGACGGCGCGGCAGGAGGGCATGCGACGGCGCCACCGCCGGCGGAGGCTCCGCAGAAGTTCGATCTGGTGGAAGCCTTGAAGTCGCTGGCCGGACTGGCAGACCGGCTGCGCGAAGAGGATGAAGATAAGGACCTCCGCAAGGAAAGGAAACTATGAGCAGAATTCACGAGGCCCTGAAGAGGGCCGAACAGGAGCGGGCGGCATCGCAGGGAGGTCCAGCCCAGCCCAGTTTCGCGTCCCCGGCGGGGGGTGAGCCCGTGACGACGCAAGAGTCGCCGTTCGCGCCCGGAGCAGGACCGTCTGACGGAGGCTCGCCCTTTAACTCTGCGCCGCCGTCGTTCGCCGGCCCTGTTCGGCTTGATGCTTCGCTGGTACGCTGCCCCCAATTGCAGTGGAAGCCAGATGCGAAGACCATGCTGTTTTTCAACGACGACGGCGCACTCGGTACGGAGGAGTTCCGCACCCTGCGTTCCCGGCTCTATCACGTGCGCGAGAAGATGCCGCTAAAGAAGATTCTGGTGACCAGTGCGCTGCCCAAGGAAGGCAAATCCTTCACCGCGGCAAACCTGGCGCAGGTGATGATGCGGCAAGATGCGCGTCGCGTACTGCTGATCGATGCCGATCTGCGCGGTCCGCGGTTGGACGTGATGCTGGGCACGACTTCATCTCCCGGCCTATCCGACTACCTTCGGGGAGAGAATGACGAATTCTCAATCATGCAGCGCGGGCCGGCGGAAAACCTGTTCTTTATTCCCAGCGGGGGGAAGATCTCGAATCCCGCCGAACTGGTAGCGAACGGGCGGCTGAAGTTTCTGCTGCAGCGGGTCGAGGGTCTGTTCGACTGGATCATTATCGATTCGCCGCCCGCCGTGCCGGTCTCCGATGCGGGCGTGCTGGCCAAAGCCTGTGACGGAGTGCTGATGGTGGTGCGCTCAAACGCGACTCCGGTGGATATGGCGCGCCGGGCGCGGCAGGAATTTTCGGATCAGGCCCTGGTGGGCGTGGTGCTCAACGGAACCGATAGGGAAGCCATACCTTATACGCGTTATTACTACGAAGCGTATGAGAAGAATGGGGCCGAATCCAAGTCTTAGGAAAACTGGGGAAACGTGATCCGGCTGTTCAAAGTGCACTATCCGCTGCGCACGCTGTTTCTTCTGGTGGGCGAGGCCTTGATCGTTGGGCTTTCGTTTGTGGCGGGTATGCTGCTGGTGCAACAGTTGCAGGGTCGCGACTATAGCCTGCTGCGGGTGAGCAACGAGTTGTTCATTGAGGGCGGCTATCTGAAGATTCTAGCGCTCACCGCGATTGTGCTGCTGCTTTCGCACGGGTTCGACTTGTACGATTCTTCCCAAACCGGCGCCAGTTGGGATCACGCGATCCGCCTGCTGTTTGTTCTGGGATTTGTAGTGGTGGCTCTGGCCGTGGCGCTCAAATTCAGTCCCGGTCTGCTTCCTGGGCGGGCGTCGGCGGGATGGGGAGGAATCATTCTTATCTTCACCCTTCTCAGCTGGCGCGCAGTTTATTCCTGGATGGTGAGGCGGCCCTTCCTGCGCGAGCGGGTTTACGTTTTGGGCACGGGAGAGCGTGCGCAGCGGCTGGTGAGAGGTTTGCGCGAGCGCTCCGCGTTGGGAATTGAGGTGGTGGGATGGACCGGGGATGTGGAAGGCGAATTGACACGCGACAACGTGGCCTCGCATCTTCAGGGCCTGGCTTTGCGTGGCAGGGGAGTGCATCGGGTGATCGTCGCGATGCCCGACCGCCGCGGCACTCTGCCCGTGGAAGAATTGCTGGACCTTCGCCTGGGCGGCGTGAAGGTGGAGGAGGCAACAACCTGGCTGGAGCGGATTTCGGGAAGGATCGAAGTCGAGCAGTTGTACCCGAGTTGGCTGATCTTCTCTGAAGGTTTCCGCTTCAGGGGTTTGTTCCAGCTGGTGCGCCGGGCGGTGAACTTTTCGGTTGCACTGGTTGCACTGCTGGTTTCGCTGCCGCTCATTCCCTTTATCGTGCTGGCGGTCAAAATGGATTCTCCGGGTGCGGTGCTGTACCGCCAGCGCCGTGTCGGGCTGCGGGGAGTGATTTTCTATTGTTACAAGTTCCGTACCATGCGGCGGGATGCGGAAGCTGATACGGGCGCCACCTGGGCGAGCGACGAGGACCCGCGTATCACGCGGGTCGGGAAGTTCCTGCGCAGCTCGCGGCTGGACGAGATCCCGCAGTTGTGGTGCGTGCTGAGGGGCGATATGCATTTTGTCGGGCCAAGGCCGGAGCGGCCGGAATTTGTCGAGTGGCTCAGCAAAGAGATTCCCTACTACGGCGTGCGTCACATTGTGCGGCCGGGAATCACAGGCTGGGCGCAAGTGGAGTACAAGTACGGGAATACGCTGGAGGACGCCAGGGAAAAACTCCAATACGACCTGTTCTATATCAAGAACGCTTCCCTCAGTCTGGATCTCTGGATCATGTTCCAGACCATTAAGATCGTCCTGCTGGGGCGGGGCGCGCAATGAAGGCGCTATTCTGGAGCGCCGCGGGAGTTGTCTTCTACGCCTACCTGGGATACGCGGCGTGGCTGTGGGTTTGGAGCCATCTCAGTCCGAAGCCGGTGCTGCGCGGAGCAAATGAGCCCCTGCTCTCGATCGTGATGGTGGTGCGCAACGAAGAGAGCACGCTGCCGCGCAAACTGAACAATCTGGCGGCTCTGAACTACCCGCCGAAGCGCATGGAATTTGTTGTGGTGTCGGACGGGTCGAGCGATAAGACGTCGGAAATTCTTTCCCAAGCCGCGCCGGATGAGCGCTTTCGCATTGTGATTTCTCCAGAGCCGAAGGGCAAAGCCTGCCGGCTGAATGAAGCGCTCGCGGTCGCGGCCGGAGAAATCCTGGTTTTTATGGATGCGCGGCAAGAGATTGAGCCTGACGCCCTCAGGCTGCTCATGGAGAATTTCACGGATTCGACGGTGGGCTGCGTGAGCGGCGAACTGATGCTGGGCGATCCGGCTTCGGGCGAAGCGGAAAAACGTATGGGTGTTTATTGGCGGATCGAGAAAAAGATCCGGGCGCTCGAGAGCGCTTCCGGTTCGGTGGTGGGTGCGACTGGAGCTCTGTACGCGGCCCGCCGTTCTTTGTTGGCGCCAATTCCGCCCGAGACCATTCTGGATGATTTGCTTTGGCCTCTCCAGGTTACGCGGCGTGGCGCCCGCGTGGTCTTTGACAGCCGGGCGCGGGCGTGGGATGACCCTGACCTGGGGGCCGAGAAGGAATTCCGCCGGAAGGTGCGCACCCTGACCGGAAACTATCAGTTGCTGCAGATCGCGCCGTGGGTGCTGAGTGGCGCGAACCCGCTGCGGTTCCGCTTCGTCAGCCACAAGCTTGTCCGGCTCGCCGTGCCATTTGCCCTGGCGGCTTTGCTGGTGGCTTCCGCCGCGATTCCCCAGCCTTTGTACCGCGCCGCTTTCATAATGCAGTTGGCCTTCTACGCGCTCAGTCTGTTTGCGCTCTCCAACAGGGCTCTATCCAATCAGGCCCCGTCGAACCGGCCGCGCGGGCCGTTTACAAGGATCGCCAACGCGGCGCTTACGCTTATTGTGTTGAATTCGGCAGCGGTGGTGGCCTTCGCGAATTTCGTGACCGGCCGGAAAGAGGTCTGGGCCCGTTGAAAATCCTCTGGGTGAAGGCCAACAAACTTTTGCCTCTGCATAGCGGAGGCGACATACGTTCATATCACATTGCCCGCTATCTCGCTTCCCGGCACGAGCTTTGTTTCTTCTCTTACTACGACGGGAAGCCCGACCCGGACTACGAGCGGCTACTCACGGAACATTTGCCGGGTGCATGCTCTGTTTGCACCGGCAAGCCGAAGTCGGTTCCGGGACGGACCTTGGATTACCTGTTTCGATTGGGGGATCGGGCTCCTTACGCGGTCAGCCGGTTCAAATCCGCGCAAGTTCGAGAGAAGCTGAACTTATGGTTCGAGCAGGGAGAGTTTGACGTGGCGGTGTGCGACTTTCTGGACGCGGCCGTGAATTTTCCGCTTTTGCGTACCGTGCCCAGCGTGTTGTTTCAGCACAATGTGGAAAGCGAAATTTGGCGGCGTCATGCCGAGACCGAGAGGAATCCAGCCAAGCGGCCGATCTACGGCATGGAGTTCAGAAAAATGCTCGCCTACGAGAAGGCGACGGTACAGACATTCCCACATGTGATCGCAGTGTCGGAGCATGACCGAAACTTGATGAGCGCATGGGTCGATCGTTCACGGGTAACGGTCGTGCCAACCGGCGTGGACTTGCGGCAGTACCGGCCAGATTTTTCGGATCGCGAAGTGGCGCCGCTGGTGATGTTTGTCGGCGCGATGGATTGGGAGCCAAACATCGACGCGGCTGAGTTTTTCTGCAAAGAAATCTGGCCGTGCGTGCTGGGTCGGATTCCGGAAGCAACGTTCCGCATCGTGGGCCGGAACCCAGACCGGCGGGTGCAAAGGCTGGCCTGCAGTTCGATCGAGGTGACGGGGCGAGTGGCCGCCGTCAGGGATCATTTGTGCGAGGCCGCAGTGGTGGTTGTGCCGCTGCGCATCGGGGGTGGAACCCGTCTGAAGATTTATGAGGCGATGGCGGCGGGGAAAGCCGTCGTCTCCACTTCGGTAGGAGCCGAGGGCTTGGATGTGCATCACGGCAGGGACATTGTCCTGGCCGATAGCCCGAAAGCGTTCGCGGAAGCCGTTCTCACGCTGCTCGCGGATGGCGAGACGCGAAGACGGTACGAGCGTACTGCCGCGGAACTGGCTGCCCGTCATGACTGGCCGGCGGTTGGCGCCAGATTCGAGGGAGTGCTGCAGAAGGTCATCGGGTATGTCCCGGTTTCGCGGGACGGGCAATATGCCGCGGCGGGCAGAACACAAAGCGCGGGCTCAGACGGGACGGTAGTTTGATCGAGATCGCGTCAGCCTCTGGGCCGCTAAGGCGGTGGCCGAACTCCGAGGATCGATTGGGATACGCTTGCTAGAAGAGAGACCACAACTCGCACCGCGCGCGGCTGAGATGCGATCGCCCGCGAGCTTGAAGGGCGCTTTCTTCTGGCTTAGTGCGTTCTATGTAGTCTACTGCGCCCGGCCAGAGGACTGGATCAAAGTCCTCGGATACATTCCCCTGGCCAAGATCACAAGCGTGCTTGCGCTTTTAGGACTGCTCGCCAGTCTGGGCAGGACGCGGCGCAAGATCCGGGATCTTCCCCGGGAGTCGAACTATCTGCTCGCCATGATCGGAGTGTTGTTTGTGTCGGCGTTGCTGTCGCCGGTCTGGAAGGGCGGCGCGCTGAATCGCACCCTTGATTTTGCCAAGGTCTATATCGTCTGGGTACTTACATTCCTGCTGGTCACCGATTACGGCAGGCTTCGACGCATCATTTACATTCAATCGGCTTCGGTCGCAGTGATTAGCGCGGTCTCGATCATCATGGGACACTCCCGGCCCAGGCTGGAAGGCGTGCTGGGCGGCATTTACTCCAACCCCAACGACCTGGCGTTCGCGATTGTCCTCACGCTGCCCTTCTGTCTGGCTTTTCTGTTGACGGCGAAGGGAGCGGTAACCAAACTGTGCTGGATTGCGGCCATGCTGATCATGGCCCTCGCCCTGTTCATGACCGCGTCGCGAGCCGGATTCATTACCCTGGTGATTTCAGGGACGGTCTGCCTGTGGCACTTTGGCGTGAAAGGGCGGCGCTTCTACTTGATCGCGGTAAGTGGGCTGACCGTTGTGTTGCTGCTGGTCGTGGCCGGCGGTCCTCTCATGAGCCGCATGACTGCGATTACGGGCAATACCGATACGCAAATGGGAGCGGTTGCCTACGAGTCGTACGAGGCCCGGAAATACCTGATGAACAGGGCGGTCGAAGGCATTGAGCACTACCCGATCCTGGGTTTGGGTGTGCGCAATTTCCAGGTCTATTCCGGGGTTTGGCACGACGTACACATGACATACCTGCAGATTGCGGTCGAAGGCGGCATCCCTTCGCTGATTCTCTATCTGCTGTTTTTTGCCAGCGCCTTTCGTAACCTCAGGCAATTGCGGCGCAGACAAGATCTGGATGTCCACACCACGTTGTTTGTCGGCGGACTGCACAGTTCGATGATTGGGTTTGTGGTTGGGGCGCTGTTTGCCCCCGAGGCTTATCAGTTCTTTCCCTATTTCTCCGTCGCCTACACGTCGGCTCTGGTGGCGATGATTGCGGAGCGTGAACCGGCGCCCGAACCTTCCCTGGCTGGAAGAGATTGGCGTAGCCGGTATGGAATTGTGCGTGACAGCAAAAGAAAATCCGGGGACTTTACCCTTGCCCGTTGACGTATTGGCTTTGCTGCGCTGCCCCGGCTGCCGGGCGGAGCTGAACCGGCGGGGCGATGGGTATGCGTGTTCGGGCTGCGAACGCACGTTTCCCGAGGAGCGTGGCGTCACTCGCTTCGTGGCAGCGGAAAATTATGCCGATAGCTTCGGGTTCCAATGGAAGCGCTATGCCCGCACGCAGTTGGATGACGCGACCAGCGATCAATCGGACAAAGATTTCCGCCGCAAGACGGGATTGACCCCCGAGGATCTCAAGGGAAAACTTGTGCTCGATGTGGGTTGCGGGATGGGGCGTTTTGCGGATGTGGCAACCCGCTGGGGGGCGAAAGTCGTGGGAGTCGACCTGAGCGCGGCGGCCGAGATGGCCGCGCGCAATCTGGCTGATCGCGAATTCGTTGCGTTGCAGGCCGACGTGTTTGCGCTCCCGTTTGCCGCGGAGAGTTTTGACTGCATCTACAGCATTGGCGTTCTGCACCATACGCCGAACTGTGAGCAGGCAGTGAATACGTTGCCGCAATACCTGAAGCCCGGCGGGATTTTGGCCGTGTGGCTGTACAGTGCCTACAACAAGTGGTATAGGTTCAGCGATATTTACCGCAAGCTCACTCCCCGCTTGCCCGCGACAACCCTGCACGGAATTCTTCGGGTGATTGTTCCGGCGGTGAACACGGCAGATAGTGCATTGCGCGTTATACCTGGCATCGGGCGGCCTATGTCGGGATTTGTGCGCCACGTGTTTCCGGTCAACCGCAATCCGAACCGACAATGGAGAGTGCTCGATACTTTTGACTGGTACTCTCCGCAATATCAATCGAAGCATACCTATGAAGAAGTCTTCCGTTGGTTTGAAAATTGCGGGATGGCGGATTTGCACGTTGCGGAGGTACCGATCTCGGTGCGCGGTCGAAAGGTGAAAAGATAAGCGTATGTGCGGAATTGCAGGCATCGTGAGCGCGGCGGCCGGTGACCGGATCGAAGCCAGCACAATCCGCCGCATGTGCCAGACTATCGTGCACCGAGGTCCGGATGACGAAGGAATCTTTGTCAAGGACGGCACAGGCCTGGGAATGCGCCGCCTCAGCATCATCGATTTGGCGGGAGGACACCAGCCCGTCTTCAACGAGGACCGATCCATCTGGGTAGTCTTCAACGGCGAAATTTACAACTTTCCGGAACTCCGTGGCGAACTCGAGAAACGCGGCCACCGGTTTTATACCCACACGGATACGGAAGTGATCGTTCATCTGTATGAGGATTTCGGCTCGGACTGCGTAAACAAATTGCGCGGCATGTTTGCCTTTGCGCTATATGACGAGGTGCGCGGGAAGCTGGTGATGGCGCGCGATCGCTTCGGGAAAAAACCATTGCACTATGCCTGCGCGGGTGACCGGTTGCTGTTTGGCTCTGAGATCAAGGCGATCCTTGCCGTAGCTCCGGAACTCGCCGCGGTGAACAACGAAGCGCTTCTGCAATACATGTATTTCGGTTATGTTCCCGATCCGCTCACGGCCTTTTTGCCGATTCAAAAACTTCTCCCCGGGCACCTGCTCGAATTCGAAGCGGGCCAGGTGCGGCTTCGCCAGTACTGGGACCTGCCGCAATACAGCACGCACCAGCCGAAGAGCGAAGAAGAATGCCTGGGAGAACTCGAGCGCAGGCTGGCAGAGGCAGTGCGAATCAGGTTGATTTCCGACGTTCCTCTGGGCGCGCTGCTGAGCGGAGGCATCGACTCCTCCACGGTAGTCGCTTTAATGGCGCGGGCAAGTTCGAAGCCGGTGAGGACTTTCTCGATTGGGTTTAGCCACGACGACTTCAACGAGGCGCACTACGCCCGAATCGTTGCGAAACATTTTGGCGCCGAGCATCACGAACTGGTGCTGGAACCAAATGTTCTGGAAACGTTGGAGACGCTGACCAGTTCGATCGAGGAACCGTTCGGGGATTCCTCGATGCTGCCCACCTACTACGTTTCCTGCATGGCCAGGAAACATGTGACCGTCGCCTTATCGGGCGACGGCGGGGATGAGATTTTTGCGGGATACAACCGCTATGGAATTCACCTTCGCCGGCAAATCTTTGCGCGAATCCCGCGCTGGGCGTGGCGTTTGTATCGGGAGCAGATCTATCCGCGGCTGCCACCCGACATGCACGGGAAAAAGTTTTCCTACAACGTCTCCTTACCCTGGCGGGAGCGATATGTGGACAGCATTTCGTTCGTACCTTCATTCGAGAGAGAGATGCCGCTGTGGTCGAACGAATTCCGCGAAACGCTAAAGGGAAGCGGCGACCCGGAAGACGTGATGTACCGCTATTTCGATCGGGCTCCGGCGAGGGACCCGATCAGCCAGATGTTGTACGTAGACACGAAAACCTACCTGGCGGGCGACATTCTGACAAAAGTGGATCGGATGAGTATGGCGGCGTCGCTCGAAGTTCGCGCGCCCATTCTCGATCATGTGTTTGCGGAATGGGCCACGGGACTGCCGGCGGAATGGAAACTGCGCGGAGGAGTCCAAAAATATATTCTCCGCAAACTTGCTGCGCGAGTTGGCGTACCGCGGGAAGCGCTCGACCGGCCGAAGCAAGGTTTTACCCTGCCGCTGGTGCACTGGATGCGGAATGAATTGAAGGACCTCATCATGACGGTCCTGCTGGAGCCCCGGACGATGCAGCGGGGGTACTTCAATCCAGCCGGAGTGCGCCAGTTGCTGGACGAGCATTTTCGGGAGCGCCGGAACCATTTTGGCCGAATCTGGCGCTTGCTCATGTTTGAACTGTGGCATCGCAACTACTTGGAGAGAATCGGAAAGTCGGATCCCGTGGCGGAATTGCCGTAACGGGCGTGACCAGGAACCTCGAATGAGCTGGATTGCGAACACGCAGGCCGGGGCCGTACCGAGTCAATCTGCCGCCTCGCAAGCAGTCAATCCGGATTTGTCCATTGGTTCGCTGGGCCCCATCTTTCTGATGATCAATAGTCTGGAGACGGGTGGGACCGAGCGTCAATTCGTTGAACTCGCGCGATCATTGCAGGCCGGACAGGGTCAAGTGCATCTGGGCTGCGTGCAAAAAAAAGGTCCCCTGCTCGCTGGCCTCGGCGACTTGCATGAATTTAGGCTCGGTGGCAGCC
Organism: Candidatus Sulfotelmatobacter sp.; assembly: GCA_049800135.1. Lineage (GTDB taxonomy): Bacteria > Acidobacteriota > Terriglobia > Terriglobales > Acidobacteriaceae > Sulfotelmatobacter. The sequence continues at coordinate 30,030 of JBARJF010000098.1, forward strand.
TCTATGGCCTGCAGTCCATTCGCAGCCGCTGGCGATTGAAACGCCGTTTGCAAGCATTGGACATCGCGGTAGCCCATGCGTTCGATTTCTACACCAATCTGACGTTGATTCCCGCGGCCGAGCTGGCCCGGGTTCCGCTGGTGATTGGCAGTCACCGCCAGCTTGGCGACCTGCTCACTCCGGCACAATTCCGCGCGCAACTCATGATGTTTCGATGGTGTGATCGAGTGGTGTGCAATTCCCGCGCGGCGGCCGATCGGTTGTTGCAGGCGGGCCTGCCGGAACGCAAGTTGGTTGTGATCGGCAATGCTTTGCCGCCGCAGGCCTTCGCGGAAACTGCGCCAATGCTGGCTCGGGTCGCGGGAATTCTCAGGGTCGGGATGGTTGCCCGAATGAATGCGGCCTATAAGAATCATCGCGGGTTTCTGCGAGCGGCGGCGCGCCTGAGCCGAAAGTTCGCCAACCTGGAGTTTTTGCTGGCAGGGGATGGTCCGCTGCGTCAGGAACTTGAGCGTGAAGCGGCTGAGCTGGGGCTGCAAGGGCGCGTTCGATTTCTTGGGGATCGCCGTGATACAGCTGCTGTGCTTGCCAGCGTCGACGTGTCGGTTGTGCCTTCCACTTCGGAGAGCCTCTCGAATGTCATGCTGGAATCGATGGCCATAGGAGTACCGGTCGTCGCAGCCGACGTGGGAGGGAACAAAGAACTCGCTGGCAACGGGCGGGCCGTGCTGGTTGCTCCGGACGATGAAGAAGCGCTCGCAGCAGGACTAGAGCGTGTTCTGGCGGACCCGGAGTTTCGGTCGGAAACTTCCCACCGGGCGCGGGAGTTTGCTAAAGCGAACTTCGGCTTGGAGCGAATTCGCGCACAGTATTGCTCACTCTATGCCGAGGCGCTTGCGAGCCGAAGCCATAGTGATCGCTTGGCACACGTCGAACCCGCTGCCGATTCCCGCATTGTTGTCGCCTTCGTCGCTCCAAGTATGCGCTATGTTGGTGGCCAAGCAGTGCAGGCCAGTCTGCTAATGCGCTATTGGAAAGAGGATGTAGACGTCGAGGGCCGGTTCGTTCCGGTCGACCCGCGTATGCCTTACGGATTCGGCTGGATTGAGCGCGTGCCCTTCCTGCGCACGATCGTCCGCGAACCGCTTTACTTTCTTACTCTGTGGCATAACCTGAAGGACGTTGATATTGCCCACATATTCTCGGCTTCGTATGCTTCGTTTCTGCTGGCTCCGCTTCCCGCGTGGTTTGTGGCACGCCTGCGGGGGAAAGGGACCCTGATTAATTATCACAGTGGGGAGTGCCGGGACCATCTGCAAAGGTCTGCCATTGCACGGCGCGTGCTGAAAAAAGCCGACCGGCTAGTTGTCCCTTCGGGATACCTGCTCGACGTCTTGCAGGAGTTCGGACTGGAATCCGAAGTTGTTCCCAACATTGTCGATCTTTCTCAGTTTTCCTATCGGCTGCGTAGTCCGTTGCGTCCACACCTTATCTGTACTCGCGGATTCCATCCCTATTACGGGGTGGATGTGGTAGTGCGCGCGTTCTCTGAGGTGCAGAGATCTTATCCGGAAGCGCAGCTGGACTTGCTGGGCGGTGGTGCGTTGGAGGGACAGATACGGAATCTCGTGCGGCAAATGAATTTGTCTGGGGTTAATTTCCTGGGGGTGGTTGCGCACGAAGATATTGGACGACTCTATGATCGGGCAGATATTTTCGTGAATGCTTCCAACCTGGACAATATGCCGATTTCGATCCTGGAGGCTTTTGCATCCGGTACGCCGGTGCTGAGCACCGCTCCAGAAGGCATGCTCTATATGGTGGATCACGGGCGCACGGGACTGCTCTCGGAACCCGGGAATGCGGCCGCTTTGGCGGAAAATATTCTCAGAGTTCTGGGAGATTCAGAACTCGCCACGAAGCTGGCGCGGAACGCGTTCGCTGAGGCGAGCCGGTACAGTTGGAAGTCTGTTCGCGATGAGTGGTTGCAGGTGTACCTCGGCCTGATGCCACACCGCCAGAGGTCGGGAAAGACGGTTGCTCGCCTGGTTTGAAATGTCCGCCGAATCGCGCCGGCTTGCGTTGCCGCAGATGCGAGAAAATTGTGCACACGCCAATGGCGAAAATCGTGCCAGGTGAAAACATGCCGGCGCCGGCCGGCAGAGGAAGTGCTCCGGTCTTTGTGCTGGGGTGTCCCCGTTCGGGAACGACCCTGCTGTATCACATGCTCCTATCAGCGGGCGGTTTCGCCGTGTACCGGGCGGAGTCCAACGTCTTTAACCTGCTGGTTCCACGATTCGGAGGAATACGCTCCGCTGGTGATCGAAGGCATCTGATGAAGTGTTGGTTGAAGAGCATGTTGTTCCGCGCGTCCGGACTCGACGCGGCGCAAATTGAAGCCAAGATCATGGCCGAGTGCCGGAGTGGCGGAGATTTTCTGCGGCTTGTGATGGCGGAAGTGGCGCGCAGCCAGGGTGCGTTACGTTGGGCCGACTGCACTCCAGAGCATCTGCTTTACATGGAAGAAATCAAGCGCCAGATACCGGATGCGCTGTTCCTCCATATTATTCGTGACGGACGCAATGTCGCTCTTTCCTATATCAAGCAAGGATGGTCGTATCCGCTGCCGTGGGATCGAGGCGAACGGCTTGGAGTGGCCGGATTGTATTGGGAGTGGATCGTGCGCAAAGGGCGGGAACAAGGAAGAAGCCTGGGGGCAGACTACCGGGAGGTGCGATTCGAAGAGCTGGTCACAAATCCGCGGCAGACATTATTGCGGCTGGGCGAGTTCATCGAACATGACCTCGACTACGGGCGGATTCAGCGCGAGGGAATTGGATCTGTGAGTCAGCCGAATACTTCCTTTGCCGGCGAATCGGAAGAGAGATTCAATCCCGTGGACCGGTGGAAGGAGAAAATGTCTACGGAGCAGGCTGCGGCTTTTGAAGCGCTGGTGGGCGATTTTCTGCAGGACTTGGGATATGCTCCGGTTTCGGCTGCCAAGCCGAGGAAGAGCCTGCGCGCGGCCCGACTGCGCGCAACCTATCTAACGATGTTCGAGGCCAAGCACTGGATAAAAACCAACACTCCGCTCGGCCGATTTGTGCGCCTGGGGCGCATCCTGATTGAATGAAGACCTTCCCTCCGAACACGGGGGATTACCTGATGAGGTGACTTTTGAAGCGTCCTAGTTTCTCGGTGCTGGCAAACGCCAGACATGCTCCGGAGATTGTCGCTTGCTTCCGAGAGACGGAGCAGTGGTTGCCGGTCACGCTGGCATATCTGGGGCTGCGCCCGATTGTGTATCCATACGAGCTTCAGCTGAGGACCGGTGAGGTTGCAATCTTCCGAGAGCGGACTGACCTGGTGATTTTTTGGATGGTTTTCGCACGCCGGCATTACCCCGTGCGATCTTCTGACCAGGTAATTATCGATGTGGGAGCAAACATTGGGTTATTCACTTTGTTTTCAGCACGGCAAGCTCCCCGAGCACGAATCCTTGCAGTCGAGCCCTTTCCCGACACGCGCTCGAGTTTGCTCAACCTGATTGAGCGCAATGGCCTCAGCGGCAGAGTCACGGTTTCGGACTGTGCGGTCGCCGCATCGTCAGGGACGGCGGTGATGGACGCCGCCGTGGGCGTTCCCAGTCAGTACAGACGAATCTATGCCGCGGCGACAACCACGCTGAACGCAAGGCACAGAGGAAGTCCAGCCCTGTTGCAGACTGCGGAAGGCGTGCCGGTGTGCGCCAAGACTCTGGCCGAATTGCTCGATACCGTCAACGTCGCGACTGCCGATCTCGTAAAAATGAACATCCACGGGAGCGAGTACGAAGTGTTAATGTCTGCGCCAGCCGCTGCATTGCAGCGCTGCGGTCGAATTGCTTTGCAATACCACGAACTGCCCGCGGATCTTCACTTGGGCAAGAAAGAGCTGTTTGAGCACCTGGGCAGGAGCGGTTTCCGGCTGGTATCGGACCGGGACACGCAGCGTGGCTCCGGCGTCGCGCTTTTGATTCTAGATCGCAGCTGAAAATCCGTGCACTGGTGCGGCCTCCGGCAATCCCTTACATGCTAGGAAGCGATTGTGCTTTCGGCTGGCCGGCCCAGCCACTCGTGAGATTCGCCTTCCAGGCAGACGCGGTGCCAGAGCTCCAGGTTGAGCAGGCGCCAGATCCGGTCATAGTGGTCGCGATGGCGGGCGCGATGCTCGCGGAAGAGTTTCTCCACGCCCGCGCGTTTAAAAAATCCCCGGTTCATGCTGCGAGGTTCCAGAAGCAGACGCTCGATGTCATCAAGTTGCGTGCCCGCCAGCCAGCCACTCCAGGGTGTTGGAAATCCCAGCTTCGGCCGGTAGATAATCGAGTGGGGCAGCAGACCCTCCATCGCTTTTTTCAGGATGCGCTTGCCGGCGGCGCCGCGTATCTGGATGCTGGCTGGAATACGAGCGGCCCATTCCACCAGAACATGATCGAGGAATGGCACTCGGCTTTCGATCGACGCCGCCATGCTCATGTTGTCCTGCTTCATCAAAAGCTCCACGAGGTAGGTTTTGATGTCGGTGTAGAGGAGCCGCTGCAGAAGCTCTCCAGAGGACTTTTCCCAGTAGCGGAGGACATTGTAGTAGGCAGAGCCGGAGTTGAACTCGTGGTTGAGTTCATCGGTCAGCAGTTCGCTCTGATCTTTCTGGTTGAACGCGCAGAGGAAGTTGTCGAAATAGAAGGAAACCCACGACTCCCCATCGAGGCCAAGGAAAGTATGGGATAGCTTGCGGCGGGTGGTAGCGCTAATCCAGGTCGAAGTGGCAATGGAGTCGCGTATGCCGCAGCGGATCGGGCGCGGGACGATGCCGCGATAGACGCGGTCGAAAGCTCTATTCTTCAAGGTGAATGCATAACGCGAATATCCACCCAGGGTTTCGTCGCTGCCTTCGCCGGTGAGCACCACTTTGACGTGATCGCGCGCCAGCTCGGCGACGAAGAACAGTGCAACGCTGGAAGGCCAGACGATCGGCTCGTCCTCGTGCCAGATCAATTTTGGGAGCGCGGCGAAAAAGCTCTGGCGGCTGACGAGCACCTCGTGATGCACCGAATTGAGATGATGGGCCACGGTTCTGGCATAGGGCAACTCGCTGTAGGTTTGTTCGGAGTACCCCACGGAAAAGGTCTGAATGGGCTCACGCCTTATTTTGGTCATCAGCGCGGCCACGGCGCTTGAGTCGAGCCCGCCGCTGAGGAATACGCCGAGAGGAACATCGCTCATCAAGTGGCTATTGACCGCTCCTTCAAGCAAATCTCGATAATTCTCGACGTAGTAGAGTTCGTCGTGAAGTTTGTCGTCAGGCGCTTGCGGCAAATCCCAGTACTCCTCGATGCGCACGTTGCCCTGCTGGTTTACTTCGAGCCGGTGTCCGGGCATCAGCTTTCGCACGCCGCTGTAGAAGGTTTCGTCTCCCGAGAGATAGCCGAAAGCGAGGAACTCGTGAAGAACAGCGCGATTGAAGCCGGGGCGTACTCCGGGATAAGCCATCAAAGCCTTGATCTCGGAACCGAAAAGGAAACTGTCGGCGGTGAAGCGATAGTACAGCGGCTTAATGCCGAGCCGGTCACGAGCGATGAAAAGCAATTGTCGCTTTGCATCCCAGATGGCGAAGGCGAACATGCCGCGCAATTGCTGGACGCAGTCTTTGCCGTATTCCTCGTAGAGATGAACGATGGTTTCTGTGTCACTTTGGGTGCGATAGCGGTGGCCGCGAGCAACTAAATGCTCGCGCAGCGCCCGGTGATTGTAGATCTCGCCGTTGAAAACGATCCAGATCGAACCATCTTCATTGCTGATGGGCTGGTGGCCAGTGGCGAGGTCGACGATGCTGAGGCGGCGCATGCCGAGGGCGATTCCGTCCCGCGTGAAAACTCCGTCATCGTCCGGACCGCGGTGGGCGATGACGTCGCACATCCGCCGGAGGACGCCGGAATCGACATGCGCGTCTTCGCCGAACTCGAATATTCCCCCAATTCCACACATGCCGTTTTTCTCATCAGTCCGGTCTTAGAGCCGGAATCCGGCTTTAGGGCGCGGAGTCAAATAATTCGAAATCGCTGATCACCGTGTCTTCGGGCATGTCGCCTTCGGACGAGAAGGCCTTTCTCGACCCGGCAACATTCAACCACTCGAAACTTTCAATGGGTGATGGACGCGAAACGAATCGCTGGCCGCGCCATTCCGCGAAGCTGCCAGACACCATAATAACGTGCGCGAACCGGCGATGCTCCAGTTTGCAATAGAGGAAAGTCGCGTCGCTAGCCCAGGGACCGCATGTCCAGGGCGTATTTTGTTGAGCAAAAAACGCGAACTCCGAGCTCTGAGGCGTTTGGTACCGATAGCCACGAACTCCGCTGGCAGGGTTTTCGCCGATGGCCGTGAATGTGCCTATATCGGACGCCCGAATTGTCGGCAGGAGCAACGTTCCGCAGTCTGCGGGCAGCGTTGTGCTGGCGCTGGCGCTCACTACAGGCGCAATCTGCTTTGATCCGTATGCGCGAGAGACGAAACCTTCGGCGATTTCTACTGTCCACCTGGAAGTGCGATCGATGAGCAGCGCCAGGCAGTCGCGCTCCTGACGTTGGTCCGCGGACGAAGCTTCGGCGAAGAGAAATCCTCGCTCCTCTCTAACTTCAAGTTCAGGGGCGAAGTGCCAAAAGATCTCGAGCAGATGTCGGCCTTGGCCTTCGGCCTCATCTCGCACCAACCAGAGACCGCCCTTCACGTGAAATAAGAATCGACGATGCAGAACCCGGTCGTGCAGCCTGCAGTATCCGTTGTGGCTGCCCACAAAGAAATCAAAAGTCTTGCCATTCAGCCAAGTCTCGGCACCTATCTGCGGGATTGAACTCCATGCGAAAGGACCCTCTGGAACAGCTTGATCGAGATTGTCTACTCGGAGGGTATTGTGCGCGCCAGTACCGCGGAACCAATTGCGCTCTTCTCCGTCGGAGATATAGCGGCAGGTGCCGGGATCAATCAGAAAGCGGTGTCCGTTAAGGGACAAGCGAATGCTCAGAGCATCGGCGTGCCCGTGACCGGAATGGCCTGTTCCCTGTGGGCCGGCATCGATCATCAACTGCTGCAGGCAAGGCTCATGGTCGCTGATGAGATAGATGCCTCCCGCCTCAAGGGCTCGCGATGCAACAACTGGCGAGGCATGCGACGTCGCGAATGTCTGGATGGCCTTGTCGCCGAACAGCCAGATCGCTTCCTCGGTGAGACCGGCGGCCGCGTATCTCTCACGGCCGTAGAGAATTGCGCCGAGGGCCAGAGGATCGGTCATGCACTCGACTGCATTCCGCCGCGGATTGAAGACTCTGCCGCCGTCGTCGTCTCCGAAACCTTCGGGAGGTCCGACTGCGGAGAGCGCCTGGACGACATCCAGCATTCTTTTCAGTACGCTGTCGAATTGTTCCGGAATCGTGAAGCCATTCTCGCTGGCGAGTTGCCGTGCGTGCAAAAAAAAGTCAAGCGCGTATACGTGATAGTAGAGCGCTTGCTCGAAATAAACTCCATCCGGGCGGACTTGCCGTTCCGACTCTTTCAGTACGATGCTCCAGCCCTGGTCTCGCCAGCGTTCGGCTGCCGGTATTTCGGGGCATAAAGTGCCGATGAAGAAAAGGGCAACCGCTTCGCCAAGGTAATGAGTGTTAGGCGAGAAGTACGTCGACAAATAGCGTTCGATGTAGCGTCCATGCAATTGCAGAGCGAGAAGGAGGTCCGTTTGGAAACCATCGGGAAGCTCTGTGCAGTCGACGAGCAGATTACGAACCCAGAGCCAGGAGATGCTGCGGAATGCCACTTCGAGCGTACTGGCCCAGTTGACGCCTAGCGGATACGGATTTGCCTTCTGCCACGAGTACCACTGACTCGTGAGTTCACTCGTATAGGCCTGATTTCCCGTCAGGAGCCAAGCCTTGGCGAACGTGACCAGATGTTGATGGCGGTTCAACTCCCAGATGACTTTGTGATCGCCAACTTCGCGAAAATTAAGAAAATCGATCTTAAACCAAGGCTTCAGCGGGCTGCTGCGCTTTCCGTGAGCGGCATCGGAATGCCAGTCGATGTTTGGTCCGTAGTCGAGCTTTTCGTATCCCAGCAAATGAAACTGATGCCGGCAAAGAGCGTCTGCTTCAAGAACGATCTGGTCAGCCTCTTGTGGTAAATGGGTGCGCAATAGCACGGTGCGCCGTGCCGCTTCGTTCTTATCCTCATCTTTATCTTTGCCGAAGAAAAACCTAGCGTGGGTGTCGGGCTGGGGCCGGAGACGGGGCGCTTGTGGGCCGAGGCCCACGCGATACAACGTCAAGTCAAGCCGCTTTGAAATCTCCTGGCCGACCCTGGTGCGAATCTCTTCCCATCTCATCTGGGTCAAGCGCGACCATTTTCTTTGCCATGCGGAAGCCACAAATCCCATGTTACCGTGCCGGGGCTGGGCTGAGGCCGCAGCTGTTTACCATCCCAATCACAGGCACTGGAAATTCTAAGCCAGGTTTTGCGGGCGGTTGAGAGCTTATCGATATCACGGACCGAAAAAATAACCACGGAGTGGCACCAGCCCGTGCGTTGTGATCTCACCGTTGTTATAGTGAGAGGTTGATCCGCAGCGTTTAGCCACTGTCGCGGCTGCGCGCGATTTCGTGACACAGGAGCTTGAAGAGTGAGCCTTTCAATCAGTGTATTTGGTTTGGGCTACGTAGGCTCGGTGTCGGCCGCGTGTTTCGCCTCGATGGGCCACTGGGTTATTGGCGTGGACGTAAACCCGGCGAAGGTGGAGATGATGGCGAGCGGGCGAAGCCCCATCCTTGAAGTGAGCATGAATGAGTTGGTCGCCAGGGGCAATCGCGACGGGCGGCTTCACGCCACCATGGATTCGACTGAGGCGTTATCAGAGTCAGATGTTTCATTTGTGTGTGTCGGTACACCCAGCTTGCGCAGTGGGAAGCTGGACTTGAGCCATATCGAGAGGGTTGCGCGCCAAATTGGCGGCGCCCTGAAGCAGAAGAAATCCGGTCATACATTCGTCCTTCGCAGCACGGTGCTACCTGGTACGACCGAGTCGATCGTCCTGCCGGTCCTTGAGCAATCCAGCGGGCGGAATGCTGGGATCGATTTCACGGTTGCTTACAACCCGGAGTTCATGCGAGAGGGAAGCGCGGTTGCCGACTTTCTGCAGCCACCGTACACAATTCTGGGGGCGCGCGATTTTTCTCATCTCGCTCCTTTGCGCGAGATCTACAAACAAACTCCGGGCAGGATCTTCGAAACCAGTATCGCCGTGGCCGAGATGGCGAAGTATCTTTCGAATACGTTTCATGCGGTGAAGGTTACGTTTGCCAACGAAGTCGGAACGTTGTGCAAGCAGCTGAACGTGGATGCGCAGGCCGTGACCGAGATATTCACCTCGGACACACGGCTAAATGTCTCGTCCGCTTACTTGTCGCCGGGGTTTGCGTTCGGCGGATCGTGTTTGCCGAAAGATGTGCGGGCATTGACCTATAAAGCCAAGGAACTGGACCTCAAGCTGCCCATGCTGGAGTCGCTACTGCCCAGCAACTCCGAACATTTGGAACGCGCCGTGGAAGCCGTGATGCGGACGAATAAGAAAAAGATCGCGCAGCTCGGGCTGAGCTTCAAGGCGGGTACGGACGATCTGCGGGAGAGCCCTCAAGTGCGACTCGTCAAACGGTTGCTGGGCGAGGGGTACGAGGTGAAAGTGTGGGATGAAGATGTAAGTCTTGGCCGTCTGGCCGGCTCCAACCGGCAGTACATCGAAGAAGTGATTCCACACATCGGATCGCTACTGTCAGCCGACTTGGAGGATGTACTACGGTGGAGTGAAGTTGTCGTTATCGGGAACAGGTCGGCGAAGAAGGATGAACTGATCAGACATCTGCGCAAGGATCACATTGTCATCGACCTGGTCAATCTCGACAAGGCGCTTCGTTCCGATGGCGCGTCTTCCTACGAAGGGATTTGCTGGTAATCCCGGATGAAGCCACCGATCTTTATTGTCGGTTGTCCGCGGTCGGGAACAAGCTTTCTATATCATCTGCTGCTCTCTGCCGGCGGCTTCGCCGAGTTTCATACTCAGATGAATGTTTACGACGTGCTGGAGCCGATCTACGGAGACCTGGGTGTACAAAGGAACAAGGAAGCGGCAATCCGGGAATGGCTTCAGAGCAAGGCATTTCACGTCTCCGGCCTGCACCCACGCGGGATCGAAGCGAAACTGCTGGCAGAGTGCCACGGTGCAGGGGACTTCCTTCAAATCATCATGGAGGAGGTAGCCCGGACGCGGGGAGTGGATCGGTGGATCGACTCGACGCCAACGAATGTTCCGCACATGCTCCGCATTGCACAGGACTTTCCAGATGCGCTTTTTGTCCACATCATCCGCGACGGCCGGGATGTTGCTCTGTCGCTCGACAAGCGCTCCTGGAGCCGCCCCTTGCCATGGGACAAGAAGAGAAGCCTGCTGGCGGCGGGGCTCTATTGGGAGTGGATCGTGCGGAAGGGCCGGCGATTAGGCGCCATGCTGAGTCCGAGGTACATGGAGGTCCGCTACGAAGAATTAGTTCAGAAGCCGCGGGAGGCTTTGGCAGCCGTCGGCAGTTTTCTTCAGCATGACTTGGATTATGGGCGAATCCGGCAGACCAGCATCGGTTCGGTGAATGAGCCGCTCACGTCCTTTAAGGAAGATCTGCGGGAGGGCCGGTTCACGCCAGTCGGGCGCTGGAAAGACAAATTTTCAACCAACCAGCTTGTCGAATTCGAGAGACTGGTCGGAGCATATCTGCAAGACTTGGGATACCCGTTGGCCTCGGACGCCTCGAAGCGGAAGTCCAGCCTGGCGACGAAAAGAATGAGGGCGGTCTACGCTGCCTATTACGAGTGCAAACAATGGGCGAAGGTCCACACCCCTTTATCGCGCTGGATGGTGAATTATTCCGAGATCCTCATCGATAAGTAAATCTGGGTCGCGTGTTCCGATAGGTTGAGGCGCTTGGAAACCGAGAGACTTGCCATGAAGTGCAACATCATCGATTTCGAATCCGGCAACTGGGCGCAATTGGACGAGTTCGCGGATCGAACCGTCTTCCAGACCCGGGGTTGGGTTCGCTTTGTGAGCGAAAGCCAGAAGGCTACCCCGGTCCTGGCAGAATTGTGGGATGGCGGCGAGGTGGTGGGGTATTTCACGGGACTGACGTTTACCAGGTTCGGAGTCAAAGTGCTGGGCAGTTCGTTTCCTGGCTGGACCACACCCTACATGGGTTTCAACCTGATTGAAGGCGCATCCCGGGCGGCGGCTTTGAAGGCGCTCGAACTAACGGTTTGGGACACTTTGAAATGTCTGCACATGGAAGTTTCCGATCCATATTTCACGCCGGAGGATGGAGCAAATCTGGGCTTCATGTGCGAGGCTTATTCCAGCTATCGCACCGACCTGACCAGGTCCGAAGAAGAAATCTTTAGCCAGATGGATAGCGCCTGCCGCCGCTGCATCCGGAAAGCAGAGAAGTGTGGCGTGACGATTGAGGAGGCTCGCGACCTCGCCTTCGCGGACGAGTACTACGAGCAGTTGATGGATGTCTTTGCCAAGCAGGGCCTTGTGCCCACTTACAAGGTTGACCGGGTGCGGTCGCTCATCAAACACCTGCAGCCGACTGGGCGTCTTTTGCTGGTACGAGCGCGCGACCCGGAAGGAAAGTGCATTGCCACGGGAATTTCCCCGGGGTTCAACCGGTTCGCCGAATTCTGGGGCAATGCCAGTTTTCGAGACAGCCAAATCTTGCGTCCCAACGAATACATTCAGTGGTATGTGATGCGCTATTGGAAGCGGCGGGGCGTCGCCATCTACGACTGGGGAGGGGGAGCGACCTACAAGCGGAAATACGGTTGCGTGCCCTACTCAGTGCCATGGTTCACGAAGTCACGGTATGCACTGGTGTCGAAGCTGCGCGATGAGGCGAAGAGGATGTTTGAGCGAAAGCAGCGTTTTCTGGGCTGGGTGCAAGGGCAGCAAACCGAGCACGACAAGAAGGCCGGGGAGTGAACTCTCGAGTTCGCGATGTGCTGGGATAGCGTGGTTTCTTCTTTCGGTTGGCGATAGCCGTCGCTGCAATCTGCTCAAATGATTTCTTTCATCGTTTTCTGAATCGCATCGAGATCAGCGCCTATGTCTTTGCCGTCGGTTCCGGCGCCGACGGCGGGAGAAGCCTTTTTGCAACCTTCGCCTTTTTGCCGGCACAAGTAATAGCGGTCGCTGCCGCCTGTACGCTCGACGCGGATTCCGGCGGCCGCAAAATCCTTGACCATAATATTGCCCGCCGGCCAATTCGCTCCTCCGATAATTATATTGTGGGTGAAGATTGAGTCCGCGAAGCAACTTTTGAAAACGCCGGCGGGGCCTTGTCTTTCTGGTTGAAAAGCGCAGTTTCTTGGACCTCCACCGGCAGAGCCAATCTGAACGTTCTGATCGGAGGCAAGTATGTTATTCGCAAAGGTAAAGTTCGTCATTTTCTGCGGATTCGTAGCCAGAAAAGAGATGATGAAACGGGGCACGGAGGATGACGTGATGTGCTCGATGCGCACGTCGTGAAGGGGAGGAACGGCCGATATGATGATGGCAAAAAGCCCGAATCCTTGATAATCCCTTCCACGAACGCCATCGACCAGGACGTCATGAATGCTATACCGTTCGCCCCCTGAGCTTGCGCCCCCGGCGTCCGACAAGCCATTGGCGATCTGAAATGCGCTGCCAACATTTCTGATCTCGACGTTTCGGATGGTTATATCTGTTACCCGGCAGATGGGGCATTCGTTCTGTTGGCTTTTCGGCGTGAGCAAAATGGAGAACCCCGTCTGCGAAAAACCACCCCAAACGTTTTCGAGCAAGTTGTCCTCGAACAAAACTCTCTGGGCATTTTTCAATTCGAAGTGATTCTTTACAACGAAGGGGTGGCCGTCGCGACCTCCGACGAAGCCTGGCTCAACCTCTTTCCAGGTCATCGGTTTGAAGAGGTGATTGCGGCGGATTTCGATATCCGCGGGTGTAGTCTTTGCCGGCCGGCCTCCGAACATTACGTTCTCTCCGGCGGCTTCCAGAAAGTTGTTCACAATCTTAAAAGGACCCTCGGGAACATCGCCGCCGCCGGCCGACAGGGTTTGAGAGTCGGTGCAGGCCCCGCTGACCGCTACGCAGTGAAAGTCAGTGAAAGAAGAATCAACCACAGCCACATATGTCATCGCCGACAAAGCGACGCCGCGCCGGGTTTCGCCTTGTGCGGTTCCGTGCAGCCAGACCCGGTCGAAAATCAGATGATGCGCTGTGGCGCCTTCCTTTACGGCGGCCAGGGCCGTGACGGATGCTTCGGAGTCGGAGCGAGTGATCTCCAGGCCGATAAACCTGTAATGATTTGCTCCCGGAAGAAACATCAAAGGACCGATCCCAGTTTTGCCGCCAAATTCGATTTTGGCCATGACATTTCGGGGAGTGGCGCAGGGGTAGGCGGGGCGACCGGGCAGCGAAGCGACTCCGGCATAGCACGGTGTAAGACGTGTGCCTTCCGGCGGCAGGCTTTGATCGGGTGCGCCGCTGCGCAGGACGATCCAGTGCGAGTCATCACAGGCCTTGTCAGGAAATCGGAATACTCCCCGGAAGACCGCTCCCGCTTGCAGCCCCAGGGTGTCGCCGCACTGGGCAGAATCAATCGCCTTCTGCAGATTGTCGCCCTCTTTGACAGGGAGAATATTTCCCGGAGCTGGCGTATCGGCTAACGAGCTTTTCACAAAAACCCGAGGCAACTCCGCGGGACCATCGAAGCGATCTGGGGATAGAGAAGCGGAAGCCGCGGCCGAATCAACGGCCAAATCAACTGCACAGAAAACCAAAGCCAGAACACAAGCGAAGGCAGCAAGTCCCGGACTCAGTCCTTTCATTCTCATCTCTCACAACCCCTCAGACATCTGCACACCCGGCGCCATTTCGGTCGCTGGAAGCGTACGTCCCTAAGTCCAGAATAATCCGGATCATAGCACTCGCCTGTCGAAAGCATATTCCCACGCGGGCGCGCGAAAGAATTAGGGCGACGGGCCATCACCGAGCAGTGCGCTTCTTAGACGATCGTATATGGAATTGCCCAACAGCTTCCTGCCTGCTTCGCGCAGTTGCAAACTCACTCTCGACTGCCAAAGCCCGCGTCCTCTGCAGAGTTCCCAAAACTCGGGCAAAGAAGTCGAACGCATCACAGCAACGCGTCCGAGCGCGAAGCGATCCGTCGATTTCGAGTTCACGTGAATCTGGCTGGTAACGACGGTTCTGTATCCGGCTTGACGGGCCATCTGTGCGACGCGTTGATCGAAACGGCCGCCCGGACATGAAAAGTGTTCGACAGACTTACTAATGACTTGCTCCAACTGCGATTTGGCCTCGAGAATCTCACGCTGCAACCCGGTCTGGTCAAGGTCCGTCAGATAAGCGTGCGTCATGGAGTGGCAGCCAATCTCGAAACCAAGCGAGCACAGCTCCCGAAGTTGTGAGTGGCTAAGATATCCGCGTTGCCCCAGCCAATGATTGGTGATGTAAAACGTGGCCCCAAAACCCAACTGCCGCAGCGCGGGGGCGGCGCAGACGAGATCGGTTTCGGAGCCATCGTCAAATGTGATGGCCACAGTGTTATCTTCATGGAACCCGATGGCCTCACCTACACTCACGCCTCGCCACTCCCGGTTCTTGAGAAAATCCATCTGCGCGCGGAAATCAGCAGCGTGCAGAACATAGCGAACGTACCCTGGTTGAGACTGGAGCAGGGCGCGCCCCGGCGCCTCGAGTTCGTGGTACATCAGGAAGACGATTTGCCCTTCAGCCATCTACCGGATCCTCTTCAAGAAACAGTCCGTGGCCTGGTCGGCCGCTGTTCGCGGCCGCAAGCAAGAATCGATTAGTCGCCACGGGGAATGTACCGTTGCGCAGAAGTTCGGTGGACAGCCAACAAATCTGCAACTCCCGTCAGCCATGCTTCAAACTCCAGAGCAGTTCGACCATTGGTCTCGACCATCCGCGGCAACAGGAGGGGATTCGCATGCGGGCCCGCCAAACCAACATCGCATGTCGTCGCGGAAACGATATTCTCCTCCGCAAGCCAGGGAAGAAACTCGCGGCTGTGGACACCGCCGGGATAACAGAAGTGCACCATTTCTTCTGGGACCCTCTTTTGCAGGCTTTCGCGATTGTCCCGAATCTCCTTCTGGAAAAGAAACTTGTCCTTGGGCATGCGGTGACGATGAGTGTGCAGTTGGAAGTCAACGCCTTCGCGCGCCAGTTGCGCAATCTCCTCCGCGTTCATGAGCTGGAGGGTCCGTTTGGATAACACTTCCGCATAATCAATATCGAGAAGGTCCGCCAGCCTGGCGGCGACTTCATTCTTCTGCCAGCTGTCGAGCCTGTCGCGGTCGCAATTCTCCATCAATTTTTCCACAATCGCGTGTCGGTTGGCTTCCGACCTCAAATCCAGCGGCGGTTTCAGCCCAAGATTGGCGCCTTTGTCGAGCAGGGTGCCTCGCCGCTTCCACAGCAGGTACGAACAGATCAGGCTAAAGACCGGGACTTGACGGTCGCTGTAGTACGTCGTCTGGTAGACGGTTACGGGAAACCCAAACCTTCGAAGCAAGGGGTAGCCAAGCCGGAAGAAATCGTAGGTGCCATCATCAAAAGTGATGGCCACACTGCGGGGAGGCAGTTCCTTTGCCCGGAGCAGCCTCAAAGCTTCGCCCAGCCGCAGCACGTTGTATTGATCCTGCCGGAGAAGAGCAAGGCGCTGTTCCAGCCGTGACGCCTCAAGGTAAAGCCCGGGACGCCAAAGGTGCTCATCTTCGGGCGAGATGCCGTGATAGCAGAGGATCAACAGCCGGTGCTTTCGCCACGCGCTGTCGCGCACCAGCCGAAAAACTCCAGTGCGCCTCAGCAATTGCAACGTGGTTCGTTTAAGGATTTGCTTCATCCCAGGAATTGAGTATAAATTCTCTCGCCTGTGCTTTACAGTCGTTCCGCGAACCGGTGCGTCGAGGTCCGCAGCGAGCAATCGAGGAAACGGAGCAGAAATCAACAACGAACAAATGGTCGGAAGATCGGTTGCCTAAGAGCATTCGAGGAATGAATGTCTAATAAACCCCGGCCGTTTCGGAGAGGATGGTGCTCACATCGGCGCCTAAATCTTTGCCATCTGTGCCCGCATCATGATACGGGCTGGTGCTGAGAAGTCGGTAGTTCCCTCCGTTGCCGTCGCTGTAATTTGCGAATTGCACGGCGCCGGCGGTCGGGGGGAAGAAGTTTCCGAGGGGCCACAGACTGGGCGGATATGCGGCGGGAGTTGCTATCAGTGCATTGCTTGCGAATGAGGATGGGCCGAAGCAGGCATTGAAGGTGGTTAACGGTGTGTCGAAATATGCACAATTCGCCGGTCCACCGCCTGTCGACCAGATGGGATAGGCGCCGGCAGAAAAGATGCTATTGGTGATGGTCACATTCGTCATTCGCGGGTCGGTGGCGCCACCAACCGAAAACAGACCTGACGAAGCAAACGCGGTTACGTGATTGATAGAAACGTTCTGCAGCAACGGGCCGACGGGGGCGGTTGCAATTTCCGCGACCCGCCCGCTGCCGGAGTACTTCGCGGCGTCGATGTCATCCATGGTGATGTCATGGATGCTGTAGCGCCGCCCCTGAAGCGCGGCACCGGCGTTGTCTGACAGGACGTTGGCGATCTGCAATCCGCCACCCAGGTGGCTCATGGAGCTGTAACGAACGGTCACATCCGTGACCTGGCAAATCGGGCAAAGATTGCTCCCGTCACTTCCCGCCTGATTTTTTGGCGTGATCAGGATGGCGTATCCGTCCTGGCTGAACCCTCCCCATGAGCCTTCCATGATGTTCGCTTCCATGAGGACGCGTTTCGCATTCTTTAGCTCGCAAAGATTCTTAACGATAAACGGATTTCCGTTCGCGCCTCCCACATAGCCGGGCTGGCCCCGCATCCAGGTCATGGGTTTGAAGAAGTGGTTCCGGCTGATTTCGATATCGGCGGGTGTGGTGGTGCTCGCCGCGCCGCCGAACATAATGTTCTCTCCCGAGGCTTCCAAGAAGTTATCCACAATCTTGAACGGGCCTGTTGGGTTCCCTGTGCCGCCGCCGATGGCATGAGCGTCCGTGCAGGATCCAGTCACGGAAGTGCAGTGCATATCTGTGAAGAAAGAGTCGACTACGCTCAGATAGGAGCCGCCGCCAAGGTCAAAACCATCATCAGTGTCGTCCCGCGCAGTGCCATGCAGCCACACGCGGTCGAGAATGAGATTGTTGGCCGTGCCGCCATGTGCAACCGACGCCAGCGCATACACGATTCCGGTTCCCGCAACGCGCGTCACTTCCAGACCAATCAAGCGATAGTGGTTTGCACCCGAAGCGAAGACGATGGGACCGTTGCCGGCCGCCGGCATCACTAACTTGGCCAGAACATTATTGGTGGAAGCGCACCGAAAAGCCGGGCGGCCGGGTAGGGAAGAGACTCCCGCGTAGCAGGGTGTAAGCCGCGCGCCTTCCGCGGGCAGGGTGGAATCGTCGGCGCTGGTGCGGACAATGATCCAATGGCTGTCGTCGCAGTTCCTGGCCGGGAACGTGAACGTTCCAGTAAAGGTTGCGGCCGCTTGCAGCTGAATCGTGTCGCCACAGTTGGCGCTGTTGAGCGCGGCCTGCAAATCCTCTGCAGAATTGACGGGGATGGTGCTGCCGGGCGCGGGAGTGTTCGACATCGCGGTCTGGATATAGACGCGGGGTAACTCGGCTGGGCCATCAAATCCACTAGCCGAACTTGAGGAAACCGTTAGGGTGAAAGCCAGCGTGGCGCTCTCTCCGGAAGAATCGGTCACCTTGGCAGTGAAAGGATACGACCCGCTAAGCGCGGCTGTTCCTGCGACGACACCGCTGGAGGCTTGCAACTGCACTCCGGATGGCAGTCTCCCAGTGGCGAGACTCCACTGGTAAGGGGTTACGCCGCCGGTAGCCGAGAGCGCGGCCGAATAAGGTACGCCGACGTCGGCCCCTGCCAGGACGGTGCTCGCGATCGCCAAAGGAGTCGTGGTGGTTACGGTTACCGTTGCAGCGGCGTGCGAATTAAGATTGGCCGCACTGGTGGCCGTTATGGTCACAACAGTATTGCTGCTTACTTTAGGCGCAGTAAACGCTCCGCTGCTCGAAATGGTTCCTGCGCTGGCGGACCAGGTCACGGAGGTATTCGCCGCTCCAGTGATTTTAGCGGTGAACTGCTGTTGTTCCTTTGAAATCAGTGTGGCGCTGCTGGGCGAAATCGAGATTGTGCTGCCGGAATTGCCGCTGGAAACTGCGATTCGTGTTGAGTTGGAGCCGTATTCTTTCTGCCGCGGGTCCGAGACCCAGAGCACGAAGTTGTAGGTGCCCGCCACAAGGGGTGTACCGGTGATGGAACCTGTGGTTGGGTTGAGAACCAGACCGGGGGGTAAGCTGCCATGGGTGATAACGAAGAAATAAGGAGCGATGCCGCCAGCAACGGAACTCACGGTGTTGTAGGCGACGCCGACTGTGGCCTGCCCCACCGGTGTCGATACTATAAGCCTCCCGGTGGGCGTGGTCTGGGAAGCCGGTGGACTCGTTGAAACATTACTGGCGCCCTGCGTCAGAGTGCCGCACGCGGCGGTCAGGCCTGCCAGGCATAGCAGGAGCGGAAGAAGAAGATTCGGGATACGTAACTTGCCCGCGCTGCAGCGTTTTGCTGGTGCCACGTGCCCGGTGTAACGCATCGAAGGTAACCTCAGAACGGAGTTGGGGGGACTAACGTTCGAGTCCTTAGGGAGAACTGTAGAGAAGCGCAGGCAGGAAGGGCAGATGACGTTTGAACACGGCCTATAAGGTCACGTTAGTACATCACGGATGTTCCATGTACTTCCGGGTTTGAAACCTCAAGATTTTGAATGCCGAAAACGGAACAAATTAGGTCACGCGAAATCGGCGAGCAAGATCATCTCTGCAACTCAAGCAAGTGATGCCAACCCGGCTTCAGTCCATATTCCTGAACCACGGGATCGGTGAACTTCGGTTCCTTCGCGACGGTTCGATATCCATAACGCTCCAACAGCGGAAGAAAGTCGTGGCCGTCATTAGTGAGCAAGCCCTCGCCGTGATTAGCGGTGCGATTCGGAACGACCATCAAATGCTTCACGCGATGCTTGCTGAGCAACCGGGTCCACCACTCAATTGCTTGTTCCCGGCACTCGGAGAAGCTATGGATGTTGATTGCAAGATCGACCGGATGATCGCGGAGCATGCTGTCAACCTCATCCAGCGGAATTACGAGCGCTTTCTCGACGCCGCGGAACCGCAAATAGTAATCGCTCACGAAGGTGGAAACCGCAACGGCGTCTGTACAAAAGAATCGCTCGGTTCCGGGCAGCGCGTTAACCATGCGATGCGCGAGGCGTCCATAGCCGGCTCCGACGTCGAGCACACGGAGGCCTGCCCGGGAGCCGACTCCAAGATGCCGGTCCAAAAAGTATATTTCCGCGATTGAATCGAGCAGATCGCGTGAGACCTTGCGGCCGGCAATAGTGAAGGTAAAGTTCCCAAACTTATCGTCCTCAGACAGCCTTTCGAAGAGCCCGAGCCGGTCGATCGATTTTAGATAGTAGAGCGTGAGAGCGTATGCGAGCAGGTTTGCGTTTTTGCCTCGTACCTGCCAGACCCATGCGTTGTCCCCACGGAAGTAAGCAATGTCCTCCGGGCGAACATGGTAATCGGTCCAGACCAGGGGAGTTGTCACCTCCGAGTCGAACGCTCGGTACCTCTGTTCAAGCTTGATCAGTTCAGGATTGTCAGGCCTGAGATATCGCGCCGCATCGCCAGGCAAATCGCATTTGTTCCAGCGCGGTTCGTCGACGTGGAAGCGCTGCCACTCGTACAGCATCTCTGTTGAAACGATCTCTGAACCGTATTGCCTGAGCAGCTGATTCAGACGGTTTTTCATCCAATGCTTTACGCTCATAGAATCTGACTATCCCGCAGGTTCCTGCTTAGAAAGTCGGTTCGATTCGCCGCCCACCCTATTTCGCTAGACGCCACGTTTACACTTCTTCCTGCTGATAGGTTTCGATCAGGCCGGCGGCAACCTGATTGGCGGCGTCCCGACCGGGAATGCCTTCCACCTGCCATGCCTTGCGCGTCCAAATGGCCCACAGAAGTCCCGCACCATAAACGACTGCGCCCACCAGAAGCTGAATCGCCAGTTGAAAATAGTTATGGGCAACGAACCAGCGGCGCATCAGTAACAGAACGGCAACCAACGGCGCACAGAGCGTAAGCGGCAGCAGAAACGCCTGGCGCAGGTAGGTGCCGACGCCCAGCTTCAGCACTCGGCAAAGATGCCGAGGCAGGAAGAACAGCGTCGTACAAGCCAGCGGAATCGCGGTGCCGGCGGCATCGCCCACGATGCCAAACCGCCTTACCAGAAAAATGCTAAGGAAAAGATTCGCGCCACCTTCGAGCAAGGCCACCACCGCCAGAGTTTTGTGCTTTGCCATCCCCAGCAGAACCCGGCCGGAGGCCGACTGCGCCAACATCAGGGTTGATGGAATCACCAGCACCAGCAAGACGGGATAGCTGGTGGCCACGTACCGTGCCCCCACCCATGCCTCGATCACCGACTTGCCCAGGATGATGAGGATTGCCGCCATGGGAAAGATGATCAAGGCGCAAGCCCGGTTCCCGGCAATAAATATCCTTCTCAATCCTGTCAAATCGCCCGTCGCGTCGGACTTGCTCGACATGGGCACGAATACTTGCGCTAGGCCGCTGACCACTTCTCCGGCGTAATCCACCAGGCGCGATCCGATGGCGAAGTAGGTAATCGCGGCGGAGGACATAAGCGTGCCAATGACCATCGCATCCGTCTTAAAGCGCAGCCGGCCGGCCACAATGATGATGAAGGTCGAACTGCTATAGGTGGCGATACGCCGCAGACTGTTGCGATTAACGTTCCTGATCCGTAGGTGCAGGGGCAGAATGCGAAGGACCACGATGGCGTTGACGATTCCGGAAACCAGAGGCATCGACACGGTGATCAGCGCCACCGTGAGAAGCCCGCGACCATGCCGCAGTGCCAGCACAATCAGAAGGGCGCGCATCAGGGTGGCGCCGATGCTGGTGGAATTCAGCAGGTAAAATCGCTGCAAACCTTCGAGAATGCCTCCCGATATTCCCAAAGGAAAGCCGAGAGCCACGGCGCAACCGACAATCAGGAAAAGCCAGCGCGCCGTGTGCTGAAAACCTGCCGAGATGTGAAAGATCGGATCGACGTAATGACTTCCAACCAGGGTGATCAGAATCGCGATGGCGCCGATTCCGCTGTAGGTAAACAAGGCGGTGCTGATCAGCCGGTCCAATTCCTCGTGATTACTGGTCGCCGAGAACGTGGCAACATAACGCACGATGGACGAGCGAATGCCCAGATCGAACAGTCCGTAATATCCCGTGATGGAGAAGGTCAAGACCCACAGACCGAAAGCCTCGTCTCCCAGGCGGTGAAGGATGTACGGCGAGAGAAGAATGCCGACTAAAATGCTTACCCCGAGGGCAAACCAGCTCGAGCCCACATTCGTGAAGAGCGCGACTTTATCCAGCTTCTTCATGAAAACTTGATGGCGCTCGCTTGGTTGGCCGAAATTGTTCCTCCGAAACCCGAGGGGTCGATCATAGCAAAGTGCCGGACCTCCTTCGGCTCCAGAAGCGCGCTCCCAGCACGGTTAAACCCGGCGCGACGCGTAAGCCGGCAAGCAGGGCGCAAAGCTTCGCGGCAGGCGCCAGAGCATTGGCGCGGCGCAGTGATTCATAGGCTTTGTCCGGCTCTCCTGCCAGCAGGAATTCCTTGCCTTCAACCAAGGCGAGTGCGGCTTGTATTTTTCGCAGTCTCTCCGCGAGCAAAGCACGCGTGCCAGGACTCAGATCCAGAGTTTGATTCAGTTTTCTGAGCGATTGGATTTCGCCCGTCAACAGGCTTCCCGGCGCCGATCCCTGGCTGTCACGGCGCACCCGGCGGCGTATGAGCGCCTGGCGCTGATATGCAACCTTGCCGCCGAAGTGGATGATGCGCAGCCAAAGATCATGATCTTCGGACCAACGAATCTCTTCGTCAAACAGGCCTGCCGCCGTTACGCTTCTGCGGCGGACTACCGTTCCCGAGGTAAGGACTTGAGTTTGCTCAACCAGAACGCTCTCGAAGGTTACCGGCCCGGTCGAGGGACAGACTTGCATGAAGGTCTTGCCGGCCGTGCCTGGGTTGCCCTCAAGAATAGCGTCGCAATAAACCATATCCAAAGCGGGGTCACGGTTTAGGAAAATGAGTTGTTCGTCGAGATAGTGTGGCAGCCAGGCGTCATCGCTATCCAGAAAGGCCAACCACTCGCCGCGCCCGTGCCGGATACCGAGGTTCCGCGCCGCGCTCGGCCCGCGATTTTCCTGCGTCAGATATGTGATTCGAGGAGTGTAGGGTGCGATAGCATGCTCCAGCCCCTCGGCATCGCGCGATCCATCGTTGACCACAATTACTTCGTAATCGGTGAAGCTCTGCGCAAGTACCGAATCCAATGCGGCGGCGACATAGCCGGCGGCGTTGAAGACGGGGATAATCACGCTCACCAGGGGGGACCGCTGCGCCGGAGTGTCGGTCGGTTGCGGAGGCGAATCGGCGATCGACTCTGGCATCAGAACTAGCGTACTCCATTGAGGTAGCCCAAATCAGCCATCAGGCTGCCCCATGCCGCTTCGATCCTGGACGCGCAATCCGGCGGCAACTCAGTGCGCCAACCTCCGGCCCTGGCTTGCCGCACAAAAGGTTTGTCGAGTCGAGTCTCTTTGGTAGAGGACCAAAGATGCGCTTGTTTCTTCTCCAACTCCCGCATGCGATCTGCGGAACTTTGCTCGATGGCGAAGGCCAGAGTCTTCGGATTCGCTGAAATGCCAAGGAAGTTGGCAATCCTCACCATTTCTGGCAGCGCTTGAGATTGCAACGCTTCGTATCGAACCAGCAGGAAGCCGGGATGGCTTCGGCGGGTAAGAAACCAACTTCCTACGTTTTCAAACCAGCTCCCGTAGGGATGACCCAGTTGGTTGCTGAGGAAGAGGGTAACAAAGTTCGCCAGCGGAAATTCTTCTCCGATTATACTGCGCTTGATCTGAAAGTGGTATTCGGAGAGCGCCACGTCGCGGGGATCGCGAACGATGCAAATCACTCTTGGGTAGCGAGGGTCGAAGTACTGATGGCTCTTGAGGATTCGGGGTCGCGGAAGCTCATTGAGATGCTTCTTGGTGAGCGCTTCCGGGTCCGGGATCAACTCATTGATGTTCGAGAAGTCGGGGTGCTTCTCCGGATACACCAGATTTGCGATCAGGAACCGGGTCCAGGTATTCCCCGACTTCGGATAGGAAACGAGAAATGTGTCGTCGGAAAAAACGTCGAGGTTGCGCCCGGGACGGTGCAATCCAAAGGCACGCTTGGTTCCTGCAATCAGGCGCCTGATCATGGCGGAATTGCTTGAGCACAAACCTATTGCATAATTTAACACACGCCAGCGGGGCAGTTTTCACCCTCGGCGTTGCCCTGGCAGCGAACTAGCGGGATGGTTCGGCCATCCGGATGTATGGCTCCACGAGAGCAAGCAACTGGTCTTTCAGGAAAGGTCCGCAGGCCAGCAGTCCTGAGAGAAGCGGATCGCGGCGATTGGCGGTCAAGTCAGTTCTGTCCAGAGTGCTGACAAAGCCGCCTGCACTTTGCACCAGGGCTGCTCCCGCCACTACATCCCACTCGTTCTTGGGTGTCAGGGTAAAGGTTACATCGGCCAGTCCGGCCGAGACCAGGGCCAGCTTGTAGGCCACCGAACCCATTGGCTGAAGTTTAAAAGCGGCATTCTCAAACGGCTTCCACTCCCCGCGCTTGACCTCGCTGCGGCTGGCGAGAACCAGAGCGCCCTCGAGACTCTTGCGCTGGCTGGTTTGGCAAGGCGTGCCGTTGTACGTGACACCGGAATCGATCGATCCCAGAAAAGTCTCGTCGGTTGCCGGATTGTAAATTCCGCCGGCCACGGGCCGGCCGTTCTCGACGAACCCGATCGAAACGCAAAACTCCGGAATTCCCTTGACGAATTCGCGCGTGCCATCGAGCGGATCGACTACCCAAACGCGCGAACGCTGCAGGCGAGTGGGATCGTCCACGCTCTCTTCCGAAAGCCAGCCTTCGCCATTGCGCAGCAGTTCCTTGTGTAGAACCGCGTCGAGAGCCCGATCCGCTTCCGTTACAGGATCGTGCCCGGCTTTGTATTCAGTGTCGATTGCTCCCGGCGTGAAGCGGGCAAAGACAGCACGAGAGGCTTCGAGCCCGGCGTGAATGCGTTCCAGTATGTCAGCGTAAGAGTTAGGGTGCATATTCTCTGGAGTTTCTCGTGACGATCTTCCTTTGACGATCAAGCCATCAGCATGCGCGCACCCGTCGCCAGCAGCACCGCGCAAAGGATGCGTCTTAGCCACGGCACCGGGACCCGCGTACTCAAGTAAGAACCCAGCAGGCCGCCGGGAATAGAGCCGATCAAAAGCGCTCCGACAAGGTGGGTATCCACATTGTGCATACGATAATGGAGAAAGCTGGTGACGCCGGTGAGAATCAATGCATGCACGATGTCAGTGCCCACCATGACCTTGGGTTGAAAACTGTAGAACAGCAGAAGCATCATCATGACAATGCTACCGGAGCCGACGGAAGTGATACCCACTAGAAAACCCGCCGTTAGGCCGATCAGCCACATCCAGGCGAACGACCTCATGGTCGGCGGCTTTGCCGCAGCCCGGTCCTCGATTTTCTTCTGGAAAAACAAGAAAGTCGGAATGCAAATCAGCAAGACTCCTACCGCGACGGTGATGAAGTGATTGACGCCGTAGCCGTAAACAGTTCGGAGGTGAATCAGGTAACTGACACCCAGATAAGAGCCCGGGGCGCTTCCCCCCGCGAGCGCCAAGACGACCTTGCGCCGGACCGTGCCTTTACGCAGGTGGACCGCGCTGGCGCCGATCTTGGTAACAAAGTTGAAGAGCGCGTCCGAGCCGACGGCAAGAATGGGCGGTACGCCCAGACCGAAGATGAGGATGGGGAGCAGCAGAACGCCGCCCCCGACTCCCGTCATGCCAATGAGGGTCCCAACTCCAAGACCGATCAGGATTTTGATCAGCAGATACATGACAGTACCGGCTTCAGGCTCCCATCATTTCCCGGTGTCATCGGGGCGGGTCTAAAGCGACTCTGCGGCCGTTCCGATGAAACCTTCCCTCTCCAGATGCAGAATAATCTCCTGCGCTGCCTCCTCGGGGGACAGTTCAGCCGTGTTGATGGTGACCTCAGCGTCGGCCGGAACTTCATAAGGATCGGAGATGCCCGTGAATTCTTTGAGAATTCCCGCGCGCGCTTTGGCGTACAAGCCCTTGCGATCGCGCTGTTCGCACACTTCCACGGAGGTGGCGATGTGCACCAGAATGAACCCCCCATAGGGTTCGATCATCTGCCGGACATGTTTGCGGGTCGCATCATACGGCGCAATGGGCGCGCAGACGGCGATGCCGCCATTCTTGGTGATTTCCGACGCAACGTAGCCGATGCGCCTGATATTAACGTCGCGATGCTCCTTGGAGAAGCCAAGCTCGGAAGACAGATTCTTGCGCACCAGGTCGCCGTCGAGCAAGGTGACCGGGCGGCCGCCGGTTTCCAGAAACTTCGTCAGCAACACATTGGCGATGGTCGATTTGCCGGAACCGGAAAGTCCGGTGAAGAAGATGGTCACGCCTTGCTTGTGACGGGGCGGGAAACTGCGCCGTAATTCCGCCACCACTTCGGGATAGGTGAACCAAGCGGGAATCTCGCGGCCTTCGTTCAGGCGCTGGCGAAGCTCGGTGCCGGAGATGTTCAAAACGCGGTCTCCATTCTTAACTTCGTCGTCAGGAACGTATTTGCCCTGACCCTCAAGATAGACCATCATGTTAAAAGGCACCATGGTGACTCCGATCTCGGCTTCGTGCTTTCTGAACGCCTCCTGGGCGTCGTAGGGGCCGTAGAAGGG
This sequence comes from Candidatus Sulfotelmatobacter sp., assembly GCA_049800135.1. GTDB lineage: Bacteria > Acidobacteriota > Terriglobia > Terriglobales > Acidobacteriaceae > Sulfotelmatobacter. The sequence goes on from JBARJF010000098.1 coordinate 56,249, forward strand.
CTTGCCATTGGCATCTTTGCCGGGTCCGGCGTGATCGCGGCCCACGATGAAGTGGCTGCAACCATAATTCTTGCGGATGAGTGCATGCCAGATGGCCTCGCGGGGGCCGCCCATGCGCATGGCCAGGGGCAGCAGGGAAAGCTTCGCTGTCGACGGCGGGAACTTGGGGAGTAAAAGTTGATAGCAGCGCACCCGCGTGTAGTAATCCACGTCGCCGGGCTTGGTCATGCCCACCACCGGATGAATCAGCAGATTGGCTTCGACCTGTTTGGCGGCGCGGAATGCCAGTTCGACGTGGGCGCGGTGCATGGGATTGCGAGTCTGGAAGGCAACTGCGCGGCGCCAGCCGATGCGGGCAAACTCGGCGCGTACTTCGGCTGGAGTTAAACGCAGATTACGAAAATCGTAGTGGGAGGGAATCTGGGTTCCCTCTAAGGTTCCTCCGGCGTACCAGGGATTCGCCTTGTTGATGACGTGATCGGCGCCCGGATGGGCAGCGCTGGTGCTGGCGAAAACCGCGTGCGCTTCGGCCTTGCGATCAGGCTGCCAGACTTCTTCCACGTGCAACACTGCCAACATCACGCCCTCGGGATCGCGCAAAGCAACCTTGCTGGTGCCGGGAGTTAACTTCTTGGCAAATTCGTCGATCACGTCCAGGGTGATGGGCATGGGCCAAAGCGTTCCGTTAGCCAAATGCATGTTGTGGCAGACGCCTTCGTAGTCGGCGCGCGTCATAAAGCCCCGCAGCGGAGAAAAGCCGCCGGTGAGCAGCAACTCAAGATCGCAGAGCTGGCGCCCAGTCAGGTCCCACGATGGCCACTCTTTCGAATGGGCTTTCAATTCGGCGATTCTTTCTGGTTGAGCGATGAGTTGAATAAGTTCTCCGCCGTGCGGCGGAATGAGGTGGCTAGTCGAAGCTGTCAAGTCCTACAACCTCCTGGGGCGCTGAGTTCGTTTTGTCTATAACGCTTATTATGTTTGCTGGATTGCTTCCCAGCCTTTGCCAGGGCTGCGAAAACTGCTCTTGCAGATTCTCTTGGGAGAGGAAAAACCCCGAAACGTTACCTGACAGATTAACACTTCCGGACAACACTAAGAAAGCTGGTTTTGCTCTATGCGAATAACCAAAACACGGAGCAATTATGAGGCCTTCAGCACCCAGCATTGTTCATGTAAATCAATGAAATTAAAGGGCCTCCCGGAAGCGTTTCGCGGACGAGTTGGTTCTGAAGCATTCTTATGTGAAAACAGTTGCGACCATGGCTTGCGCAGTTCCATTCCAGTGAGGTGCTTGCGACTCGGACACTCCCATCCAGCTAAAGCGGTTGGATTACTGGCTGAGGACACTCATCTCTCCGGACCAGGCGTTCAGTTTCCAATCCCGGCCGCCGACGCAGAGAGCGGCGATATAGCCCGGTCCGCCTGGTACTTCCTCAAGACGCCAACGTCGTGCTTCTAAATCATCGGGCCGCGTTGCAATCAGTGCGTCTTTCTCCCTTACCCCGAGTGACACATCGAATTGGCTTAGGGGAAGCGACAATCCATCCCCCGTAGCCTTGATGTAGGCCTCTTTGCGGGTCCAGCAACGGAAAAAGGCTTCGCCCCTCTCTTCGCAAGGCAAATCGGCGAGTTGCCTCTGTTCGTGCGCAGAAAAGAAGCGGCGGGCGATGGCTTCCAAATCGGAGTTGCGGCGAATTTGTTCCACGTCGACGCCGACTTCTCTTGCTCGCGTAAAGGCAAACAACGCGATTCCGCCGGAATGAGAAACGTTGAACTTGAGGCCGCTGGCGGCGTGAGCCGGTCCCAGGGAAGGTTTTTCTTTTATCGAGTAGGAGAAGCTCAAGCTCTTCGGGTCCGTTTCCAGGTAGCTCGCCAGGACGGTCCTCAACAAGGCTCGCGCCGCCACATAACGCTGACGATCGCCGGAAAAATGAAAGCGGGCAGCACGCGCCGTTTCGTCGGAGGAAAGCAGTTGCCGCCAGCGCGATTCTTCGCCGCGGAGAGCCTCCAGATCGGCCCGCCAGAGCTGCACTTCGTTGTCGGGCAGTGCGAGGGCGGTCTCGATCCGTACGCCCGAATCGGTGATGTTCATGGTCTGGCTCATGTTGCGGTTCGTCTGGCCTGACGACAGTTTCCGCCGACTGCTCTACATGCTTACCAAGCGTACAAGAAACCAGGAGTATGCCAAAGCTGCCGGGTTCGCGCAGGCGCCGATTCTGCGAATGCGAGTGGATCGCGTTGCGAAGAAACTTATGCGGTGTGCGCGCAGCGCTAGTCCGCGTGGGGAAGCTTGCCGGGTGCGGTTCCCACGCCAAGCGGGGCGGCGCCGGGCAGCTCCGCCGTTTTGTGCAATGCGGGTTCGGTGATGCAATACTTTACCAGGCACCAGAGAGCGCGCACCCCATCCTTCCACTGGATCTTCTTGCCCTCTTCATACGTACGGCCCCAGTAGCTGATTCCGACCTCGTAGATGCGCAGCCTGCGTTTGGCGATCTTGACGGTGATTTCGGGCTCGAAACCGAAACGCTTTTCTTGCAGCGGAATGGATTGGATGACCTCGCGCCGGAAGGCTTTGTAACAAGTTTCCATATCGCTGAGGTTGATGTTGGTGAGCGCGTTGGAAAGCAAAGTAAGAAGCCAGTTGCCCACCGAATGCCAGAAGTAAAGCACGCGATGCGGGCGCGCGGAAAGAAAGCGCGATCCGAAGACGACGTCCGCCTTGCCCTGGATGAGCGGCTCCAGCAGCACCGTGTACTCTGCCGGATCGTATTCCAGATCGGCGTCCTGGATGATGACGAAGTCCCCCGTAGCTTCCCGAATTCCGCGCTGCAAGGCCGCACCTTTGCCCGTGTTCCTGGACTGAAGCAGAATCCGAATCTGGGGATGCTCCGCCTGCAACTGCGCAAGAATCTCCCGCGAGCCGTCGGTGGATCCGTCATCCACGCAGATCAATTCGATTCCAAGGGGAACGGCAAGCACCCTCTCCACCACCTGCCGAAGCGTGGCCCGTTCGTTGTACACCGGCATGACGACAGAAAGTCTCATTCTTGTGAACCGGGCCTATGATTCTGAAATTGTCGCCTCCAGAATAAACGTTTCCCCGATTCGGCCCAATGGAACCGTAGCCCGTTCGCAATAACCCAAGACCGAAAAAACGTTGGGTAGAAGCCGCTAACCTCGCCCCTTACATCAAGTAGGTGCCAGCGCCTGTCGATTTTATGGATACAATTCGTGATCGTCAAACTTGTCCCGGTTGACAGGATAGAATTAGTCAGCGTCTCCGGTGAGGAAGAACCATGTATTTCGAACAGTTCTACCTGGGTTGTCTGGCGCACGCTTCCTACATGCTGGCCTCGGAGGGCGAGGCCGTGGTGGTGGATCCGCAGCGCGACGTGGAGATTTACTTGCAGGCCGCGCAGGCCAATCGGGTTTCGATTCGCCATATCTTCGAGACTCACCTGCATGCCGACTTCGTTTCCGGTCACAGAGAGCTGGCGGCCAGGACCGGGGCGCGCATCTACATGGGGGCCGAAGCCGAGGCAAGGTTCCCGCACGTCGCTGTGGAGTACGGCTTTCAGTTGCAGGTCGGAAAAATGCGAATCAATGCTCTCGAAACGCCGGGACATACGCCGGAGAGCATTTGTCTGGTGATTGCCGACGAAGAGAAGTCTCCAGCCCCCTGGGCTGTGCTGACCGGCGATACGCTGTTTCTGGGAGACGTGGGTCGTCCCGACCTTTCCAGGCGCTACAACCCGACACAACTGGCGGCCATGCTCTACGACAGCCTGCACGACAAAATTCTAAAGCTCCCGGATACGGTTCTGGTTTACCCGGCGCATGGGGCGGGTTCGCTTTGTGGGCGCAACATGCGAGCCGAACGCGTTTCCACCATCGGCACGGAGCGGCTCACCAATTACGCCTTGCAGATCAAGAGCAGGGAAGAGTTCGTGCAGCAGTTGACCAGCAACTTGCCGGCTCGTCCGGAATATTTTTTACAGGATGCGGAGATCAATCGCGCCGGAGCGCCGGCATTGTCAGATATGCTTCCGTTGACTGCCGTTGAGCCCACAGTTTTGCAAACTCTGCTAACGGAGGGCGGAATCGCGCTGGATGTTCGTTCCGGCGATCAGTTCGCCGCCGGACACGTGCCGGCATCGGTGAACATCGCGTTGTCGGGGCAATTTGCTTCATGGGCGGCGGGAGCGCTGCTGGGTCTGGCCGCGCGTCCCGTGTTGATTGCCGAATCGGAGGAAGAGCTCTCGGAAGCGCGAATGCGGCTGGCGCGCGTGGGTCTGGAGGACGCCCGGGGATATCTGCGAGGAGGAGTCGAGGCATGGCGCAACGCAGGATTCCCCCTGGCCACCCTGCCGCAGATCAATGTTGAAGATCTCAGCCGCCGGATGCAAAGCTCAGAGCTGCAAGTGCTCGACGTGCGCCGCGAGCCCGAATGGGAAGCCGGGCACATTGCCGGCGCATTGTGGTGGCCCCTGGATAACTTCAAGGTCGCGCCCCCGGAAATCGATCGCAGCCTGCCCATTGCGGTTCACTGCAAAGGAGGTTATCGCAGCATGATCGCGTGCAGCCTGCTGCAGCGAGCCGGTTTTCAGAACGTTGCGAATATCATTGGAGGGTTCGACGCCTGGCAACAAGCGAAGCTGCCTGGGTTCACGGAGAAGCCGGTTGAGGCGTGAGTCCCAGTGACGGGCGAAAAGCGCGGCTATAGACTGGAAACGACCACCCATGAAAACTACTAAACTAGCCAAATCCTTCCGCATTGACGACGGCAGGCATTTCCGTCTCAAAGACTTCGATCCCGCCGACACCGGGCACTGGCATTCCGAAGAGCATGCCAGGGAACAATTGCAAAAAGACGTTGCCCGCATGGAGGATTTGCAGGCCAAGCTTTATGCCCAGGATTGCTGGTCCGTGCTGCTGATCTTTCAAGCTCTGGATGCGGCCGGCAAAGACGGCACGGTCAAGCACGTGATGTCGGGAGTGAATCCCGAGGGCTGTGAAGTGTATTCGTTCAAGGTGCCATCCAGCACGGAACTGCAACATGATTTCTTGTGGCGTACGACGCGGCGGTTGCCAGAACGAGGACATATTGGAATTTTCAACCGCTCCTATTACGAAGAGGTGTTGGTGGTGCGGGTGCATCCCAAGGTGCTTGAGAACCAGAAACTGCCTCCGTTGTTGGTTACGAAGAATATCTGGGAAGAACGCTTCGAAGATATTCGCGGTTTTGAGCGCCACATGGCGCGGAATGGCACAGTGATTCGCAAGTTCTTTCTGCATCTTTCGAAGAAGGAGCAGAAGCGTCGCTTCCTGGCGCGGCTCGAGGAGCCAGCGAAGAACTGGAAATTCTCCGCGGCCGACATTCACGAACGTGAATACTGGGATGACTATCAGAAAGCCTACCAAGAGATGATCCGCAATACCGCGACCAAACACGCCCCGTGGTACGTTATTCCGGCGGACAACAAGTGGTTCACTCACCTGGCGGTTTCTGCGGCCATTGTGGAAACGCTGGAGGAACTCAACCTCTCTTATCCAAAGGTAGACGCCGCAAAACGCAAAGAACTCCAGGCGGCTCGCCAGCTTCTCGTGAAGAAATAGAAAGCGAATTCTGCCGCGGACACCGGGGAGTGGTGCGGTTTAATTGTCACTCCGAATAAGCGTTTTTGCTTCCTTGTCAATTGCACCGCTAATCAGACGGGGAGGCCGCTTTGCATTTGAGCGTCGTGGCATTACCATAGCAACGATTTCCTTCTCCACTTTTCTACGTAACTGCACAAGGGGGCACTCGCACATGGCTGGTCGAAAGGCGTTTCGCGGAAACGAATCTGGAACGAATCGAATTGTTTGGTGGATGCCGTTGCTTTTCGCCGCGCTCGCCCCGGGGGTGCCGGCCACGGCTTATGCCCAAAGCAAGCCGGGGCGTGAAGCGAAGGCAGCCAAGTCCACGCAGTCCGCACAGGCGTCAACCGCTGATTCTGACCAGAAGTCCACAACTGAAGACGAATCCGGCAAGCCGGAAGACAAACTCTTCAAAGGCATGAAGTATCGCCTGATCGGGCCCTTCCGCGGCGGACGTTCTCTGACCGCGGCCGGAATTCCAGGTGACCCCACGACCTATTATTTCGGCGCAACCGGCGGCGGTGTCTGGAAGTCCACCGACGGGGCCAGTACGTGGTCGCCGATTTTCGACAAGGAAGGAACTGGATCCATCGGCAGCCTGGCGGTTGCGAATTCCGATCACAACATCGTCTATGTGGGCACGGGCGAAGCCTGCATACGCGGTGACACTTCTCAGGGAGACGGAGTTTACAAATCTCTCGACGCGGGCAAGACCTGGAGGAACGTCGGCTTGCGCGACACTCGGGCTATCGGCAAAGTCATCATCAATCCGGATAATCCCGACATCGTTTTCGTCGCTGCCCTTGGCCACCCTTATGGGCCGAATACCGAACGCGGCATTTTCCGTACGCTCGATGGCGGCAAGACTTGGGAAAAAGTTCTCTACAAAGATGAGAACACCGGAGGCGTCGATGTTGCCTTCGACCCCCACAATTCAAATATTCTGTTCGCCGCGCTCTGGCAAGCGCGCCGCACTTCGTGGAGTCTTGACGACGGCGGTCCGGGCAGCGGGCTCTACCGCTCGAACGACGGCGGCACAACCTGGAAGCGGCTGGAAGAGCATGGTCTACCCAAAGGCCCTTATGGACGCATCGGCGTCGCAGTCGCAGCCAACTCTGATCGGGTTTACGCTCTCATTGAGGCGCACAATCCCAATGGCGGCTTGTATCGGTCCGATGACGGCGGCGAAACCTGGGAGTTCATCAATCCCAGCCACGGCTTGTGGCAGCGGCCCTGGTACTACATGCACATCATCGCCGACCCGAAAAACGAAAATGTCGTTTACATCATGAACGTGGAATCCTACAAATCCACCGATGGCGGTCATCTTTTCGACAAGATGAAGGTTCCGCACGGTGACAACCACGGCCTGTGGATAGATCCCAAAGATACGCGGCGCATGATCGCGTCGAACGATGGCGGAGTTACGGTGACGCTGGACGGCGGCGAGAACTGGACGCTCGAAGATAATCAGCCCACGGCGCAGTTCTATCACGTCATCACCGATACGGCCGTGCCTTACCGCGTTTATGGCGCGCAGCAGGACGCCGGCACGGTCGCCATTGCCAGCCGCAGCGATGATGGCTCCATCGGCCTGGCGGACTGGTATGACGTGGGCGGAGGCGAAGCGGGATACATCGCGCCTTACCCGCTGGATCCAGATATCGTTTATGCCGCCGATTACCAGGGCAACATCACCCGCTTCGACAAACACATCGGCCAGGTGAAATCCATCACCGAGCAGCCCGAGCTTTCCGATGCTCACGGCGCCGCCAACTTGGAGCATCGTTTCCAGTGGACTGCGCCCGTGCTGATTTCCCCACACGATCCGAACGTGCTCTATCACGCTGGCGAGCGGCTTTTCAAGACTACGGACGGCGGAGTGCACTGGCAGGCGATCAGTCCAGATTTGACGCGCAATGACAAGAGCAAGCAACACGTTTCCGGCGGCGATATTACTCTTGACGATTCCGGCACCGAATATTACGACACGATCTTTGCCCTGGCCGAGTCGCCGATCACCAAGGGTTTGCTGTGGGTTGGCACGGACGACGGCTTGATTCAAATTACGCGCAACGAAGGTAAAAGCTGGACCAACATCACGCCCAAAGATCTGCCGGCGTGGAGCCGCGTCAGCCAGATCGAAGCCTCGCCTTTCGATGCCGCGACCGCCTATGTTGCCGTCGATCGTCATCAGAACGACGACCTTCGGCCCTACATCTACAAGACCAGCGATTACGGGCAGACCTGGACAAAACTAACCAACGGGATTCCCGACGGCAGTTTTGTGCGCGCAGTCCGCGAAGACCCAAAGAGGCGGGGACTGCTCTATGCGGCCACCGAGAACGGCATCTATGTTTCCTTCAACGACGGCGCGGATTGGCGATCGCTGCAATTGAATCTGCCACCCGTTCCGGTACACGACCTGGTGATCAAAGACAACGATCTCGTGGTTGCCACGCACGGTCGGGCGTTCTGGATACTGGATGACGTGAGTCCACTACGCCAGTTCACCGATGATATGGCGAAGAAGGATGTTCATCTCTACACTCCGGGCCCGGCCTATCGTATTCAGGCGGGCGCTAGCGGGGAGCGCCATCCCTCGAAGCGGACGGGACAGAATCCGCCAGTGGGCGCGGTGATTTATTACTACCTGAAGGATGCGCCGAAAGCTGGGACGGAAACGAAACTGGAAATTCTGGACGCTTCCGGAAAAGTGATTCGCAAGTATTCGAGTACTGAGACGGCGCCGCTTGATGAACCTCTCGACCCCGACGACAAGAAGCCGGAGAAGGAAATCAAACCGGAGGCCGGCTTGAATCGTTTTGTCTGGGATTTGCGCTATGAAGAAGCCCATCGCGTGCCCGGTTACTATCTCTGGGACTACAACGCCGGCGCCAAGGGGCCGGTAGCTGTGCCAGGCCAGTACCGGGTGCGGTTGACGGTGGGCGGCGAAAGCCAGGTTGCTCCTCTGGAGGTGAAATTAGATCCCCGGGTGAAGGTCGGCCAGGCAGATCTGGCGCAGCAGTTCAACCTGATGATGCAGATTCACGACGAGCTTAATCAGGTTTACGACGCCGTGAATCAGATTCAGGATGTGCGCTCGCAAGTGGCCGGCCTCAAAAGACGTTTGCCGGAGAATGCCAGCGCAAAGGCAATCGGGGCCTCGGCGGATGATATCGAGAAGAAATTGGTTGCGGTACGCGATCGGTTCGTGAACCTGACCATCAGCGCGAACGAAGATTCGCTGGCTTACCCGCCGCAGCTTGATGCCAAGCTGGCGTACCTTGCGATAGACGTCGGCAGCGCGGATTCGGCTCCTACCGAAGCCGAGCAGGTCGAGTTCGAAAAGCTAAAAGGGCAAGGCGGAGAGTTCCTCAGCCGGTGGGAGGATTTGCAGCGCCACGATCTGGCGGCTTTCCAAAAACTGACGGTGCAAGCCGGCCTTTCCACAGTCGTGGTGCCGCCGGCAGGGCGGACCGTGGACGCCGAAACTGCCGATTCCCCCTGAAAAGTAGCCCTGGTCATCGAATCTTGGGTAACTGGCTTGCGGCACGAACCCTATTACTTCCGTGCCACTGAGATGGCACGGTTGGGCCTTGTTCGGTCCGCATTCCACTGCTACTTTGCCGATAGTGATGCTGATCCTCCCCCTGAGGTGATGGCCGATTTGGGATGTTGGGGGTGTGTATGAGGTTGATGCATCTGTGTTACGCGGCTCTGGGCTTTGCGGTGGCCCGCTGGGTATTTCGGAGGCGGCCGGTAGCGGATCCAGTTTCGCGTTTGCGGTCTTCGGGTCTTCTCTAGAAGGCTTGGGGCTAAGGTTTGGGCGCGCGCCCCGTTGCGCCTCCATTTCGTCAGCGCGCGCCCGGTCTTTGTCTTCCGCTCGGAAGTTCTAGTACCAAGGTTTACCCCGGTTATCTCCGCTTCGCTGCTCGCTCTCACTACAATCTCGTTAGGCGTCGCTGCCGTCCTAGTGATCAACCATGTTCTCGCGGCTGCGACGCATCTCCGCGCCGGCCTGCTCTACGGCAGAATGGTTCGCAGGTTTCGGAATTTCTTGTGCGAACACTTACACTAAACCGCCTGAAGCTGGCTCTGCTCGTCTCCGGGTTGCTCATGCTAGCCCTGCCCCCGTGCATCCACGCCCAGGAGGACATGGGTGACATACCGCTGGGGGACGTGGCACGCAGTCTCCGCAAGAAGGCGGATGCGCCCGAGATGGTTATCGATAACGACAACCTTTCGAAAGCGATCGCGGAGGCCGAAAGTCGGCGCGCGGAAGGTTCTTCAATGGTGTTTTCGGTTGACCCTGGAGGCAACAGCTTTCAGGTTTCCTCACCAGATGTTACCTGCAGCCTATCGTTCAGCGCGAAGACCTCTGCGCTGCTCTCGGATCCTCTCGCGATTAATGAGTTGCCGCGCAACGAACTCACTATGCTGGATGGACCGGCGATGATCGACGGAGATACACTGCAGGTTTCCATCCACAACGGAACCTCGTGGGAGCTGCGCGAGCTTGTGATCGGCCTGACGATTATCAGGCAGACCGAACCCAGCGGCGTGTCTTTCTCCTACCCCCAGGCTCGGATGGTTCCAGCACTGGCGGGTGACGACCCAACGCAAGTGCAGGACTCGGTTGAGAAGCAGCCTGATGTGACCATCCTGTTGCCTGTGAAGGGGTCGGCTGCTCCCTCCACAACTACAGTCTTTCGTGTGCCTTTAAATTTCGAGCTCTTTCCGGGCCAGGAATGGCACTGGGCTATCGTAAGGGCTCGAGGGATTCCGCCTCAAAGCCTGCCGGCAACCACAACGACGCAGCTTGAACCAATCCCCGAGCAACTGTCGGCCGGTCTGCCGGCAGCCAGCCCGCGAATCCCGCCATTGATTCTGCCTCCCACAGTTTTTTCTCCCGTGAAATCCCGTACCGCCGCACGCTGAGATTGATGGAGTTTGGAAACTCCTGACCGCCATCCTGAATGTAGGCATGAACGCAACGAGGAGTGGGGTGTATCAAGGTCGTTGAGTAGTATCTAGAGTCGGTTCGCCCATTGAAGGACTCCGCAACGACCAAGCGCGAGTGGCCAAATGGCTCCTTACTCCAGTGCCAAGCCGAAAAGCCTGCCCCGGTGCCGTGCTAAACTGGCCTCCAGTTCCACACAAGGACATCCCATGAAATTTGGAGTCGTCATCTTTCCCGGCTCAAACTGCGATCGCGATGCCTATTGGACAATTCAGCAGGTGGCCCGGCAGCCCGTGACCTTTCTCTGGCATGAATCCCACGATCTTCAGAACTGCGATGCCATCATTGTCCCCGGAGGTTTTGCGTTTGGCGATTACCTGCGCACCGGAGCAATTGCGAAATTCTCTCCGGTCATGGAATCGGTGCGCCGCTTTGCCGATGGCGGAGGTCTGGTGCTCGGAATCTGCAATGGTTTTCAGATCCTGTGCGAGTCCGGGCTTTTGCCGGGAGCACTCATGCGCAACACCGGATTGAAGTATGTTTGCAAGCCGGTGCAGGTGCGGGTGGAAAATGCCGCGACTCCCTTCACCAATGCCTGTTCGCAAGGAGAAGTGTTGACTATCCCCATCGGCCACATGGAGGGGAACTATTTCTGCGATCCGTCAACTTTGGATGAGCTGCATCGCAACGGACGTGTAGTCTTTCGCTATTCGACGGCGGAGGGCGAAATTCTACCGTCCGCGAATCCCAACGGATCCGTGGATAATATCGCCGGCATCTGCAACGTGGGCGGCAACGTCGTGGGCATGATGCCTCACCCCGAGCGGTCGGCGGAGCCAGAACTTGGTGGTACCGATGGCATGAAGATTTTCCACTCCATGGTGGGCGCAATGGCAAGCAGGTAACGTCTTTCGAGGGAGTGTCCAGCTTTCCATTCCGCGCCAGTAAAATCCTGGACTAAATTCTGTTTGATAATCTCCCGGCTTGGCAGTCAAGACCACCCCGATATGATTGAGTGATGGACAAAGGTCGCTTGCCGAGCATAACCCCGCGAAACGGTGAGATGACACCGGGCCGGACCGCTTGTAAGATTAGAAGCCAGTGTCATACTTCAATGCGCTTTTCTTAAATAAAGTCTCACGAGTCGCCACGCGGAAAGCGGACGCCTTGATCGGACGCTTACATCCGCTCACTCCCACGCTGGAGGGTATGGGACTTCGACCTTTCGAACTTCACCTCGAACTCACCAATCTCTGCAACGCTGACTGCGTGTTTTGCCCCTACCAGTTCCAGCAGCGAAAAACGGAGTTCATGAGCGACCGAGTTTTTGAAAAAGCGCTGGGCGACTTTGTCAGAATCGGAGGCGGGTCCGTGGGCTTGACGCCCGTTGTCGGTGATGCCCTCATCGATCCCGGTTTCCTCGGCAGAGTGAGACGGTTGCGGGCGGAGCCCAACATTGATCGCATCTGGCTGACCACGAACGCCATTCTGCTCGACAAACACGGCATCCCAGAGGTACTCGCGTCCGGAGTTACACACATGAATATCAGCACAGCCGGTTTTGATGAGGCTATGTATGTGCGTGTGTACCGTAGCAAGTCCTACCGCAGAATGCGGGAAAACGTGCTTGAACTGCTCCGGTTGAATTCCCAACGCAGCGCACCCATTCCGATCACCCTCGCGCTTCGTCCGGATCGTCCACTGGACGAAGTGATGAAAGATGCGGATTTTCAGGAGATACTGGCCTTCCATCCGCAATTGGACTTTACCTGGGCCTATACCTCCGCCAACGGACGAATCGTTCGCGATGCGCTCCCGCCGATCATGAAGCTCAGGACCGTCACCAGTCGCCGGGAGTCCTGCGTCAACCTCTGGAATGGGCCGATCGTATTACCCGACGGGACAATCATAGCCTGCAGTTGCGTTGCGGCGATGGATGCACAAGCGGATTTGGGCCTCGGCAACATTCTTCAAACCAGCCTGCTTGAAATTTGGCAGGGACAGATGCTGAAGGAACTGCGTAACAGTTTCGGAACCGACTCCCTGAATAAGACCTGTGCGGGATGCGACATGTACAGGGATCTCGAATTCTACCGAACTCGCGAGGGACGCCAAAGGGCACAAGTCAATCGGGCGCGTCATTCAGGAGTGGTGCAGATCACATCGACACGTCAGGTTCGACCATTCAGCGGTGGCTGAGGGTCTGCAATGCAGGCTACGTTGTTACGTTTGCCCTTGATACCAAGCCTGCGCTGGGAGCGTGGCGGTTACCGCCGTAGTGATCAAAACGATAGTCCCGAATCATGATCCTGGAATCCAAAACGGTTGCACGGTCCATCATTCGAAAGGCCAAGCTCACGGTTTTGGCCCATCGTATCCGAATGCTCTGGCACAGAGGGGACTATGAAGACCGATTCGCAGACGTTCTGCTCGCTTCCATAGGGGCTGATGACTGTGTGTGGGATGTGGGAGCGAATGTCGGGTTCTACACCGAGCGTTTCTCCAAGCTTGCACGACACGTGATCGCGTTTGAGCCGGTTTTTGAGAACTTTCGGCAGATCGAGTGCAAGAAGATGGTGAACGTAACTTGCTTTCAGATTGCCCTCGGCGACGCCGAGGGCGAGGAACCCGTATTTATCGACGGTCCGTTCAGTTCGGTCGCAGTGCCTCCGTACGCGGGAGCGCCCCAGCAGACCGTGAAGGTTGTGCGCGGCGACGATCTTGCTTCATTGCGGCAGCCTGTAGTGGTTAAGATTGACGTGGAGGGATACGAAATCGAGGTCATTCGAGGCATGCAGCGTATCCTTGGCGGAGTTCGTGCGTTATTCGTCGAGATTCATTTCCAGGTTTTGGAGAAGCGGGGAATGCGGCAGGCTCCAGCCGCCCTGGTCAAGGATCTTAAGCGGCTCGGATTTTCCAGGATCGAGTGGCCGGACGCCTCGCATATCGCAGCATTCCGTGGCTGATCCGAAACCGCGTGGCGGGAACCTTGGCGGTTGCAAAAACCATGGGCGGATGCGCTTGGGCTCATGCTATAATTTCAGTTCGCCTGCATGGTTCGCGAGGCAATCCTGTGATCTTCTCTACGGGCGAATCCAGCGCCATTCAAGATCGTGCCATTTTAGATCATTAAATACGAGGTCTAGCTATGTCTGGCCATTCAAAATGGGCCACAATCAAGCACAAGAAGGGCGCGCTGGACGCCAAGCGCGGCAAGATTTTTACCCGTCTCATCAAGGAAATCAGCATCGCCGCGAAAAACGGCGGCGGCGATCCTGATTCCAACCCGAGGCTGCGCGGCGCCATCGTCGCCGCCAAGGCCGAGAACATGCCGGCCGATAACATCAAGCGGGCCATTCAGCGCGGCACAGGAGAATTGCCCGGTGCTAACTACGAGGAGTTTTCGCTTGAGGGATACGGCCCGGGTGGCGTGGCGGTTCTGCTCGATATCAATACTGACAACCGTAACCGCACCGTCAGCGAAATCCGCCACTGCTTTGGGAAAAACGGCGGCAACATGGCCGAAGCGGGCGCGGTCTCCTGGATGTTCCACAAGAAGGGCGACATTATCATCCCGAAGAGCGCCGCGAAGGAGGACGACCTGATGAACATCGTTCTCGAAGCCGGCGGCGAGGATCTGAACGATGATGGCGAGAACTGGGAGATACTGACCGAGCCCTCCGCCTTTGAAACCGTGCTCGAGGCCGTGAAGAAAGCGGGCATCGAACCCGCATCATCCAGCGTTGCCATGATTCCGCAGAACTACATCAAGCTTGAAGGTCAGGCGGCTAACACCATGATCCGGCTGATGGAGGCGCTCGAAGACCAGGATGACGTGCAGAACGTACACTCCAACTTCGATATCGACCAGAAGCTGCTGGAAGAAGTGGCCGGCTAGCCGCACGCCGTCGATTTGCGTCAGGGCCGCCCCTGTCGGGGCGGCTCTTCTTCTTGAAGGTACGGGTTGTTGAAGGAACGGGCTGCCAAAAAAGTTTTCAACACAAGCGTGGATAATTCTGTGGAAAAGCATGGAACTATCTTTGTAAGTGATTCAGCAGGATATGCTTCAGCACTTTGCACCGGAGCGAGTGCTGGCACTTTCGTGGGGCGTTGGCAAACTGATGCGGGCTGCCGTCTAATCTCTCCGATGCCGAGCCAACGTTGAAGATCAGACTCGACAAACTTCTGGTCGACCGCGGATTGGCTGCCTCGCGAGAACGCGCCCAGGCTCTCATTCTCGCCGGGAAAGTGTTGGTCGGCGGCCAGAAGCTCGAGAAAGCTGGCACGCAAGTTGCATCTCATGCGGTGATCCGCCTGCTCGGCGAAGATTTGAAGTATGTGAGCCGCGGCGGATTGAAACTTGAGCGCGCGCTTGAATACTGGCATGTCAACGTGGAGGGTAAGTTTTGTCTCGATGTCGGTGCTTCCACCGGAGGGTTCACCGATTGTTTGCTGCAGCATGGCGCAGCCCATGTGATCGCGGTGGATACGGGTTACGGGCAGATGGATCTCAAGCTGCGCCAGGACCCTCGCGTTCGCCTGCTGGAAAAAACCAACGCGCGGTACGTAACTGAAAAAATCATCGGCGAAAGAGTCGACCTCATTGCGATTGACGTGGCGTTCATTTCCGCGACCCTGGTTCTTCCTCCGGTAGTACATGCCGCCTTCCCGCACTCTCCAGACGAGCGCCGCAGCCGGCAGGTGATCGTCCTGGTTAAACCTCAATTCGAGGCGGGAAGGGAATTTGTTGGTAAAGGAGGTATTGTGCGCGACGAGGGCGCTCAGTTGGCGACCGTCGAAAAAGTAAAGAGAACTCTGCTTGACCTGGCCTGCACGCGCACGGATGTGATCGAATCGCCAATCCTGGGCGCGGAAGGGAACCGCGAATTCCTTCTCCGGGCGCTGTTCTAACGGCCTGTTCTCCGCCGCCTGGTGAGGAATTTTCCCCCGAATTCTGTACAATCTGTCTTTCTGTCTTCCAACACGCTGTCTTTCAACATGCCAAGCTTGCCATCATCGTTTTCAAAGGTCGCAGCCATCATTTCCCGGCCGGCGCGGCCGGAGGTCGCGCGCACCGTGCCTGAGCTGGTGGCATGGCTTCACACTCACGGCTACCAGATCATCGTCGATCCGGAAACGGCCAAGCATTCCAACGGCCAGGAAGAGGTCCCGCGTGCGCAAATGTCCTCGTGGCCTTTGGATCTGGTTGTGGTGCTGGGCGGCGACGGTACTTTACTATCCGCGGTCCGCAGCACGGCCGCGATCGATGTGCCGCTGCTCGGAGTCAACCTGGGTTCGCTTGGCTTCCTCACCGACGTGCCGCTTGCGGCGCTCTTCCCCATGCTTCACGCGATCGCGCAGGGATGCGCCACCGTGGAGGACCGTTCCTTGCTTCAATGTGATCTGCTGCGCGGCGAAGAAATCCTGGGGAGCTACACGGTGTTTAATGACGCCGTGGTCAACAAGACGGCGCTGGCCCGCCTCAATCACTACGACCTCTTCGTCGATAAGTTGTTTGTCTCCAGCTATCGCGCCGACGGAATGATCGTAGCTACGCCTACGGGTTCGACCGCTTACTCTCTGTCCGCGGGCGGTCCGGTGCTCATGCCCACGGTGAATGCCTTTGTGATTACTCCGGTGGCGCCGCATGCGCTCACCCACCGCCCGCTGGTTGTGCCGGATTCGGCCGTGGTGGAAATTCTGCTGCGCGGCGAGGAAGTGGCGTATCTCAGCCTGGATGGCCAACCCGGCCTGGATCTGCGGGATGGAGACCGGGTCCGGTGCCGCCGCTCCGAGCACAAGGTAAGTCTGTTCCACACCGATGCCGATTTCTTCCACGTGCTCCGCACCAAACTGAAGTGGGGAGAAAGATAGATTCTATTTTTGAGGGTGCGGCTTCAGGCGCCAATCGGCACGCCGCTCACAGCTCCGCGGAATACAGCTCCCGTACTTTCTCCCGGCGCCGGATAACCTTAACCGATTTCCCGCTCACCAGCAGTTCCGTCGGCCGCGGCCGCGTATTGTAGTTCGACGCCAGCACCATTCCGTACGCTCCGGCATCGAGGATCGCGAGCAGTTGGCCCTCCTCCACGCGCGGCAACCTCCGGTCGCGTGCGAAAAAGTCGCCGGACTCGCAGACCGGTCCGACCACATCGACGCTCTCGATTTTAGGCGAGTCTGTCACCGATTTCCCCGGCCGTACCACGGGAACGATCTCGTGATAGGCGCCATAGAGCGCCGGCCGGATCAGATCGTTCATGGCCGCATCCACCACCAGAAATCGCTTGCCGTCGTTCTCTTTTCTGTAAATGACCGAGGTGACTAACACACCGGCAGGTCCGATGATCGCGCGTCCCGGTTCGAGCAGCAGATGCACCTTCAACCCGCGCAAGGGACCGGTCACCGCCCGCGCATAGCTCGCTACATATCCGGCAAATTCTAATTCCGGTTCTTGATACGAAATCCCGAGCCCACCACCGATGTCGACATACTTCACCTTGTGCCCGCCGGCGCGCAACTCGCGCACGAAGTCGGCGACTCGAGTCACCGCTTCCGCAAAAGGCGCAACCTCGGTGATTTGTGAGCCGATATGTACGCTGACCCCCGCAACTTTCAGATAGCGCG
Organism: Candidatus Sulfotelmatobacter sp.; assembly: GCA_049800135.1. Classification (GTDB taxonomy): domain Bacteria; phylum Acidobacteriota; class Terriglobia; order Terriglobales; family Acidobacteriaceae; genus Sulfotelmatobacter. Next base: position 73,473 of record JBARJF010000098.1, read on the forward strand.
CTCGGGACGCCTTGGCATAAAGCGCACGCGCACTGTTGATGGGCACTCCGAACTTGTGTTTGTGCAAGCCAGTAGAAATGTAAGGGTGGGTATCAGCCGCCACGTCCGGATTGACGCGCAGCGCCACGCGGGCGACCGTGCGCATCCTCGTCGCGCATTCCGTCAGAGCCAAGAGTTCCGATTCGCTTTCCACATTGAACAGCAGAATTCCCACTTTTAGCGCCGCACCCATTTCTTCACGCGATTTTCCCACACCGGAGAAAACGGTCTTTCCGGCCGCGCGGCGGTCGACGGCCAGCACCCGCTCCAGTTCTCCGCCTGAAACTACGTCAAAGCCGCATCCCTGCCGCGCCAGCAGGCGCAGAATGCTCAAATTGGAATTTGCCTTGACGGAATAGCAGATAGTGTAGGGAACACCGCGAAACGCTCTCTCAAAAGCCTTCAACCGCCCCCGGATCGCAGTCGCGGAATACGCGTAGAGAGGGGTTCCGTAGCGCTCCACCAGTCCCGGCAAAGGAACACCGTCGCAGTGCAGCACGCCATCCGCACTAGCGCGCGAGGGCCGTTTCCGGGATTCGCGAAAAACGAACCCTGGCGGCCGCTCGGAATAAAAGTAGGGAGGTCCCGAAACTTCGCTGCGCCGGATCATTTTCGCTTGGAGGAGCCGGGCGGGGCGCCGTCTTTGACCTTGATCGCCACCACGGTTTGGTCATCGAAGGCTTCCACCCCGGCGGAGTGTTCGGCCGCGGCTTTGAAGAGGCGGTCCACCACGCAATCCGCCGATTGGCTGGCGCATTCCGCGATAATTGTTTCCACGCGTCCCCGGCCGAACAGTTCTCCGCTCCGGCTGCGCGCGTCCAGAATACCGTCGCTGAAGAACACAAACATGTCTCCCGGCTTCATTTTGAAACGGAACTCGTCGTAATCTGCATCGTCGAAAAGCCCCAGTGGCAAACCGGTCGCCTCGATCACATGATTCTTTCCATCGTGCACATAAACCGGCCGGGGCAAGCCCGAATTGGCTACCAGCAGGACGCGATGGTCGTCGTCCCAGAGCGCATAAATCAAGGATACAAATTGTGCTTCAATGCGCCGCTCCGCCAGCGACAAATTTACCGCCGAGAGCATCTCAGCCGGGCCCGGTTCGATGGGCGCGTGCGAGCGCAGGATGCCGCTCACCAGAGCTGCGTAGATGGCGGCCGGCGCTCCCTTCCCGCTGACATCCCCAATCACAATGCCCAGCCGGGAAAGAGAGTACGGAATGAAGTCGTAAAGATCTCCGCCGATGGCTCGCGCCGGAACAAACTTCGCGGCCAATTCCAGGTGCGTCATTTTTGGGAGCGTCTGAGGGAGCAGGCGCATTTGCAATTCCCGGGCCAGCGCCAAATCCCGTTCCAGACGGCGCTCCTGCCGCGCGACCTCTTCATACAAGCGCGCATTTTCGATGGCGATGGCTACCTGTGCGGCCAGCGTCATCATAGTGCGCCTGTGATCGTCAGTAAAGAAACCGCGCCGCGTGTGCTCCAGATCGAGAACTCCGATGACCTTGTCTTTATAGATCAGGGGTACAACCAATTCCGATCGCGTTTCCCGGTTGCCCTCAATGTAGCGGGGATCCTTGCTCACGTCAGGCACCAAGATCGCCTGCCGAGTCTCCACCGCGTGTCCAACCAGTCCGCGCCCGAGAGGAATCTCCTGCTTCACGTGAACATTCTCGTTAAAGCGCAACGAGAACCGGTGCTGCAGTTTCTCGCCGGCGGAATCCAGCAGCAGGATGCTGAAGATCTGATAGTCAATCAGCTTCCGCAGAAGTTCCGCGATCCGGCCCAATAGTTCGTCCAGGTTCAAAATCGAGCTCAGCTCGCGCGCGATCTCGTTCAGCAGTAGCAGAATTCGCGCTTGCCGCGTGGTACGCGTGTAGAGTTGAGCGTTCTCGATGCCCGCCGCCATGCGCGAAGCGATCAGGGTTAACAGGCGACTGTGCTCTTCGTTGAAATACCCCGGATCGCGCGCCTCCAGGTCAATCACGCCAATCACCCGGTTCTTGATGGTGAGCGGCACGGCCAATTCCGAGCGCACGTTGGGCACGGCAGCGATATACCTGGGGTCCTGGGTTACGTCGTCGATCAAAATCGTCTGCCGCAATTGGGCCGCTTGCCCGGTTACTCCTACGCCGACCTTCAAGCGAGCCCGCTCGGCGAACTCCGCGGGATACCCTACCTGAAAACGAAAGCGCAGCTCCTGCGTCTTCTCGTTAAGAAGTAGGATGGCGAAGATTTCATAGTCGATGACTTTGCGCACCACTTCCGCGACCCGGCGCAGGGTCGTATCCAGGTCGAGCGACGTCGTCATGACGTCGGATACCTCCAGCAGCAGAGGATCAACCTGTAGATGTTTTTCGTGCTTACTCAGAACGGACTCCATCGCTTTTCCATGATAGCAGCCGCGCTTCGAGTGCCCAGTACCTAGTGCTAAGCAAAACGCCGGGAACTCAGGATGCTCGTGCATTCTGCATACTTGGTATTGGGTTTTACTCCCGCGGTACGATGCAGACGTCGGCCAGATTGCGGTAGCGCTCGGCATAGTCCAGACCGTAGCCCACCACGAACTCATCGGGAATCGTGAAGCCGACGTAGTCGCCTTGCAGGGGCAGTTTACGCCGCGAGGGCTTGTCGAGAAGCGCCGCAATCTTCAGCGCCCGCGGCTGATGCGCCAGCAGCAGTTTTTTCAGGACGGTCAGCGTCAATCCCGTATCCAGAATGTCCTCGACCACAATTACGTTCTTATCCTTCATGGATTGATCCACGTCTTTCGTCAGCTTCACCTCACCCGTCGAATCCCAACCGCTCTTCAGTTCCTGAGTGGGAGTGGGACGATTTCCGTAACTGGAGACTCCGATGAAATCAAACGTCGCCTCCAGGTTCACCTGCCGCGCGAGGTCAGCCAGAAAAATCGCCGAGCCTTTCAACACACCGACAAAGATCACGGGCTGGCCCGCGAAGTCGCGAGTGATCTCGGCACCCAGTTCGGCCACTCGCTTGGCGATCTCGTCCCGCGAAATCAGCACCTTCAATCCGGTCATGGCGTTTCATATTAAACTAAAGCCGCTGCCTGCGCTGGTTCGCCGTTTCGGGGGAATCATCCAAGGGGCGGCCCTCAAACATAGGAGGTATCATCCGTGAATCTCAAAGGTGTTCAACTTACATGGCTTGGCCACGCGACCTTTCGCGTCCTGACCCCCGGCGGCCAAACGGTCATTATCGATCCCTGGATCATGAATAACCCGATGTGCCCGGCCGCCGACAAAAAAGTGAAGCACGTCGACATTCTTTTGTGCACACATGGTCACGGCGACCACATCGGAGATGCTGTCGAGATCATCAAGAGGCACAATCCCCAGGTGGTTGGCATCCCCGAATTGTGTGGATGGCTGGAGAAAAAAGGCGCCACGAAAATCGCCATGATGAACAAGGGTGGTACGCAGAGGATCGGCGATATCAAAGTCACCATGGTGCACGCCGATCACTCCTGTGGCATCCAGGATGGCGACCAGCTTATCTATGGTGGCGAAGCTTGTGGCTTCGTGGTCGAATTTGAGAACGGCGTCAAGATCTACCACGCGGGCGATACCAATGTATTCGGGGATATGGCCATCATCCGCGAGCTTTATGCACCTGAAATTGTTATGCTGCCCATCGGCGATCACTTCACCATGGGGCCGCGCGAGGCGGCTTATGCCTGCAACCTGCTTAAGCCGAAGACGGTGATCCCCATGCACTTCGGCACATTCCCGGTGTTGACGGGCACTCCGGGAGAGTTGCAGAGGCTGGTGCCGGGCATGGAAGTGGTTGCCATGACACCCGGTGTAACCGTCGGAAATTGAAAACATGCGGTGCAATGCAGTTAAAGCCAGGCCGTTATTCCGGAGGAAGCGTGGCCACGAGCAAAGTTAAGAGAAAACAAGACAAACCCAACTGGCGGCACTACGACTTCACCACCGCCGGCCCAGTCGATGATTACCTCTACTCCATGCTGCCCAAGCGCGAGGATCTTCTGGCGGAGATGGAGGACTACGCCTCCGAGCACAATATTCCCATCGTCGGCCCTGCGGTGGCGCGCGTCCTGCAGCAACTTGCTTTGATGATCAATGCCCAAACTGTGTTCGAGCTGGGCTCGGCGATAGGATACTCGACCGTCTGGTGGGCGCAAGCCGTCGGCGAAAATGGCCGGGTTATTTATACCGATGGCGACCCGAAGAACGCTGAACGTGCCCGCCGTTATTTCGCTCGCGCCGGCGTCTCCCGCCGCATCACGCTCCACACTGGTGATGCTCTGGAAGTTCTCTCGGAGCAGAAGCAGCAGTACGACGTTATCTTCAACGACGTCGACAAAGAAGACTACCCGCGCGTGCTGCGACTGGTTGTGCCACGCCTGCGCAAAGGCGGCCTGTTTATCACCGACAACGTTTTGTGGAGCGGCCGGGTTGCCGAGAAGAGTCCCCAGGAGCGGAGCACCAAGGCGATCCTCGAGTTCAACCGCCTGCTGTACAACTCCCCAGAATTCTACACGACGATCCTGCCCATTCGGGATGGCTTGGCGGTTGCGCTGAAGAAGTGAGGGGAGGTGGCGTAATGAAGGTCGCGTGCGGAAAATCAGATCGACTTCACTGGAATCGCCAGCAAATCCTCTACTAGCCCCACTTCCTTTTGCAGAAACGGCTCGGCGTAAGTTACTCCGCCCAGCATGCCGTAATAACGCGCCATCGCATCCACGCGCGCGCGAATCTCATCATGGGCAGGGAAGAGATCTTTGCCGGCCTCCTGATCGCTGAATTGCGACTTGTAGGCAAGGATGGATGCGACTTTCAGATCGAGCTGCTGGCTGATGTCGACGACAAACGTTGGACGAACGTCGTAATAGAGCGTGGCATAGACGATCTTGAAGGGACGATGCGGAGCCAGCGACTCGCCGTCGCCCGCTCCGGAATCGCTCCGACTCATAGAAGGCTGAGCCCTGAGAGATAATTTCGCCAGTCCGGCGAGAAAGCAAGCCTCGTAGCCCAGCACGGAGCAGGTGTAGTGGTCCGGATGCCGCCCCTTCCAGTAAGGCAGAATTACTACCCGCGGCCGCGTCTCGCGGATCACGCTCGCCACCTTCAGCCGATTCTCCCACGTATTTTCGACGCGGCCGTCCTTAATATCGAGTGCGCGACGCCAACCTGCACCGAGAATCCTGGCCGCATCTCCCGCCTCGCGTGCGCGATCCTCGGCCGTGCCGCGCGTGCCCATTTCGCCTTGGGTGAGGTCGAGAATGCCGGTCCGCTGCCCGCGTTGGGCCGCCCTCAGGAGCGTACCGCCGCAGGTTTGTTCTACATCGTCGCGATGGGCGGCAATCGCCAGAACGTCGAGGGGAGTTGAGAACATGTCAGTCCAGACAAACTTTATCCAAACCAAGACCTTTCTACTTCTTCCGCTCCACCAGATACCGAGCCAACTCCTTCAGCGTTGCGGCTCGTTCGCCGAAACCCTCTAACTCCGAAAACGCCGCGTTCACCAGAGAATCTGCTTTGCGCACGGATTCCTCAATCCCAAACAGAGCCGGGTAGGTCGCTTTCTGCGCGGTCGTATCCTTGCCCGCCGTTTTTCCCAGCTGCTCAGAGGTCTGAGTCACATCGAGCACATCGTCCACAATTTGGAAGGCCAGCCCGACCGATTGGCCGAACGCCCGCAACTTATTGACTTCAATGTCCTTGGCGCCGGCATAAAGGCCGCCGCTCACCAGGCTCGCCGCGATCAGCGCTGCCGTCTTCGCACGATGGATATATTCCAGCATCTCCGGGGTAGGCTGGGTATGCTCGGCTTCCAGGTCCACCACTTGCCCGCCAATCATGCCATCGAGAGTGCCGGTGCCGCGCGCGATCTCTTCGATAATACGGACTCGCGCCTCCGCCGGACATTCCAAGCGCGCCAGAACCTCGTAGGCCTGGGTCTGCAGCGCGTCTCCGGCCAGAATCGCGAGCGCTTCGCCAAACACCTTGTGGCAGGTGGGACGGCCACGCCTCAGGTCGTCGTTGTCCAGCGCCGGAAGGTCGTCGTGGATCAGAGAGTAGGTGTGCAGCATTTCCACCGCCGCACCCAGTTCCTCGATCTTCGCAGGCAACGATCCCAGGACCATGCGGCCGGCCTCGATGCATAGCACGGGCCGCAGTCGTTTGCCGCCGGCAAATACGCTGTGGCGCATGGCCTTGTGAATGGATTCCGGATGCTGAGTTTCCAGCGGAATCAGACAATCCAGCGCCGCATCCGTCAACGCCCGCCCTTGCTCCAGAGTTTCTTGCAGCATTGAGCAGTGAGTATAACAAGGCGTCGGTAGAAGCTGAAAGAAGCGAGGACGCCAAAGGCGTCCCCGCTGGTTGGAACCACTGTTGAGTTCAGGCTGCCACGCTTTTTGCGATGGCCACGCTCCGCAAGACCGAAGTGAGAACGTTTTGCACATCGTCGGCCGGGCATACGTCACTGGCGCCAGCCTCCAGAGCGGCGATCCACAATGCCTCATCGGGCACGCGATGGGTACAGACGATGGGCAGCGAGGGGAAATCGTGGTGCAGGTTGCGCACATCCGTCAGTCGAGAGTACTCCATATCGAGAATCACGACATCCGGGCGGTTCTTGGCGATTCGCTCGTGCAGTTCATCCCGGGAGCGAGTTAAATGTACGAAATGGAAGTGGGAAGAAAGTCCACCGGCCAGAGATTGGGCGACGCTGGGATTGCTTTCAAGAACGACGACGACAGAGCCCATAGTTCCTCCTGACTTACAACCGCTATCAACGGCGGACTAGGGCTGCGGGGAAGGGTTCGGAACCGCGACTCCACAGACAATTACAACTATCAAGCACCAGCGACGGTCTGGCCACCTACCTGCGGGCAGGCAGTTTTTCCGCCGGGGGCTCAAACGGCTCAGCCTGGAGCCTCCCGTTCTTCTTCAGCAAGATCTCCACCTTGCCTTCCGCTTGTTCCAGTTCCTTCCGGCAGGCGGATGACAGATGCATACCTTCTTCAAAAAGGGTGAGAGATTTCTCCAGAGGCACCTCTCCTTTTTCCAGCTCTTGAACAATCTTTTCCAGACGCTGGAGGCACTCTTCAAATTTGGCCAACGGGGTTTCGCTCCTCACACTATTGATGCAACGATCTGGGCGAAGTGTCCAGTGTTTTTTTGCAAAAAGTTGGCGGGATCGACTTGCATCTCCCCACAAAGGGAATTCTAAGCGGGAGTGGAACTCCTCGTCCCCAGCGCCTCGAGAACATCCACTGCCGAGCTGTAACGTCCCTGCGGCGCGCTGATTTGCGCGCCCTGCACTGTGTGCCGAACCGCAACCAGCATCTCCCGCGCAATGGCCACGCCCTCGGCCCTGGCGGCTTCCGGGTTTTGAGCCCGCGCCATGCGTTCCAGAATGGAGTCCGGCACCGAAACCCGAAGCTCGTTTTTCATGAATTCGGCATTGCGCACGCTGACCAGCGGCCAGATCCCCGCTATCACAGGGATGCGGCAATGCTCGATTCTCCGCAGGAAGTTTTCCAGCAGGCGGAGGTCGAAGACCGGTTGGGTTACCGCGTATTCGGCTCCGGCCGCAACCTTGTATTCAAACCGCCGGATCTCCTCATCCAGATCGGTAAGTCCCGGATTCGCGCCCACGCCGATGACAAAGCCGGTGCCCGCGCCGATCGGGTTTCCACCCAGGTCCAATCCCCGGTTCAGGTTGTGAACAATATTGACCAGGCCGATGGCATCCACATCAAACACGGCGGTCGCATCCGGGTAATTGCCCATTTTCGGAGGATCGCCCGTAATGCAGATCAGGTTCTTAATTCCCACCGCGGCCGCTCCCAGAAGGTCGCTTTGGATGCACAGCACGTTGCGGTCGCGGCAGGTGTAGTGCAAAATCGCCTCGATTTCCGCCTCCCGCTGCACCAGCAGCGAGAGTGCCTGGTTGCTCATGCGTGCCGAAGCCCGCGGACTGTCCGGAATGTTGACCGCGTCCACGCCCACCGACTTCAGGAATCGGGAACCCTCGAGTTCCTTGCGTACGTCGGTTCCTTTGGGAGGAACCACCTCCACCATCGTGACAAATTCGTCGCGGGCCAGCTTTGCCCCCAGGATCGATCGTTGTTCCAGGGACTGGGCGGGCGTTGCCATCGGAGGGGCAGCATTTCCAACGACCTGGGCCAAAGCCGCTTTTCCCCGGGCCTCTCCCACTCGAAGAGCGGATTTCATCAGGCGGATATGGTCGGGAGTGGTACCGCAGCACCCCCCAACGATCCGCGCGCCGGCGGCCACAAATTTGCGCGCATAACTCGCCATGTACTCCGGAGAGCACAGGTAGATGTTTCTGCCCTCCACGGAGCGCGGAATGCCCGCATTCGGCTGCGCAGCAAGCGGCAGAGAAGTGACGGCTCGCACCCTCTCAATGGCATCCAGCATTGCCACCGGCCCCACGCTGCAATTGCAGCCGATCACATCGGCGCCCCACTCCTCGATGCGAGGCGCGAACGTCTCTGGATCGGAGCCATCCAGGCAGTTGCCGTCTTCGTCGATCGTAACCTGCACGATCAATGGCAATTTCGCGCCGACGTCCTTGGCTGCCAGCATGGCCTGATGAAGCTCCTCGAGGTAACCGAAGGTTTCCATCATCAGCAGATCGACCCCGCCCTCTGCCAGCGCAGCGATCTGCTGGCGAAACGCCTGGCGGGCTTCATCGAATGAAGTTTTCCCCAGGGGTTCGATTCTGGTCCCCAGCGGGCCAACCGATCCCGCGACCCAGACATCGAAGCTCTTGGCGGCTTCCCGGGCGAGTCGGGCACCGGCCCGGTTAATCTCACACACTTTGTCGGCAAGACTGTGCCGGGCAAGGCGAAAAGCATTGGCCCCGAAAGTATTGGTTTCGACGATTTCGGCCCCGGCCTGGAGGTAGTCGTGGTGAATCGCTCGAATCAGATCGGGCTGGGAAAGGTTCAACTCATCATAGCAACGGTTGATGAACACTCCCTTGGCGTAAAGCAGTGTTCCCATGGCTCCGTCGCAGAGAGCGGGGAATTGCTTAATTCGGGTAAGAAGGTCGGCCGCCATGTACATGGTCAGGATACAGGATCGACGCGGGTCGCGCATCTGGGCGTCCACTCCGGTGACCGGGCTGGCTGGATGTGCCGCAATCCTCCGAAGTACGAATGAAGCAAAAATGATGAGAACTTCGGGTTCTGCTATAATCCGCTATTTCGCACCTAAATCTCTGGTTTCCCTGTAGTTAGGAGCCTGACGTTTGAAGAAGACCGCTCTTTTGGCTGCCCTGCTCGTGGTCGCCAGTTTCAGTTTTGTTTCCTGTGGCGGGTCGTCTTCCCCGCTAGCGACCCGCGTTCTCGCTTCGCAAAGCGTATCTAGTCCGACGGCGTTTCCCGGTCTGGTGGTCATTAACGGGGAGATCGACGCCCCTATGAGGGCGCCGGAAGTCAGCGCCGGCGGCTCTCCGGGACTTATGACGATGTCTCCCAATCGAGAGATTTTGCTCGCCTTTGATTCGTCCTCCAACGGCGTCGAGGTCGTCAACACTGTGAAGGACACTTCGGTCGGCAGCATACAATTGCCCGGATCGACCACCAGCATGGTTGCCCTCGCGAGCGGCAACGGCTATGCGGCAGTGCCCGCCGCCCCTCAGAACAACGGACCCTCCCCGGGAGCGGTTGTGGCTATGAACCTCATGTCCCCGAGTGTTATAGCTACGATCAGCGTGCCCAACGCCCAAACCGTGGTATCGAGTCCGGATGGAAGTAAACTTTTGGTCTTCAGCTCCGATTCGGACGCCGTCACCATCTTGTCGCCGCTTTTCATAAACACGGGCAATCCAGTTACCGCCACGGTGCCGGGATTCGACCGCCCAGTCTACGGCGTTTTCAGCGCCGACAGCAGCACGGCCTACATTTTGAATTGCGGCCCGGAGTGCGGAAGCTCCAGCGCCACCGCCAGCGTGCAAACTCTGAACATGACGACCTTAACCGCCGGACCTTCCATTGCCGTGGATGGCGCAACCATTGGATGGCTGAGCGGTTCAACCCTCTATGTGGCGGGCACTCCCACAGCCTCCGCGAACAATTTGTCGCCGCACAATTCGTGCGCCGGCGAGACCACCGCCGCAACCACTTGTGGACGACTCGACATTTTGAATACGGGGTCGATGACCGTGACCGGCAGAGAGGTCATTACCGACGGCTACCACTGGCGCATCGATATGAGCGTCAACGGCCAGCTCTTCATCGGCTCCTACGCCTGCACAAATATAGGCAACGTCAACGATGTGACAGGAGAAGTGCGCGGCTGCCTGTCAATCTTTAATACCGCCAAAGCGACGGTCGTCATTCCCCCCGACAATGGCGATGTAACTGGCTTCCAGAGCTTCACCACCCGCGATGTGGAGTACGTAGCCGAAGGCGGCAACCTGCGCGTCTACGACACGCTGACCGACAGTTTGCTGCTCGATAACTACAACGACCCGAGCCTTCCTGAAACTGGAACCATCATCCTCACCGGGTATATCACCGACGTGAAGGCAGTCGACTTTTTCTGACGATGCGGGCGGGTGTATCGCGCCGGAAATTCTATCTTCCGGACTATCTTGCGGGTTCCAGCACCAACCGATGCTCCGCCGTAGTTTGCACGGCTCGCGATGTGAAGGGCAACGTGAAGGTCGATCCTGCGTACCAAGCCTTCCATTGATCCATATAGTAAGGGCTTAGAAAGTTTCCGCCCTGGCCGGTGACGGTGTTTAAAGTCGATTGGTCCAGGTCCGCCAGGTTCGCGGTGAAGCGTTCCGAAGGCCCGTGATTGCGGGTCACCGCTTTCACCGTGTATGCGCTGCCCGACTGCTGTTTCACGCCCGGCGCGGCCCAGCGCCGAACCAAAGGAATCTTTCCCAGAATCGGGTGCTCGATTTCGACAGCGTTAACCCTGCCCCACCGCCACGAAGCCAGATCCTTTGGAGCTTCCGGCTCGCTTACCGCAGCTTCCACCGCCGCCGTCAGTAGCTCGTCGTAGTTCGGATATTTTTCCGGCAGCCAGCGCTTGGGCTGACGTAGCAGGACATTTCGCAGCCACACCGTTTGCATCTCCCAATGGTAGGTCTTCCAGTTCAAGGTTTCTTCCTGACGCATTGGATCTTCCGGCGCGGGCCCCAGGCGCGGTTCGAGCAGCAGGCGCGTCAACTCCTCCGCTGAGCGCACGGCAATGGTGGGTGCCGCTAAAGACGCCAGCATTCGTCCGTCCCAATTGCGCAGGAGATCCACAGCCTCTTTGGCCCGCGCCGAGCGCTTCGCCGCGTGGTCGACGGCAGAGACAAAGCGTTCGGCTGCAAAGAGGTCATTTTCCGAGTGAATATCATTCTCCAACGCAAGCATGTCCGCCTCGGCAAACTTCCGCCCCGATTCCAGCACTTGATAAATGCGCTCGGTGCGCCACGGCGCCTCCCACTCGGTGCTGATGGAATAAGGGTAGCCATCCGGCGTGATCCGCCCATTCGCCGTTGCAATCATTCCTGAAGGCGGGTTGTAGATACCGGGCAGCTTGTCGAATGGAATGTAGCCCGTCCATTCATGAGCGTCGTCGCCTCCGCTGACCGGCAGACTGCCATCGCCCTCGGCGCGAATCGGTACCCGGCCCGTGGCCTGATAACCGATGTTACCGTCGACATCGGCATAGACAACATTTTGTCCCGGCGCGTCGAATTGTGAAAATGCCTTGCGGAATTCTTCCCAGTTCTGCGCCGTATCGACGTCGAAAAACGGCATGCGCAAGCCGTCATACAGCGTCCAACGCAGGGCCACTTGCCGCGTCTCGCCGGGCAAGATATCCGTGATGATCGGCCCATGCCGCGTGACCTTCACATCCAGGGTCACGTCCGGCCCTCCTTTGACGTGAATCACCTCGGTGCGGTGCTCCGGCTGCACCCAGCCTTGCGGAGTCTGGTAGGCTCCCTGCGCGTTGAAATTCTCGATGTAAGCATCCGTTACCGTGGGCCCAACATTGGTGAACCCCCAGGCGATGCGCTGATTGTGGCCAACGATCACATACGGCATTCCAGGCAGGGTTACTCCGGCCACGTCCAGATTGCCGCACTTAAGGTGCGCTTCGTACCACAAGTTCGGCATCTGGTGCCCAAGGTGCATATCGTTTGAGAGCAGCGGTTTACCGGTCACCGTGTGCGCTCCTGAGACCACCCAGTCGTTCGATCCATTCACCGCTTCCCGCGCCTGCTGCGCCCAGATCGAGGCGGAGCCGCCTCTTTGCTGGGTCACAGAGGTGTCTGGGCCCGCATCACGGTCACCACCCTCGTCGTCGGAGTCCCCCTGCTTTTTCTGATCGTTAAGTTCCGGCCGCATCAGGGTTGGCGGCCGGTCGTGCGCCGAGCGGTTGACGTACAAATCGGCGGTCAACTCCGGACCCAGCCTGGCCAGAACCTTTTCTCGGGCGAGCATGTCCCCGAAAGTGTAGTAGTTGAGGTCTTTCAACATCAGGTTCGCAATAACAATGGAATCCTCCGGCTGCCACGGGCGTGGCCGGTAATTCAAAATGCGGAACTCGAGGGGAAGCCTGTCCGCACGGGTTTCAATGAAAGCATTCACCCCGCGCGCGAATGCATCGAAATAAGAACGATCGCGCGGACTCGCCATCTGCAGCGACTTTCTCGCTGCGGCCCAGAGCCCCAGAATGCGCTGCTCGCGGTCGGTCTTGAGCGTGCCTGCGCCCAGAATCTCGGAAAGTTCTCCGGCTCCCAAGCGTCGCATAATATCCATCTGCCACAGCCGGTCTTGCGCGGTAACGTAGCCCTGCGCAAGGAACAAATCTTCCAGACGGGCAGCTTCGATCGTTGGAACCCCGTGGCCATCCCGGGTTACTCTCACCGCCGCCGATAGCCCTTTGACCTGAAGGTGTCCGTCAAGCTGGGGCAGGGCCGAGCGGGCAATGAACCAGGCATAAGCGAAGGCGCTCGCGGCCAGCAGCGCCACAATCGACAGAAGCCACAGAAGAATGCGCAACCCGGTGGAACGGCGGGAGGCAGGAACGCCGGTTACGGTAGCAGTGCTCATGAAGCAAGTCGATTCTAGCAGTCGTTTCGGAAGGGTGCGGCTTCCAGTCGCGCCGCAAAGCTGAAAATGAATTTCATTTTCAAGATGAGCGATGCTATCCTTGCGATGAATGCTCCAGAAGCGCATCGATGATCAGCCGTCCATCTCTCGCGAGATGGTTCGCGAGGCCCAGGATATCCTTCACCAGCACCTCAAGCGTGTTGGCCTGAAACAAACAGCGCAGCGCGACACCATTCTGCGCTCGTTTCTCGAAACCCGCGACCACCTCTCCACCGACGAGTTGCACCGCCTGGTGCAAAAAAAAGACGCGGGTATCGGCTACACCACCGTCTATCGCACGCTTAAGCTGCTGGCCGAGTGCGGACTGGCAAGCGAAGTCGCCTTCCACGACGGCATTGCCCGTTATGAACACCAATACAACCGGCGCAGCCACCACCATATGGTGTGCACCGAGTGTGGCAGTTCGGTGGAATTTTTTTCCCACGAAGTGGACCAACTGGAGCAGGAGATCGGCCGCGAATACAATTACGCCACGACCCGTCACACCTTCCAGATTTATGGGGTTTGTGAAGACTGCCGCAAGAAGAACGCCGCGGCGCGGCCGATCTGAAGGAATCCATGCCCATTTCCTGTCCCCACTGTGCCGCCGCCATGCCCGACGATGCGGCTTATTGTCCAGGCTGCGGCTGCTCCATGCGTTCCATCGAGCGCGCCCATGGCATGGTAGGCGCGCTGCCTGAGACGCTGGCCGGAGCCCTCGCATACTTCATCCTTCCGGCGGTCCTATTTCTCCTGATCGAGCCCTACAGCAAGAACCGCTTCGTGCGTTTTCATTCCCTTCAATGCCTGGGAGCATGTCTGGCCGGTGTGGTGATTGGGGCAGCCCTCAGGGTCGCGAGTTTCGTGCTGTTCTTTGTTCCCGTGTTTGGCCCTCTGCTTGTCCTTCTACTCTCCATGGTGGTTGGCCTCGCGTCCTTCGCGGTTTGGGTTGTGCTCGTGGTAAAGGCTCTGCAAGGTGAGATGTTCAAACTCCCAATCGTGGGCGAGTTCGCGGAGCGGCAAGCTAACAGGGATTAGGGCTCGGAAATCGGCAACTCCGACCCCATGGCAGCAAACTCCTACAGGCCCTTCGCTGCCCGGAGGCGCGACCCCTTGACTTTCTCGCTCTAAGCTGTCAATTCTATTAGCTTTTACCCTGCCATCGAGAAGCACCGGATGTGCCTGGAGAGGCGGGGATTTTGGAACAACTGGGGCGTTCATTGAAAGTCAGAGTCTTCTATCACGACAAATGTTTCGACGGGGCTTCGTCTGCTGCACTCTTCTCCCGTTTCTATCGGGAGCGGATTCGCGAAGATGCGGGCTTCGTCTTTTCCGGCCTCTTGCATCGTGCTGGAGCGCTGTTTGACGAATCCAATTTCGACGGCGACGAGAATGCCATCGTTGACTTCAAGTATTCCAGTTCGCCCAAAATCACATGGTGGTTCGACCATCACGAGAGCGCATTCCTCTCGCCGGCTGACGCCGCGCACTTCGAGCGCGATGAGAGCAATCGGAAGTTCTACGATCCGGCCTTCAAATCCTGCACCAGTTTTATCGCCATGATTGCGCAGCAGCGCTTCGGATTTGATCCCGCACCCGTCGCCGACCTCGTGCATTGGACTGACGTCATCGACGGCGCTCTCTATCCCGATGCCAGGACCGCAGTCGAGATGCAGGCTCCCGCCATGAAGTTAACCATGGTCATCGAATCCGCGCCTGACCAGTTTGTCCCCAACTTGATTCCGCTTCTCGCTACCAAGTCCCTGGCTTCCATTCTGGAAGAACCCTTCGTGGCTCCGCTTTTACCCCCGCTGCTCCGCCGCCACGAACTTTCGATCGAAATCCTCAGGCAGCGCACCGAGTGCACCGACGGGACGATTTTCTTTGACGTCACCGATCATGATCTCGAGGGTTACAACAAGTTTGTTCCCTACTATCTGCATCCCGAATCCATCTACAGCGTGGGACTCAGCAAAAGCAGCTTTCGGGTGAAGGTTTCGGTCGGATCGAACCCCTGGGCACCCGCGGAGCCGGCGGTAAATCTGGCCAAAATCTGTGAACGTTACGGTGGCGGCGGTCACGCTCGCGTGGGCGCGATCTCCTTCAACGTGAACCAGCACGCGGCAGCCATCAAGGCTTCTCGCGAGATCGTGAATGAGCTTCGCGCGGCGGTGCGCGGGCAAAAGGGTTGAACGCCGATAGGACGGCCGGCGGCGCGGGGCGGCAGCCAAAGTCTCACTGCGCCGGAAGGCCTCCGGCGAGGCAACTGGCGGGGCTGCCGTCGAGCGAGGAACGGATCGCCCCGGACTGGTCCGAGCAATAGGTGCGCCGCCCCAAGCTGTTCCCCCCAAATGGGGCCATCACCGGTGTAGCCACAAGATGGAAGCTGGTCGCTGGATTTCCTGCGCATGCAGAGAGCGTGAACACGTAGCCGTACTTTCTCCCGGCGGCAAGACCGCTGGCTATCAGCATGGCTTGGTGCTCATTGGGCTCACCGCCGCCGAAACCATCCAGGTCGGAGAGCGTGCAGGTATATCCGACCGCGCGATAGGTGTTGGCGTAGGCAGTTTCGGCGGTGAGAATGGAACGCATCGCCGCCAATACGGGCGCTGCGGTGCCGAAGGTGCCCGTCGAGGTCAGGGATGGGGACAGCATGTGCGCGGCCGCCGCGCTCCGTGCCTTCATCATCCCTTCTGTAATGCTCTTGAGGAAATCCGGATCGGCGAGCTGCAGGCGAACGGTGACGAGAATCTCGTTCAGCTTCCAGACGCCAGACTCCATCTTCATGGCGAAGGTCATGCGAGGCAGGACGCCACTGCGCTGCAGTTGCTTTTCCTTGTAGGTATGAAACGACACTTCGATGTCATCTTCATCTCCCCGCAGAGAATCATTCTCGACGGCAAGCTCAAATTTCTGTCCAGACTGAGAATTCTCCGCCGCCAGCAAGATGGGTCCAGTCTCAAAGGTTTGGAAGGTCTGATCCTTCGTGTGGAATTGGCTGGCCAGCGCGGAGTACTGCTGCAATGTTGCCAGTGCGCCCGCCCTCTCCAAGGCGCTGAGCGTAGCTGCTGGCAAGTGCTTCACGAAGGTTCCCGGCGCCTTGCTGAAGAACATCTCGATGAGCGCCTGCCGGGCGGTTTGTGGAAGGGCCGATGGCTCTGGCGATTGCGCCCACGTGGCGGTGGCGAACACCAACAAGGCCACCAACCTCACGAAGTTTCTCACAGGGACACTCCTTGCCATTTCTCGATCTTGCCATCAGAAAGAAGTCCCTTCCAGTTACGGACGTAAGCAAGAATCGAAAACCACCTTGCGACGCACAAGCCGTGGTACCCTGAGGGTTCCTTGCGCGCCGCATGTTCTTCCCGGCAACGAAAATCGACCTGCACCGCGCACACAAAAGTCTGCTGCGCATGGTTGCTTCTTTTGAGTTCATCAAGGGCGTTTTTGTTCTCTTGATCGGTCTGAGCGCCATCCTACTCGTACACAAGGATACCTGGGTGATTGCCGAAAGCCTGCTGGCGTTGTTGCACATCAGCACAGGCCGGCACTCGGCGCAGCTTTTTCTTGATTTCGCCGACAGTCTAACCGACGCCCGGTTGTGGGCGGCTGCGCGGCTGGCCTTCGCCTACTCCGTTTTGCGTTTTGCCGAGGCCTACGGTCTGTGGAAACAGCGTACCTGGGCGGAATGGATCGCATTCGGATCGGGAACTTTGCTTTTTCCGCTCGAGATCCGGGAACTGCTGCGCGGCATCACGCTCATCCGCTCGATGGTGTTTGTGGTGAATCTTGGGATTGTTCTCTACATGCTTTTCTTGCTGCGTGCTGAACGCCAACGCCGCCGCGCGTTAACCGATGTCGGTCGAACCTAGCGCCGGCACGCGCACATTGTCAGCGCACCTGGATGTGTGCACCTGGCAAGAATGCTGGACCGAACCTGTTCCTACGGTTGGGTGGGGCTGATCGGATTGTCCTCATGACATAGGCCGAAGCAGGCGATTACTCCGACCGCAACGATCCCGGCCACTTTGGCCCAATTGCTGTTCAGAATCGGCCCGACGGCGCTGGTCGCATCGGCAGACTTGGTCGGCGCCCCGCATCCTTCCTCGCGGGTCGCTTGCTCGCCTTGCCGTACGATGACGTCCGACGACGCTGCCTGTTTTGACTTTCGCATGGCTGCGCCCTCGTAATGTATCTTGACGTCGCTCTTAATGGCCGCCACCTTTACTCTCCCATCGACATCGGTCACATCGTACTGAGTCTGGTCCGCCGTGATGGGAGTCACGGTCACGCAGCTCGCGCGCACCCTCATTTTCCGTGCGGTGTCCAGTCGCAGGCTGCCATGATCGAGAATGAGTTCATCTCCGTTAAATTGCACAACGGTCTCCGGTTGCACAAGCGCGGTGGAGCCTTCGGCGTCGATCTTCGCACCAGTTCCCGGCTGAGTCTGGATCCAGTCGTGTGGGAAAATCGCTGAGGAATTGGGAACAGGCCTCCCGTTCAGCTGTACTCCCTGGTCGCTGTAGAGCATGGCTCTGCCGGAGTCCTGCGCCATGAGCGACGTCGGCAAAAGGACGATCATCGCGCCGCAAACGAGATTGCGCCATTCAGGCAAACGGACTCCTGCCTTCTCCGCACGAACTGCTTTCGCAAGAATAACTTGCGGGATAACTGTCGCCTATTGTCTTGGTTGATGACCGCCCGAGAGTCTCCGTCACCAGGAGGTGATTCAGACGCGGGCGAAGTCGATGTAGCCACGCTGCACGTCGGTGCGAATCAGCTTGACTCGCAACTTGTCTCCGACGTCGGTTCCCTGCTGCCCTTGAGCCAGCAATCCTTCGATATGCGGTTGCCGCACACGAACAAATGTTCCGTGTTGGGTCACGCCGGTGACGATTGCGTCGAAGATGGCGCCGATGCGGCGCCGCATGGCGACAGCAGCCAGCCGTTTCGACATTTCTCGCTCGACCTTGCGCGCGTCGTCTTCCTTTTCGGTGCAGTTGGTGGCCACCACGGAAAGCTCGTCATCCGTGTACGGACTGGCTTGACCGGCCAGCATCGCCTTGACGACCCTTTGCATGACGACATCGGCGAAGCGGCGGTTGGGAGCGGTGGAGTGCGTATAGTCCTGAACCGCCAGGCCGAAGTGTCCCGGCCCGGTGTCACCCGGTCGCTCCAACACGTACTCTCCCGGTCCGATCAACTTGATCACGGCCAGCGAAAGGTCTGCAAAATGATCCGGGTCCGTTGCCTGGCGCTTCACCAGAAAATCGTTGAGCACTTTGGAGTCCGGTTCGGCCGGCAACTTCTCTCCGTAGGTCGCCGCCAATTGCACGATGCGGTCCCAGCGCTCAGGTTTCTTTACGATCCGCCGCAAAGACGAAACTTTTTCCAGCATTCGCGCCACCACGCCGTTGGCGGCAATCATCAAGTCTTCAATCAGCTCGGTGGCGCGGTTTTTCTGCTGCAGCACCACGTCGACCACCTGTTCGTTCAAAACCAGCGGATGGAGTTCGTCGGTCTGCAGGGTGAGCGCTCCGTTTTCATAGCGCTGATTTCTCAGCTTCTGCGCCGCTTCATCCTGCAGCCGCAGTTGCGCCTGCAGATCGGCGGAAGCGGCCACCTTCGCCGGCGCCGCTGCCCCGCCTTCCAGCCATGCTCCCACCGAGTCGTATTGCAGCTGCGCCCGGTTGCGAACCAGTCCGCGATAGACGTCGCTCGAGGTCACCTGGCCGTCGCCATTCACCACAAATTCGATCACCACGCTCAACCGATCCTGATTTTCCAGCAGGGACGTCTGGCCTGTCGAAAGCTCTTCCGGAAGCATCGGGAAATTTCTGATTCCGGCATACACCGTCGTGATTTCCCGGGCGGCATGCTGATCGATCGCGCTCTGCTTGGGCACGAAGCCGTCCAGGTCCGCAATGCCCACCAGAACTCTTATCTCGCCGTTCGGCAATCGTTCCGCAACCTCAATCTGATCCAGGTCGCGCGACGTGTCGTTATCGATCGACGACCACAAGCGATCTCGCAAATCGCGCACATCTCCACCACAGCTGATTAGCGGAGGCCGCGCTCGCAATTCTGCCAGTTGCTGTCTTACGGCGGGCGGGAAGTCCGGCTCGAAACCGTGCTCCCGCATGATTTCTTTCGCGACCGCTTGCAGATCGACTTGAGACGGGTTGCTGGGCATGAACTCTTCTCAGGATCGGGATAAGTGAATCAATTAGTAGCTTTCACCACAGAGACGCGGAAAGGATCCCTAATTTGTCTTGCGTCATCCTTTGTGATCTCTGTGTTTCCGTGAAGGTCGGACTACTCTGTAACCACTGCCTTCACCAGGTTTCGCGGGTGGTCTACGTTGTATCCCTTTTTTGTCGCCACGTGGTAGGCGAAAAGTTGCAGGGGAATCACTTCCACAATGGGCAACAGCAGTTCGGGCGCCGCAGGCACAAAAAACACGTCGTCGGCAACCCCGGTCACTTCCCGATCGCCCTCGGTCGCAACCGTCACCAGCCGGCCGTGCCGCGACTTCACTTCCTTCATCACCTCAAGCGTGCGCCGGTATCGCAGCACTGAATCAGGATCATGATGGTCGCACGTTGCCAGCACTACCACCGGCAGGTGTTCGTCGACCAGGGCGTTGGGCCCGTGTTTCAGTTCTCCCGCGGGGTAGCCTTCCGCATGCGCATACGAGGTTTCTTTGAGCTTGAGCGCTCCCTCGCGCGCGATCGCGTAATGTACGCCTCGCCCGAGGTACAGAAACTTTTCCTCCTCAAAATGCTTTTTTCCATATTGCTCGGCCAGATCGTCCCAGGCGCGAAGATTGCTCTCGATCGCATCCGGGAGTTGCTGCAGCCGTTGCAGATGGGAGCGCGTGACCTCGGACGTCATCCGGCCCCGCCTCCGCGCCAGGAATAACGCCATCAAATAGAGAACCGTAAGCTGCGTGGTGAAACTCTTGGTCGCCGGCACCGCCAATTCTGGCCCGGCTCCTGTGATCAGCGCCGCACTAGCTTCGCGGGGAATGGTTGCCTCGGCGACGTTGGAGACCGCGATCGTCTTCACTCCGCGAGTTAGTGCCTCCCGTTGCGCGGCAATCGTGTCCGCCGTTTCGCCCGATTGCGTGACCACCATCACGATCGGGTCTACCGCCGCGTGCGTTGAGCGATAGCAGTATTCGCTGGCGTATTCCACGTCCACGGCAACGCCGGAAAGATCCTCGATCATGATTTCCCCCGCCAGACCTGCATGGCGGCTCGATCCGCTGGCCGCGATGATCAGCTTCTCGAAGTTCAGCAGCGCGCTCTCAATCGCATCCAGTTCGCCCGGAAAAAGAATGTCGTCCCTCAAATGCTGCGCAATGGTTTTCGCGATGGCCTGGGGCTGTTGGTAGATTTCCCGGCGCATCGCATGCGAAAAATCCTGGGTCGCGGCGTTCGATCTGGAGTTGGGTGCATTCATGATTGGCTGCGGCGAGGGTAAATCATTTGCCGCGCTCCGAGCAAACCGGTGCCGGGACGTCTTGTCGCACTTCGATCCGGGGACCCACCCGGAAGACTCAGAAGCCCGAGATTCAGAGTCAGGCCTTTAATGGAGTGATGCGACTCTTCAGCAAGCCGGCAAGTGCGGCTGCAACATGTTCGAGCTACTTCGGCCTTCTCCATCCTCTGGTGAAGGCGCGAGCGTAAAAGGCTAGATTCAATGTGCAAACCACGATGCCTGCCACCGTAAGCAGGACGGCAGGAATATTCGGATAGACCAGCGCGTCCAGATAATGCAGCAAGAAGCCGCCCCGGTAGGGATCGACACCAGCCCGGCTCTCCAACCAGTTTTCCAACAACGTCAAAGGGCATGGCCAGGGAACAAGTTCTATCAGGATTCCCCAGATCAGGCATGGGATGTGCAACCACCTGAGCAGGGGACGAGAGCGGCTCATGAAAGCCCCGAACACAACCCACAGAATGAAGAGTAAGTGCAAACTTAGAACGCCGACTGCCAGAGCGAAATAGATACCAGACATGGAAGTCAGTGCCGCTATAAGGCGGGAGGTAAAATTCAATCACAATCATACTCGGGGACTTAGAGGTACGCCTGAGAGTCGGCTAACGGGAATTCGCGAACTCGATACGCATGGCGTAAGCATAGTTGCCAACCGGCTGCTCGGGCAGGTGGACATGCAGACCATCGGCTCGCTGCTCGAACGACAAATTCGCTGCCGAGCCTAGCAAATGAATCGATTGAATCCGTTTTCCGCCCTCCAGTGCCGCCGGAATAAGAGTATGAAGGATCGCTTCATGGTTCGCCGGCCACCCCAATTCGATTGCATACAGGATGCCGTCCTTCTCGGTAAACCGGAAATCCTCTGCAGTATAGGGCTGCGTGTCCGTATCGCGAAACGAACCTGCGGCAACTTTGGTTGGACCTTCACCATACACTTTCCACGGGCGAGTTCCGTATATAGCCTCTCCATTCACCTTCAGCCACGCTCCCACATCCAGAAGTATTCGCTGCTCCTCCTCGGGTATCGTGCCATCGGACCGCGGGCCGATATTCAGCAACAGATTCCCGTTCTTGCTCACGATGTCGACCAGTTGATGGACAATAAATTCGGGCGACTTGAACGTGTCGTTTTGGATATAGCCCCAGGAGCGATTGCTGACCGAGGTATCGGTCTGCCACGGCAGGGGCCGAATCTCTGACAGTTGGCCGCGTTCCAGGTCGAGAACGGCTGAGTGTTCTTCCATCGCGAAGCCTTTGTAATTGATCACGCCGACATGGTCGCCGTACTTGAGTGACGCATTGTAGTAAAAAGCCGCGAAGCGGGTGAGGTCTTCGCGAATCGACGGCTGCCCGACCCACCAATCAAACCACATGATCTCAGGGTGATACTTTTGGACAATTTCCGCGCACCGGGCAAGCCAATCGTCGGTCCAAGCTTTGGAAACGAAAGTGAAGTCGTTGGAAACCGGCGTGCCCTTTTTTGCCTCGAGCCAGCGATGCGCAGGTCCGTAAAAAGCCGCGTACTCCGGATCATTGACATCTGAAGCGATAATGCGTCCGACTCCCAGGTAGAAGTTATGTTCCACGCGGTGAGAAGAAGCGCCTAGATGCAAACCCTCCGCTCGCACTGCTTTCGCAAGGTCCCCGACTAAATCGCGATGCGGCCCCATTTTTACCGCGGTCCAATCCGAAAGGCCGCTGTCATACATGGCAAAGCCATCATGATGCTCAAACACCGGAACCACATACTTCGCTCCGGACTCTTTGAAAAGGCGGGCCCACGCCCCCGGATCAAACTTCTCTGCCTTGAATAAAGGGATGAAGTCCTTATACCCGAACTTGTCGGGCGTGCCATACGTCGCGATGTGGTGCTTGTACTCGTCTGACCCCTCGATATACATCATCCGCGGATACCATTCGCTGCCGAAGGCGGGAACAGAATACACACCCCAATGAATGAAGATTCCGAACTTTGCGTCCCTGTACCACTCCGGCACCTCATATTGCTGAAGCGATTGCCAGTCAGCACGAAACGGCCCCTTCTGAATGGTCTTGTCTACCTGTATCAAAATCGCCGCCCGTTCAGAATCGTACTTGCTGCTTGCCTGTCTCCAGACTTCATCGATGACTTGCGGACTTTGCGATGCAGTGGGAGCGTCGGAGCCGGTGCCGGAGAACATATTCGCTGATGACAGGAGGACAAAACCGGAGATCAGTACGGGACCTATCGACTTCACAAGTTTCACGACGATTACTCCCTTAGGAAAGTCTGACTAATAGACAGCCTGACTCCCGAGACTCCCGGTTTGACAGCAACTACCTCAGAATTGACTAGGTCGGCGATCACTTATGTAAGGTTCTTCCGGCCTGCTTAGTGACGCGTCGCACCTCATACCATCAGAAATCCCCCATTCACCTCAATCACTTGCCCCTGAATGAATCGTGCACCTTCTGAACAAAGAAAGACGACCACATCGCTAATATCATTTGCTGTCCCAAGCCGCTGTAATGGCGTCGCGGCGGCGACCGCATCAAGAGCCTGTTGTGTGGAGAACTTCCTGTGATAATTCGTATCGATGGTTCCAGGTGAAACCGCATTTACGCGGATCCCTTTCGGCCCAAATTCCCGAGCGAGCCCTTTCGTCATTGTGGATAGCGCCGCCTTTGCCGAAGAGTAGGCAATCGCCCCGATGCCGCCGCCAAAGCGAGCAGCGACTGAGGTAATGTTCACCACACAACCCCGTCGGCGCTGTAACATCGACGGCAGCACGGCTTGTGTCGTAAGGAAGGCGCTTGTTACATTCAACATGAAAACGTCCGACCACAGTTGTTCGCTAATCTCCAGGAACGGCTTTCTCTGTATCAAGGAGCCCGCGTTATTAACCAATATGTCAATCGGCCTGTGTAAGGAGTGCAGTGAACTAGTAAGTCGCGCAATGCTCGAACTATCGCTCAAATCTGCAGAGATAAGTTCCCCGTTGCCGCCAGCCTGGCGGATCCTATCGAGAACTTCCACCGCGCCTTGCCGGTTGTCATTATAGTGAATGAGTGTGTGAGCGCCATTGGCTCCAAATCGAACCGCCGTCTCCGCACCTATGCCGCTACTTGCCCCCGTAACTAGCGCCGTTAATCCATCGAGAGTACTCTCAACCACGGCCACCACTCGCTAT
The DNA here is from genome assembly GCA_049800135.1 of Candidatus Sulfotelmatobacter sp. Lineage (GTDB taxonomy): Bacteria > Acidobacteriota > Terriglobia > Terriglobales > Acidobacteriaceae > Sulfotelmatobacter. The sequence goes on from JBARJF010000098.1 coordinate 97,313, forward strand.
ATCAATTCGAATCGCCGTCATGCGCGTCGCCACATATCTAGCTTGCCTATGCGCTGGCAGCGCACCTTCAAGAAATGTGAGTTACTGATTCACGCCGCTGGCCAGGAAACCGCCGTCGACAATCACCACGGAACCAGTCATAAAGCTGGCTGCTTCTGAAGCAAGAAGAATCGCCGCTCCCACCAGCTCTTCCGTGTTTCCAAACCTTTTCATCGGCGTTCGCATCAGTAATTCCTGCCCTCGATCGGTGCCCTGCAACAGCTCCGAATTTAGGGACGTTGGGAACACACCCGGGGCAATCGCGTTGATGCACACGCCGCGGCCCGCCCACTCCACAGCCAGGGACCTCGTCAGCGATCCGACCGCCGCTTTGCTGGCCGCGTAGGCCGCGACCTCGTGCAGCGCGACGAACGCATTAAGCGATGTGATGTTGACGACTCGTCCATATCCTTTCTCCAGCATGTGTCGGCCAAATATCTGGCAGGCTCGAAGCACACCCATCAGGTTTGTATCCAGAATCTCGTGCCAGTCGCTCTCGGACGAATCCATAGTCGGTCCCCGTTTGATCTGACCGGCGGAATTTACAAGGATGTCCACTTTCCCAAATGCTTGCAGCACGGCAGAGAGCAATCGCTCCAGCGAAGCCCTATCGCTGATATCAACAGCGGTGGGCAGACTGCGGCAGCCCAAAGCCTCAATTACGGCAGCAATTGCCCTTGCCCGTTCCGGCCGTCGCCCAGTTGCGACCACATCGGCACCCGCATGCGCCAGTCCCAGGGCGATTGCCTGGCCTATGCCCGACGTGCCGCCAATTACAACTGCAGTCTTACCCTTCAGGTCCAAACCACGATAAGCCATCTTCTGCGGCCTTCTTACGGTGAAAACTCGAATTGGGGGAACACCAGCTCGGTCGGGCTCCTGGTCTCTAGAGAGACTGACTTGACTGTCGGACTACTACGCTCAGGCCGCCGCGGCGGGAATAGATGTATATTGATCCAACCAATGTCCACAAAACGCTAGCACTGCACTATTTTCGTTGTCAAGCGCTTTTTGCCGCAACTGGATTTGTTTAACTTTTGACTGGCCCAGGTAGTATGATTTTCAAGGAGTTCAATGAGGTCAGGCTCGTGACTACACCGTCGAAGGCATACCCAACTTGCCCGCCAAGACCGGGGGAATGTATGGTTCATCCAATCGATGTCGCTACTTCACGCCACGAGCGGTACAGGCGGCCGCCGAAGGTCGCTTTTTACTCGTCTGTTCTTGAATCTGCTTCTCGAGGACCATCGTTATGAACCACGGTCTGGTAATTCGTGATTCGGCAACCTTGGACTTCGTGTGTCTCGGTGCGCTCGTTCATCGGCTAGATCCAGGGATAGTTCCTTTCCGCAAGGCGCGCGAGTGTCAGATCCATGTTAGCGGCGGCGAATTCAATGTTGCGGCCAACCTCTCCGACTGCTTTGGTCTACGGACCGGCGTGGTTACTGCAATGATCGAGTATCCCATTGGCGACCTTGTTGCCGAGCGGGTTCGGGCCATGGGCGTGACCCCGTTCTATAAGATGTTCCAGCATAATGGCGTTAACGGCCCTAATATCGCTTCGGTCTACAGCGACCGAGGATACGGTGTGCGTGCGCCTGTGGTCTTTTACAACCGGTCGAATGAGGCGGCAGCGCAACTGAGGTCGGGCGACGTTGACTGGAACAAAATTTTCGACCCCGGCGTGCGCTGGTTTCATAGCGGCGGTATCTTCGCGGCTCTTTCCGATACCACCCCCGAGTTGATCATTGAAGGCATGCAAGCTGCGCGGAGATCCGGGGCTGTTGTCTCCTTTGATTTGAACTTTCGGGAGAAGTTGTGGAATCTGTCTGGAGGACAGGAGCGTGCGCGCCAGACGATTGGACGCATACTGGAAAATGTCGACGTCCTTCTCGGCAACGAAGAGGATCTGCAAAAAGGGCTTGGAATTGCCGGCCCGGAGGCAGTGGCTGCATCGAAGCTCGACCCGTGCGTGTTCCTGGGAATGATTGATAGAGTTCTGCAGCGGTACCCTCGTATCAAGATCATTGCCACTACGTTACGTGAAGTGCGTTCCACCAACCGTCACGGGTGGGGCGCCGTGGCATGGATCAATGGTCGATCGTGCACCTCTCCACAGTGTGAACTTGACGTATACGACCGGATAGGTGGCGGCGATGGTTTTGCGTCGGGGTTTATCTACGGGATTCTGGCCGGCGAGTCACCGGAACAAGCCATGAAACTCGGATGGGCCCACGGTGCACTTCTTACGACTTTTCCCGGCGACACGACCATGGCGACGTTAGACCAGGTCCGGGCATTTGCGCAGGGCGGAACGGCGCGCGTTCAGCGCTGAGCCGTGCTTAGGGCCGAGCAACAATCGAACGATCTCATTCAACCCGGAGGTTTTCGAAAATGAACTCCGTGTCAGCGCCGGCGCCTTTCATGACAGGCAGAGGCCATCCGGATTTTGATCTCCGTCCAGGCGATCTGCGCGAAATTCTTTTCGAAGCGCTCTCCACCATTTCGCCCGCGTCATCTGTCCTGGCGATTGTAGCGGATAAGACACGGGACGATAACACGGACATTTTGTTTCCCTTGGCGGCCCAGATATTGGCAGATCGCGAGATTGCGAATTTTGACGCTCTCATTGCGCAAGGTACTCATGCGCCAATGAGCGAGCAGGAAAAGCGGACAAAGGTCGGAGCCGATGGCACAGCACGGATTCCCGGCCTGACTCACATCTTCGACCACGACTGGGCAGATCCGGGGAAGTTGGTCACGATCGGCCTTTTGAATGCCGCACGCGTGAAAGAGATTACTGGCGGACTGATTGACCGGTCGATAGAGTTGAAAGTCAATCGACTATTGGCTCCCGGACTCTACGATACGGTTCTGATTTTCGGAACGACTGCTCCGCATGAAGTCGCGGGCTTTTCTGGCGGGGCAAAATACTTCTTTCCCGGTGTCGCCGGTCCGGAACTGACCCACGCTACCCACTGGCTGGGTGCCTTGGCAACCATCGAAAAGGTGATTGGCCGAGTCGAAACCCCCACTCGTCACATGTTCGAAGCGGCGGCAGATTTCGTGCCATCCCGCGTAATCTCGCTTAGCTCCGTCGTAACGCGCGACAGTGGCCGGCTTCGAACCCACGCGCTTTTTTGTGGGGATTTCCGGCAAGCGGTCCGGAAAGCCGCCGAAGTGAGCCGGCATGTCCATATCAAGTACACCGGAAGAAAGTACAAGCGAGTCGTCGCTCTACTCGACGAGCACTATGATGATCTCTGGGTCGGCGGTAAGGCCAGCTATCGACTGGGCCCGGTGATCGAAGAGGAGGGCGCTCTGATCATCTTCGCCCCCCACCTTACTAGAATCTCCGAGACGCACGGGACGCTGATCAAGCGGTACGGTTATGCCCCACTCGAACGCATCAGGGAGTTGGTATCCCAGTCGCAGGAATTACAGCAAAATCTTTGCGTGGCAGCTCACCTCGCGCACGTCAGTTTTGCGGAGCGGCGGCTTGCTGACGGCACAACCGTGCCGCGGTATTCGATCACCTTGGCCTCGGAGGTTGACGCAGACACTTGCCGGCAAGTGAATCTCGGCTACATGAGCCCACGCGTTTTCCGTCGCCAAGATTACGAGGGCGATGCTGATACTCTGGTGGTGGAGCAAGCTGGACGCGATCTTTATCTGGTTGGACCTTCCGCAGACTGAGCCGCTATCCAGCCATTCTGAATCAGTGGTCCCGACGTTGGCCAGGGAAAAGTGTAAGTTACGTTAGCACCGCCAAATCACGCATGCGTCGGCGTCACAATCCGGTAAGGATAGTGGAGAGTCGGTTACCATATTACTTTCAGGGCTAACTCCAAATTACGTGGGATATTTGACCCACTAAGCTTGCTGTAAGTGCCAAAGTTCGGATCCGTAGCGCCAGTGTCGAATTCAAACGGAACTGTGCCAAACTGTGGGTGATTGAGTACGTTGAACGCATTGACGCGGAGCTGAAACTTCACGTTTTCCCAGATCTCAAAGTACTTCGACAAGTTGACGTCAAACAGATCGGTGGGTCTCGCACGGATGCCCGTGTACTCGATGTTGGGAATCAGCCCATATTGAGGTATGAGGGTGAAATTGAACTGGTTACAAGACCCCGAATAGACATAGCCCGTGACGGGTTGGAGAGACCAACTGCCATTTGCGGCCTGAAACCACTGGTTGGTGCAAGGTGCGAAAGCGCGGGTGTAGAGAGGGTCTTCATTCTGCAGCGGAGCTTTGGCGGAGCCGTTCATGTACACCCCGCCGATACCCAGCGGCATACCGGAAATAAAGGTGTAAGCGCTGCCGAGCTCCCACCCGCCCAGTGCACCGTCCACGAATCGATTGGCGTTTCCGAGAAATGTGCGCCCTCGTCCCACCGGCAGGTTATAGACCCCGGAAATCGAAATCTTATGGGTCATATCCAACGCATCGACAATCTTCTGACGAAGATCGTATCTTTGATCGGCCCAAGCGCCCGAGTCCATCGTTTTCTGCCAAGTCCAGCCGGCGCGCAGAACAAGAGAGTTATTCCATTTGTGATTCACCGTCGTCTGAAGAGAGTTGTACCAGGACTTGGCATCGTTGACGGTCTCATAAATGTCGCCAAATGCGGGAAGGGGACGAGTCAGCTGCCCACCGGAGATTGTCTCCGCGGTGTTAGAGAAAGCGCTGGCTCCACTGAAGGCGCTTATACCATAGAACGGGCTTGGAACTAAGTCGTTGTTGCAGATGGTCGGGTCGCCTCCGAACCCCTGATCGCACTGCTTTTGCCACGCCGGGCTTATCTGGTTGATGTCGTTCCCGAGGGTCCCATTGGTGTTCCATTGGGCTAGGTTGTAGGTTCGGCTTCCCACGTAACTGATCTCTAATATGTCGTGACTGGAGAGTTGACGCTGAACTCCGAGCGAATAGCCCCAATAATTTTGCTCTTTGAACTTCGGATCATAAAAACTGCCGCCTTGACCCAAGGCCGTCAAGAGTCCCAACGACGAGCGAGTGATCGGAGTCAAACCACCGGGGAACGGATTCCCAACGTTGAGGTTGGGGTTGGGCGTCTGGCCGCTATTTAAGCTGGCTATGTAAGGGGTATATGCGGAAAACCCTGTCAGGCCGTCCTGGATCAGGCTCGCGTAAGTGATCAACGGGCCGGTTAACATCTCCTCGAAGCCGCCACGCACCACCGTTTTTGGATTGAGCGCATAGGCGAAGCCAAATCGAGGTTGGAAGCCGAACTTATTTAGCCTGATCGCGGACCGTGGGTTGCCGTTGACGCCGGCGAAGGTAAAGCCGCCTACAATCGGCTCGCCGCCTGGAAGCAGCCCGTGGTTGACCTGCGCATCCACCGGATTGGGGGAGGTGGTATCGAAGGCGTAGTTCATTTCGTTGTTGCGCACCGTCGCCGCAGGGGACAAGTCGTAACGCAAGCCCAGGTTGAGTGTCAGCTTTGGAGTTACCTTCCAGTCATCCTGCACATAGGGAGCATAGTAATACGACGAATAAGTACGGTTGACCACTATGTTGGTGTTTCCGTTGTCCTGATATCCCAACAAAAACGAGGCAAGGTCAAACCCTTGGAACGCCAAGCCGCTGTTTTGATAGTCCTGCTGGGTCCACCCGTTACCTACGTTAAAGTTAGGAGCCTGATAACCCTGTCCCCCCGGTACTCCGTTGAAACCTTGCTGGCGATAACGCATATCGAGGCCGACGTGGATCGTGTGCTTGCCTTTGACCCAGGTCACGCTCGGAAATAAATTGAAGGAGGTACCGCTCAGCCAATTGGGTGGGAGAGTGGCCCCCAAGCTGGAAAAACCGTCCGAAGTAAAATTAAAATTCGGAAATAAGGTGCCGAAGTTTCCAAGCCCCGAAACTAGTGAGGGTGTCCACCCCCCGCCGAAGATGGATGGGTCGAACCCCCCGGTTGTGTAGTGTTGTTCGGTGATGGCATAGCCGCCGCTGGCCCGGACTTCGAGCAACAGGGTTGGGCTGAAGGTGTGGACCCAAACTGGCTGGATGGACCAACCCCGGTTGTTGCCGCCTTCCCCGGTTCCGGCTGGTCCGGGAAAGAAAGTGCCGCCGAACAGATTGGCGAAGCCATTTCGCTGCAGTGTCAAGGTACCGCGGAAGCTAAAACGGTCGGCGTTGGTAAAGTTATCGTCGAACTTTCCCATAATATTTCGCACTCTGACGTTCGACGTCCACGGCGCGAAGTAGTTGTCATTATAGGGATTGGTTCCGGGAGGAGCGACTACGTTTGGCGCGGGAAAATACGAGAGGATTTTCATCGCTATCGGATTGATCCGGGCCAACGGAATTGTATTATTCGGAAATGGATTGCGATTGGTTGGAGTGCCGCTCAACGGATCGTAGAGCACAACCGGCACATGCCCACCACTGGGGCCAAGGGCATACAGTTGGCTGAAGTTGCCGATGGTGTTGGGATTGGTAAAATCGCAGGGTTGTCCCGTCGCATTCCATGATGTGCAGTCCGGAACAGAGTCGGTCGTAGTGCCGGGTGTCTTCTGATTGCGATCGTCATATTGAATGAAGAAAAACAACTTGTTCCTCCCGTCGTAAACGTGAGGTATAACGACAGGCCCGCCCAGCACAAAGCCATAAAAATCCTCGGAACTCTGAGGCGCTGCATTCGCCGAAGCATCAGGCGTGTTTGCGTAGTAATCTGTGACCCAGGGATTCGCGTTTAACCATGAACGTCGCGCGAATTCATAGACAGACCCGTGGAGCGTGTTGGTGCCGCTCTTTATGATCGTGTCAAAACCGCCGCCCGACCCGTTGCCGTACTGGGCGTCGTAGGCGTTGGCGATAACTTTAAAGTCCTCGACCGATTCCATAGACGCGGTGGTCACCGTCTGGGCCAGCTGTGGGCCGCTTCCCGCCACAGAATCGTTAGGCAAACCGTCCATCAGAGCTATGGCGCCACCATATTGTCCTCCATTGACCGACATGGTAAACCATCCGCCACCAAAAGCCGCATTGCCCGACTCCGTGCCCGTCACGGAACCGTCGTTTATATCGAAAAAGTTCACGCTGGTGCTCAAGGTTGCCGTCATATTAACGTCGCGTCCGTTGTTCGGCACCTCCGTCACCGTCTTGCTCGAGAAAGTCTCGTTGCGGCTTGCGTTATCTGTATCCAGAAGCGCTTCTTCGGCTTTAACGGTCACAGTTTCTGCAACAGCGCCGACTTTCAGCGCGAAGTCTACGGCCACCGTGCTGTCCGCTTCGAGCGTAATGTCCGTCCGGACCTGTTTTTGAAATCCCTGCATTTCCGCGCTCACCGAGTACAGACCGGGTTTCAGGTAGGGAACGGCATAGTCGCCGGCCGCCGTCGTCTTGCTGGAAATGTCGACATTGGTCAGTTGGTTGTGGACGGTTATGGTTGCCCCGGCCACAGCCGCACCGCTCGTGTCTTTGACGTGACCAGTAAATTCCTGCCCGAACATGGCAGTCGAGAACAATGCCACACATAGAGTACTCAAGAAGGCACAACTCAGTGATTTCATCTGCTTATCCCCCTCTCGTCTCTCGTTATCCGCAACCTCTGTTCCACAGGACGAACGCGGATTGGTCCAACCACATTACAGCGGGAGACGCTATCACCGTCCTGTTTCTGCTGTCAAGCGCTTTCTGTTTTTGGGCCACTGGAGCAAGTTTGAATAATGCACGCGGGGGTACCCGCAGCGAACGTCGTAATTGGTTGGATCAATCTTCGCCTCGCTTCCATTGAAATGAGGGGAAAAGGTCCCCGGCTCCCGTCTATTTGTTCCTTTTCAGTTCGCCTTTCGCCACGGCCTTTTTTGCTGAGGTCGGTGGCAATCCGGTTAGCAACCCCTGCTGCTGGAGGGACCCAAAGAAAAGGTCGGAGGCATCTTCATCCACCCACAACAATTGTCCGGCATTAGCCTGATAGAGAACTGCGTTGAAATCGAACCGTGGTGTGACTCCCGGAACCGTGATGCTGAGCGGAACTGTATAGCGCCCAGGGTTTGTCGCATCCGCCACCGCAGTTCCCGAGAATCCGACTCCGGTATACTCCGCCGCGGGCGTGGCGAGGTCGCCAAACGGGTCGCTGGCAAGCCCGGCGGTTGTGCTGCCGAGAGTAAGATTCGTGACTGACCCCTGCCCGAGAAAATCGAATTCCCACCCCGCCGGCCCCCACAACCCGCCGCTCGCCGGACTCAGGTCATTGTAATCCTGCCCTCCGAAGGAATAATTGCCTGTGAAATCGGAAGGTGTGATGTCGGTTTGCGGAATCAGAATTCCGGTGCCGACGAGACTGGTATCCAGGTCGGCAACAAGAGCACCTCCTAATCCGCCGGCTGTGTTATTCGGATCAAGCAGATTGAGATTTGGATCCGTCAGATATATGCCGAGGGCGCTGAGGTCTTCCAAATCACCGGCCGGAATCGTCAGGGTGCCATATCCGTTAAGCGCGATATGGTAGTGGCCTGCTGAGATGGGTGCGGCGCTGACGACAGAACCTTCTTCATCGTTATCCGCGACCCCCGTGAACACGCCAGTGGCTGCGCCCGCTCCCGCACCTGGAGTCGTGGCAAGCTGGCCCGCCGCAGCATAGGTATAACCGAGCCACGGGTTGGCCTCCACACCAAACACAGAGCTCCCAAGCGAAGCGCTGCTGAAAGTGTTAGGAAGATTTGTATTCGGATTTATTCCCTGGCCAAACGCCGAGCCAACAGCCGAATCGCCATTGCTGTCCGAACCCGCATCCACATCGATGATTCGAACCGCCTCCGGGCCGACGATATAGTAGTTTAGCGTGGTATAGGTTCTACCGCCGAGATTGGTGCCCGTGATCGTGCCCCGCCCAAAGTTATCGGGGGGCGAGACCTTTCCGCTGAATGCCGTTCCTGGCGTGATATCTCCAGCATCGTTTTCGTCGTAAGAACCCTGCAAGGTAGTGCCATTGATCGAGAATACGCCTCCGTAGATAACCGGATTGTACGTAGGGTCCACTCCGGAAAGGGTGAAGGCATAGCCCATGCCAGTGGGGAGCGACGTGCTCTGGCTTGTCTGCAAGTCCATGCTTCCGCTGGATGTCGCGGTGCCATCGAACTGAACGATGAGTGCGTGATTGGCGTTTACAAATTGGACGCCGAGGATTTCGGTTCCGCCCACGCCCAAGGCCGCGTTGCTCGTGATCAGCGAGAGTGTCCCTTGGCCAGTTGTAGCATCCACCGTCAGCGCCCCTGCGCTGATCGTGTCGCCGCCGGGCTGAGGCGACAGCAGTCCAGCAGCGTCGTTATAGTCTTGTTCGCCGCCGAGGACGTTGCCGTCCCCGTCAAGTTGCACAGAGCCTGCGAGCGCATAAAAAAGTGGCCCGTTATTCACCTGCTCCAGCCCGATCAGATAAAACGAATAGCTCCAAGGATTGTTCGTCAGACTAAAGGCAGCTGGCGCCGATTCGCCCGCAACCGCCGCGCTCACCGTATAAGGTCCGCCCGGCGTCGTGCTTGCGGTGAAGGTCGAGGAGGTGGCATTGCCGTTCACGTCCGTCATATCCGTTTCCGTGGCCGTTCCATTCGCGAATGTGCCGCCCCCAGTTCCCCCATTCGCGACCGTGAACGTCACCGGCAAACCCGGCAGTGGCGTCGCGTTTCCGTCATTCGTCGTCACCGTCGCTTGCAGCGTTTGTGCAAACGCGGTGTTGACCGTTGCACTTTGTGGCGTTCCGCCCGCCGCCGAGATCAACGTCGTTGCCGAACTGCTCGAACTACCGCAACCTGACAAGAACGCTAAAGCTGGGAACATGAGAGCTAAGCCAAGAATGCTCCGGCAAACTTTGAGTTTCATAGTCCCTCCCCTGCCACCTTCCGGTTTGCACGTTCACGCGCCCGCGGCGACACCGGAACCCCATGCTCGTTCCGAATGGTGTAAATTTGGCCCCCTGCATTCACCGCGCGGACCAGAAAGACCTGTTTGTCCCTAATCGTTTTCATGATGCCGGTCACCTCAATTTGCTGGCCTGCGGCGACCGGGAGAGCGTCCTTGCCGAGCAATCCGAACCTTCCCAAACTCGCATCCACCCGACCCGAAACAGTTGCCAGCAGCAGATGGGAACCCATGATCATTCCCGCAGCAGGTTTCGCGAGCACACTTGACACCGTGCCGCCGAGTGTAACTTCCTGAGCGACGTCGTAACCGAAAGGCCTCGCAGTCCTAGTCGCGACCGCCACTGTTTGCGCCTGTGTCAGCGGGATTGACACGATCAAAGACAGCAAAGCCATCGCGAAAGGTCCTAAGAACAAACGTTTCATAATCGGTCTCCAAGTTGAGTTTCGGTCCGGAGTTTCTATTTGGATCTCTAGTCTGAAACGCGCGTGCGCCCGTCAGGCGATCATAAAAAACGGTTGATCTGAAAGCAGGGCTGAAGGACGCTCCCCGCGATCGTTTCAATCCACCAAGTTTGGCCCGAGGAACGGTCGAACCAATTTCGACCCAGAACGCTAGCACCGCCCTGTTTCTATTGTCAAGCTACTTCGGCGCCGAGGTCATCTTGGTCATTCTTCGGCGTAGGCTCTCCTACTTCCAGTTGTCCGGGCGGCTTGACATTTCCAAGAAGCAGCGTACGATTTGGTTCGTCCATTTCTGTTCCTATGAAGCGTCGAGAATTCTTGAAGCTCAGTGCCAGCGCCGCTCTGGCCGGTGTTTACAACCAGGGCAAACCTCTGAACGCCGTTGCCGCGCCGGAATCGGCCGAAGTCATTACTTTCCATGTGTCGTCGTCAGGAAAGGACAGCAACCCCGGCACCGTCAAACTGCCTTTCGCAACCCTTCATCGCGCGCAGGAAGCTGTTCGCCGACGGCGGAACCGGTCCGCTCCGGTCACCGTCGTGGTTCGGGAGGGTACCTACTACTTGGAGCGTCCGCTAACTTTCGGTCCAGAGGATTCTGGCAGTAAAGAAGCGCCAACGATTTATGCCGCTCATCCCGAAGAGCGCGTGACCATCAGCGGCGGACGCAAGCTCTTCTGCAAGTGGAGACCGTATGGAAACGGCATCATGATGGCAGAGGTTGCACCGGGAATGGAGTTCACTCAGCTTTTTGTCAACGGTAAGCGACAGATTCGCGCCCGCTATCCGAATTACGATCCGTCGAATCCGGGCAAGTCGGGATATGTCCAGGCAGCGGGTTCGATCCGCGCCGGCACCGTGGATCCCTACGCCGGACCAAACGACGACATGACATTTTCTACTGCGGCCCCGCGAGGAATACGCTTTGACCCCGCCAGCTTTACCAAGAAAAGGTGGGCGCATCCAGAGGAGGCTGAGATTCACATTTTCCAGGACCACTACTGGGGAAACCTGCAATGGAAGATCAATGGCGTGGACTTCGGGACCGATTCGATCTGGTTCGGCGACGGCGGACAACAGATCGGCGCCAAGTGGAGCAAAAACCCCGCGGTTGTTGGCGAAGGCTCACGTTTTTTTATCGACAATGTATTTGAAGAATTGGACGCGCCGGGCGAATGGTTTCTGGACAAACATAAGGGCACTCTTTACTACTATCCCGAGCCAGGCACTGATTTGCGAACTGCGCTGGTGGAGGCGCCCATTCTCGATCATGCGATCGAGTTTGCCGGCACCCAGCGCGACCCTGTGCAGTACGTTTCCGTCCGTGGTTTCCGCATCGCGCATGCCGCTACCACATATCTTGAGGCCTACGAAGTTCCGTCGCTCAGCGATTGGGCGATCCACCGTGGCGGCTCAGTTTTTGCCGAAGGCACCCGCAACTGCTCGATTGAAGCTTGCTGGTTCGACGCTGTCGGGGGAAACGCAATTTTCGTGAACAACTACAATCGTGAATTTTCGGTGGTCGGCTGCAAATTCACCGAGACGGGCGACAGCGCGATCTGTTTTGTGGGCGACCTGGAGAAAACGAACGGGACACAGCGTGCCTTCCCTTATGAATGCCAGGCTAGCAATAACCTAATTCACGATTGCGGCTTTTACGGAAAGCAGATTGCGGGCGTTTACGTCTCTCGCGCCAAGCGAATCACGGCCAGCCACAATTTGATTTACAACATGCCTCGCGCGGCCATCTGCATCGGCGACGGCACCTGGGGCGGCCATGTCATCGAGTTCAACCAGACCCACGATACGGTTCGCGAGACCAGCGACCACGGTCCTTTCAACGCCTGGGGCCGGGATCGCGGTTGGGCTTTAGCTCAATCCCACGCCCCATACACCCCGGATCGCAGCCTTGATGTCTGGGAAGCCCTGGTTGATGCGATGGAACCTGTGATCGTTCGCAACAACTTCTTCGACGAAAAGTCGGGTTGGGGGCTCGATCTGGACGACGGCGCGTCGAACTACGAGATTTATAACAATATCTCCGTTGGTGGCGTCAGCATGAAACTCCGCGAAGGAGCGTACCGCAAGGTTTACAACAACATCTGGTACTTGTCGAAAGGTGCGCCGTGCTTCCATGTGGGCAACAACTATAACCACGACCAGTATTTCAATAACATCACGGTTATGGATCCCGGCAGCACCCCATGGCCGGATGGATGGCCCTGGTGGCCGCAGATGTTTTACTCAGTGATTGCCCCTCCGGCGGTTGGACCGTGGCTCGAAAAGATCGATAACAACTGTTTCTATTGCTTAAGTGGAGAATTCCAGGCAGTCGTGGACCAGTTACGCTCGGAAGACGGCAAGCGCAACCCAAAACGCTACAACCTGGAGGAATGGCGGAATCTAGGATTTGACCAGCACTCCGTTTTTGCCGATCCTATTTTTGTCGATCCCGATCGTTACAATTTTCAAGTGCGCCCGGAGTCGCCAGCGCTAAAGGCCGGCTTCAAGAACTTTGAGATGGGCAAATGGGGATTGACCAGCGAATTTTCCAAGCAGTGGCACGACTCAACAAGTTAGCAACTCAAAGAGGGACACATGAGAAAACGCACGCTCGCAGTAGCATTCATTCTTGCCGTTCTGCTGGCCGTGGCAGTGCACGCCAAAACCGAAAACTCGCACGTGCGGCGCGTCGGTATGGTAATCGGAATCAAAACCGACCAGATCAGCGCCTATGAAGCCCTGCACGCTGCAACCAGCCCGGGCGTCCGCGACTTGCTGGCGAAATATCACATGCATGACTTCTCGATTTACATTCATCAACTTGATGATGGAAAGTACTACCTATTTGGGTATTACGAATACACGGGAGCGGACTACAAAGCGGATATGGAAAAGCTCGCGGCGGAGCCGCGCAATCAAAAGTGGCTCTCCGTAACCGGCCCGATGCAGGCTCCGCTTCCCGGGGAACAGTCCTGGGCGATGATGAAAGAGGTCTATCACAACCCATAGTCGACCGGCGGGTCACTTGGTTGTCGAGGTCAGGAGCACTTTGGTGTCGGTAATGTGATCCAGCATTTGGCGGCGCGCTTCTTCCGAATTCCGGCCCTGAATCGCCTCATAGATTCGCTTGTGAAAGGTCAGCGGCCGATCAAGGGGCACGCGCTTGGAAAGTTGCGACATGCTGGTCAGCAAGTTGCGGTGAATCACTCTAAACAACAAGTGACAGATACGATTGCCGCTGGCGCGGAAAATACACTCATGAAATGCGAGGTCCGCATCCAGGCGCTCTTGGTTCGTTCGGCAACGCTCCATCGCGACAATCGCCTTGCGCAGTCCGATCAGGTCTTCGGCGGTGGCGCGCTGGGCCGCACGGGCCGCGAGTTCTGGTTCGACGATCATGCGGGTTTCGAACAATTCATGATGGGAGAGGTCGTCCAAGAGGACGAGAAAGTCAAGCGGCTCTTTAAGGGTGGATTCGGCGCTGGCACTCAGATACGTTCCATCACCCACCCTCTGGGTCAGAACACCCATGATCTCGAGCACTTTCAGGGCCTGCCGCAATGAAGCGCGGTTTACGCCAAACTCTTTGGCCAGTTCGCGTTCCGGGGGAAACTTTCCCCCGGGTGCCACTGCTCCGGTCGAGATAAGGCGCTTGATCTTTTCAAGTATTTTGGCCGTAATCCGCGTATCAGCTGGTGGCTTGCGCCGAGTTTTTGCTGAAGTTGCCATATTGCCGACAGGGCGTTCGACCTTGTCCTTCGACGAACAAACGTCGAGCAGCGTTCATTCTAGCCACATTCACACGGTCGGGACAGCGGCCCACGAACGGAGATTCTTGGCTGACCCTGCAATACCGCTGTCGCAAGGAGCTTAACACGCGACCGCTCCATGGAGAACCTCCACAACGATGTGGTACTACGCCTTCTCACCTTCAATTCTGAAGGCCCACGCTACTTTGCATGGCCGTTTCGCTTCATCTTGAAGCACGCTCGGAATGTCGATGGCCAATCCCTCAGCATTGCCGCCGCGCCATTTTAATGATTCGTTCACGCCCAGCATGGTGATCTTTGCGCTCGGTCTCGTCCGAACGGTCCTCAATTTAAGCTGTGAACCAGGCCATTGCAAACAGATGGCGTAGAGAGCTCGTCCATCCTTGCTGCGAGTGAAACGAATCGGGCCATTTTCGCCGGTCGCAGGAGGCTCTACCGCATTTTCGGGCGGCGGCTCGGCAAAGGAGACGTCTTCACCCTCCTTCCACAAATCACCGGGACGTGGCCGCGTTTCATAAATCGCTTCGCCATTCACCTTCAGCCATTGACCCACTTCCTCCAGTTGATTCATTGCCGTAGGACCGAACCTGCCATTGCGATCCGGGCCAATCCCTACCATGAAGTTACCACCCTTTGCCACCACGTCGGCAAGATTTTGGATGACCCACTTACTGCCCTTGTAATGGTCGTCGGCTCCGCCGTAAGAAAAGCCGTGGCCTAAGGGATAGATCACAAACCAAGGCATGTCCGTATCGCCTTTGCTCCCCGGTACCTTCCCCTCGGGAGTGTAGTAGTCGCCGTAATTGCCAATGCCACGCGCCCTGAACATTACATCCGGCTGAATCTTGCGGAGTGCGATCATCGTCTCTCGCAATTGAGGCCACACCTCTTTCCCCAGCCACATGTCCAGGCCCACCAGATCGATCTTGCCGTAGTTTGTGAGTAATTCCGTAAGTTGCTGACGATGATGCGCCATCATCCGCCTATGTTCTTCGGGCGTGGCGTCGGGAATGCCATAGAGCCCCGGCTGCAGGGGATGTTTGCAGTAGGGACGAAAATCCGCGTCGTAAAAGTTTGGATGAGAGAAGTAAAGATCGATCTTCAGCCCGTGCTTACGGCCAGCCTCGCACACTTCTCGCACAACATCTCGCTTGAACGGCGTTTCCATGATGCTGTAAGCCAGGTCGCAACTCTCGAGTTTGGGTCCGCCCGGCGCCGTCCAGTTAACCCGGCTCGCTACTCTCCTTTTCGTGTCGTACATGGAGAAGCCTTCGTGATGATTGGTGGTAAAGGCAAACATCTTCATCCCATTCTCTTGGAAGAATTTCATCCACTCATCGGCGTTGAATCCTGTTGGGTTCCAGGTTTTATATTGCTGCTGATATTCCTGCTTCTGTGCAGGCGATAAGTCTAGAATTGGCCAACTTGTGGCCCACCACTCATGGAGGGAGTACAAACCCCAATGAATCCGCACCCCGTACTTGATGTCGCGAAACGCCTCGAAGGCAGACTCCGGAGCATGCCGGTATTCCGGACCGGGTTCAGTTACGTAATCTTTGACCCTTCTCCATTGCCCGTCTGTTTCCGGTACTCGGATGTCCCCCTGCGGAGGAACGTACTCGTCGGAGACCACGGATTGCGCCGGATTGCTCGCGAACACTCGATGGATTCCGCGCGTAGCGATGACCGAAGCGAGGCCCAGTTTTTTTAAAAAACTCCTTCTCGTGTCGTCGTTCATCTGGTTCCTCCTCGTTCGAAGATAATTGTCCCGCGAAACACAACCTGTCCAGAGAAGCGGGTTGGTGGTCCCGTCATCGGCCGTCCGTCAGAAGAGAGAGCAGATTTGCAGGTTGCGCCGGCGCTACCGAACAGCAGAGTTTTCTAAGTCGCCTAGCAGGATGCTGAAAAACGACTCCCAATCCACAGGAAGACGTGTTAGTAGTGGCAGCATGCGTGGAGACGATCAGCGGCAAGACGGGATGTTCAGCTATATTTCACCCGACAAACGAGT
>JBARJF010000099.1:0-53175 GCA_049800135.1 Candidatus Sulfotelmatobacter sp.
ATCAGTTCCCATTGCTCGTCCGTCAACAGCTTCTGCCGTGGTTTCATGGCAGAAGCTCAACCCATAACCGCCTCATTTGTAAGTAGCTAACCTGAGGCCGAACCTATTTTTGAAACACGCTCTAATACATAGCTGACTTTCCTTTCCGGGAGTACATCCGGTAACCGGAATTTTGGTTACGCGACAAGCTCGCGAGTCCCGTGTTTCCATGGTGGTGAAGAAAATCGCGGCTCCCCCAAGACCTTCACGACAGACAACTTTGACTCGGAGTTTGCCATGAAAAATATTCTTGGGATTGTGCTTCTGGTCGCTCTCTCGATATTAGGTGCGAGTTGCGGCGCGGGATCGGATTCGTCGCAGTCGCAGTCCTCGCAGTCGGCGTCCGTGTTTGTCACCGGGGAAGATGCTCCGCTGGCTTCAGTCGTCGGGTTTGATGTGACCATCAACTCGATTACGTTGACCGGGAACAGCGGTACGCCACAGGTGTTGTCCACGCCCACCACGGTGGATTTCGCCCGGCTGCTGGGGTTGCGGTCTCCGCTAGCGTTCAACGCGGTTCCTGCGGGCACGTACACCAGCGCCACCTTCTCGTTGTCGAAGCCGGTCATTTCCTATGTGGATATGAGCACCACGCCGCCGACATTAAGCACGATCGATGCGACTTTCAGTCCGACTAATGGCTCCACTACACAGACCACGGTCACAGTGAATTTCCCCACAGCGATGGTTGTGGACAACAACGGCCTGGCGGGGCTGCGGATGGAATTTGACATCCGGCAATCGGTCGCGGTCGACGGAAGCGGTGACATCACTGGCACGGTGAATCCGGCCATTTATGCCAGCGCCGTTCACGCCGGCGACAGCAGCGCGCAGATCACCGATCTCACTGGCGGGTTGGTTTCGGTGAACGCGGCTGGCAATGCGTTCGTCATCCAGGGCCCCTATGGCCACCAAAGTTGACGGTCGACGTCAACAATGGCACGGAATTCAACAGCGGATGGAACATCAACGACCTGGCGACTCCGGCGTTTATCGGTGTGCAGGGAGCGTTCCAGGCCGATGGCAGTCTGCTGGCGAGCAGCGTGGAAGTCATCACCGAGTCGCCATCCTTCCTTTCCGGCCGGGTGCTGGAGGTGAATCCCACGTCCGGACCGGTACAGCAGATTACGCTCTGGGTGGGTGAAACCAGCGCCGATCTGGTCAGCGATGTCGACACCATTCAGACGATCGACGTAAGTGCGGTGTCGCAGTATGACATGTGCTTCTTCGACAACCTGTTCACCTCCGCTTTGTTCAATCACTCCAGCGTGATCGTGGGCCAGCGCGTTTTCATCGGCGGCAGCTATGCCAACGGCGCCTTCACGCCGCAGATGATTTCGCTCCGCTTTCAGGGCGTCTATGGCCCGCTGACGCAGGGCAGCGTGAGCATCGTTAACGGCAACGCCGGAAGCTTCCAACTGCAGAATAATGCGCTGGTCGGCTATTCGCTGGGCGGTGCGCAACTCGTTGTCGATACCGGCAGCCGCACACTCTTCGTTAATACTACGGGACTGAGCGCACTGCAAGCCGACGGAGCGATTCCCCTGGTGGCAGGCGGACTGCTTTTCGTAGATCCGCTTACCAGCACGCCCGTGATGGCGGCGGCCGTAGTGGCCGACCCGCCGGAAATCCAGTAACTCTGGATCAGAGTGAGTACACAAGGCGGGTGGCTGCAAAGCCACCCGCTTTCTTTTCTCGAGCACGAGACTTGCCGCAAACCCACCTTATAATTGAGAAATGACGAAGCGGGTCGTCCATGCCGCGTGTCCGCACGATTGTCCTGATGCGTGCGGAGTGTTAATCACGGTGGAGGACGGACGCGCCACGAAGATTCAGGGCGATCCCGGTCATCCGGTGACGCGGGGATTTCTGTGCGCGAAGGTGGCGAAGTATTTGGACCGGGTGTATTCGCCGGACCGAGTGTTGTACCCAATGCGGAGGATTGCCGCAAAAGGTGTGGCAACACCGCCGAACTTCGCTCCGCAGGGACAGCTGGGGGCCGCGATTCCCACACCAGCCAAAGAGGATTGGCGGCGGATTACCTGGGATGAGGCGCTCGACGAGATCGCTTCACGTTTCCGAGACATCGCTGCCGAGTTTGGTCCCGAGGCGA
Organism: Candidatus Sulfotelmatobacter sp.; assembly: GCA_049800135.1. GTDB lineage: Bacteria > Acidobacteriota > Terriglobia > Terriglobales > Acidobacteriaceae > Sulfotelmatobacter. The sequence continues at coordinate 2,153 of JBARJF010000099.1, forward strand.
TCCTGCCGTATTCCTATGGGGGAACGCTGGGCTCGCTGAATGGCGGCTCGATGGATCGCAGATTTTTTAATCGGTTGGGGGCTTCGCAACTGGAGCGCACCATTTGTTCTTCCGCGGGCGAAGCCGGGTTAGAGTCGGTATTCGGGGTCAAGCTGGGCACTGAGCCCGAGCAATTCGTCCATTCCCGTTACATCATCGCGTGGGCCTCGAACATTCACGGAAACAATGTTCACCTGTGGCCCTACATTGTGGAAGCGCGCCGCAAAGGCGCGAAGCTGGTGGTGATCGACCCTTACCGCACGCGCACGGCGGCTTGCGCCGATTGGTACCTGCCAATCAACCCCGGCACCGATGGCGCTCTGGCCCTGGCCATGATGCACGTGATCATTAGCGAAGGGCTGCATGACGCCGATTATGTCGCGAAATACACTTTGGGTTTCGACGAACTGCTCGAGAAGGTTAAAGCTTACTCTCCGGAGCGCGCCGCCCAATGGACGGGGATTGCAGCCGAGGATATTCGCAGGCTGGCGCGGGAATATGCCACGGTGCGGCCAGCGGTGATTCGTGTGAATTACGGTGTGCAGCGGTCAGAGGGAGGCGGGATGGCCACGCGCGCGATTGCGATGCTGCCTTGCATTGTCGGATCGCTGAAGGAAGTGGGTGGCGGAATTCATCTTTCGACCAGCGGCGCGTTTGAGCTGAACAAGGATGCGTTGCGGCGTCCCGATCTCAAGCCAGAGGGAAGTGATCGTCCGGCGAGGGTTGTGAACATGGTTCGGCTGGGCGAGGCGCTGAACCAGCTGAGCGATCCGCCGGTGAAGGCTTTGTTTGTCTACAACTCGAATCCGGCGGCGGTTTGCCCCAACCACAATGAAGTGGTTCGCGGACTCAAGCGCGCGGACTTGTTTACCGTGGTGCACGAGCAGTTCTTCACTGATACCACCGACTATGCCGACATCGTGTTGCCGGCGACCACATTCTTCGAGCATAGGGACCTGCAGGCGGCGTATGGCCATTACTATCTTCAAGTGTCGGACCGGGCGATTGAGCCGTTGGGAGAATGCCGGGCCAATGTCGAGGTGTTCCGGGCTCTAGCCGAGCGCATGGGGTTCGAGGACCCGTGCTTCCGCGAGACCGTCAACGAGATGATCGATGGCGCCCTTGATTCGAGCACTCCGTGGTTGCAAGGCATCACCCGGGAGCGACTCGAACGCGAAGGGCAGGTGCGCTTGAACTTAGGTTGTCAGCTCCCAGTCCCCGGTTGTGAACCGGGAACCGCGCCAAACGCCAGCCGGGCCGATTCCCAAGCCCCGTTTCTTCCCTTCGCCAGCGGTAATTTCCGCACCCCCTCGGGCAAAGCCGAGCTGTACAGCGAAGCGGTGAAGGCGATGGGGCTTGATCCGGTCGCCGAGTTCAAGCCGCCGGCGGAATCTCGTCATGGAACCCAGGGAACACAAGGGGCGGCTTTTCCGCTGGAGCTTCTGGCACGGAAGGCCGACAACTTCCTGAACTCAAGTTTTTCGAACCTGCCATCGGTGCAGGGGATGGAAGAGACGAACCTTCTGGAAATGAACGCCGCCGACGCCCGGCTGCGCGGGATTGCCAACGGAGAGACGGTGAGGGTCTACAACCGGCGCGGAGAAATCTTCCTGCAAGCTCGAGTGGACGGCGCGGTTCAACCGGGGGTGGTTTCAGCGAGGCTAAACTGGGCCAAGCTGGGCCCCGGATTCCGGAATATCAACGTGCTGACCTCAGAAAAACTTTCCGATCTGGGCAACTCCGCCACGTTTTATTCCGTCTTGGTGGAGGTGGAGTTAGCCAAGTCCCTTCCATGAAGCCACCGGCAAGAGTGGCGGCTTGGACGCATTCTGTTTCTCTACCGTATAATGATCGTTTTCCTACATCCCAGAGGCTGAGGTCGTAGCGATTCATTTTTGCTCTCATCGAGATACTGCTGTGTCCGGGCGCGGCCACAGCTACGGGACTTCCGGCGCCGCTCATCCTCCATCCTCTTCTTCTCGGGCACAGATTTGCCGCGGAATGAGGGTCCTGGGGTGGGCGCTGGGGATCGTGCTGGTGCTTCTTTCCGCCTCCGCCAGCTGGGCCCAGGCCGACGTGATCACAGAGATCGACGTTCAGGGAAACCGCAGAATTCCCGCCGAAACCATCAAGGCGCGCATTTTCACCCGTCCCGGCGATATCTACGATCCCGCCGCCCTGGAGCGCGATTTCAATTCGCTGTGGAACACCGGCTATTTTCAGGACATTCGCTTCAGTCGGGAACGGACCCCCAAGGGATGGCGGCTGATTATCCAGGTCAAGGAAAAACCAACGATCCGCGAGATTAACTATGTAGGCCTGAGTTCCATTTCCACCAGCGACGTGTTGGACCGCTTCAAAGAAGCCAAGGTTGGCCTGGTGGTCGAGGATCAGTACGACCCCACGAAAGTCAAGAAGGCGGAAGTGGCGATCAAAGGCTTGCTGGCGGAGCATGGACGGCAGTTCGCGACCGTCAAGACTGAAATACGCCAGATTCCGCCGGCTTCGATCGGGATCACGTTTGCGATCAAGGAAGGGCCCAAGGTAAAGGTCGGCAAGATCAAGTTCGAAGGCAACAAGAACGTCAAAACGCGAATCCTGCGCTCCGCCATGAAAAGCTTGCGGCCAATCGGCATCCCGCACTCGATCTTCCTGGAAGACATCTTTGCCCGAACCTACGACGCCACCAAGCTGGAGGACGATACGGAACGGGTGCGCGATGAATACCGCAACCGCGGCTATTTCAAGGTTATTGTCGACGATCCCACGACCAAGATTCGCGATACCGGGCACACCGGCGCCCATATCCCGCTGTTGCAAAGCGGGCCGGGCAAAGCAGTCGACATTACCATTCCCATCGAGGAAGGCGAGCGCTACAGGTTGGGTGGAATCACCTTCAAGAACAACAAGGCGGTGAGAAACGTAAAGGCGCTGCGCGCCATCTTCGCCATTAAAGACGGTGATATCTTCAGCAAGGAGAAAGTCGGCAAGGGACTGGAGAACCTGCGCAAGGCCTATGGCGAACTGGGCTACATCAATTTCACGCCCCTCCCCGAAACCAGGTTTGACGACGAAAAGAAGCTGATCTATCTCGACATCGACGTCGATGAAGGCAAGCAGTTCTACGTTCGCCGCATCGAGTTCCAGGGCAACACTACGACCCGCGACAAGGTGATCCGGCGTGAGATCGCACTGGAAGAAGGAAACGTCTATAACTCGCGTCTCTGGGAGTTGAGCTTGCTGCGCTTGAACCAACTGGGATACTTCGAACAGTTGAAGCCGGACGATCCCGATACCACGATTCGCCAGCTCGACGAGAAAGATGGATTGGTAGACCTGACGCTGAAGGTCAAGGAAAGGGGAAAAAACAGCATCGGCCTGAACGGGGGCGTGAGCGGGCTGGAAGGCGCCTTCGTCGGGATCAACTACGCCACCAACAACTTCCTCGGTCTGGGGGAAACGCTGCAGGTGCAGGCCAGCCTCGGGAACCTGGCGCGAAGCCTGCGGTTTGGCTTCACCCAACCCTACATGTTTGACCGGCCGCTGCAGTTCGGATTTAACGTGTACTACACCAACATCAAGTACGACCAGGCTCGGCAACTCTCCATCTTCAGCGGGCAGACTCTGAACCTGCCCAACGAGGTGTTGCAGAACCTGCAGAACTACACGCAGTCGAGCACTGGATTCACGCTATCGTTGGCCTACCCGCTGCGCCGCTCTTTCAAGCGTGTGGGCATCACATATTCGTTCGACCGGTCCTCGCTGGTCGCCCTCAGTACCGCCTCGAAAAACCTGTTCGAGTACCTGGCCTTCCGCGGCATTTCCGGGCCCGATGCGCTACAGGGAATCATCACCAGCAAGATCTTTCCCAACTTCTCTTTCAATACCCTCGACAGTCCAATCTCGCCCCATCACGGGCACCAGTTGACGTTGGGGGCGGAGATCGCGGGGCTGGGCGGGACCATTCGGTCGGTGCGTCCCATCGTCGAGTATAAGCGCTTCATTCCCGTGCAGAACCGCCGCAATGCCTTCGGCTTCCGAATTCAGGGATCTTTCATCAGCGGTTTTGGTGGCTTTGTTGCGCCTCCGTTCGAGCGTGCCTACATGGGTGGTGAAAACGATCTGCGCGGTTTCGATATCCGCTCCGTCTCTCCGGTAGCCTTCCTGCCGAGCATTGGATCGATCACGTTGACCAATCCTACGGGCGTGCCGGTGCCCAAAGACCCGCAGAATCCCCGGGCGGGGAATGTGACCATTCCGATTCCGATCGATCAGATCACGTTCCCCGGTGGCGATCTCAGCGTTGTGGCCAACGCGGAGTACCGCATTACGATCTATGGGCCGGTGGCGCTGGCTCCGTTTCTTGACATGGGCATTGACCCTATCCTCCGGCCCTCGCAGTTGCAGATTGCATTCCAGCAATATGACAGTGTCACCGGCACGCAGGTCGGGTGTCCTACGCTGACGCAAATTGCCACCGCCAACACCTGCTCCCCGGGCAGCGTGTTGAGCCCGCCACCATCGCAAAACCTGCAAGTGCTGGGGCAGACCAACTGGCGGCCTAGAATGTCCACCGGGCTTGAGTTGCAGATGTTCTTGCCCGTGGTAAACGCGCCCTTCCGCATTTACTGGGCGTACAATCCGCTGCGCCTGGATAGTCCGGCAACCCCGCCGATCCCGATTACTCCTGGTATGTTCCCACAAACCTGCAACCCCAAGACTGGCTGCCAGTTAACGGGCGCGGGATTGTATACCTACAACCTGGCAAGAAACGCCTACACCGAGAGCTTTCTGTTGCGGGAGCCGCGCAAGACGTTCCGCTTCACGGTGGCGACGACATTCTGACGGCAGGCGGGTGGAGAGTTTGACGGCGGCAAGGAGGCTCTTTATAATCGTTGCGATCCACGCCCATCGCAGAAAGCTGATCAGGGGGAGACGACACATCCGCAACCCCGGCGTGGGACGCTGGCAATCCCGGGCGCCTTGTCTGAGAGACAGAGACGATATTTGACGGCGCTGGTGCAAGAAGCGCAAGACGATAGACCTCGTGAATACGGCCCAGCGTTGCCCAAAGAGGGTAATCTGAGTTCATTCCCGGAAGTATGTTTAACGGAACCATTTTGATGGAACCAGTCTTTGATGGAACCAGGTTTAACGGAACAATGTTCCAAGGAGTTTAAGCGAATCCAATGACAAGCAAGCTTCTGCGGTCTGTCCTGGCTATTGCGGTCGTCTCGATGATTTCCGCATGGGCCCAAACCGGTCATGCGGCCAGCTCGCCCTTAGCCCCGGCGACTTCCACCACGATGGTAACGGGCGCGGCCACCAAGGTCGGGACCATCAACATTGAGCAAGCCGTGGTCGGCACCAACGAGGGCCAACGCGATTTCGAGGCCCTGCGCAAAAAGCTGGAGCCGAAACAAAACGAACTGAAATCTCAGAACGACGAACTCGCGAGCTTGCAGAAGCAACTGCAGACCCAGGGCGACAAACTGAATGACGAGGCGCGCGCCAACCTGGTCCAGGAGATCGAGACCAAGAAGAAGTCGTTCGATCGCGCGGTGCAGGACGCGCAGGACGACGCTCAGAGCCAGCAGAAAGAGATCTTTCAACGCATTCTGCAGAAGATGGCGCCAGTAATCGTGAAGCACGCGCAGGAGAGCGGCTTCACCATGATCGTGGACACGTCGAACCCGTGGCCGCAGAGTCCGATCCTGTGGTATGGCGAAGCGGCGGACATTACCAAGGCGGTGGTGGACATCTATAATGCGCAGTCCGGCGTGCCCGCCCCGGCCGCCTCGGGCGCGGCGCCCCGGCCGGCTGCCAGGCAGCCGCTTCCCAAGTCGACCGCACCACCCAAGTAAGCTTTGACGACACCGGGCGTGTCGTGAAAGTTCCCACAGGCCGCGTATCTACGCGGCCTGTTTTCTTTGCTCAGGCCGGAGCCCCAAGACTAGTCGTGGTGTCCTTAGCAGCAATCGCATTCCATTGGGGAGGACACTATGTTCAATGCCACACTCCATTCGTCCTGGGACGAGCGTTCGCGCCGCGGGATAACAACTATGACTTCGTTCGGATTGCAGGTGCTGGTGGGCGCCCTGCTGCTGCTCATGCCGCTGCTTAGGCCGACGGGCTTGCCTCTGATCCACCGGCTCTCAACGCCCATCAGTCTGGGAGAACCCCGGCGCGAGGTCGCTGCGGCGAGAGCACGCACCTTCTCAAATCCCGCTGAAGCTAACTCTGCGGAAGTTGTTTTCCGGCGGCCGTCCGCACTTCCCATTACCAGGCATCCGCTCGTCGATGACGGTCCCCCGCAGGTTGTGGGCTCAGGGCCTTACGTTCCCGGAACGCCGGGAAGCGGCACGGTGCGCGGTTTTGCGAGCCTGTCCGGGAGCGGTTCCCCGCCGGTCTTGCCGATGCGGCCGCCGATGGTGGTTGCCCACCCGGTCCGCCCCTCACAAATGAGCGAAGGAGATCTGGTTCAGAAGATTTTGCCGGTGTATCCAGCGCTGGCGCGAAGTGCGCGCGTTCAGGGAACGGTGGTGTTGCAGGCGATGATCAGCAAGCAAGGCACTATCGAAGACCTTAAAGTGGTGACGGGGCATCCTATGCTGGTGCCGGCGGCGATCGACGCGGTGCGCCGCTGGCGTTACCGCCCTTACGTCCTGAACAACGAACCCGTGGAAGTCGAGACGCAGATCACGGTGAACTTTTCGCTCGACGGCAACTGATGATCCGTGGCAGACGGGAGTAGCCCAAGCGTAACCTGAGCACACGCGACGCTCCCGCTATAATCGAGCGCAGTGGCGACGACTGTAGAAATCCTGAACCGCGTGGCGACTCGCCCCACATGGGCGGAAGTTTCCCTGGGCGCGCTGCGGCAAAACTTCAGCACCGTCGTGAAGCATGTCGGGGCTGAGGTGACGGTGTGCGCAGTGGTTAAGGCTGACGCTTATGGGCATGGCGCGGTGGAGTGTTCGCGCGCGCTGCAGGCGGAAGGGGCGAAGTGGCTCGGCGTTACCTCGCTGGACGAAGCGATCCCGCTGCGCGAAGCCGGGATTGAGTCGCGAATTTTGCTGATGACGGGTTTCTGGCGCGGGGAAGAGAGCGAGATCGTCCGCCTGCGCCTCACCCCCACGGTATGGGAGCCTTGGCACATCGAATCTCTCGAGGGCGCAGCGGCGGCGGGAGCGGTGCGCCAAAGGGTAAACTTGAAAGTGGACACTGGGATGGGCCGGCTAGGCGTGGCGCTGGACGAACTTGCGGCGGTGCTCGAGGCTCTGAGCGCGGCTCCGCATCTGGTTCTCGAGGGGCTTTCGACGCATCTGGCTTCCTCGGAAATTATGGACGCGCCTTCTGTGGCCGAACAGGAGCGGCGTTTCGAAGAGGCGCAGCGCATGGTGCGCGCGGCGGGCTTCGAGCCAAGTCTGATACACATGGCCAACACCAGCGCGTTGATCTCGCGGCGCGAAACGTGGAACAACATGGTGCGTCCGGGTGTCGCGCTCTACGGGTATTACTTGCCGTTCCAGCGTGCGGGGCGGGAGGTGAGCGGGGGCACGTTGCGGCTTCCGGTGAAGCCGGTGCTGACCTGGAAGACGCGAATTCTTTCCATGAGAAACTTTGCGGCCAATCAGGCTCTGGGCTACGGCGGAACTTATGCGACCAAGGCTCCAGCACACGTTGCGGTGCTGCCGGTGGGATACGCGGATGGATATAACCGCCAGCTTTCGAATCGCGGCCGGGTGATTGTGCGCGATCATTATGCACCGATTATCGGCAGCATCTCGATGGACCTCACGCTGGTGGATGTGACGGGCATTCCGGGGATAACGGTGGGTGATGAGGTGGTCCTGCTCGGAACCCGCGACGGTTTGAGCGTGGATGCTCTCGAACATGCGCGCCTCGCCAACAGCTCGCCGTACGAGATTCTCTGCAACATTTCGAAGCGGGTGCCGCGAAGGTACGGGGCGTAATCCGCGGGACCACTCCAGATCAACAAATCTATGGTGTGCCGCCCACGCCGCTCAAGGTTCAGATGCCAACTGCGAACCTCTAGTTGTTGCTGTTCACTGATTCTCGTATGAGTCGTGCCCCTTCCGCTTGCTACACTAAAAGGGGTGGATTGTCCGTCGGACTAAAACCCTCGTATTTATTGGCTTTGGGCAGCACGGCTGAAGCCGTGCCCTTCCCGAACCGTGCTCTTCCAGAACCCGTTTAATGGAATGGCGCTAACAAACTGACCATGCCCTCGCGCTACGCGCAATGGATGTACGACTGGGAGCACCGGCTTACATCGGTGGACAACAACCGCGTGGTACGTCCGCTGGAGTGGGGAGTGGAGTGGGCGCAGAACTGGCCATGCCGGAATGGAACGCGTCCCGGGCAAGCCGTGGACGATCCAGCGAGGTTCTTTATCGATTTCAACCGACGAATCGTCGCTGCCAGCGATGAGTTTTATTCTTACACGCGGCCCGGCGATTTCAGGCTGGAGAAACGCGAGGTACAGGTTTTCTCGACTCGCGAGGCTCCCGACACAAAACTCGAAGAGAAGGTGAAGGGAACTTTTGCGGAATTCTTGCGCTTCACGGCGCCGGTGAAAACGCCTTATGTAGAAAACAATCTGGTGAATGCACGCTGGTTTCCGGCGGGCGGGCGGCGGGCCATCGTTCTTCTACCGCATTGGAACGCAGACGCCATCGCCTACGTGAGCCTCTGCAAGGTTCTGAACATGCTTGGCATCTCGGTGCTGCGCCTGAGCATGCCCTATCACGACATTCGCATGCCCGCAGAGATCAGCCGTGCGGACTACGCGGTTTCCGCCAACATTGGGCGCACACTCGATGCGGTGCGGCAGGGAGTAGTGGACGTCCGGTGCTGTCTCGACTGGCTGGAGCAACAGGGCTACAGCAAGCTGGGGATCGTGGGAACGAGCCTTGGGTCGTGTTACGCGTTCATCGCGGCGGCGCACGACCCGCGGATTCGCGTGGCGGCGTTTAATCATGCGTCGACTTACGTGGCCGACGTAGTCTGGCACGGACAGTCGACGCGGCACATCCGGCAGGGGATGGAGTCGCAGATCACGCTGGAGACGCTACGGCAATCGTGGCTGGCCGTGAGTCCCATGGCGTACTTCAATCAGTTCGCGCGCTGGCCGCGGAAGTCGCTGATCATTTATGCGAAATACGATCTGACGTTCCTGCCCGAACTCTCGCGCAACGTGGTAGAGGAATTCGAGCGCTACGGACTGGATCACAAAGTGGTGGTGCTGCCTTGCGGCCACTACACGATGGGCGAGACGCCGTATAAATATATGGACGGGTGGCAACTGGCTTCGTTCCTGCGGACGGCGTTTGAATGACTCCATCTCGCGGCGCACAGTCAGGCGGTAAAATGTGGCATGGCGAATGGCCGCGTGGTCGATCCTGGAACCGTGATGGAGTACTCGCGCGGCAAGTTCGTGGTCAGTACCAACCCCGAGCGCCTCAGCCTGGACGTGGTTCACGGCTTCCTGACGAATTGTTATTGGGCCAAGGGGATTCCGCGGGAGGTGGTTGCGCGGTCCATGGAGCATGCTTTGTGCTTTGGCGTTTATGAAGATGCCGCGCAGGTTGGGTTTGCGCGTGTGATCAGCGATTTTGCCACAATTGCTTATATTGGCGACGTGTTCGTGTTGGAATCGCATCGCGGGCGAGGCTTGGGCAAATGGCTGATGCAGTGCATTACACTGCATCCTGCGCTGCAGAATCTGCGGCGCTGGATCTTGACTACGCGCGACGCACACGGGCTATATTCACAGGTTGGATTTACGCCGGTGAAGGCGCCGGAGCGATTTATGGAGCGTCATGAGCCCGACATTTACGGGACGAACAGAGTTAGAGAAATCGGAAATAAACGGAGATTGCCAGGAAAAACAACATGAAGAATTCCGCAGCTAAGATGTACCGCCCGCTGTATGAAGCGGATCCGCAGATTGCCGCTGCCATCGACAACGAAACCCGCCGGCAGCACGAGGGGCTGGAGCTGATTGCGTCGGAGAATTTTGTCAGCGAAGCGGTTCTTGAGGCGGCGGGCTCGGTGTTCACCAACAAGTATGCCGAGGGATATCCGGGCAAGCGGTACTACGGCGGCTGCGAGTTCGCGGACGTGGTGGAGAACCTGGCGCGCGACCGTGCAAAACAATTATTCGACGCCGAGCATGCCAACGTGCAGCCTCATGCTGGATCGCAGGCGAACATGGAGGCTTACGCGGCTGTGCTGCAACCGGGCGACACGATTCTTGGATTAAACCTGGCGCACGGAGGTCACCTTACACACGGGCATCCCCTGAATTTCTCGGGAAAGACTTACAAGATCGTGCCCTACGGCGTGACCAAAGAGACGGAGACGATTGACTATGATTTGCTGGAAAAACTGGCGGCGCAGGAACGGCCGAAGCTGATCGTGGGTGGCGGGAGCGCGTACCCGCGCATCATCGATTTCGCGCGGATGCGGCAGATAGCGGATAGAGTTGGGGCGCTCTACCTGGTCGACATGGCGCATTTTGCCGGGTTGGTGGCGGGCGGAGCGCATCCCTCGCCGGTGCCGCATGCGCACATCGTGACCTCGACCACGCATAAAACTTTGCGCGGACCCCGCGCAGGGATGATTCTTTCGAAGGCAGAGTTTGCGGCCGCGATCGATAAAGTGGTCTTCCCGGGGATGCAAGGCGGGCCGTTGATGCACATTATCGCAGCGAAGGCGATCTGCTTTCAGGAAGCGATGCAGCCCGAATTCCAGGATTATGCCAAGCAGGTCGTGGCGAATGCGAGAGTGTTGGCCGGGACGCTGGCGGCCGAAGGCTTCCGCATTATTTCCGGCGGGACCGATACACACCTGATGCTGGTGGACGTGTTTTCCAAAGGCATGCTGGGCAGTGAAGCGGAAAAGGCGTTGGGCGAGGCAGGAATCACCGTGAACAAGAATGCGATTCCATTCGATGTGAACCCGCCCATGAAGCCGAGCGGGATTCGTATTGGAACGCCAGCGCTGACCACGCGCGGTATGAAAGAGGCGGAGATGCAGCAGGTGGGGCGCTGGATCGCCCAGGCGCTGTTGCAGCGCGGCGATGCGGCGGCGCTGGGAAGAATTCGGAAAGAAGTGATCGAGTTGTGCGAGGCGTTTCCGCTGTATGCCGAGCGCAGGGCCACGGCGCAGGCCGAAGCGCGGGCATAGGTGGATCTTCCAATTCTGCTGTCAGGTTCCCCGCTCTCTGTGGTTAAATGCCTTCCGTGAAGATCGCCATCGACATCCGACGGATGACCGAGTTCGGCGTCGGGACTTACATTCGCAATGTCGTGCGCACCATGGGCCGGCTTGACCACGAAACCACTTTTTTCCTCATCGGCTCAGCCGCCAAAATCAGGGAAATCGGCCCGCTGCCACCTAACTTTCACCCCGTGCCCATCGCGGAGCCGGAACGCTCGGTGAAGAGCTTCCGGGAGTTCCGCACGATCGTGAAGCGGCTGGAATGCGATCTGGTACACATCCCGAATCTGTTCTCCGTCCCGCGCGCTCTGCCCTGTCCTTACGTGATGACGGTACACGACATTCTGGAGCATCTGTCGCGGGCGCGCGAGCAAACTGGGTTTTGGAGATCGCTGCACTTCCAATTGACCAAGCGGGTTTTGCGGGGGGCGGCGCGTGTTTTCGCGGTTTCTAACTTCACCAAGATCGAGGTGGAAAAGCTTTTTGGTATTCCGGCGGGACGCATCGAGGTGGTCTACAACGCGATCGATGAGCGGTTCCTGCACGGACACGCGAGCGCGGCAGACCGCCAGTTGATTGCCGAGCGCTACCAGGTAACCTATCCCTTCCTGCTCTATGCGGGAAGAATCAGTCCGCACAAGAATGTGGTGCGCATGATCGAAGCTTTCTCGGCGCTGAAAACGGAGCTGGAAAAAGAGCAGGTATTCCCCGACCTGAAGCTCATCATCATTGGAGACGACGTTTCCGGCAATCCCGATCTGCGGCGGACGGTGATCCGCAGCGGAGTGCAGAACGATGTGCGCTTTCTGGGGTTCGTGCCGGTCGAAGTGCTGCGCACTTTCTACGACCAGGCCAAGATTTTTGTCTTCCCGTCGTTGTATGAGGGATTCGGCCTGCCGCCGTTGGAGGCGATGGCACACGGTACGCCGGTCGTCACTTCAAACGTTTCGTCCTTGCCCGAGGTGGTGGGTAATGCGGCTGTGCTCGTCCACCCGGAGAATGTTTTCGAAATCATGCGGGCCTTACACCGGGTTCTTCTGGACCAGCAGTTGCGCGAGAAGATGAAAGAACGCAGCTACCGGCAGGCGGCAAAATTCTCGTGGGAGAAATCGGTGTGCCGGATCATGGGCGTTTACCGGGAAGTCCTGGGCGCGAGAGGCAATGCGAATTCCCCCGTTCAGCCGACTTCCACCGGGAGCAAGACAACCCCAGGGGCGGCGTGATGTTATGCGACCCAGCGGATTTACTTCAGCAGAGGCTGGCCCGGCGAGGCAATGGAGAGCTTGTGCAGCTTGGCGGTGACGCGGTTGCGGTCGGCATCGGTCTGGGCCGAGGCGAGACGCTTGCGGAGGCTGGCGATCTTGTGCTGACGGGCGCGACGCCGGCGAATCTCCGGACGGCGGCTGGGTGCTGACATAAGGTATGCTCCTGGGCTGAATTTAAAATTATGGCAGCCGGACCTGTAAGCCGAATTCTGTCCGCCGGATTGCTACGGCGGGACGGTCATTCCTCTGGGCCACGCATTGCTGCGGGGCTCTAGCGACCTACCCGAAGGTTTTACGCGCCGAGCCGGCACGTGCCGGAACTCGATTCGTAAGAATCACATTCCGGTTCCCTTCCTATTTGGTCTTGCTCCGTGTGTGGTTTGCCCTGCCCGCTGCATTACTGCGGCGGCGGTGCGCTCTTACCGCACCTTTTCACCCTTACCCTCATCCCGAAAGATGCGGGCGGTATGTTTTCTGTGGCACTTTCCGTCGGACGGGCTTGAACCCGGCCTCCCGGACGTTATCCGGCACACTGCTCTGCGGAGTTCGGACTTTCCTCTCCCTGCGTCCGAAGACCCAGAAAGCGACCGTCCGGTCCAGCTGCCAACCTGTTCATTATATGCGAAGTGAAGGGCGCGGTTCTTTGGCCACACCGATGCGAGTCCGCATTTCGCACGGGTAGTAAGCGGGATCTCACATTACGCGATGGCTGGCTCGGCTGTTAGACTTGTCCCTGAGAGAGATAGAGATGCGGGGAGCCCGGATCCGATTGAGGCGCTACGTTTACGAATAGTCTTGCTCGCACTCGCGCATGATGCACCTCATCCTCAGAACAGTCGAGGTGGTCGCGGTCTTCGGGGTTGTGTTCAGTTCGCTTTACTACCTCCTGTGTCTTTGGAGTGCAGCGAAGTTTCTGCGGGAGCGAGAGGCGGGCGAAGGCGCCCACCCCACACAGGACCTGCCACCGATCTCAATTCTCAAACCGCTCAAAGGGACCGATCCGGAAATGTATGAAAGTTTTCGCAGCCACTGCCTGCAGGATTATCCGGACTACGAAATCATCTTTGGAGTGAGCGATCCGAACGATCCGGTAATCGACAGCGTGAAGGAATTGCAGCGCGAATTCCCGAACCGCAGAATTCAGCTGGTGGTGAGCGAGAAGATATTGGGCGCGAATGTGAAGGTCAGCAATCTGGCGCAGATGCTGGCAGAAGCGCGCTATGAGCATTTGATCGTCAACGATAGTGACATTCGCGTGGAGCCCGACTATTTGCACCGGGTGATTGCGCCGTTGGCCGACTCACGAGTGGGATTGGTCACCTGCCTTTACCGCGCAGTGGCTGGGGCAACGCTGGGATCGCATCTGGAGGCGGTGGGCATCAGTACTGATTTTTGCGCGGGCGTGTTGGCAGCGCGCCAGCTTGAAAGCGGCATTGGTTTCGGCTTGGGTTCCACGCTGGCGTTTCGCAAGGCCGAGTTGGAGAAGACCGGCGGCTTCGCTGGCTTCGCGGACCATCTTGCCGATGACTACGAACTGGGAAAGCGCATTGCCTGCCTGGGGTTAAGGGTAGAGCTGTCGCATGTTGTCGTGGAGACGTATCTGCCAGCCTACAGTCTGGGGGAATTCTTTGCGCATCAACTGCGCTGGGCGCGTGGGGTTCGTGACGTACGGGCGGGAGGGTACTTGGGTCTGGTTTTCACTTTCGGAATCCCGTGGGCATTGCTGGCTTTGGTGGCGAGTCGAGGAGCGCTCTGGGCTTGGGGCGCGCTCGCCGTCACGCTGTTTCTTCGGCTTGTCGTTGCGCTGGTTTCAGGACGTGGCGTTCTGAGGGACCGTCAGATTGCGAAGGACGCCTGGCTGATTCCGCTCAGGGATCTGGTTGTGGCCGTCGTGTGGATTGTGAGCCTTTTCGGTCACACCGTGACTTGGCGCGGAGACCGCTTCCGGTTAAAAGACGGCAAGCTTACCCGGATATCACCGTAGCGCCTTCAAGTATGCGCTATCGGCTGCGCCGGTATAGGAACGGGGTTGCGGCTGTGATCGAGAACCATCCGGACTTTGCTGGCCAGTTGTTTCAGGGTGAAGGGCTTCTGGAGAAAATTGCTTTCGATATCGACCACTTTGTGATCGAGCACGGTTTGGCCGGCATAGCCGGAGACGAACAGGACTCTGGTCTCCGGCCGGAGCGTTTCCAGTTCCTTCGCCAGTTGGCCCCCACTCATATGCGGCATGACGACATCGGTGACTGCCAAGTGAATCGTCGATCCATGATTCTTGGTGACGGACATAGCATCCAGGCCATCTCTTGCTTCGAGCACGCTGTATCCGCGAAGGCCGAGAAACTCGGCCGCAGCCCGGCGCAGAGGTTCCTCATCCTCGACCAATAGGACGGTCTCGGTACCACGAAGCGAGTTCTCCCCGCTGATGTCTGGAGCCTCGACGGTGGCCAGCCGATCCTGCACACAAGGCAAATAGATCTTGAAGGTGGTGCCCATGCCGGGTTCGCTGTAGGCCCAAACAAACCCATGATTTTGTTTGACGATGCCGTAGACCGTGGCCAGGCCCAGTCCGGTGCCCTTGCCGGACGGTTTCGTGGTATAGAAAGGTTCGAAAATGTGCGGCAAGTGATCCGAGGGAATACCATCGCCGGTGTCGGCCACGGTTACGACGGCGTAGCGTCCCGCGGGAATGATGGCCCGCTTGCGGTCGGCATACTCTTCGTCGAGGCATACATCGGAGGTTTGAATGCTGAACCGCCCTCCCTGAGGCATTGCGTCGCGGGAGTTGGCGGCCAGGTTCGGGAGAATCTGCTCGATCTGCACCGGATCCAAACGAATTCTGCCCAGCCCTTTGCCTGGGGCAAACAGGAGCTCTATATCCTCTCCGATAAGGCGGTGAAGGGTCTTGACGATTTCGCCGATCACGGGATTGAGCTCGGCGACGCGCAAGGCCTGCGGCTGTTTGCGGCCGAAAGCGAGCAACTGCCGGGTCAGTTCGGCGGCGCGATGCGCAGCCCCTAGAATCTCCTGAATCCGGGCCTGAGCGGCGCTTCCCGGAACCACGGAATCGAGCGCGAGTTCGGAATAGCTGGTAATGATGGTGAGAAGGTTATTGAAGTCATGGGCGACGCCTCCAGCGAGCCGGCCAATGGCATCCATTTTTTGCGCCTGGAGCAACTGCGCTTCGAGTTGCAATCGATCAGTGAGGTCCCGGCCGTTGGAGATAAAGTGCGTGATCTGCCCATCCGCGTCCCGTATGGCGCTGATGCTCTCATCGATGTAGTACAGCTCACCATTCTTCTTCCGGTTTACCAGGACGCTGCGGTAGACGTCGCCGGAGCGGATGGTTTCCCATAACTCGCGGTAAAGTGCCGGCGCTTGCTGTCCGGAATTCAGGATGCTGGGGGTCTTGCCTGCGATTTCCTGCTGGGAATAGCCAGTCAGCTTTTCAAAAGCCGGGTTGACATATTCGATCATGCCTTCGCGATGGGTAATAAAGATCGTGTCCCCGGACTGCTCCACCGCGCAGGAAAGCTTGCGCAGGGATTGTTCCGCCTTTTGCCGCTGTTGCTGGGTCGAGTGCAGACTCAAGGCGCAACGGATGGTTCGCCCGAGGTGGACTCCGTTGAGCTGCGACCGATCCATGCAGTCGTAGGCGCCCGCCTGGACGATTTCAGCAACGGCCTTCTCATCGGCGTGCTCGGTCAACAAGATGAAGGGCATGGCGCCCCTGGTGTGTAGAAACTCGGAAAGAAGCCTGGTAGCCGCGGCATCCCCGGTCTCGTGTTGAAATAAGACCAGCCCATAGTCGCCAGCCTGCAACATGGTCTTAGCCTCTTCCATCGAACAAGCATGGTCGAGTTCCACGGGCAAAGCCATTCGGTTGCGGTCGAGGATTTCCCGAATGAGAAAAAAATCCTCCTCCTGGTTTCCCACCAGCAGGACACGCAAGAGCGAGGGCTCGATTTGGGTTGCGGTGGACACGGTTATCGTTCGTTACTCTTTTCACATCGGACGGTTTCCGTCGCGGCGGCGCCTTGGGAGAAAGCAGGCGGGCATTGAGGCCTCGAAGAAATCCCAGATTGGGGATGGGTTCAATTTGGTACAGAACTGACCTACCCCGGAACTGGTGTGACTGTTTTTCAGACGTTAACCAACTGTAACTTCGTTCGTCTAATACAACAGGTTCTGCGGGCGAGGCATACGCTCGACCAGAATGAAATCAAGGAACAATTGCCCAGTTGAATGCGTAACGAACTAGAGAGCCAGAGCGTGCGTGAGTGGCAGGATTGGAGAATTCCATGCAGATCCAAGGAAGTGCGCGCGGGATGACAACCATCACGGACAATGGGAACGGCCACGTGCAAGAGGTGGTGCGGCAGGCGCACGAAGAGCTGCGGCAACTCCTGCAACAGCGCGCTGACGTGATGCGACGGATCGGCACCATCAAGCAGACCATCTCCGGCCTGGCTAACCTCTTTGGCGACGGCGTGTTGGGTGATGAATTGCTCGAACTGGTGGATCGCAAGAGCAGTGGACGTCAGTCCGGATTCACCAAGGCGTGCCGCATGGTGCTGATGGACGCAAACTGTGCCCTGAGTGCGCGTGACGTCTGTGACCGGATTCAAGAGAAATTTCCGCCCATGCTGGCGCGCCACAAAGACCCCATGGCCTCGGTGACCACGGTGCTAAATCGTTTGGTATCGTACGGAGAAGCCAAGGCCGTGGCGCTTGACAGCGGTCGGCGAGCCTGGCTGTGGGCGGCCGAATCCGAATCGACCCGGATGCCGGTCTCGGCCTGATAATAAGGGCGCCTATCCCGGTGGCAGGAGCATCCCTTTCTCCAGGTGACGGGTGACGTGCGCATAAGAAGCGGCGTGCGGATCGTGCGTCACCATGACTATCGTCTTGTGAAAGTCTTCGTTCAGCCGCTTCAGAATCTCCAAAACCTCCGTGGCTGAGTGGCTGTCCAAATCGCCCGTGGGCTCATCCGCCAGCAGCAGCGTAGGATCGCTGACAATCGCCCGGGCGATGGCCACGCGTTGCTCCTGTCCGCCAGAGAGCTGCTTGGGCAAATGGTTCACACGATCCTCCAAACCCACGAGTTTCAGCGCGGTCATCACGTGTTCTCGGCGCTGCTGCGGGTTCAGCCTGGTCAGGAGCAGCGGCAGTTCCACATTTTCAAACGCAGTCAGCACCGGAATCAGGTTAAACGTCTGGAACACGTATCCAATGTGCTCATTGCGCCAGTGGGCCGCCTGCGAGTCGCTGAACCGGAAAATATTCTGATTCTGCACCAACAACTCGCCCGAGGTGGGACGGTCGATGGCTGCAATCATATTCAGCAGCGTGGTTTTGCCGGAGCCCGAAGGCCCCATCAGCGCCAGGAATTCTCCGGCCGCAATGTCAATCGAGACGTCGTCAAGAGCCATGACCTCAAAGGCTTCGCGCTTGAAAATCTTGCTGACATTGCGCGCCTGGACGACTTTGGTTCCGGTAGCGATCTTGTTCTCAGCCACTGTGCTCATGATTGCCCCTTAATTTTGATGGTCTCTCCGTCTTTCAGGTCTTGCGGTGCCTGGCTGATCACGGTCTCACCCCCGATCAGTCCCTCCACCAGGAATCCGTCCGTGCGCTGGCTCAACACGTGAACCTCCCGCATGCGCGCCTTTCCATCGAAAGCCAAAAACACGACCTTCTTGCCGTCGTGATCGCGCACAGCGCTGGCCGGCACAAACGCACCTTGCGGTTGCTTGTTGCTGGCCTTTGGCGTATTCGCCAGGAATTTCACCGTGGCATTCATCTCCGGCCGCAGAAAAATGTCCGGATACTTGCCCGGATTCAGCACTTGTACTTTCACTTGCACCGTAGCTTTCTGCCGGTTGGCTTCGGGAGAAATCTGCGCGATTACGCCGTCATACACCTTGTCTGGATAGGTGTCAGTGGTGACGACGGCCTTCTCCTTGGGGCTGAGGCGGGCAAAGTCAGCCTGTGCGATGTCGAGCTCAACCTGAAGATCGTTCAAGTCCGCCAAAGAAACCACCGATCCCTGCGGACCGCCGGCGGCAGCGCTGGCAAATTGCGCGGTGATCAGTTCACCTTTTTCGGCGGTACGGTCGAGAATGGTGCCGCTGACCGGCGCGCGGATCACCGTGGCGTCGAGTTGCGACTTCGCGTAGTCGAGCTGGCCCTGGGCTTGGATCACAGATCCGCGGGCACGGGCGATCTCTTCTGGCCGCGGACCAATCTTCATCAGCTGGAAAGCCTTGTCCAGGGAATCAACCCGCTGCTGGTCCGAGTCGAACTTGGCGGTGGCGTCGTCCATCACCTGGTGCGAAACCACGCCCGCGGATGCAAGTTCCTTGGTGCGGTCAAGCGTCAGCTTGTCATCCACCAGCGTGGCGCGGGCTTCATCAAGATTGTGCTGAGCCTCTTGAATCTCTTGGGGCCGGGACCCGTGTTCCAGCTCCTCGAAATAGGCGCGGGCATTGTCCAATGCGCCTTTCGCCTGCTCATAGGAAGCACGGAATTCCTGATCCTCCAGCCGTACCAGAACCTGGCCTTCCTTTACCTTGTCGCCTTTTTCGACGCCAATCCAAGCCAGGCGCCCGGTCACTTTGGAATTCACATTGATGGTGTGATGAGCGACGATGTAGCCCGTGGCGGCAAGCACGGTGTCGCCCTCATCGCTGTTCTGCGCCGCCGCGCGCACCACCTCTACTTCCGGAACGTCGCGGGCGAACATCCGGTAGGCCAGAGCGGACACGCTCAGCACGGCCACAATCACGATGCCAATCACAATGGAGCGGCGCGCCCAGGCGGGCGGTTCTCCGCCCGCGCTGCCGCGGTCGGAGCGGTCGATTCGCAGGCTCTGCAAATCTTCGTGTTTCGCGTCAATCGGCATAGTAATAATTCTAGTACGAACTACTCCCGGCTCTGGGTCCGGCGGCCGGGGCCCCACATCAACCGCGCAACGCGGTCAGAATATTCTGCCGCGCCGCATGCCAAGCCGGAGCCAGCCCGCCGAAAAGCCCCATGATCAGAGCAAACGCAATGGCAGCAGCGGCCACCTCCGGCGTAATTCGCAGGCTGAAGACGACCTCGCTGAACGTCACTGCATTCGACGTTCCGGTCTGCATTCCGTCAAAGGGCAGCATCAGCAGAATTCCCGCCGCCGCGCCCAGCAAAGCCAGCATCAGAGATTCCAGAACAAAAGACGTCAGAATCGAAGGCCGCGAAAACCCGAGCACCCGCAAGGTTGCGATTTCACGCCCGCGGTACGCCACAGCGGCATACATAGTATTCATCGCCGCAAAGCTTGATCCGATGGCCATGATGATCGCCACCACGATGCCGATATACTTGATCGGCGCGCCGGAACTGGTTTGCTTGGCGTAATAGTCCGTCTCCAGCATGCCTTCGAGCTTAAGACGTTGGTCGTCGCTGACCCGATTCTTCAGCGCATCGGCGGCGATGGGATCGGTGGCGCGCAAATAAGCCGAAGAATATCCGCCTTGGCGATCGAAGTCCGAGGCCATCTGATTTACGTCGCACCAGATCTCGGATTCATAAGCCGAACCACCGGCGTCAAAAACACCAACCACCTTCCATGATCCTTTGCCGAACTGCATGGTGTCGCCAATGTTGGCGTGAGAAAAGCGTGAGCGTATGGATTTACTCACCACAACTTCGCGTTGTCCGGGCTGGAACCAGCGCCCTTCGATCAGCTTTGCGCTGGGCCGAAGTTCGAGACCATCGGGCATCATGCCGCGCACCGTGACGTTCACTTCGCCCGTTCCATCCTTGCGTGGCAGCACGATCACCACCACCCACTCGCCGGAAACCATGGGCTCGCCGTGGCTGTCTTTCGCGATGCCGGGGAGAGTCTTCAGGACCGGAAACAGCGAAGCATCGAAGCCGCCCGACAACTCCGCTTCCGATCCTTTGCGCAGTACCAGCACATTCAGCGGACTGCCGCTGGAAACGAAAGCCCGGTGCAGGCCGGCCAGCAACGCCATCAGAAAGATCGCGGTGGTTACGGTCAGCGCGATGCCCAGCGCGGTCATGATGGTGAGCCCCTTGCGGAGCTTCAAATTTCGTATGTTGTAGCTGATCGGTATTGCCATAAGTTCACTCTCAATGCACTCGGCCTGGTCAGCCGATGTGGCGCAGGCCCTCTACAATATCGATTCGTGAAGCCCCGTACGCGGGAATATATCCACTCACAAACCCCACCGTCGCCGCCACCAGCAACGACACCCCCACCGTCGGCAGCGTGACTTTCATATCGATGGGAACGCCCAATGCGATCGAGGAGTGGGTCAAGAGCTGGATCAATCCGGCCGCACCCAGTATGCCCAGCAGTCCGCCGCTCACCGCCAAAGCTACAGCCTCGAATACGAATAAAGACAGCACGCGCCGGCGGGTGAAGCCGAGCGTTTTCAGCAGCGCCACTTCGCGGGTCCGGCTGCGAACCGACATGGCCATGGTATTAGCCGAAACCAGCAGGATCGCAAACACCACCGCGCCGCAGATGCCGAGAATAAAAGCTTTCACGTTTCCCAGCGTAGCTACGAATGAAAGCTGGAAGGCTTTTTCACTCTCGGTTTTTGTTCGATCGGGCGAGTTGCGAAACATGTCGTCGATCTCTGTCGACACCCGCGCCACATCGCTGGGTTGAGCCACCTGAGTGGCGTACCATCCGGCCTGCCCTTTGAACCAGGGCACCGCCTCTTCCAGATATTTGGCGTTGAAGTACAAGGTGTTCTGCGGCGGATCGCGATGGTAGATGGCGCGAATCGTCAGCTCGGGATTCACAGGAAAGATCGTCCCCAGCAGGGTAATCTTATCGCCGATCTTCCACCCATATTTCTTAGCCAGAGCCACGTCCACCAAGGCTCCGGCGCGATCACGCTGCCAGGCGAGAACTTGATCCGGTGGAACAAACTTGTCAGATGCAACCTTCAGATACTCGTCCGGGTCGGTGGCCACCTGCGCAAAAAAGTTCTCCGGGCGGTCATCTTTATAGCGTCCCCCAAACCATGTTTCCGGCACCACAGCGACCACTCCGGGAATACTCCGAATCTTCTCCCGGTAGTACCCAGGCAGAAAGAATGCCAGCGAGATGCGGTCACGCGTAATGACTCGTTTCGCCGTATCCGCTGCCCCCACGTCGATGTAAAACATGCGCCAGATTGCGATCATCAGAGTCAATAACAGCAGCGAAAAACCGATGCTCAGCATGGTCAGCAGGCTGCGCCGCTTGTTGCGAAACGTATTGCGCACGATAAAGCTGCCTAGAGTCATAGATTCAACCGATGTGCCGCAATCCATCCACAATGTTCACCTGCGAGGCGTGGTATGAAGGAATCACCGCGCTCACCAATCCCACAAACCCAGCAACAAATATGGCCACAATCCACATGCCAAATGTCACTTTCATGTCGTAGAAACTGAAAAACTGGGGCGAGTGGGTCACCGCGTAGATTAAGAGATACGCCAACCCTACCCCGATCACTCCGCCTGCCAGGGCAAGCGTCACCGCTTCGCTCACGAACAGACCAAGAACGCTCTGCCGGGTGAAGCCCAAGGTTTTGAGCACGGCCACTTCCCGCGTTCGCTCGCGAATCGACATCGCCATGGTGTTCGCCGATACCAGCAGAGTTGCAAACACCACAGCCGAACAAATCATAAGGATGAAAGCCTTTACGTTGCCCAGCATGGCTACAAACTCCAAACCGAACGCTTTCTCGCTCTCCGTTTTTGTGGGCTGAGGCGAATTGCGGAACATGTCATCGACCGTCTTTGCGATGCGGCTCACGTCGCCGGGCGAAGCCGCAAGAATGCTGAACGTCCCGGCTCGCCCCTTGAAGAACGAGACCGCCTCCTCGACATACTTGGTATTGAAATAAACTGACTTGTTGTCGGGATAACAGCTGAAAATGCCGCGAATATATAACTCGAGATCCACGGGATAAATTGTGCCCTGCAAGACGATCCGGTCCCCCAGCTTCCAGCCGTATTTCTTAGCCAGCGAGTCATCGACGATCACGCCCTGGCGGTCCCGCTGCCAGACGATGCGCTGGTTCTGGGGCATCTTGATGTCGCGAAATACTTCGAAAAACTCATCGGGATCGGTGCCAAACTGCGCGAAAAAGTTCTCCGGCTTTTGATCCTTATAGATTCCGCCGAACCACGATACTGGCACCACCGCAACGACTCCAGGCACCGCGCGAATTTTATCGCGATAGTAGCTGGGCAGGTTGAACGTCAAAGAAACGCGGTGCCTCACCACCAGCCTCTCCGCAGACTCGGCGCTGCCGTTATCGAGATAGAAGGCCCGCCAGATGGTCATCATGAGGGTAAGCAAAAGCAAAGAGAAAGCGATGCTCAGCACCGTCAGGATGCTGCGGCGCTTGTTGCGGAACGCGTTCTTGGTGACAAACCGGCTCAAAGTCATATTTGAACCCAGGGAAGGCGCGGCGTGCCGGACAATCGACGAGCTTGGTCGACGAATTAGGCGATATTAGACTGCTAGCATAAACGAATAAGTCCGCCTCCGACAACTTGCCAACTGCCCCGCAACATGCGTCTCGCGCGATCTGCTCCGAAACAACTCCACATCGATATTGATTCCGGACCCACTTCGACGCCAGTGGAGATCGTCACCCGACTCGGATGACAATTGTCACACTGGTTCTCCGTAAACAGAGTTAAACCGCACTCCATGGGAAAAGGTCACGCTAATGATTGGTGATTTCTTCCGCGCGAGGCCAGGTGGCAGTTGCCCGCGGCATTGAAGCACTTGTCCCGGTTTTGTCCCATTTTCGCAGTACTTTGGTAACTCGAACATCAATCTCGTGAGCGATATCCTAGCCTTAGCCTGCCCCCGGGTTTTACCAACGCAGCTCGCAACAAAAAACTGCGCGGTTCTTTTCTGTGATGAGGTACGGAACAATGCCCACGAAGATCGGTCATTTTGAAATCCTGAGTGAACTGGCGAAGTCCGCCACTGGCACGGTGTACAAAGCCAACGACCCGCAGACCGGCCAGACCGTCGCCCTGAAGGCGATCCAGCTGTCCGCCTTCGGCGAAGGCGCGGCCGAGTTGGAGAAGTGCCTGCTCGAAGAGGCCGAGACCATAAAGGTTTTGAGCCACCCCAACCTTACGCCGGTCTATGGCGCGGGAACGATCGAAGGCCAATTCTGCGCCGCCATGGAATACATCCAAGGCAACAGCATTGCCACCATGCTCGCCCGCAAAGAAGGATTTTCGATCTGGGATTTGCTCGACATCGGCCGGCAGGTGTGCAGCGGCCTCGATCATGCCCACTCCCACAAGATTTTTCATTACAGCTTGGAACCCGGCAAGATCATGTGCGGGTGGGACAGCACCGTCAGAGTTCTGGGATACGGACTCACCAGCGTGGGCAAGTTTACCGCCCAAATGCCGGGAGTTCCGCCGATTCTGCACTACATGTCTCCGGAGCAGGTGCGCGGCGAAAACATCGACGCCCGCTCGAATCTGTTCAGTCTCGGCGCCATGTTCTATGAGATGGTGACCGACCGCAAGGTGTTCGATCGTGAAGACGCCGAATCCCTGCGCCAGAGCATCCTCGAGAGCACACCGGTGCCTCCAATGCACGTAAACCCCAAGCTCCACCCTCTGCTGAGCGATCTCATCATGAAAGCGCTGGCCAAGGATCCGGGGGAACGCTATCAGAGCGGCAGGGAATTGCTCGACGATCTGGAGAAATGCAAGGAATCCAAACCGCAGGCGGCGAAACAAGCAGAGCCCGCCAAGAGCGTGGTCGCGGTGCCGAATGCGGTGAAAGCCGCGACTCAAGCAAAATTCGCTGGCGCCTCCGCACCAGTCGTTCCCCCGAGGCAAGCCAGTGCGCCCTCGGCTCCGAGCCGTCCCGCTGAGACGAAGCCTCGTGTGGCCCAGCCGGTTCAGAACCAGCCGATGGAAAAGAAATTCACCGCGCCTGCATCCGCACCCGGCAAGGCGGCTGCCGCGGCGGCGGGTTGGGCGGGCGGCCATGCAGCTTCATCTGCCCCGAGCGCACCCAGATTCCAATCGACCCTCACCCCGGCCAGCGATGACGCCGCGCAACCATCCACTTCCATGTCTTCAGAACTTCTCGATGCCCCCGCGGTAGAGGCTGCTGAGGTCGAAGCGCCAAGAATTGCCGTCGATCCCATGATGGCCGAGGATAGCCCAGCGCGCAGCGGCGGCGGCGTGAGCTTCTCGGACATGACCGAACTGCCTCCGCTCAAGGAAGTTTACATTCCGCCGCCTCCGCCACCTCCCGCTTTCGAACAAAAACCGGCTCAGGCCCCCACCGTCTTCATGGACTATGACGGCGAACCGGAGAAGCCGAAAGTTCAGCCCCGCGAAGTCGCCGAGAAGGCGATCAAGGAGATTAAGAACGTTCCGCCTCAACTCCTTGTTTACTCCATCGCCGGCGCGGCGGTCGTGATTCTGATTATTGCAGTTGCCCTGGTGCTCCACGTCAACAGTTTGAATACTGACAGCGGTTCCCCCGTACCCGCCAATTCCACGGCTCAGCCTGTGGCGAGCCAACCTACTGCGCCGGCCCCGCCCGCGCAGCCACAACCCGCCGAAACAGCTCAAACCCAACCGGTCGCTCCCGTGGTTGAAGCTGAACCGGCACGAACCCACGAAGGCACCAGAGGCAAGAAGGCGAAGAAGAAGAAACCGGCCGCTATGGCAGTTCCCGTGGTTGTACCGGGACAGATGGCGATCGATTCCACCCCCGAGGGTGCGCAAGTGCAGGTCGACGGTAGAACCGATGCCTCCTGGGTTACGCCGTTCACCCTGTCCGGCATAAATGCCGGCCAGCATACGGTCATCGTCAGCAAATCCGGATACTCCTCCGATACGCGGACGGTCAGCGTGGTCGCTGGCAACAAAGCGTTTGTCGTGAGCCACCTGGCCCAGCTTATGGCGACACTGGCCGTCTCCAGCAATCCCGCTGGAGCCAATGTTTACATTGACGGTAGAAACACCGGCAAGCTCACTCCCGCAGAAGTTTCTGTGAATAAGGGGCAGCACGTCGTGCTGGTGCGCAAGCCGGGTTACATTGACGAAACCACGAGCGTGCAGTTCATCCTGGGACAAACCGTCAGCTTCTCGCCCGCTCTGCGGTCGCTCGGCAATGTCGACGACATCAAGACGGTCGGAAGGTTTAAGAAACTGTTCGGCGGCAAAGAGGCGCAGGGCATGGGAACGGTCAGTATCAAAACCCAGCCCAAGGGAGCCCAAGTGGCCGTCAACCGGCACATGCTGGATAAAGACTCGCCCGTCGAGTTCCTTCTCGATCCCGGCAATTACATCATTGACATCACCTTGACCGGCTATGCGCCCATCCACAAGGTCATTAGTGTGGATAGGGGTGGGAAAGTCGTGATCGATGAAGCCCTGCAGCAGGATTAGTCAATTGGAACGTTAGCGCCTCCGCACGTCTCGGCCAGATGCAGTATTGGCCTGCAAACGCATCCGGCCTCCGCCCAGCCACTCCCGGGGCATCGCGCGATCCCTCGACCACATCAGCGACCAGCAGGGGCCACAGCGGTAATTCCAAAGCGGCAATGGCCTCATTTGAAAGCTCTTTTAATATTCTTTTAACTGTGCCGTAACCTTCGTGCCGTAGCATCCTCCAGCAGAGAAATCCCTCACCGCGTATTGGGAAAGGACAAAGATCTATGCGTCAATTTTTGGCTGTATGTCTCGTTGCCCTGATTGTCGCCGGGCCGATAGCGCCGGTGGCAAGCGCCGCCAATCCTAGAACAGGTACGCCGATCAAACACATTGTGATCATTTTCGGGGAGAATCGATCGTTCGACCACTATTTTGGCACGTATCCGAATGCCCTGAACCCGCGGGGAGAACCGCAATTCCACGCGCTTCCGAATACCCCAACCGTGAACGGACTGGGCAACGCACTCCTGACCAATAACCCCAATCTCAACCCGCTCAATGGCAGTGGCGCCGCCAATCCCTTCCGGTTCGATCGCTCACAGGCGAACACGGAAGACATGGATCACGACTACATGGCCGAACAGCTCGCCTTCGACGGGGGCGTCATGGATTTGTTCCCCGCCAACACAGGAAGCGCGGGCCCGCCGCCCAGCGCTCCGCCAGCCGTGGTGCTTACCACCGGTCAAGTAATGGGTTACTTTGACGGCAACACGGTGACCGCATTGTGGAATTATGCGCAGCATTACGCGATGAGCGATAACTCCTATAGCACCAACTTTGGGCCATCCACGGTCGGCGCAATCAATTTGATTTCGGGCCAGACCAATGGCGTGGCGAAAAACATCAACGGCACCGGCGCCCTGGTAAGTGACGGGAGCGGCGGGGAGACGATGATCGGCGACCCCGATCCTTACGGCGATGTGTGCTCCAGTGCGAGCGGAGAACAGACGCGGATGGCCGGGAAGAATATCGGCGACCTGCTCAACGCGGCCGGCATCACCTGGGGTTGGTTCGCTGGAGGTTTCAACCTGAACCTGGTAAATCCGGACGGCAGCACTGGCTGCAACCGCCAGTCGACTTCGCCGATCGTCGGCACACAAGGCGATTACGTTCCCCACCACACTCCATTCCAGTACTACGCTTCGACCGCAAATCCGACCCATGCCCGCCCTCGCTCGGTCATGACCATCGGTCACTCGGGCGATCCCGCCAATCACAACTATGACGTCAACGATTTCTTTGCTGCGGTTCAGGCCGGCAATTTTCCGGCGGTAAGTTTCCTCAAAGCCATTTCGATTGAGGATGCCCATCCGGGAAATTCCGATCCTCTGGACGAGCAGAAATTCGTAGTTAAAGTAGCCAACTTCCTGCAGAGTCAACCGGAATGGAGCAGCACAGCGCTAGTCGTGCTCTACGACGACTCCGATGGCTGGTATGATCACCAGCTCGGCCAGATCGTTAATGCATCGAAGAGTTCCGCCGATGCTCTTACGGGTCCAGGAACCTGCGGCTCCGGCAGCAACGCGCTGCCTGGTGTGAATGCAACGACCACCCACGCTCAGGGCCGGTGCGGCTACGGCCCGCGTCAACCGCTCCTCGTCATTTCTCCCTGGGCAAAGCACAACTTCGTGGATAACACTGTCACCGACCAAACCTCGGTCATCCGCTTCATCGAGGATAATTGGCTCGGCGGTGAGCGGATCGGGCAGGGATCGTTTGATTCCATCGCGAACTCGATCAGCTCTTTGTTCGACTTCCACCAGGTTGTGAGGAACGATCTGTTCATCCTCAACGAAGACACGGGCGAACCCGTGAATACTGGCTGGAGCTGGTAAGCAGCTTCCAGCGGATGGTGTAGCCGGAAATCACGACCACACTGTGGATAACGGCAAGGCATGGGCTGCACGTCAGTGCTCACCGGCCTTGCCGTTGTTGTATGCTTGACCGAAAGGGATGTGGTGATTACACGTCGAAAGTTTCTGCAACGCTCCAGCCTGCTGGCGACCACGCTGGCGGCAGGTAAAAGTGGGCTGCTGAATGCAATCGCGCAGCCGCGCACCGTGGCCACCATGCCGCCGGCGCTCGATGTCAGCACCCTGGCGCAATTTGTGGATCCGCTTCCGATTCCTGAAATCGCTGTGCGGCAGGGATTCCGGTCCAGTCCCGCCGATCCAAAGCGGAGCGTTCCGTTTTATCGGATACAAGCCCGGGCCATCGCCAGTAAGGTTCACCGCGATCTTCAGCCTACCAGGTTCTGGAGCTTTGGCCGCTCGACTCCCGGTCCCACACTGGAAACGCGCACCGGTGAACCGCTGCTGGTGGAATGGGTAAATGCGCTCCCCAACCAACATTTCTTGCCCGTGGACCACACGATTCACGGAGCCGAGCCCGACAAACCCGCGGTCCGCACCGTGGTGCACTTGCACGGAGGGAAAACCGGACCCGAAAGCGATGGGTATCCCGAGGACTGGATTGTCCCCGGGAAATCTTCGCTCTACTACTACCCCAACCAGCAAGATCCAGCCATGCTCTGGTACCACGACCACGCGCTGGGGATTAACCGTCTGAATGTGTATGCGGGATTATTCGGAGCGTTCTTCATTCGAGACGGCGTGGAAGATGCGCTCAATTTGCCGAAGGGCAAGTATGAGCTGACCCTCAACCTCTATGACCGCATGTTGACGCGGGATGCGCGGCTTCTTTATCCCGTTTCGCCGGATCCGCAAGCTCCCTGGGTTCCAGAAATCTTCGGCAATGCCATTCTGGTTAACGGGAAACTCTTCCCTTACCTTGAGGTCGAGCCCAGAAAATATCGCTTGCGCATTCTCAATGCTTCCAATGCCCGCTTCTACGATTTATCGTTCGTCAATGAAAAAAAAGAGGGCGCGCAGTTTCACCAGATCGGGACCGATCAGGGTTTGCTGGCCGCGCCGGTTGCGCTCACCAGCCTTGAGATCGCGCCTGCCGAACGCGCCGATCTCGTGGTCGATTTCAGTGAACACCGGGGCACGCAACTGGTTCTTAAGAATGACGCTTTCACTGTGATGCAATTCCGTGTCTCGGCAAAAAAGGTGACTGACACCAGCTCGTTGCCTCACGCCCTGCGACCAGTGCTCAAGATACCGGAATCGCAGGCCGCACAGACCCGCTTGCTGACGCTCAACGAGTATGTCACCAAAGCGGGCAATCCAGCCATGCTGCTGCTGAATGCTTCCCATTGGCGCTTGCCGGTCACGGAAAAACCGGTGCTGGGTTCGACGGAAATCTGGACGCTGATCAATCCCACCAACGACTCTCATCCGATTCACGTACACTTGGTGCGCTTCCAAATCCTCGACCGGCAACCTTACGAACCCTGGCTGTTCCAGACCAAGCGTCAGCTACATTTCCTGGGGCCGGCGCAACCTCCCGACCCGAGTGAAGCCGGTTGGAAGGATACGGTGCGGGCCCATCCCGGCATGGTTACGCGAATTATTATTCCTTTCGAAGGCTTTACCGGCCGCTACGTATGGCACTGCCACATTCTCGAACACGAAGACAACGAAATGATGCGCCCTTACGACGTAATTGCTGCGTCGTGATTCTTCGGCGGCAAATATTATCGAGGCTGAGAGAGGGCTCTGAGACCGAGCGTTTTGAGATTTAGTTGGGCAGCTTGAAATTGACCGTGATCTGCGTCTGAATCTCGACTGGCTCACCGTTGAGCAGATATGGCTTGTATTTCCACTGCTTGACCGCGTCCGCCGCAGCGTGGGCTAAATTTGGATCTCCGCTGAGAACCTTCACCGCGGAGATGTCGCCGGTCTTCGAGATCGTGGCCAGCAGCTCAACCGCACCTTCAATGCGCATGTCGAGTGCGCTTGGCGGATACACGGGCTGCGCCTTCTTCACCAGGAGCCCCCGCGATACTCCCTGCGATACGTGCAGGGTCTGCAAAACGGGAGTCGGCGCCTTGGTCTGGCCGTCCACAAGATTGGGAAGCTTTTGGCCGCCGACTGCTGCGGCGATTGCGGCCGTGCTCGGAGGCGGCACATCGGGCTGCGCCACCGGTTTTGCAGTTGGCTGGGCAAAGTCGTTCTTGATGACAATGGGTTCTTCATCGGCTTGCGCTTTAGCTTTGTTTGCCCCAGAGGCTGAAGCCTTCGCCGAATCTGCCGCAACGATTCCCCTCCCCGGATGACCTTGTGTTTTCTCTGCAGTCTGGGCAGTTTGCGTTTGGGAAGAATCTTTTCCCGTTTCGGTTGGTTGGGCGGCCGTTGTGGAATCCGAAGTCGAAGGAATGGCGGAAGATGGGGCAGAAGGTGTGCCGGCGGAAACCGCGTTCGGCGCCGTGGCCGGTTGCGCAACAACGCGGGCGGGAACATTTATGCTGATGAAACGTCCCCATTGCATCCAAGCTTCGTAGGCACCGGCCGCAATCAGCACAACCATGGCCACTGCCAGCAGCACCTTCTTGCTTCCGCCGCCCGCGGGCTTGGCATCGCCGTAGTCCGTGCCACCGAATGTGAGCGCAGGCGCAGGGCCCTCGGGCTCCGCGAGAACCGCGGAGGTATTGTCATCGATCGAAACGTTCGGCTTGGCTTCACGCGCTGGTGCGGGCGCACTGGCAGTATTGCTGCCGAGATTGGCGGAACGCACCAGAGAGAGTCCGGCACCCAGCGTTGGCGCCACAGCTTCCGGCTGGCTGGCCGCGATCTCTATCTTGTCGATCTTGAGCTCAGGGATCGAGGGTGAAGCGATTGTCTGGCTCGCCGCACTGGAAGGCTCGCTGCCGGTTTCGGCGGTGTGGGTTGGAATCGAGGCCGCAATCCTCGGCGGAGGGGCCATAGGCGCAATCGGGGCCGCTGGGCGAGTTGTGGGCGGACTTGGAACTGCGCGTCTTGGCGCCGGTGTCAAAAGCGCAGGCAGGGACGCTGCCGGGTTCACCGCCGTGCTTGCGGCGGCTGTCGCAGGTTTTGCCGCGTCACTCTTGCGCAACAGTCCACGGGCAACTCGAAGCGTGCCTTTTGCCTGCTCCACATTAATAGGCTTGGTGAGAACCAAATTTGCGCCAATGCGGAAAGCCTTGGCGACTCCCGCCTGACCTTCCACGACGGCAACCGCCAGCGAAGACTGGTTGTTGACCGTGTTGCGCGCACTCTTGAACAGCAGCGTGGCATTCTGCTCGTTGTCGCAGTCCACCACCACCGCATCGAAGCGCTCGGCCATCAGTTTCTTGACGGCGGCGAAGGGCTCGGTGCAGGAATTAACGGTGAAATCCAGTTCGTTGAGAACCTGCGTTACGGTGCGAGCCGTCTTCTCATCGGGGCAGAATAATAGCGCTTGGTAACCCATACTGAAGTCATCGTAGGTACACCCGTAAGCCTCATCAAGTTACCGTGGTAATTCCAACAAAGGAGCTTTGGGCTTGCCAGAATGGGCTTTCGGCGCTCGGCGCTTCCAGCCCTGGACCCCGCGGATACAATACCCCAGTCATGCGAATTCCCCTCTGGATCAAGCTGCTGTGGACGGCGTGGGTTGTGGTCTGGGCGCCGGTTTACTGGCGGCAATATGGTCTGCAGAATTTTCTTTTTTTCTGCGATCTCGGAAATCTCTTCCTTACCGCCGCTCTCTGGCTGGAGAGCCGGCTCCTGTTTTCCTGGCAGGCATGCGGGCTGCTTTTTTTCCAGATTTTATATACGGTCGATCTCGCGGGCGCTCTTCTAAGTGGACGGCATTTGATCGGCGGAACGGAATATATGTTCGATCCGCACATTGCTCTATGGATTCGCCTGCTTAGCCTGTTTCACGTGGCAGTGCCGCCATTGCTTCTGTGGGGGATCTGGCGGTTGGGCTATGATCGGCGAGGTTGGAAGTATCAGACACTCACTACCTGGATCGTGGTCCCGCTCAATTACTTCTGGCGCCCGCAATTTGACGTGAATTTTGCTCGTGGCCTTTTTTTTCGCGAACAGCACACCATGGCCGGGCCTCTGTATCTGCTGACCTACCTGATGGTCGTTCCCGCCGTAGTGTATTACCCGACACACCGGTTCCTGCTCTGGTGGACGCGGCGAAGGGATGGAGCATATTAGGCGTCCTTGCTTGTGTTCTTTCCCGCGTCCGGCTTCCGGGTGCGCTCCGCGGCCTCCGGGTGCGGACGCTGAGCCGAATCCGAAACGGGTGAAGTATCGTCAGTCGTTTTCATAGCCGCCGCGTCGGTCTTCTCCATTTTCAATCCCGAACCGGGGCTCAAAATAAGGGTCTGCGATGCGGAGGCGAGCGTGGTTCCAGACTCCTCCACGAACGTCATGAGGCGCAGCAGCAAATCTTCGCGGACGGCCGCGAATGCGTTGAAATCCCGCGTCAGCACGTAACAGAAAAGTTCCAGATTGATGGAACTAGAGGTCAACTCCGTCAGGCGCACGCGGATTGTGCTGGTCTCAATTTTCGGGTGGCTGGATAAAACGCCACGGATTTGGGCAAGCACGTAGCGAACATGGTCGGGCGAGGTGTCCGCGTGCAGTCCGAGGACAGTCTTGAAAAGGATCTTATCGCGCCGGCTCAGGTTTTCGACATTGAGTGTGGCAACCGTGCCGTTGGGGATGGCCAACAGCGTCCTCTCCTCGGTGCGCACACGAGTGGAGCGCAGGCCAATATCCTCGACCGTGCCGGTGCGGTCGCCGAACTTGCAAACGTCGCCCACGCGAATGACTTCGTCACCCAGCACCGACACGCCACCGAATAAATTCGCAATGGTCTGCTGCGCACCGAAGCCGATGGCCAGGCCTCCAATGCCCACGCCGGCCAGGACCGTAGTCAGGTCGACGCCGAGAATGCCGAGAATGAGAAATAGCGCCGTGGTGAAGACCAGCGCCTTAATGATGCGTTCGCCGAGCAGCATCAGCGAGCCGGTGCCGGAGTGGCCATGGGCGAGCGCCCGGTTGCGTACCCGCTGCAGGAACCAACGAATCACGCGCCACAAAATCCAACTTCCGCCGATAATGACGGCAATCTTTACGACCTGGAAATAGTAATGCCGCTGCAGCAAGGGCATGCCGAGATACTCGGCGAGAATCCGGTGAGCGATCGTACCGGCAAGCAGCCAGGCTGGCCCAGACACCGATCGCCAGCCCAGCAGTTCGACGTGCCCACGCCGGGCTGCCCACCAGCGCAGAGGGATTCCCAGAACTACCAAAATCAGCCAGGCAAGCGCCGCAGCCACCGGGATCAACACCACCAGAGCCAGCCACTGCCACAGCGGCATCCCGGCCAGTTCATGCTTCACCATCCACGCGGGCAATCGCGTTTCCACCTGCCGCGAATTGACCTGATCGTAGAGTTCGGGAAGTTTCTCCAGAGTGTCGGAAGAAATCAGCCAGATTTTCCCCGAGTTTGGATCGGAAACGCGAACCAGTTCAAGATCCGCTTCCGCATCGCCGGACGCCATGGTTCCCAGCTTCTGCCAGCCCGGCGGAACACCTTCCTGCACTGCGCCGTCCGGCTGCTTGCTTCCCAGAGTACCGGCATAGGCGCGGTCCATGACTTCCTTCAGTTCCAGCGCCACCGTCTCGCCTTCGGTCCGGCGGCGCGAGGGGCCCATCTGCAAGTATTGCGCTGCGATGCTGTAGTTGCCCGATTGCGCCGCTCGCAGAAATCCAGAAACCGTTCCATACGGCGTAGTGCGCCCCAGTGGATCCGCTGGAGTCTTTGCGGCAGCAGTGGTGGGCGACGAAGGCTGCAGGAGCTGGCTTAGCGCGCTCTGCGCCGGAAGCGGCGCGCAGGCCACGAGGCCAAGAGCGAGAGAAATAATTCCTTTGGAGAAATTGGACATGGGTTTCTTCCCCATATTACCCGCGTTTGGGGCGGAACACGTCCGTGCTCGTGCCAAAGAAAACCTCGGCGGCTTCCATCACCGTCTCCGAAAGCGTGGGGTGCGGATGGATGGTCATGGCGACATCGCTGGCGAGAGCGCCCATCTCGATGGCCAGAACGCCTTCGGCGATCAGTTCGCCCGCGCCCGCGCCAACAATTCCCACGCCCAGCACGCGCTCGGTCCGCGGGTCAATGATCAGCTTGGTCATCCCTTCGGGACGGTCGAGCGTGAGGGCACGTCCGGATGCAGCCCAGGGAAATTTCGCA
The DNA here is from genome assembly GCA_049800135.1 of Candidatus Sulfotelmatobacter sp. Classification (GTDB taxonomy): domain Bacteria; phylum Acidobacteriota; class Terriglobia; order Terriglobales; family Acidobacteriaceae; genus Sulfotelmatobacter. The sequence goes on from JBARJF010000099.1 coordinate 36,328, forward strand.
ACTTTGATTTCGCGGTTTTCTTTTTCCGCCTGAGTCTCGGTGAGGCCACACCATGCAACTTCAGGATCGGTGAAGACCACGGCCGGAATCGCATTGGGCGCGAAGGCAACCTTGTGCCCGGCAATGGCTTCGACCGCGACCCGGCCTTCGTGCGATGCCTTGTGCGCCAGCATGGGCTCGCCCACCACGTCACCGATGGCGTAGATGGAGGGATCGGCGGTTTGCAGTTGCTGGTTGACTTCGACGAATCCGCGCGGGCTGACACGCACCTGGGTCTTCTCGAGGCCGGGGATTTCCGAGTTCGGCTTGCGGCCGACGGAGACCAGAACGCGGTCAAAGCTTTTTCCCCGGTCCTTCTCTTGCACGGCAGCGCCGTCGAAGGTGACGCGAATTCCAGTTTCGTCCTCTTTCAGAGAGGCCACCGTGGTATTGAGCAGAATTGTCTCGAACATTTTTTCCAGGCGCTTGTGAAGCGGAAGCACCAGATCGCGGTCCGCGCCGGGAAGCAGGCCGGGCAGCATTTCCACCACGGTGACGCGCGTGCCGAGAGCGGCATACACCGAACCGAGTTCCAGGCCGATGTATCCGCCGCCAACTACAAGGAGGCTGCCGGGGATGTCTTCGAGGTTGAGAGCTGCGGTTGAATCCATCAGGCGCGGCGAATCCAATTGGAATGCCGGAATGATCGCCGGCCGCGAGCCGGTGGCGAGGATGATCCGGTCGAAGGTGAGAACTTCTTCACTGGCATCCGCTTTGCCGATCCGCAATGTGGTGGAATTTTCAAACGCTGCACGGCCCTGGATGTATTCCACATGACGCTGCTTTGAGAGCTGTCCCAAACCGCCAGTGAGTTTCTTAACCACACCTTCTTTCCACGCGCGCAGCCGCGGCAGATCGACGTTCGCCGGAGAAAATTCGATGCCCCAATTTTTCGCCTGCTGTGATTCTTCTATCAGCTTGGCAACATGCAGCAGCGCTTTCGAGGGGATGCATCCGCGATAGAGACAGACGCCGCCGGGGTTCAACTCGGGATCGATCAGGGTCACTTGCATGCCGAGGTCGGCCGCCAGAAAAGCGGCAGCGTAGCCGCCGGGTCCGGCGCCCACGACGGCGATGCGCAGCTTCCTGGTTGCTTCCGACTGGAGTGGATGGAGAGGCTCGTTCATGAAATGATTTTCCTGGAATCTCGCGCTTCGCGGCTAGCCTTGAACGGAAAGCAGGAAGGGCTGCTCGAAGGCCTCCGCGACCCAGCGCAGAAAACGCGCGGCGTCGGCGCCGTCAATCAGACGATGATCATAAGAAAGTGAGAGCGGCAAAATCAGCCGCGGCTCGAACTTCGCCCCGATCCATTCCGGCTCCATTCTCGAACGCGAAAGGCCGAGAATGGCGACCTCGGGATGATTCACGATCGGCGTAAAAGCTGTGCCCCCAATACCACCCAGGTTGGTGATGGTAAAAGTGCCGCCTTCCATATCGCCGAGCGTGATTTTCTTGTCGCGTGCTTTTTGCGAAAGTTGCGACAACTCGACCGCCAGCTCGACGATATTTTTCTTGTCCACGTCGCGGATGACCGGAACCATCAATCCGCGATCGGTATCGGCCGCGACCCCAATGCTGATGTATTGCTTGTAGATGATTTCTTGCTTCTCCATGTCGATGGAGGCATTGAACTGCGGAAATACTTTGAGCGCGGCGGCGCAGACTTTCAGGGCAATCGCGGTCACCGTCATCTTGCCGCCGGCTTCTTCGGCCTTGGGAGCGAAACGTGCGCGCAACTGCTCAAGTTCGGTGATGTCGGCGCGGTCGTGCTGGGTGACGTGCGGAATCGTGTTCCAGGATTCCGCCAGATGTTCCGCCGTCTTGCGGCGAATCCCGCGCATGGAAACGCGTTCGATCTTCCCCCATTTTGAGAAGTCGGGCAGTTTCGGTTCAATGAAGTGTCCGGCGCGCGGCGGCGCCTGCGCGGCCGCTGCCACCGCGGTTACCAGCGCTTTGGCTTGGGCCTTCACGTCATCTTCACTGATGCGTCCGCCCGGACCCGTGCCCTTGATTTCGTAGATGTCGACGCCGAGCTCACGAGCCAGACGGCGGGTGTGCGGCGCGGCCGGGACCGGTTCGCGGTATTCGGTTCCGGCAACCTTGCCCAATTGCGCCGGCATGGAGAATGCCGCCGAATGCGGCTGCGGTTGGTCGGGAGGCAGCGCCTGTTCCTCGGTCTTGCCCTCGGCGCGAATCGCGGCCTGAAAAGCCAGTCGCGCGCCGTGCTGGCCGGAAACGTGTTCCACAGGCCGGCTGGGCGGGCGCACGGTTTCCGCTTGCGAGGGCGACGCACCCTGCAGGGTAAAAATCACCTGACCGACTTTGATTTTCTCGCCTTCCTTGACCTTGACTTCATTCACGACGCCGCTCACCGACGAGGGAACTTCAACCACCGCCTTGTCGGTTTCGAGCTCCATCACTGGTTGGCCTTGGGAAACTCTCGCACCGGGGGAGATCATCAAACGCACCAGGTCGCCCTGTGAAATGTTTTCTCCTAGTTCCTGGAGACGGAATTCCGTGACCGCCGGTGTGTCGGTCGATCGCGCCCGGCGAGGGGCTGCCTGGGGCTCAGATTGTGGCGAAGGTGCCGGCTGCGCTTTCGCGGCGGCCGATGTGATGGCCGAAGGCTGTACCGGTTCAATTTTGCTGGAAACAGGCGCCGCTTCTTTTTGGCGCGGAGCTTCCGCAACCGCAGTGGCGCCGTTGTTGTCGGCGGTAAAAACCACCTGGCCGACCTTGATTTTGTCGCCCTCTTTAACCAGAATCTCCTGCACCTTTCCGCTTACCGACGAAGGCACTTCGACCACAGCTTTATCAGTTTCAAGTTCCATGACCGGCTGGCCCTCGCTCACCGTCGCGCCAGGCGCGATCATGAGGCGCACCAGGTCGCCCTGTTCTATGTTTTCACCAAGTGCGGGGAGTTTGAATTCGATCACTGATTCCATTCCTCATTCACTTCGAGAAGCGTTCGCGACTCGGCGCTCAACTGGTGGCCGGGTTCAACTTTTCCGCATCGATTCCGAGGTCGTGGGCCGCCTGTTTCACCAGCTCAATGCCGATTTTCTTTTCCCGCGCCAGCGCCCCCAGCGCGGCCAGCGCAATGTGCTTCGCGTCCACCTCGAAGAAGTCGCGCAATGCCGCGCGGTTCTCGCTGCGGCCGAAGCCGTCGGTTCCGAGCGAAACCAACTGCCCCGGTATCCATTTTGCCAGCGATTCCGGCAGCACCTTCATGTAATCGGATGCGGCGATGAACGGTCCGGGCGCATCCTTGAGGGTCTGGGTGACAAAGGGTATTTTCGGTGATTCGCCGGGGTGCAGCATGTTCCAGCGTTCACAATCGTTGGCGTCGCGATAGAGCGCCTTATAGCTGGTCACGCTCCACACATCGGCTGCGAGGCGGTATTTTTCCTGAAGAATTGTCTGCGCCTTCAACACTTCGTACATGATGGTTCCACTGCCCAGCAGCTGCACGCGGAGCTTCGCGTCCGGCGCTTCCGATACGTTGAAACGGTAGATCCCGCGCAAAACGCCCTGGCGGACGTTCGCGTCCTTCGGCATCTCCGGCATGGGAAGCGGCTCGTTGGTCACCGTGAGGTAGTAGAAAATCGATTCCTGATCCACGTACATGCGCTTGATGCCATCCTGAATGATGATGGCAATCTCGTAGGCGAACGCTGGATCGTAGGCCAGAAGGTTCGGCACCGGTAAGGCCAAAACGTGGCTGTGGCCGTCCTGATGCTGCAAGCCTTCGCCGGCCAGCGTGGTTCGTCCCGCCGTTCCGCCCACAAGAAATCCGCGGCAACGCATATCGGCCGCGGCCCAGATCAGGTCGCCGATGCGCTGAAACCCGAACATCGAGTAATAGATGAAGAACGGGATGGTGTTGATGCCGTGGTTGGCATAGGCCGTGCCCGCTGCAATGAACGAACACACCGAACCCGCCTCGGTAATTCCTTCCTCGAGGATCTGCCCGTTCTTGGCCTCCTTGTAGTAAAGGAGTGTGTCCATATCGACGGGCTCGTAGAGTTGGCCCACGCTGGAGTAGATGCCGACCTGGCGAAACAAAGCTTCCATACCGAAGGTGCGGGCCTCGTCGGGGATGATCGGCACAATCAGCTTGCCGAGTTCCGGATCGCGCAGCAGCTTCGCCAGCAACCGCACGAAGACCATGGTGGTGGAGGCTTCGCGGCCATCCGTACCTTTGTAAAACTCTTCAAAGTACGACTCGGGCACCGGCTTCAGGGGCGTGGCGCGCACTTTGCGCTGCGGCATGTAGCCGCCGAGATGCTGCCGCCGACCCTGCATGTACTTGATCTCGGCGCTGTCATCGGAGGGCCGGTAGAAGGGCGCGTTGTGCAGTTCATCGTCTGGGATTGGGATACCAAACCGCGAACGGAAGAGCTCCAGTTCTTCTTCATTCAGTTTTTTTTGCTGGTGCGTGATGTTCTTGCCTTCGCCCGCTTCTCCCAGGCCATAGCCCTTGATGGTCTTGGCCAGGATGATCGTAGGAGACCCGGTGTGGTCGACCGCGGCCCGGTAGGCCGCATGCACCTTGATGGGATCGTGTCCGCCGAGACGCATGCGCGCCAGTTGCTCGTCGGAAAGATGCTCCACCATCTTCAGCAGGCGCGGATCCGCGCCGAACAGATTCTGGCGGAAGTAAGCTCCACTTTCGACGAAATATTTCTGGTATTGCCCGTCGCTCACCTCGCCCAGACGCCGCACCAGCAATCCGTCACGGTCATTGCGAAACAGGCTGTCCCAGTCCGTGCCCCAAATACATTTGATGACGTTCCATCCCGCGCCGCGGAAGATGGCCTCGAGTTCCTGAATGATCTTTCCGTTGCCGCGCACCGGGCCGTCGAGGCGCTGCAAGTTGCAGTTCACCACAAAAATCAGATTGTCCAGGTTCTCGCGCGAAGCCAGAGTGATCGATCCCAGTGACTCGGGCTCATCCATTTCGCCGTCGCCCAGGAACGCCCATACTTTCCCGCCGGTGGATTGTTTCAGCCCGCGATTTTCCAAATACCTGATAAAACGGGCGTGATAGATCGCCTGAATCGGTCCCAGCCCCATCGAAACCGTGGGAAACTCCCAGAAATTTGGCATCAGCCACGGGTGGGGATACGAACTCAGCCCGCCACCCGGCTTCAGCTCGCGGCGGAAGTTTTCCAGCTTCTCTTTGGGGATGCGGCCTTCAAGATAAGCGCGGGAATAAATTCCGGGCGCGGCATGGCCCTGAAAATAGACCACGTCGCGGTCGCCGCTCTCGGTTTGCGCGCAGAAAAAATGATTAAAGCCAACTTCGTATAATGTGGCCGCCGAGGCAAAGGTGGAGATGTGCCCGCCAATGCCTTCCTGAATCTTGTTGGCGCGCACCACCATCGCGAGCGCGTTCCAGCGCACCAGGCTTTTGATGCGGCGCTCCATCTCCTGGCTGCCGGGAAACGGCGGCTGCTGCAAGGATGCGATGGTGTTCTGGTAAGGAGTGGTCGCCGAAAAAGGAAGATTCACCCCCGCGGCACGCCGCGCGTGCAGCGCCAGCTGCTGCAGCAGCCGCCCCGCGCGGACAGGGCCGCCTTTGGAGAGCACATAGTCCAGCGAATCAACCCACTCCCGCGTTTCCAATACTTCCTGACCGTCAGTTTCTGTCTGAGCCACGTCTGATATCTCCGTCGGATGAGCCCGAACCTTCCATGATATTCAATTGCGCGAAATTTTGCTGGACGAGGGTCCACGCCCAAAAGTTCTACAATGCCAAGTCAGGGCGCAGGCAAGTCGCGAGGTCTTCCATGCTCCGAATCACGCTGCTCGTGGTCGTTGTTGTGATCATCATATTCCTGGCGCCGCGCCTGATCTCTGGGTCGCGCGACGCCACTCCCCGCCCCGGAGGTACCGCGCCCGAGTTTACCTTGCCCTCGCAGCAAGGCGCTTCCGTAAGTTTGAAGGACTACCGCGGCAGTTGGGTCGTCCTCTATTTCTATCCCAAGGATCAGACTCCCGGGTGCACGCGGGAAGCGCACAACTTCCAGGCGGATCAGGCCAAGTACGCTGAGCACCACGCGGTGGTTCTGGGCGTAAGCGTTGACAGCGTGGATTCGCACAAAAAGTTCTGCGCGAAAGAGGGGCTGAATTTCAAGCTGTTATCCGATAGCGCCGGCACGGTGAGCAAGGCCTACGGTTCGCTTACGAACCTTGGATTCGTAAAATTTGCCGCTCGGCATACCTTTCTCATCGATCCCAGCGGGAGGGTTGCCAAAGCATATACCAGCGTCGATCCAGAGCGGCACAGCGAAGAAGTGCTGGCTGCGCTGATTCAACTGCAACAACGGTAGGGGCGCCGGGACGTTGTGTGTACAAATATTCCTGGGTTCGGTTCAGTTTTGCCCTGCTACGCTCTTTGCATCTTTAAGATACATTTCGGCGACGTGTTCGGCGATTGCGCCGGGCTTGGCCTCGGCTAGATTTGCCAGCACCACTACCGTCAGCTGATCATTTTTATCCACGTAGCGCTCGATAGCCGACTTGAATCCCTGCCAGGCGCCGTCGTGATAGATCACGTGGTGTCCGCGGCGGGCGCCGATGAACCAGCCGAAGCCGTAGCCGGCTTTATTCGGTCGACCGTTCTTCAACTTTGCCGGGGTCCACATCTCGTCCAGGCTTGAGCGCTTCAGCAGCTTTTCGGTGTATAGCGCGGCGTCCCACTTCGCCAGATCCAGAATCGAGAAGTAGAGGCTGCCGTCGGCTGTGGTGTTGAGCGCGGGCGCGACCCATTCCTGATTCTTCAACTCGCCCTTGACCAGGCGGTAGCCGGCGGCCCGATTGGGAATAATATCGGCCTCACTGATGATACGCGTCGTCTCCATGCCAAGCGTATGGAAGATTCGCTGTTGCAGAAAATCTCCATAGAATTCTCCGGTGACGCGATGGATCAGGATTCCCAGCGTCAGAAAGCCGAGATTGCTGTATTCCCAATTGGTGCCGGGAGGATACGCAAGCGGGATGCTCTCGACCAGCTTCAGCAGTTCTGCTTCCGTCCAGTCCTTGCGAAAATCAAACTTCGCGGGATAGTCGCCAAAGCCGGCAGTGTGGCTCAACAACTCCCGGACCGTCACCTCTTTCCAACTGGGTGGAGCGCTGGGAAAATATTTTGTGAGCGGATCGTCGAGGCCGACTTTGCCCTCCTCGACCAGCATCATCACGGCGGTGGCCGTGAACTGCTTGCCGACTGACCCCGACTGGAACACGGTCTCCGGCTTCACCGGGACTTGCAGTTCAACGTTTGCGAGGCCGAATCCCTCGGCCTGCAAAATCTTACCGGCACGCGACACAAGAAGTGCCACCCCAGGAATATGCTGCCGTTGCATTTCGCCGCGCACATAATTGGAGACTTCATCGGAGACATCAGTAGCGGCTTGGGCAAGGACAATCGAGGGTGCGATACACGACCAGGCGAATACGGTGATGAAAACGCCACATAGAGCCGTCTGGCGACGGGCGTTGCCGAAGCGTTTTGTCATGGATGGATGCCGAGTTGCGGCACCAGTCTATGGCTTGTGGAACGGCTTAGGCAACTCGCATCCGTTGCTTCTAGATCACAGCAACTGCAGGTTCCAATCTCAGGAAAGCAGAGGAGGAGCAAATTCCGATGGGGCGGCGAAATAGGCGAGCCGCTTTAGTGGACTCCGCGGCCCCAATGATTCCATACTCGGACCATGAATGAACGCAGCGCCACCGCGAAATGTACTTCCCTTCTGGCGCTGGTTGCGTTCTGTGTGGTGCCGGCATGGACGCAGATGCCTTCTTCATCTTCGCCGCCATCTTCGCAACACGCCACCTCGGAGCGCATCTCCTCTGCGCGGCACAGTGCCGGGGGACAGAAGCTCGCGGTCACCGTGACGGACGAAAACGGAGTGGCGGTTGGGTCCGCCCGCGTGCAGTTGCAGGGGACGCCGCCCGCTATTCCATTGCGCTGCGAGACCGATTTCGCCGGCCATTGCCAATTTACCAATCTTTCTTCCGGAGCATACGAGCTCCGCGTGGAAAAGAGTGGCTACTACGCTCTGGTACAGCCCGAAGTGCAAGTCGGAGTCACCGCAACCGTGGACGTGACTCTTTCCCCTCAGCAAGAAGCGCGTGAAGTGGTGAATGTGGTGGAATCCACGCCTGCCATTGACGCGGCACAAATCGCCGGCAACGAGCATCTCACCGGCGCGGAGATTGTCGATATTCCGTACCCGGCGACGCACGACTACCGCAACGCGCTGAACTTCATTCCGGGAGTAACGCCCGACAGCTTTGGCCAGCCGCACGTGGCAGGCGCCGAAAGCTACCAGACTCTGGTTTTGTTGGACGGCTTCAATGTGAGCCAGCCGACCAGCGGAGCACTGGTGGTGCGCACCAGCGTCGACTCATTCCGCTCGCTCGAGGTAACTCCGACCCGCGAGCCAGCCGAGTTCGGCAAGGGTTCCGGGGGCGTGCTCGCCTTGAATACGCGCATGGGTGACGATCACTTTCACTTTACCTCCACCGACTTCACTCCCGGTCTGCAGACCACCAAGGGAATCTCGATCGGTCAATGGATACCCCTGGTGACAATGTCCGGACCAATTCGCAGGGGAAAGATTTGGTTTATCGACGCGCTCGACGGCGAGTACGACAACAACATAACCCCGCAACTCCCCTCTGGCGCCGATGCCGACCATATTTGGCGCGAGGACAACCTGGCGAAGCTGCAATCGAACCTGACCACCCGCAACATTGTGACGGCGAGCTTCCTGTCGAACTACTATCACGATCAATACGACGGATTGTCGCTGCTCCAGCCGCAGCCGACAACGCCCACGGATTCAGAGACCGCCTACATCGGCTCACTCAAAGACCAATACTATTTTCGCGGCGGCGCGCTGCTCGAAACCGGATTCGGGGTGGACCAGTACAATGTGGCGCTCACTCCGCAGGGAAATGGTCCGTATATCGAGCTCGCGCCGAGCCCGGCAGGCCAGGGAGCGGCAGGCAACTATTATCTGCGCGAGAACACTCTGGCCCGCCGGGTGCAGGCCTTGGGAAATCTCTATCTTCCGCCGCATCAGTGGCACGGACGCCACGATATCAAGGTTGGCACCGACCTCGACCGTTTGAACTACGACGCGCAGTATGCGCGGCAGCCGATTTCATTTCTGCAGCCGGGCCAACCGCCGCAGGGTCAGTTGGCGCAGTCCTGTCCTACCGAAGCGAATGGCCGTCCGCTGGTGCCATCGACCACTTGCGCGCGCTATTCGGTGTTCTCCGGGGGAAACTACTCCACAACTTATAACTCTGAGGCAAGCGCCTACGCCGAGGACCGCTGGCTGGTCACAAATCGCCTGCTGGTTGAGCCGGGCTTGCGCCTGGACTGGGATCAAATTGTGCGCAGGCCGCTATTCTCGCCGCGGATGGCGGGAACCTACATGCTCGACGGTGAAGGCAATACCAAGCTGTCAGCGGGAGTTGGAATTGTCCACGACGCAACCAGCCTGGGATTGATTCATCAACCATTCGAAGGGCAGAGGGTCGATTATTTTTTTAATGCGAGCGGAGAGCCGACGAACGCGAATGGGACGCCCACAGATCCGCCGACACTTGCGCCGGTGCCGACCACGTTTACGGTGAACCGGAGCGCGCTCGCTGCGCCGCGCTACTTGAACTGGAGCCTGGGCCTGGAAAAGAAACTTCCGGCCGCCATCTTTCTGAAACTGGAGTTCCTGGAAAAGCGGGGTGTGCACGGTTTCGCCTACAACACGCTGAACGGCGCAGTGGATGGCAATTTCTTTCTCAAGAACGGGCGCGACGACCGCTATGACGCCTTCCAGATCAGCTTGCGCCACCATTTCCGTCAGCACTATGAGATTTTTGGCGCCTACACGCTCTCCCGCTCGCGCACGAACCAGGTGTTCGACTTCAGTTTGGATACTCCGCTGCTCAGCCCGCAGCTGCCTGGGCCGTATCCTTGGGACACGCCGAACCGCTTCGTGGGATGGGGCATTTTGCCGTTTTTCAAGCTGCCCATCATTCGCAAGGTGGATCTGGTCTACTCCGCCGAAGCGCGCACCGGGCTGCCATTCGACGCCACCACCGACCAGGGAGAAATCTATCCAGGAACTACGCCGGGAACCTATCGTCTTCCCGCTTATTACACGCTGAATCTACAGCTCGAAAAGCGCTTTCATCTATTCGGGCGCTATTGGGCGCTGCGTGGGGGCTTCGACAATGTAACCAACCACGCGAACGCCGTCGTGGCCAACGGAGTGCTCGATGCGGCTCATCCCTTGCCGACCTACATCGACGGCATCGGGCGCGCCTTCAACGGCCGCATTCGCTACCTGGGACGGTGACTCTCAAATCGTGAAGCAACGGCGGGGGAAATATGGAGGCGCGGGTCGGAATCGAACTCCTTATGATATTGCAAACAAAAGACTTCGTTTAGATTCAAGATGTTAACTTCTCTGTTCGCCGTTCAAATTCTCAACTTCCGCCGGGGTCTAGCACAAAATTAGCACAAAAAAGTTTGGCGGAAGTTCTTCGCGCGTGCAGCGCCCGCCCCGGCATTCTATCCGGTTCGACGATTTCAAAAGCGATGATAGAAGCAGCACTTCGCGCATTCGACAGCCACCAGTTCTTACCCCTGAGCGGTTCCCTTTTCTGTCACACTTTCGGGGCGAGTTCCGACGATTTGTGAGCCTCCTCGCAAAACCGTAACTCATAGGCACGAGGAGCCGCGCAAGCGGCTCCGTTTTTTTTTAAGTTGAAGCGAACCACACCCACTGCCCTTGTGCGGTGAATCCCAATCATTTATGTCGATGCTGCGCCTTGAAGCCTCTCAGCTTCAACCGAAGCTCCTGCGCACTTCGTAGGCCTGAGGATTTCGTCACCGGATTTCATCTGATTGCAATACTGCTGTCATCCCCGGTTCATTTCGCTCTGCTATCTGTCGATAGTTTACAGATCCCTCTCCCTGGAGAATACCAATGACTCTCTCTCTACGATTTAGCGTGGGACTCTGCGTGGCGGCGCTTCTGTCGACCGCTTTGTCCGCTGTTGCTCAAAATCCAGCCAACAACCACATTGGCAGATCCAGCCCTATTCGGCACGTTTTGCTGATCAGCATTGATGGAATGCATGCCCTCGACTTCATAAATTGTGCCAACGGAATCACCGGGGCCAATGGAGGCGAGCCCTATTGCCCCAATCTCTCTGAACTCAAACCGACGGGAGTTAATTATCTCTTTGCCTATACATCGGAGCCGTCAGACTCCTTTCCCGGCCTGATGGCCCTTGTAACCGGCGGATCTCCCCGCAGTGTCGGAGCGTTTTATGACGACGCCTATGACCGCTCACTGGCTCCGCCCGCCCAAACCACTGGCGACGGCCTAGCGGCCGGTCCCTGCGTACCATACGGTACACCCACAGGAACCACTACCGAATACGACGAAGGCATCGACATCAATCAAACGTTGCTGAACGGCGGCGCTCCCGCTGGTATGGATGGAGGGGTTCAGTCGATTGATTACAAAAGGCTGGTACGTGATCCGGCCAAAGGCTGCGCCCCGGTTTATCCGTGGAACTTCGTTCGCACGAATACAATCTTTGGCGTGGTTCATGCCGCCGGCGGTTACACGGCTTGGTCCGACAAGCACCCATCGTACTCGGCGGTTAATGGTCCCGGGAACGGCACCAATGTGGACGACTATTACGCACCGGAAATCAATTCCATTCCGGTTGCTCTGCCGGGCGTGAAGGCCGGTTCCATGAGTTGCACCCCTCTGCCCGATCAGACCGCCGTGTCGTCATCGGATACCTGGACTAACAGTTTCCGGAACATTCAGTGCTACGACACGTTGAAGGTCAACGCCATCCTGAATGAGATCGATGGCAAAACTCACAACGGCTCGTCCGCGGCTCCGGTGCCCGCTGTGTTTGGCATGAATTTCCAGGCCGTGAGCGTCGGACAGAAGCTGATCGAGAAAACCCTTAGCCCAACAACGACCGGTGGATATTTGGACGCCCAAGGAGTACCGACCGAGGCGCTGCTCCATGAGGTTGAGTTCGTTGACCTTTCGATCGGGGAAATGCTTGCAGCTTTGAGGAAAAATGGTCTGCTTGATTCCACTCTGATCATCATTACGGCAAAGCATGGCCAGAGCCCCATCGATTCCTCTCACTACCTAGGGATTTCAACCGTTGCTGGTGACCCGATCACCACCTCGCCGGCCACAATCGCCGCCAACGCCGGCTGCTTGCCCTACTCCGAATCGCCCCTCAATCCCACCGGGCTGGGGCCCACCGAAGATGATGTTTCTCTGGTCTGGCTTAACAAACAGTGCACAGCAGAAGGCGTGGTAAACCTCATCGAAACCCAATCGCCTACCACCAATAATGTTGCCGGGATCGGCGAGATTTTCTGGGGAGCCGGAATTACCCAGCTTTACAATGCGCCCGGACTGCCGCCCGACGGCGACCCGCGGACTCCGGATATTCTGGTTACGCCCGACATCGGCGTCACCTATTCCGGCAGCTCGAAGAAACTCGCTGAGCACGGTGGCTTTTCGCATGACGACACCAATGTCATGATGTTGCTTTCAAATCCCAGCTTGCGCGCCACCACCGTAACCACTCCGGTCGAAACAATGGAAGTGGCTCCAACCATCCTCAAAGCGCTGGGACTCAATCCTGCGGCCTTGCAGTCCGTGCAGCTGGAGGGCACGGCAACGCTTCCAGGCGTTTTCTAGTCCACCGACGAATGCGACCTTGCCGCCTTTTTGGCGGCGTCCATCGCAATCATAATCATAAAGAGCGCGGCGTTTAACGCCGCGCTCCATCTCGCCTGAAACTCCGGGCTCGAACTCGCATTCGGGGCCGGTGAACCTCACTGCATCCACCACTCGGAGACATCTGTCGCAGGCGCTTTCAGTCTCACTTCAAAGTCGCTCTCTCTCATCGACTGCGTCTCGGTGGGAGTCGACTGAATGCGGCGGGACTTCATGCCAAAGCGAAGGCAGGGGGAAGTCCGGCAGAGAAGTGAATGCCGAACGTCACGGCCAAGGCTCTCATCTATGCGGCGTTCGTTGAGGCAGGCACGACTCAGCTTCGCATCTAGAAACTCAAGCGGCAGAGCGAGGGTCTTGGTCCCAGCGTCCGTAAAATCGGCATCGGTGATCTGGATGCCCAGATCGAGCAAAGTCTCAATCTCCTGACCACTTCGTTGGGAGAAGTTGGCCGGAAGCGCCACCTGCCAGAACATCATGTTGTGTTTCCATGCGCACGAGCGCCCGACCAGAGAACCATCCCATGGCTGACCGCCGCATGCCCATCCCCGGCGATTCTAAGGCCCATAGCGGGGCGAACAGGTAGAGAATAACCCTTTTGCCTATCCCGGTACGCCGACCGATTGGCAATTATTTACCTATCGGGGTTGGGTTTCGCAATCGAATGCGGCGTTCGGATCATTCATTGTTTTTTCATCGGCTGTTAACTTGGGGTGAGACGGTTTGTTTTTATAATTGTGCGATGTTGTCGAATGGCTTAGGAGGTCATGAAATCATGAAGAAGCGTCTTTCGATGATGTTTGCAGCAACTCTCGCGGCGGCGGTAGCACTAGGATCATTCCCCGTCAGAGTGAATGCGCAGGAACAGGACCGAGACCGAGATTCCGGTCAGGATTTCCACGGTTTTGCGCCTGGCAGCATAGTTTTGAGCGGAACAGTGTACGTTGGGAACGCCGACACCGTTACCCCGGGCGAAGTATTACCGCTCGGATGTCTGAACACCGGCCCGGTCACAAACCCTAATCCTGCCACCGTGAATGTGCCTCTCCTTCCCTCCGACCAAACCCCCTCTAGCACCACGACGGCCGTGACGGTCAGCTGCGGCTATGCGAGCGACAACGGCGAAGCACCTAACCTCAACGACAATCACAACGTTTGGAACAACGCCAACACCGACCCCAGCTTTGGCGTCTCCTCGCCCATCGTTCTCTGGAACCTTAGTGCTTATGGCGACTTGCTAGGTATGCTGCCCGTTCCGAGTAACGAGATCGTGACTAGCTTTAGCTCCAAATCCGAGCTCGCCCTGAATCGCTCAGCGGATGGCAGGAGCCTGACCTTCATGGGCTACCGCGGAGGTCCCGGCTGCCCGACCCTCGCCCTGGATCCGACGACCAACATCCTCACACAGGGCACGAACGTGGGTCCGATCTCGCCGACTGCGGCGAACCTGATCGATGTTTCGGCCTCCAATACGCCGGGCCTCTGTGACCCCACCAATCCCGCCGTCGCGAGCTTTGCTGGCGCATCCAATCCGACTGCTTACTACCGCTCGATCGCCGAAGTGGACGCCCGGGGCCACATCTCCTACACTGATGGCGACGCCTACAGCGGCGACAACTCCCGCGCTGCGATCAAGGCGGACAACTGGCTGTATTACTCGGTGGGAAACGACAACAACGGGGGGCTGTCGAAGAAGCAGGTGCCGGTCACGCAGCTCGGCTTCAATCTCTCCCACTCGACGGGGGCCGAACTGTTCGTTCCTGGGGCAGCGCCGCTAATCCCGCCCGACAACAACATGATTTCCTACTTCGTCTTCTCGGGAGACAAACCCGGTAAGGACACGAATTTCCGGGGCATGACGATCCTTAACAATACGCTATATGTCGCAAAGGGCAGCGGCGGAAACGGCATCAATACCGTCTATCAGCTCGGTACTCCGGGCGTTCTACCCACCACAGCCAACGCTCCCCCGGGCGGCCTCGTTAACGAACCTTATACGATCCTCCCTGGATTTCCCAACACCAGTGCCAGCACAAATAGCCCGGGTGGGGACTATCCTTTTGGGATTTGGTTCGCCGATGCTACTACTTTGTACGTCTGTGACGAGGGCGACCTGATCTACACGCCGAATCAGGTCATCAATGGTCAGGTGAACGTTGCGGACGCCGGTACGCTGGCGACGTCCGGCCTTCAAAAGTGGGTCCTCACCACGACGTCGGCTGGTAGCCAAACCTGGGTGCGCGAGTACGTCATCCAAAACGGACTCAACCTTGGCGTGCCCTATAGCGTCCCGAACTATCCTGCATCGATCGAGCCCGCGACCGGCGGATGTCGCAACATTATCGGCGTCGTCAACCACGACGGCACCGCCACAATTTACGCTATCACATCCACGATCAGCCTAAACGGCGACAACGGCGCCGATCCCAACAAGCTGATGAAAGTCACCGATCTTATCAGCGCCACTCAGTCAGCAACGTATGGTTACCTCGACACGTTCGTCACGATTCGCTCGGCCCGCGCCGGCGAAGCGTTCCGCGGCATCGCCTTAGCCCCCGAGGATTTCGGGAGATAGAAACCAACAAGAGAATTGGCAGCCAACCAAGTTGAAGGAGGACTCATGAAAAAGCTTCTCGTCTCGCTCGTGTGTTCGGTGGCCACCAGCTGGGTTTTGTCCCTACCAGCCCTCAGTCAAGCGACCTGGAATCACGACCGCCACTCACATGTCGTCCCCATCGGGGCGATAGGTGTTCCTGGAACTTCGGACGCGAACCCCTTTGTCAATTTCGACCAGGCTCGCGTCGATACCAAATTACAATTGCTATTCGTGTCAAGCCGCTCGTCGAAGGCCGTCGCCATCCTTGATGCATTCACAGACAGGAAGGTGGGCGAGACGCCTGCCATTTTCGCCGGCGTAGGTATTGACAGTCCCCACTCGGGTCCAGACGGAAACGTGGTCGCCGGTCATTACCTCTTTGCTGGAGACTACCCGAGTATAGTAAGAGTGTTTGACCTTGGCGCGAGTCTTTCTTCGCCGCCCGAGGTCGCCGAAATCAAAACAGGCGGCATGTATCGAGCCGACGAGATGGACTATGATCCGGTCAATCAGGTTGTTATAGTTTCTAATGGAGATTCAACTCCCGCGTTCGTCACTCTGATCAGTAGCACGACATTTAAGATCTTGAAGCAAGTGGTCTTCGATGGGACGAACGGCACACCCGACACCTCGGTGGGCGGCATCGGCAGCGTTTTGTATGACTCCCGCACCAACAAGTTTTTTATCAGCATTCCGGAGGTTGGATCTGACCTAACCGCGGGCGCAGTCGCCGCGATGGATCCGGTAACGGGACAGGTGACGCAGGTGTTTTTGGGACTAAACAACTGCATGCCCTCCGGGATGGCGCAGGGGCCCGGCGAAAGTGTTCTGGTCACCTGCGACCCGGGGTTCCCGCCGCCTGATCCGGTTCAGTTCGCGCCGCGCACCTATGTGATCAACGGAAGCACGGGAGCAATTCTGGCCAATCTCACACAAGTCGGCGGTGTAGACTACGGCGCCTACAACCCCACCGATCATCACTATTACCTGGGAGCACGTGACTATTTCACGAGCCCAACCGCAACCACAGCGTTTCCGGTGCTGGGCGTCATTGACGCCGATACGAATGAATGGATCGAAAACTTTCCTACGGGAACCGACGCCCATTCGGTGACGGCCAACCCCGTCAATAACCAGATATTTGTGCCGATCGAAAATCCGAATCCGCTCTGCGGAACGCTACCCGGATGTGTTTCGGTGTTCTCGGACGCCCACCGAGGAGGCCGATGGTAAAGAAATCCAGATAGCGAGGTGCATGCCTGCGCTCAGTAGAGCGAAAAGTACTCTAGCAGCCCGTGGTGCAAGTTCGGATTCGTGAGCAGAAAGAGTTGAGGTATCCACAGGCTTGGTTTGTAGAATCGGCGCATGGCGATGGGGACGCGCAAGCAGCGGGAGAAGCAAGAAGATTTG
>JBARJF010000100.1:0-80408 GCA_049800135.1 Candidatus Sulfotelmatobacter sp.
GCGTGGCTCGGACAGTTTCGCCGCTTGTTGGTTCGTCATGAGCATTTACTTTCCACCTACTACGCCTTCTTCTACCTCGCGTGCTTCTGGATTACGCTTCGGAGGTATTTTTGAAACACGCTCTAGATTCTCAGGACGGTCGTATCGGGTATGGGATCAATTTCCTGCGAGCATCCGTGATGACAAATTCCGGGCGGATATTACAGCATTTATTAACAACTACTCTCCGTCCACCGAGCCTGGTCCGTGGGAGGATGTGTTCACGCAGGAACAGGTTGCCGCCGCTGTCGATGCCCTCATCGCCATCCTTACGAAAGCCGGAACATCCTGCTATGCAATGCCTGATGAGGAGACGCTCTCGCATTTGGTGCGGATGCTGGAGGAGCGCATTCCACCCTGTGGTTCGGATCTCAGCGGTTCGGAGACTCCGGTAAACAGGAGTGTCGATTTCCGGCATATCCTACTTGCCGGTTGGCTTGTCGCGGACAAAGTTAATGCAACGGCGGATTCCGCCGAACAGCGCAAGCAGTTTCTGCAGCTGAACAAGCTATGCGAAATGGGCTTACTGCAACAGCGCGCAATTGATTTGTACAACAGCGAAGAAGACAGGGAAGCCGCGTGAGCGCATTGGTAAAAACTTCGATATTGAAGAGTATGGCAGAGCGCAAACTCGTGGTGTCGCCCGTCATTTGCGGTCTTCAGCTCGGGCCTTCCTCAATTGACCTGCGATTGGGAAACGTGTTCCTGCTGGTGCGGGCTCGCGGATTGTCCGACGTTGATCCGGGAAGGCTTGCCAGCGATGGCGCTACGGCGGGCGATCACGCATCGGAGCAAGCCAAGCGACAGAAGCACGAACGCTATGAGGTGCCATTCGGTCAGAAATTCCTCCTGCATCCTGGGATGCTCGCGCTCGTGCCCACGTTGGAATGGATCAAGTTGCCGGCTGATCTTCAAGGAATCGTCACGGCCCGTTCCTCCTGGGCGCGTGAGGGACTGAGCATCGCAACGGCGAGCCTGATTCATCCGGGTTATACAGGCGTCATCACGCTCGAACTCGCGAACCTCGGGCAAATCCCGCTCAGCCTTTACCCCGGACTTCGAATCGCGCAGATTGCATTTCACACCCTGACCGAGCCTGCGCGGGAGAAAGACATGGGTAGCCGCTTCGACATGGCCTTCGAGCCTGTCGAGGGAAATGTGGCAAAGGGTGACGAACGATTCCTCCGCAAGAAGTAAGGGCAGGCCCAACCGGCTCCCTAATGTTCCTCTGGCCTGAAATGGTTCCACAACCGCTGGATTAGTTGCCGGAGCGCGGGCTTGCTGCAGAATTCGCAGCTCGGGTCTCTGGGGCGCTGCTGCCGGAGTTCTGTCACCGGGTTATTCCAAGGACTGACGCGCCAGTAATTGAAGCGTTCTTCATTGGGGGCGACGATGCGGATCGCGAACTCCACCGCAAGATAGGCTCCCGTCAGGACTGAAACAAAAGAAAAGGGAGCAAGGACCTGGTGCCCGCCAACGGTCTTGAGCTTCCCGACGCCGCACAACTCCTTGTACACGGTGTCAAAAGCCCTGCCGATGAGGTCGTCGGGCCGAAGGTCGGTGTATTTATCGCAGATCTTCGCGGCCACTGGCGAAGAAATATACCCGGCACGCACCTCCTCAATCGTGAGCCCAAGCGCCTCGGCAACATTTTCTTCGTGCTTGCGCTCCCGTTCACTCTCAGGGTAAACGCA
The DNA here is from genome assembly GCA_049800135.1 of Candidatus Sulfotelmatobacter sp. GTDB lineage: Bacteria > Acidobacteriota > Terriglobia > Terriglobales > Acidobacteriaceae > Sulfotelmatobacter. The sequence continues at coordinate 1,734 of JBARJF010000100.1, forward strand.
GCTCAGGCAAGCCAGCTCTGTCGGCTGGCGATTGAAATGAAGCACGACTTCGGTGATGTCAGTGGTGGAGGCGTCAAATACAGTGCCCGGCAAGGCAGCCTGCAGCGACCTGCGGACGCGGCGGGTATCGACGCCGATGACCAGTTTCTGAATGAGGAAATCCTTGCCGCGCAGCTTCCTCGCGTCATCCAGTTCCTTATCGATGGGGACTAGCGTCAGTTTCGGAAACAAAGGCCCAGCGACTTCGCAAACACGGGTTGCCTTGGGGTGACCGAGATCGTCAGCGTCAAACAGGAGACAGCGATTCAGTCCTCCCGCCGTCGCCTTCTTTGGATCGGTAACGTAGAGGGTGCCGCTCACATCGAAGTAGCGGAGCGTGTAAATGAATCCATGGCCCACGGCGCCGGCGCCGGCAAGATAGACTTCACCTACATCGATGGGTTGATTCAGTCGTTCGAGGTCATCGCCAAACAGCTTCGCCCAGGACAGGACGATCGGGCCGGAATTGCGAAAGGGAAATGTCGGGCTTAGAGCAACCCTGACGGCGGCCGCGCTGACATAGCAGGCCGCTATGACAAGCAAAGGGCGAGGGATTAGCAGATCACATTTCGCCGGTGGAGCCGTTTCACGAACAACAAAATCAGCGCCGTCCTCACCTGCGTAGACTCTGAGCGGCGCTGCGGTGACCGGCGTACAGCCGCCTATCACGATCTCAACGGCAAAGGGCTTGTCGTCAGGTTGTCCTGCATACTCGACGGTGCAGCGGAGCATTTCGATAATGTGTGCGGCTAACTCCCGAATTGCTTCCGTCTTGGAATCGAAGGTCACGGCGATCCGCAAGGACAGCCGCTGGGCGGCCTCTTCCTCTTCTATGCCGAGTAGCGCCGCAAGGGTCTTCGCATTTTCCTGACGGTAACTGAGGCTCATGGCGTAACCCGCAGATGATCTGGGACGTTCTCGCTCGCGACTTCATTCCAACGATTGCGCGAGTCAAGCTGAAAGACAGCTGCTTCCTGCAGGAAGTTTTCAACCGTGGTGGACTCGGCAAAAAAGGGCAGGACAATTGATAGCGCCCCGGTATGCCGGACGATGGCCCACTTGTCATCGGCGTGCGAATGAAACGCACGCCCGGGGTGCGTGTGCACCTGTGAAACAACATACAGTCCCTGGGTGCGAAGGCGCTCCATCAGAACGGCCATGCCCTGCCTGGGTATCACAAAATAGTCTTTGTCAGCTTCCTGTATCGGCTTATATACGTCAACAATCCGCTGAATTCCTTGCTCGCGGCGGCCAAGCCAAAGCAAGATGCATTCCTGGTGCCCGGCGTCCCGGAGCAACTGGATGGTTTCGGCGATCTGAGCCGGAGATATTTCAACCGGATAAGTGTTCATTTATGAATACTCCTCCATACATGCCAAAGCTGAGTCAGAATCCCTCCGAGCGTGAACTTGTCTCCTCCCCTTATGGATTCCCACGCATCGTTCGTATGGCTCGGGTGCGTGTGATACTCCCGGATTCCTTTCATGCAAATGAAGGGCCTCCCCGTCGAAGGATGCGGTGAATTGTTGAAGACGCTCGCCGGATCGCGCTCGATGCCGACAAGCGGACGGCCCTCCCAGTCCAGGAACTGAACCGAAGGAGGGCGCTCGTTCCAGTCGTCGCATTGGAACCGCAGCCTTAAGCGAGCGCCATCCTTGGCCGAGAAACCCACATCGAGCACGGGGAAGTCCTTGGAGAAAACGCTCCACCCGCGTGATTCCAGGAGTTCAGGGCGGAGTTTCGCGATCTCCTCTTCGAATAGGGCGCGCGACGCTGCCTCATGCATAGCCGCCCGCCCCGCGATCCGGACCCCAATCGATCTCCACCCGGCCCGCAAGCGCGTTATCGCGATACGATCTCGCGATATCGATCTTGCGACCGCCAACCACGGCAATCCACCCCGCCGTGTTCGTGATGTGGAGGTGGTGATCGGCCTTCTTCAGGACAACGTCGACAACCTGGTGCTCCGGAACCCGGTCAAAACCGGCCTCCGGATAAATGCCCGAGGTGGTAACCACCCGGACTTCAACGAATTTCTCGTGGTGCTCTTCCATAGCCTTACCCCCTTTCATCCTGCGCGGTTGCTTCATTGTTACCACGCAATGCGTACTATAACACGCAATGCGGCTTAGTGCAAGAGGTGCTTGATATAATCCGCAAAGAAAGTATAATTGGTTTCAGATCAACTCGTTGGATGGGCTGCAAGATGGAATCTCGTCTTGGGGAAGAACTCGCGCGACTCCGGCAGGTGAAAGGCCGGAGTGTGAGCCTGCGGGAAGTGGAACGTCAGACGGGCATTTCAAACGAATATCTCTCTCAGTTGGAGCGGGGGGTTGCGAGCAAGCCTGCGCCGGATGTTCTGCAGAAGCTAGCGAAGTTCTATGGCACACCATACGAATCGCTGCTCGTCGCAGCCGGATATCTGAAGGAGAAAGCCGGGAAAACCCCGCGCGTCATCCCACGTGACGTCGAAGCGATGGCTCAGAGCGCGCAGTTCTCGGGCGATGAATGGGACGAGGTCCGAAACTTCATGGCGTTCCTAGCGACGAAAAGGAAGCCTTAGTGAAAGTAAGTCTGCGAAGCGATCAAACTGTTTGTGGACTTGCGCATTTGTTGATCGCTGAGAGTCGTGGATTAACAGACTGACTGTCGGAACGCCTTCCGATGCGACGGCTTTATGCAGATTTAGAAGCAAAGGGACATAGTGATGTCCCCGTCTACGAACTCAGCGAGGCCCGCAAGACGCGATACGCCCTCTTGAGTTGATCGAGATCTCGCTTGTCAAGGAGCTGACGCAAGCGCTCCCTCATGGACTTCTGATCGGCCTTAGCATTCTCGAATTCGAAGAATTCTGACGGTGAGACACCCATTGCACTTGCTAGTGCGATGATGAGTTCGAAAGACGGCAATTTCTCACCCCGCTCAACTCGGCCAAGATGCTTGGCTCCTATGCCGACTTTTTCGGCGAGCTTTGCTAGGCCGATTTTGTGGGCCTTTCGTGTTGCCCGAAGGAGTTGACCGAACAGTAACGCCTCATTCATGGATGGATAAAGCGACGATAACGGTCACAAGCCAACCTGGAAACGCTCTGGAAGAGGCATTTTGCATTGACAAGGTGATCTTTTAGGGGTAAACAGAGGACTAAGCCGTGTAGAAACGCGATTCCTCCATCTTCCGCATTACTGCAGACGGTTTCGTGTCAATGGCGCGGCACATTTTTGCTATGGTCGCCAGTTTAGGACTGACTAAACCTCGTTCGATAAGGCTGATCGTGGTTCGGTCACATTCGGCCTCCAGGGCAACTTTCTCCTGCGAAACCTGCTGTCTTCTTCGCGCGCTCCGAAAAGCTTCCCCAAACGCCTTCTCAGGTCCGGAAAGGGGCTGAACGTGCTTTTTGCCGCTCGGCATGAATGTAAGCAGCGTGACACGTTGCGGAATGTATTCCCACGGAATGCATTCTGCATTTCGAGAATGCCAATGCGCGGCACCTTAGAGGCGATTTGAGTTCCTCCATCACAAGTCGATTGCCAGGGCTCGCAAGATTTGAAGCGGAGGTGCAGACCAAGGATTCCTTTTCCCTACCTACCGCCTCCGACGAGTTATCTGACGAACACTTGATGCTTAATATTTGCCAGGGCGACTTTGACGCGCTTGCTTCCTTGTTTCGCCGCCATGCTTGTGTCGTGCGGGGAGTCGCATACCGCGTTCTGCGAGACGTATCTGAGGCAGACGACCTACTCCAGGACATCTTCCTACTGGTACATCGTCTCTGCGGAACCTTCGACAGTTCCAAGGGTTCAGCACGTGTCTGGATCCTCCAGATGACCTACCGCCGAGCCATCTCCCGGCGTCGGTATCTGACCTCGCGTCACTTCTATACGAGAGTGGATCTCGGGGACGTAGAAACCGAACTTGCTGATCCACGGAGCCCAGCCGCTGAAATCGAGGAACTCATCGATGCAACGAGAGGGAATGGCAGCCTGAGGAAGGTCTTCGAGGAACTCTCAGAGAATCAGCAGCAAACGCTGCAACTGTTCTTCGTTGAGGGCTATACCTTCGATGAGATTGCGGAAAAGTTGGGGCAATCACGAGGCAACATCAAGAACCACTACTTCCGCGGCCTTGACCGATTGCGAAAACACATTTTCAGTGGCAAATTGGCGGGACCGGGAGCAGTATGATACAAGGTTTCGTCCACCCTAGGAGCAGGGGCGTTGTCTCAAACCGGACCCCATGACGAGTTCCTAGAGCTCTGCGCCGTTTCGACCTCCGGTGAGCTGACGGAAGAGGAACAGAAGAGGCTTGAGGAGCATCTCGCTGTCTGCCCGGCTTGCCGCGAGGCTCTTCGGCAATACCAGTCTGTTGTCGATCAGGCGATCCCTTCGATCGCGGCCACCGGACAGCTTGAGAAAGTAGAGCAGGATCATTCCTGGTCGCAAGAACGGGCCGAGAAGGCATTATTTGATCGCATCGCCCGCGAAGAAAAGCATCCGCCGAATCGGACCGGGAACAGAAGCATTTCGTCTGATTTCCCCCGTCGAAGCCTCCCGACACCGAGTGAAACTACGTGGCGTCATGTCTGGATGCTGTACGCCGCCGGCATCCTCTTGTTCGTTGCTCTCAGCTTCTTTGCTTACCGGATCGGCATACGCCGCGGAGCCGACACTGTGAAGGCTGTCCCCCCTCAGCCGAGCACCCCAGCACCAGTTCAGCCTTCGCTCGAAGAACAACTGAGCGATGCTGGCCATGACCACGAAGTCGCGCGCGCCGAAATCGCTCATCGCGACCGAATGATCGCTGATCTTCGTCATCGGTTAGACCGTCAGGCTGCGGAGATCACTGAAATGAAAGCGGCGCAGGATCGGCTGCAAAACGATGTGCGAGCAGGCGACACGAGCCGGCAAGATCTGGCGAAGAAGTTGGGCTCCGCCGAGGCCAACTCTCAGACCCTCCAGGAGAAACTCGGCACTCTTGCCCAGCAGTCCACGCAAGATGCCGAACGCGCCAAGACAGCGGAAGCCAAGGTCAACGATCTCACACGCCTGCTTCAGCAGCGGGAAACAGATCTTGAGCAGCAGGATCAGCTCCTGGCCCACGACCGAGACATTCGGGAACTGATGGGAGCCCGCGACCTCTATATCGCGGAAGTCTATGACGTAGGCGGTACTGGCGAGACAAAAAAACCCTACGGCCGTGTCTTCTATACTCGCGGAAAATCACTGGTTTTTTACGCCTACGATCTGGACCAGCAGACCGAACTCAAGAGAGCAAGTGCTTTCCAGGCTTGGGGTCGACGAGGACCGGATCGTCAACAATCCATTAACCTAGGCATCTTCTATGAGGACAATGCCTCCAGAAAACGCTGGATTTTGAAGTGTGACGACCCCAAGACATTGGCCCAAATCGACGCGGTATTTGTTACTGTCGAACCCAACGGCGGCAGCCACAAGCCCAGCAGTAAGCCTCTTCTTTTCGCCTACCTCAAAGTGAACCCCAATCACCCCTAAGAAATTTCTCCTTATTGTTTGCTTTCGTGTCCGTATCCCGTACACGTGCGCGGGTGAGCTTCGCTCAGTCGTCCTAAAATGGGGACCAACTGATACCCTTTTGGCAATGCAACTCTCGACTCCGGCGGGACTTTCCCCCTCAACGCTATTACCGCAGCGCCTCCCACCATTTCACAGACCGAACTGAACGGTTCCTTCGGGGAAGTCCTCTTCTTCGACCCTAATTTGAAGCTGCCGAGAACATTCCAATGGAATTTCGCCATCGAGCAAGCACTAGGTTTTCAGCAAGCAGTCACTGCTTCCTACGTCGGATCAGCAGGGAGGCGACTGCTTCAAACTGAATATGTTCTCAACCCCAACCCGAATATCAGTACGGAGTTGGGCGTCTTGAACCACGCGATCTCGGACTACGATGCGCTTCAGCTTCAATTTCAACGCCGCCTGTCGCACGGTTTGCAGGCGCTCGCTTCGTATTCGTGGTCACATTCCATTGATACTGCATCAGCTGGCTCATGGGGAGTCCGTTCCAACGCCTTTGTCCCCCTGGCTACAGCCGGATCCAATAAAGGACCTTCCGATTTTGATATTCGGAACGCCTTCTCCAGCGGAATTACGTACGATGTCCCCGCAGTCAAAGTCACTTCGACGGCGGCCACCATCTTGCATGGTTGGTCCCTTCAGAGTGTCATTCAGGCACGCTCCACACCACCGGTGAATGTATTCGATTCGACTTTCTTCCCAGGCTTGGAAAACTATCTAACAAATATTCGGCCCGATGTTGTTGCTGCCCAACCTCTCTATCTTTATGGTTCGCAATTTCCGGGCGGGAAAGCTGTGAACCCTCTTGCGTTCACTCCGCCACCGGTTAACGCAAGCGGGGAGCCGTTGCGGCAAGGAGATCTGGGTCGAAACGCTCTAAGCGGTTTTGGTGCGACGCAATGGGACTTCGCCGTTCATCGGGACTTCCCGATCCGTGAGTCGTTTACACTGCAGTTCCGCGCTGAGATCTTCAATCTGCTAAACCATCCCAACTTCGGCCCGCCCATAGGTGACCTCAACAACTCGGAGTTTGGCGTCTCGACGCAAACGCTGGGACAAAGCCTCGATCAAAATCCGGGAGGCGGTGGCTTTAGCGCACTCTACCAAATTGGCGGTCCCCGCTCTGCCCAATTCGCACTGAAGCTAATTTTCTGATTTTGGCACTACCTTGAGCCAACAATTGCAGACAGAGTGGACGGCACTTGCTCGCCTGACCTAGTTCAAACGCCTAGCATCAAGGAGACTGAATGAACGATCCAAATCACGCAACAGACTCAGGTTTTCGGTCTGTTCTACCGTCCTTTTGCCAATTCGTAGTTCTCATTCTGCTTATCACTGTGTGCACAGTTTCTACACCTTGTGAAGAGGTGACCGGCTCCAAGCGCCCGCTGACAGTGCGCGACTTGATAGAACTCACCTACATCGTCAACGCGGCGTCCTCGACCACTCCTGGAACTCCCGATGAACGGCCGCCAGCGACACCAATTTATTCTCCCGACGGCAAGCAGTTTCTACTGGTAACCCAGCAAGGAGACCTGCTCAACAACAGGCTTGTAGGAACTATCTGGGTTTTTGATTCCCAAACTGTACGGGATTACATTTCAAATCCATCCACTGCGCAGCCGGTCCCTAGGAAACTCGCCGTGATGAGCGCACCATCCAATACCCCGGTAATTAGCGACGTGCACTGGATTCAAGGCTCTGGGAAGGTTGCGTTCCTGGGAAAGGACGTTGGCGGATATCAGCGGCTGTTCCAGGTTGATGTGGAAACCGGCCTGCTCAAGGCAGTTACCGAGGATGGCTCGTATGTCACGGCGTATGAAATGAAAGGGGCTACAACTGTTTATACGGTCTTAGCGTTGCCACAGGGAACCGGCTTTGATCGGGATATGGTCCCTATGGGCCAGAAGACTATAAATGATCTCCTCTACCCGGAACCACCTAGCTTACGTGATCTAACCTCCACTCAGCTTGCTCAATATCCAAGTTCGTTGCACGTGCAGCGAGACGGGAAAGAAGTGCCGATTGATTTCAGGGAAGACGGAGCGCCAGTACAGTTTTTCATTCCAACGCTTTCACTCTCTTACGACGGTGAACACCTGGTGACGGTCGCCGCGGTCGAAAACGTGCCGCAACCGTGGGAGCAATATCTGCCCAACGGCGAGTGGTTCCGGTTAAAGGCGGGCCCAGTAGAGAAAAAGCGGACCTTGACCTGGGGCAGTATGGAAAGACCAGAGCAGTATGTAATTGCGGATTTAACCACGGGCTCGGTAAAACCACTAGTGGAGGCGCCTGTTGGGCGCGATATGGGGCACTACATTCCGACCCAGGCGTGGTGGCTCGAAGATAATAGACGCGTCGTCTTGACGAATACGTATCTGCCGTTCTCGGCCCACCCGCATGAGACGAATGCATCGCAAAGCCCCGACGGTCCGGCGATCGCTGTGGTTGATACGTCAACGGGGAAAATTCTGGCCAGCGTAGCTCTTCGGGAGAGCATGTTCGGCACGAGGCCATATTACGCTGTTAAAGACATAACGTGGGACTCGGTCGCGAAGCTTGCTGGATGATCCTTTGATGATATGGTCGTGGGTCAGCAACGAAGCCTTCTTGTGTGGGCCCATGCCGCTCGCCTTCTTTTGCTCAGTGTCCAGGAACTTCGGCAGGACACCCGAAACCCCGCTCTTCGCATTTTCTCGAACGAGTTGTGAAAATGCCTCCTCCGAGTTGTCTCCCTTCAGCAAGTCAGCAACTTCGATCGGTTTTGCCGGCTCATCGAGTGCCGCTCCGGGCGGAGCGACTTGTAGTCTTCCCACCATGTTTCGACCGATAACGGAGAGGAGCGCGACCGGACTCGCACCGATATGGGGTCCGAATTCCTCCTGCAGGACCTGCAGGAGGTAGCCCTCCGGGAGATTCATCTGGAAGATGGGGTGAAGTTGGTCGTCCCAGGGGTACGACTCGGTCCGGACGGGCATCGTCAAAGAGACAAGGTTCTCGGGTGTCACGTCTGGAACGTAGGCCATCACGCTCTTGAAGTCGCCGACTTGTTCAAGAATGCCAACCTGGCGACCGAGGACATGGACATTGAGCTTCAAGCACCACCCCGTTCGCGCCGCAGTTCATCGAGGGTGCCTGAGGCGCCAACCTCGGTGAAGCTCATTTCAAGGCCGAGTACGGCGAGTACTGCCAGAAGTTTGCGGGAACCGAACTCCGATACCTGTCCTCGTTCAAAACGCACAAGGGATTCCCTGGTGATTCCGGAGCTTAGGGCGACCTCGCTCTGGTTCAGGCCAAGAGCCTTTCGTCTGCCTGAGACCGCTTCGCCGAGTTCTGCCAGCGTCTGCATAATGTGAGTTATACATCACTTTTAATACAATCTCAAGCATTATGTGATGTATATATCACTTACCAGAATCCGCGCTGCGTGCGTACCGAAATCAAGATCCTCCTTCGTCCCGTCGCCTAGCTTCTGCGATAGTCTGTCACGAAGTCCAGAACAGGTCTGCAAATTTCACGCCCTTTGTCTCTGGTGTTCGCTCTCGCTATCGACGACCTTGCTCTGCCCTCGACTCGATGATCAGTTTTCTGGAACATTGCAGGTGTCGTTGACACCAACTGAATGGGCTACCATCCAGGTCGCGACTGATCTATAAAATTGGACAAACGAGCATGAACCACGAACTGAAAATCAAGATTGAAAACAATTTATTCCCGCTCGCGCGACCAGCGGTTGAGCCGTGGGACAAATTCCCGTGGCATCTGGATCGATCGAACTTGTGCGACACCTGGAAGATTCATTCGTCACAGGCGCTCGCCATTGATGTGTTCGGAACGCTGATGATGTTGGCGCAACCGTCACGCGATGCGATCTTCGACTCAATCTGTAAGATGTTGAATGTTCCGCCAGGTGGGCCCTGGCAGGTGCATTTAGAGTGGTCGGATCCGAACAATCTCCTCAAAGAACCTCGTCCGACTCAGATTGACGCGGCAGTAATGGGACGGTTCGCCTCCATTCTCTTTGAAGTCAAATTTACCGAGCGTCAGGCGGGATGCTGTTCACAAACCCAGCATCTAGCACGTGTGGGGCAGGCCCAGTGCAATGGCAACTTCGAGTTGCAGGTGAACCCAGCGAATCAGATCCTGGACAGATGTGCTTTGACCGGGAAAGGAATTCGCTACTGGGAAGTAATTCCGCAGATTTTCCGCTTGAACCCGGGGGACGACTATCGCCCTTGCCCGTTTCGAGGACAGGAGTATCAGTGGATGCGAAATCTCGTGTTGAGCCGTGCAATCGCGGAAGCCACTCACAAGTATCCAGCGTTCGCGATCGCGTATATGGGACCAGACTTACCGATTAGCGATTACCTCGACAGCGAAGGGTGGACTGCATTCCAAAATCTGCTGCGCCGCGAGACATCGCCGCCAATAGCGATCGAAATTCGGGAGTTCGTACGCGGCGCCATGGCCATTGAGCCGAGTCTGACTAAGTTGCGAGGTTGGGTAGATGTGAAGTTCAATCGGGTCACATCAGCTCTGAAGTCGAACGCGACCGATAAGTAGAGAACGGCAGCCATGGATAGCATCCATCTCGTGCAAATTCTGTCATCTTGACAAGGGGCTGACTGGTCGAGCATTACGGTCCGCAGGCCGCATATCAGATACTCAGAAATCCAACAGTTTCTTATTGAAGAACTCTTGATCCGGCCCCTTCATGTCCCTCCGGACCGCGTTCCACGCCGGTCGCAGACAGCCCAAAGCCGTTCGATCACTCGTGGAGGCCAGGCAAGTGCACAAGCCTGGGAGATCACGCCATTACTGCGCCCTTTGGCTCCGCGCCGTCCTTTGACTGAGTTTCGGGACTGAGGTAAAAGGCCCCAATTGGTGCAATCAGGAGGCAGCCTTTGTCAGCCCAAGGGAAGCCATCGCAGGTCGTGATCCCAATGCGCACCTCGGGGACTCTGCCGACCGCCACGAGTCGAGAGCACCCACTTGACGAAGCGGAACCTCTCGATCACTCGGCCCGTGCGCTCGAACCTCCGATGAGAGTAAAGGATGCAGCAAAATTCCTTGGAGTGAGCCCGCAGACTGTGTATCTTTGGGTTGAACGAAAGCAGATTCCCCATCTCCGCGTAATGGGTCGCAACATCCGGTTCCTCAAATCGGATCTCGAGTCATTCCGCGCTTCATTCAGACAGGAGATGGTGAATGTCTAAACAACGAAAGCAGGACGGGGTTGTCTATTCTCGCAAGGATGGCAAGGTTCTGTGGATTCGCTACAGAGACCGAAGCGGGAAATACTGCAGAGAGTCCACCCAGACCGAGGACTGGAAGGAGGCCAACCGCAAGCTTCGCGAGCGTCTGCAAGCCAGGGACGGCAATCTGTTGGAGGTAATTCGGAGAGGAGAGGCACTGGGTTTTGGAGAGTGGGTGGATTCGTTTCTTGAGAACTATTCAAAACCACCCCTACGAGCCCAGAAAACCCATGAGGCGAACATGCGCTGCGCTACCCACTTGAAAGCCGCGTTCCCGGGGAGAAAATTGGTGGATATCACAGCTGACGCCATCGAAGACTACCTTCGTCGGCGTCTTCGGCAGCGTGTTCGGATCAAACTCGCTCGTGGGTACCGTGAAAAGGGAGTTCTCAAATCGACCACGGTGCACCAGGAGTTTCGGGTGCTCCGGCGCATGCTGAATGTTGCGGTCCGCAAGAAGTTGCTCGCAGCCAATCCCTGTTCGGGCGTCGAATTCCCGGTCGCTGTGAAAGGCTTGTTCCGGCCGCACTACGTTACCTGGTCGGAGCAGCAGCGGATCGAATTTCACGGACCCGAGTATCTGAAGAATGCCGTGCAGATGATTACCGAGACGGGGTTGCGAGTCTATAAGGAACTGACTCCCATGAAGAAGGATCAGGTGGATCTTCAGAATGCGGTTGTCTGGATTCCCGACCCGAAAACTCCAAACGGCACCGCCGAGGTTCCTCTTACTCCGCTGGCTATCGAAGCCTTTCGTCGCCAGATGACCATCGCGGGGGATAGTCCGTTTTTGTTTCCGAGCGATCTGAATCGGAGCGGGCACCAGACCACGTTCAAGACGGTCTGGCACAAGACTCTTCGGAGGGCCAAGGTTCCCTACTTCCGAATCTACGACCTTCGATCCACGTATGCCACGCGGCTGAGTGCCGGAGGCGTGGCCGATGAGTGGGTAACACAAATGCTTCGCCAGGGAGACGCGCAAGTCTTCAAAAAGTATTCGCAGATGAAGTTGCAGATGAAGCGCGAAGCTCTGGAAAAGCTCAACCGCCGGGCCAGCGAAATGGCATCGAAGAGTGATGAGCGAATGTGCACGGTCGCGGTGCAATGACTCATAAATGCACGGTTTGTGCACGGTCGAGGCCGGAAATCATGATCCGGAGTGGTCACGAAGTTGGAAAGTGCTTTAGAATCAATTCTGCTAGTCATGTCGGGGCGTAGCGCAGCCTGGTAGCGCACCTGCCTTGGGCGCAGGGGGTCGTAGGTTCAAATCCTATCGCCCCGACCAATCAATTCGACCCCCTCAGCTTCCGCGGCTTGAGGCGGCGATTGCCTTCCGCAACGTACAATCGACTCGGAGGTAGGATCATGCGTAAGGGCAATACGATTGTGCTCCTGGTAATGACGCTGGCAATCTCGGCAGCGGCGGGATCGAAGATTGAGGGCACCACCACGCTGAAGGATTTCCAGCCTACGGGAACCACCGACAAGAAAACGCACAAGAATCAGCAGTACGATCTTTCCTTCGCGGCATCGGGTAAGCAGTACACCTGCCGCACGAACGAGAAGAAATCCTTAAAGGCCACCGATTTCGTGGTGGGCGGCGAAGTGCAGTACGAGATCGGCGGCAACAAGGGCAAGCTCAGAAGCGCCAGTGGCAAACAAGTGGAGTGCACCATCGTACGGGTCGCAGAGCTGCCCGCGCCCCAGCCCTAAGATCGCGCCGCAATTTCCAGGACAATTTCTAAGGGACGATGACGGCCGCTCCGTCGATGGCGTCATTCTTGACGGCGGCGAGGGCTTGGTTGGCCTGCTCCAGAGAAAACACGGTGACCTTGGGCTGCAGCCCTATGTCGGCCGCAATCTTGAGAAAATCGCGCGCGTCGGAGCGAGTCATATTGGCCACGCTGCGGATTTGACGCTCGCCCCAGAGCAGCCGGTCATAATCGAACTCAGGAATGCGGTCGAGGTGGATCGCGTTGATGGCCACGACGCCGCCTTTTCGCAAGCTGGAGAGCGCCGCTATCACCACCTCTCCGCTGGGCGCGAAGGTTACCGCCCGGTCGAGTTCCACCGGCGGCCTGTCCGCTTCGCTGCCCACCCACTCGGCGCCCAATGACGCGGCCAACTCGCGATGCGAGGCGCCGCGAGTGGAGACATATACCTCGCAGTTCCATGAGCGCAGAACCGCAATCGCCAGATGCGCGGACGCGCCGAACCCGAAGAGCCCGACCCGGTCGCCAGGTTCCACGCCGGCCACGCGCAAGCTGCGAAAGCCAATGATGCCCGCGCAGAGAAGAGGCGCGGCGTGGAGGTCGTCCAGTTTCTGCGGAAGCCTGAACACAAAGCCGCTGCGCGCAGTGGCGTACTCTGCATAGCCGCCGTTGACCGTGTATCCGGTAAAGACTGGCGCATCGCAAAGGTTTTCGAGGCCGCGCCGGCAGTACGGGCAGCTTCCATCTACACCACCGATCCAGGAAACACCCACTCGCGTGCCGAGCGGCAACTCGGCAGTAGCCCCGTCGACAATGTCGCCCACGATCTGGTGGCCTGGGATGAGTTGCTTCTTTCGCGGCGGCAGTTCGCCCTCCACGATGTGGAGGTCGGTACGGCACACGCCGCAGGCACGAACTCGAAGCAGAACCTGACCCGGCGCGAGTTGAGGCTTCGGAGCCTCTTCGATATGAAGTGGCTGTTTCGCGGCTCTGAGGATCGCGGCTTGCAATGGCGCTAGTCCTGGAAGGGCGGCAGCGTGGGGTCGCAGCTGGCATCCCATCGTTTCGTTTTCCGCCCGGCTATGGCATCTCTTGGAGGAAAACCTCTACGTTTGAGGGACTGTTTCAGGCCCAGCATCTGATTATCCTGCCGCGGTTGCCGTTGTCATTTTTTCTTGCCTGCCTCGGTAACCGGCGTCGTCACTCCCGACATGGTGGCCAGCACGTCGAACACGCAGGCGAAATCGTACTTCGTCCAGCCCATACCGCGCGCTGCCGTCAAGATCTCATTGCTCACCGCGGTGGTGGGCAACGGCACATCGAGCTGGCGCCCCAGGTCCATCGCGAGAAGCATATCTTTCTGCATCATCTTGACGTCAAACCAGGCTTCTTCCGGCTGCTGCAACACGAAAGGTCCGCGATACTGAATCATGGGCGAGGCCACGGCGCTGTGGGTAAGTACATCGACCGCGGTTTCGCGCGCAATACCGCTCTTCTCAGCGAGCAACACACCTTCAGAAAACGCCAGCATCTGCACGGCAAGACTTAGGTTCACCGCGATCTTCATGGCCAGGGCCAGACCGTTGTCGCCCACGTGCGTGACCTTGGGACCGATGTCGAGCAGCAGCGGCTTTATTTTGTCGAAGGTCTCGCCGCGTCCGCCGACCATTACCGATAACTTCCCTTCCTGCAACGTGATCACGCTGCCGGAGACGGGCGCATCAACCATGTCTGCGCCTTTCTCGCGCACCTTCGCCGCCAGTGCGCGGCTCACTGTGGGACTGATGGTGCTCATGTCAATGAAAATCTTGCCCGCACTTAGGCCAGCCAGCATTCCATCGGGACCTTCGGTGATCGCCGCGGTGGCAGCGTCGTTGGTCACCATGGCGAAGATGAAATCGGAAGCGCTCGCGACGGCGCGGGCCGAGTCGGCCCACTGCATTCCTTTTTCAACCAGCCACTGCGCCTTGGCGCGGGTGCGGTTGTAGCCGGTCACAGCGTGCCCCTTGCTCAGCAGCCGATTCACCATCTGGCTGCCCATCACTCCCAGACCGATGAAACCAAGTTTCGCCATCCGCGTCCGAACCTCGCGTAAAACAGATTTTACGTGCCGCTCGCGTAGCCGTCCAACGCCGAAATCGGAATCCAATGAAGAATCAGGAGATTTGCGGCCGCGTGAGATGAAGCCGAAGGTCCGCCTTGAATGCAGGCGCAGGGTCTTTTCGGGCGCGACCCGTGACGGAGCCTTTCGTAACCATCTCGCCTGCACAATTTTTGCTGCACTTTAATACTGTTGAAATATTCTCCAAGTAGCATCTTCCTCGGAGGGCGGGAGGACGCCCCATGAGTTCGCCGCGCATTGCGAAATCGCTGCCGTTGCAGGTCGCCGCGATCTGCTACCGCAAGCGGGGTGGCGTGGTGGAATTTCTGCTGGTGAACACCAACGGCGGAAACAAGTGGACCTTCCCCAAGGGATCGCCCGAGGCCCGCCTCTCGCACAGCCAGGCTGCCGAACGCGAGGCCGCCGAAGAAGCCGGAGCGCTGGGCACCATCGAGCCTCGCCACTTTCATCTCTACATTCACTCCAAGGGCGTGTTCTGGCAGCCGGGAGGGGTGCAGGAGTTTGTGGTGAAAGCTTTTCTGATGGAGGTCCACGAGTTGCGCCGGCCCGATGAGCCGCTGCGCCATCCCACCTGGTTCAGCCCTGAAGAAGCTCGCCGACGGCTAGCCAAAGGCCGCGAAGTAAAATACGCGCACGAACTGGAAGCCGTGATCGATCACGCTCTCGAACGCCTCCACTTCCACGGCGAATTGTGGGGTAGACATCCGCATGGCCGCAACGGCCGCGCCGCAGCGCACTCCTGACTCATCGCTCTCGGTACACAGTATTCGGGACTCACTTTTTATGAGACGATGAATTCAGTCCCATGATTCAGCTTTCCGGCGCCGGAAAACGCTTCGGCCACAAACTGCTTTTCGAAAACACCGACTGGCTGATCACGCCACGCGACCGCGTCGGCCTGGTGGGCGCCAACGGCGCCGGCAAAAGCACCCTGATGAAGGTACTCGCGGGTTTGGACACCCTCGACTACGGATCGCTCATCGTCGCCAAGGGAACGACCGCGGGATATCTCCCCCAGGATGGCCTCTCGCTTTCCGGCCGCACCGTATTTGCGGAATGTATGGCGGTGTTCAGCGATCTGCACGCTATGGAGCGCGAACTGGAAACGCTCACCCACCGCATCTCCGAACTCGACCATACCAGCCCAGAGTATGCCGACGCGGCCGACCGCTACCACAGCCTGGAGCACGAGTTCCGCACCCGCGACGGCTATTCGATCGAGGCCGAAGTAGGCCGGGTATTGATGGGGTTGGGTTTTCGAAAAGAAGACTGGGAGCGGCAAACGGATGAGTTTTCCGGGGGCTGGCAGATGCGCCTGGCGCTGGCCAAGCTGCTGCTGCAGAAGCCCAACCTGCTGCTGCTGGACGAACCCACCAACCATCTCGACCTGGAAGCGCGCAACTGGCTGGAAGAATATCTGCACGACTATCCGCATGCTTTGGTGCTCATCTCGCACGACCGCTATTTTCTCGATGTGGTGGTCAGCAAGATCGCGGAAATCTGGAATAAGCGGTTCTGGTTTTATACCGGCAACTATGACAAGTTCTTGACCCAGAAAACAGCGCGCAACGAGCAGTTGCAGGCCGCCTACCGCAACCAGCGCGACCGCATCGAGCAGTTGGAAGTATTCATCAACCGCTTTCGCTATCAGGCGACTAAAGCCAAGCAGGTGCAAAGTCGCATCAAAGAGCTGGAAAAGATCGAGCGGATCGAGATTCCGCCGGAAGAGAGGACCATTCACTTTTCCTTCCCCCAGCCCAAGCCCAGCGGCCGGATCGTGGCCGAGTTTGTGGGCGCGGCGAAAACTTACCCGCGCAAAAATGATGCGAGCGGGAACGGCCGCGAAAAAGAGGTCTTCCGCAATGTCAATTTCCTGATTGAGCGCGGCGACCGCGTCGCGTTGGTCGGCGTAAATGGAGCTGGCAAGTCCACATTAATCAAGTTGCTGGCCGGCACGGAACGAACAACCCACGGCGAGTTCCGCCTCGGCCATAACGTGCAGGCCGACCACTTTGCGCAGGATCAGTATAAGGAACTCGATGCCGAGGCGCGCATGATCGACGACCTGGGCAACGCTTCCCCGCGGTCAACACAGACCGAACTGCGCAGCCTGCTCGGCTGTTTTCTGTTTTCCGAAGACGATGTGTTCAAAAAGATCGGGGTGCTTTCCGGCGGCGAGCGCGGGCGCTATGCCCTGCTGCGCCTGCTCCTTCATCCGGCAAATTTCCTCCTGCTCGACGAACCCACTAACCACCTCGACCTGCGCGCCAAAGACGTCTTGCTCAATGCACTCATGGAATACACCGGAACTGTGGTCTTCGTGTCGCACGACCGCTACTTCATCGACAAACTGGCTACGCGGGTTTTCGAGATTGGCGATGGCGGGGTTGAGGTCTACCCCGGCAATTACGAAGACTATCTCTGGCGCAAACAGGGTGGGAGCGCAAAGCAGAATGAGGCCATCCGCCGGCAATTGAGCGCCACTGAAGCCGCTACGCTGACGCCTTCAAACGGCAACCTGGCTTCAAGCGGAACGCTGCCCGCCGCCAAGGCGAAACGCCTGAATCCAATCAAACGCAAGAAGATAGAGGATCGCATCCATGAACTGGAAGCCGAAATCGGCCGTACCGAGACTGTCATCGCGCAATGCGAGACGGCTCTGCAGGACTTCGTCAACGCCGGCGAGAGCCAGCGCCAGTCCCAGGAACTCGAGCAGCGCAAAGCGGCCCACGCCGCCCTGGTCAAGGAATGGGAAGACCTCAGCCAGTCTCTGCAAGCCGCCGACTAACGGCCAGCCTTCCCGCGCAACCGTACAGCCTCTTCCGTAATCTCGGAGGATCACTTACTTCTGTGCCATAGTGAGCTTGGCCGACGGGACGCCAGCCAACCAGAGGCCCAAGATTCCAGACCAGCCCGCACGGATCGGCGCCACACTAGGGCGGGCCGCGCGGGAACCAAGGAAGGTCGCATGCTCCAGTCCTCAGAGTACACCTACGGCGGGAAGTCCAATTCGCCAGCCTCCAACCCAAATCCAGTCAAAACCGTCAGCGCGCCCATCGAGCAGGCCACCATTGGCCGCACGCTCGTCATCAAGGGCGAAATCAGCGGTGCGGAAGCGCTTTACATTGACGGCCGCATCGAAGGCAAGATCAGCCTGCCGGAAAACCGCGTCACCATCGGGCGCAACGGCAGCGTGCAGGCGAACATCACCGCCCGCGAGGTTGTGGTCATGGGCAAGGTGAACGGAAATATTGACTGCAGCGACCGCGTGGACATTCGCAGCGAAGGCTCGGTCACGGGAGATGTTTCCACCGTACGCATCAGCGTGGAAGACGGCGCCGTGCTCAAGGGCGGCATCCAGGTGCGGAGCAGCGATCACAAACAGCATAACCAGGCGCAGGCCCAGCAGAAGCCAGCTGAGACGCCGAAGCCGGCCGCGCCGGAAGCAAATAAAGCTTTGGCCGCAACCGCCAGCGCTTAACTGCTGCGCGAAAACTCACCCATGCACAAGGGGCACGCTCTTGCGTGCCCCTTACTTTTCCGGGATGTTTGCGGCCTTACTTTTTCTCCTTCGGCTTCAAATCCAACGAGGCGGAATTCATGCAATAGCGCAGCCCGGTGGGCGCGGGACCATCCTCAAAAACATGCCCCAGGTGGGCGCCGCACTTCGCACAACGCGCCTCCGTCCTGACCATCCCATAGCCGGAATCCTTGTGCTCCTCGACCTTGCCCTCGTCCGCCGGCTGGTAGAAACTCGGCCAGCCCGTTCCTGAATCGAATTTGGTCGAGGAATCGAACAGCGGCTCGCCGCAGCAAACGCAGTGATAGGTCCCAGCGTCCTTAGTCTTCCAGTACTTGCCCGTAAAGGCGGGCTCGGTTCCTGCCTCGCGAGTCACGTGATACTGTTCCGGCGTAAGTTTCTGTTTCCATTCCGACTCGCTTCTTATCATCTTTTCTGCCATGAATGCATGCCCCCGATCAAAAAATGCTTGCCCGCGCACAGCGAGCTGCGCACTCGATATTAGATGTTCGGTGGGACGAAAAAGTGACGCATCCCGAATCAGAAGGCCACGCCGCTTCGCCTGTGACCGTCGTCACAACCTGATTGTGACATCTGACCTTGTCCTCCACAGGCCCGTCAAGCGAGTATGAACCTAACGTCTGCGAGTCCCTCCGGCCCGGCGACCTCCTCAGAAGGCACCGGGCCTTTTCATTCAGCCTGTCACTTCCTGCCCGATCTGGTGATACCTGCCTCGTAAAAATAGCAGAGGCTCGCCCTGCCGCACCACCACGTCTTCCACTTCCGCAATAAAGATGGTGTGGTCGCCGGCTTGCTGAGCCGACTGCAGCCTGCACTCAAGGTACGCCAGCGCTCCGTGCAAAATCGGAGTTCCCTGTGCCGTGCGATCAAAACGCGCCCCGGCTTCTTCTTCAGCGTGCTCGTGAGTGTGGTCCGGCTGCGCATAGTATTCGCAAATCACCCGTTGGTCCTCGGCCAGAATGTTGATGCCAAAGCGCTTCTTGGCATGCAGGTGGGCATGGGTGCGGGCGCTGTGATCGACGCAAACCAGCAGGAGCATCGGATCAAGCGAGACCGAGGCAAATGCGTTGGCGGTCATGCCGTGTACTTCACCCTCCAGATCGAGAGTGAGAATGGTCACACCCGTGGCAAAGCATCCCATGGCTTTTCGGAATTCGGCCGGACCCAGGCTCATGTCGTATGTAGAATTTTCCTGCCGCGACTGCTCACATTAGCACGCCAGCGGTCTGCCAGGGTGAATGAGTGAATCGGCGTGTTTTCAACGATCGCGTGCCCGGTTCTCTGTCGGACATATCTGTGGCAGTATTGTTGGACGCGCAGACTCCCGTTGCTCGTCCTTCTCAAGTTCGCTTGTTTGCGTCCAGATATGGGCGTCAGATGAATTCGGTGTGATCGAATGCGGCGCCGACATCCCCAAAGCGATGGTGCGACTGTTGTATGATTCCATGCATCCGCACGCCTGCGGAACCGAATACCGTGATTTTAACTCCCATCCGCAAAGCCGCTCCAAAGCACAGCTCATCGTGTGCCAGAGAACTGGCTGGCCGGCAACCCAACTCGCCCATCTCGCGCGACCTGGCCCTGCGCCTGATCCATTGCCACGATGACGATCTACCTTCCCTGCTCGCCGCCGCTCGCGCCGCCAAAGAAAACTTCAAGCCCGGCGTCATCACCTACTCGCGGAAAGTCTTTCTGCCGCTGACCAATCTCTGCCGCGATTACTGTGGTTACTGCACCTTCCGCCGCGATCCCGGGGTGCCCGGAGCCCACACCATGACCCCGGAAGAAGTTCTAGCCGTCGCCCGCGCCGGCGAAAAGCTGGGATGCACCGAAGCTCTCTTCAGTTTAGGCGACAAGCCGGAACTTCTCTTCCCCGAGATGCGCGACACACTGCGTCATTTGGGCTACAAGTCCACGCTGCACTATCTGGAAGCCATGTGCGAACTTGTGCTGCGCGAGACCGGCCTGCTTCCACATCCGAACCCAGGCCTGCTCAGCGCCGAATGGATCGCCCGCCTGGCCATGGTCTCCCCCAGCATGGGCCTCATGCTCGAAACCACCAACGCCGGCTTGCTCGCTCCCGGCGCGGCCCACGATAATGCTCCCGACAAACTCCCGGCCAAGCGCCTGCGCACAATTGAAGATGCGGGAAAGCAACAGGTTCCCTTCACCACGGGATTATTAATCGGCATCGGCGAAACCCTCGAAGACCGCGTTGATACCCTGCTTGCCATCCGCGAATTGCACGACCGTTACCGCCATATTCAAGAAGTCATTGTCCAGAATTTCCGCGCCAAGCCCACCATCCCTATGGCTCGCGTGCCCGAGCCCAGCCAGGGCGAGATGCTCCGCACCGTGGCAGTAACCCGCTTGCTAATGCCCAACGTCAATATTCAGGCCCCTCCCAATCTCAATGCACCGTATTATGAGGAGTTGTTGGAGGCCGGTATCAACGATTGGGGAGGAATCTCGCCGCTGACCCCTGACTACATCAATCCGGAAAAGCCGTGGCCGCATCTGGAACAACTCCGCCTGCGTACTGAAAGCAAAGGATTCGAGTTGCGCCAGCGCTTGCCGGTCTATCCTGAATTTCTGCCCGCGTCCATGTCGAGACCCGGACTGCTTGCCCAAAAACTTCAAGCCGCTGGCGACCATGAAGGCCTCGCCAGAAAAACGAGGGCCGCATGATCTGTGTGCTCACCGGTGGCACCGGAGGCGCCAAGTTCATCGATGGCTTGCGCCAGGTCATTCCGCCCGAAGAAATCACTCTCATCGTCAATACTGGTGACGACTTGCTGTGGTGGGGACTCTACGTTTCTCCCGACATAGATTCCATCACCTACGTTCTTTCCGGCCTGCTCAGCCGCGAGCGCGGCTGGGGCGTCAAGGGCGACACTTTTCTTTGCCTGCAAGCCATGGGGCAACTCGGCGAGCCTACGTGGTTTCACACCGGCGACCGCGACCTGGCCATGCACCTGCTGCGCTCGCGCCTGCTGGCAGAGGGCAAAACCCTTTCCGAAGCCACCACGACCATCTCCGACAAGTTGGGCGTAAAAGCCCACATTCTTCCCATGAGCGATTCCCGCGTCGAGACCCGCGTGGATACGCCTTCCGGCGAGTTGAGTTTCGAGGAGTATTTCGTGCAGCGCTGGTATCAGGATCCGGTAAAATCGGTGCGCTTCGCGGGCGCATCCGATGCCGAGCCCGCTCCGGGAGTCATCGAAGCCATCCTCTCCGCTGATGCCGTGCTGATCGCCCCCAGCAATCCCATCACCAGCATCGGCCCGATTCTTTCCGTGCCCGAAATCCGCGATGCGCTGCGCCGCGCGCCCGGCACAATTGCCGCCGTCAGTCCGATCGTCGCAAACGCCCCCGTCGCCGGACCCGCGGGCATTCTCATGACCGCGCAGGGACTGCCTTGCTCGATCGCCGGCGTGGCCAAGGCTTACGAAGATTTTCTCGATCTCCTCATTTGCGACTCCCGCGACGCCCGCGATGCCGAAGCGCTTCGCAAAGGAGGTTTGCGGGTGCAGTGCGCGCAAACCATTATGCGCTCCCCCGAAGACCGCGCCGCTCTGGCGCGAACCGCCCTCTCGTTCACCATACGCGGACTGCTTTCCGACAAACCTGTTTCCGACAAACCCGCGCCCCGCGCTGCCGTCGACCAGCCGTGATTCTCATCCCGGTAAAAAATCTGTCGGCGGCCAAGCAGCGCCTGGCCGCACTGCTGGATCAGCCTGCGCGCACCGAATTGGCCCAAGCCATGCTCCATGACGTGGTCGCCAGCGTAGCCGCCTGGCCGCGCCGTCCCGCCTGTGCGCTCGTCACCAGCGACGGCTTCGCCATCGAACTCGCCCGGCAATACGATTTTGAAGTCATTCCCGACCCCGCCAACCCCGGCGAAACCGGTGCCATCGAGGTGGCCACACACCTCTGCGTATCGCGCGGCATCGACAGCACTCTGGTGATCCCTGCCGACATTCCGCTCATTCAAGCCGGCGAACTGGACCAGATTCTCGCGCACGCTCCCCACGAAGGTTCTGTGCTGGCCCCAGCCGCCGACGGTCGTGGAACCAACGCCGCCTTCCGCCGCCCTGCGAACCTGTTCCCCTTGCGCTTTGGCAATGACAGCTTCAAACCGCATCTCGCCGCGGCCCGGGCCACCGGAAAACCTTGCCAGGTATTGCATCTTCCCGGCATCGCCGTCGACGTTGACAACCCCGAAGATTTGCAGCAAGTGCTCACGCATCCCGGTGAAACCCGCACCCAGAGCCTGCTTCGCCGGTGGGCGCTCGACGATCGTTTGCCTGCTACAGGGACGGAGAGTTTGTGACCGAGGCTCGCGGCGACGCAAAAAAATCAACCGCGGCGCGCCGCTGGCAGCCAGCTCTGCACCGACGGCAGACTGCAATCCGCCTGATTCCGATTCCCCTCGCCGGCGAAATCAAACCCGGTGATTCGATCGCCAGCAAACTTCTGCAAGCGCTACGCCAACGGAACTTCGCATTCCAGCCTGGCGATATTCTCGTCATCAAACACAAGATCGTCTCCAAAGCGGAGGGACGCATCGTCGATCTCGCAATCATCAAGCCCTCCGCCAACGCCATCTCCTGGGCAAAAAAATACAACCTCGACGCGCGCGTCATCGAGCTTGCCCTGCGCCAGAGCCGCTCCGTGATTCGCCGCAAGAACGGAGTGCTGATTACCGAGACGCATCATGGTTTTATCTGTGCCAACAGCGCCGTGGACGTCTCCAACGTCGATGGCGGCCGCCACGCCCTGCTCCTGCCCGCCGATCCCGACCGCTCCGCTCGAAGGCTTCATCGCGAGCTCAAGCAACGCACCACGCTCGCCATCCCTGTTCTCATCACCGACACATTCGGCCGTCCGTGGCGCGAAGGCCTGGTCGATTTCTGCATCGGCATTGCCGGGATGCAGCCGCTGCGCGACGACCGCGGCCGCCGCGATCCGCACGGCTACATTTTGCACGCCAGCCTTGAAGCCCTCGCCGATGAACTCGCCGCCGCCGCCGCGTTGGTTTGCGGCAAGCTCAATCGCACCCCGGCCTGCGTCGTTCGCGGATTCCCCTACGAGCCGGACCGCGGCCGCATTCGCGACCTGCTTCGCCCGGCGGCCAACGACCTTTTCCGCTAGGCTCTCGCCAAACGCCCGCCTCTAGGAGTAATTTGGAATAGCAGCAGGTCTGAAGAAACTCGTGCCCCGCGAACTCTCAATCTCGGAACTGGAAGACTTCTCTTCTCTCGACTGGTTTGAGGTTGCGCCCCGAGTCACGCCCGCCCTGCGCTCATCCCTGGAAAGAATTCTCGAAACTCAAAATGGCAATGCTATCCCGCTGCAAGCCGCCTACGCACTGGCCCACGCCGAAGGCGATGACCTGCTCGGCCTGCTCTGCGCCGCCAACCTTCTGCGCTCTGAACTCTGCGGTAACCTCGTCACCTACGTGGTGAATCGCAACATCAACTTCACCAACATCTGTTTTGTGGGATGCAAGTTCTGCGCCTTCAGCCGTGGCCCGCGCGAGTCCGATACCTACTTCCTCGATCCCGGTCAAGTCGCACAAAAAGCCATCGAAGCCTGGCAACTCGGCGCCACCGAAGTCTGCATTCAGGGCGGGCTGCCCCACGGCCTGCCCCCGTTTTACTATCGCGACATCCTGCGCGCGGTGAAGGACGCCGTGCCCGGCATGCACATCCACGCCTTTTCGCCGATGGAAATCGTCTACGGCGTCGAACTCACTGGCATGAAGCTCGCCAGCTATCTTTCCATGCTGCGCGATAACGGCCTGGGCACGCTGCCCGGCACCGCCGCCGAAATTCTCGATGACGAGATTCGCCACATTCTTTCGGCCAACAAACTTTCTACCGCGCAGTGGATCGAAGTCATTCGCACCGCGCACCGCTCGGGCATCCGCTCCACCTCGACCATGATGTATGGACACGCCGAAACCCCCGAACACTGGGTTCGCCAGATGTATCTCTTGCGCGAGCTCCAGGATGAAACCGGAGGCTTCACCGAATTCGTGCCGCTCGGCTTCGTGCATCAGAACACGCTTCTGTTTCATCAAGGCCTGGCTCGCAGCGGGCCCACGCTGGCCGAGCATCTGAAAGTGCACGCTCTGGCCCGCCTTTTGCTTGCCGGCTCCATCCACAATATTCAGGTTTCCTGGGTAAAGTTGAACCGCCGCCTTTCGCAACTCTGCCTGCGCGCCGGCGCCAACGATTACGGCGGCACGCTCATGGAAGAAAATATCTCGCGCGAAGCTGGAGCCACGGCCGGCCAATACACCAGTCCGGAGGATTTTCAGTCTCTGATTCTCGAAACCGGCCGCATCCCCGCCGAACGCAACACAACGTACACGCGCATCAAAATCAAGCTGCCGCTGGAACAGATGACCACGGAAGAAGCGCTGGAGTCCGAGTTTGCCTGAGAACGGAATTTGCTTGAGGAGGCTCGCACCAGGAAGAAAGCATGAGCGGCGCTGATTCGCGTCCCATCGCAATTCTGGGAGGCACCGGCCCGGCAGGCATGGGCCTCGCGCTGCGTTGGGCGCGCGCCGGAGAAACCATCATCCTTGGATCGCGCGAGGCTGAGCGCGCCCAACAGGCCGCCGGCGCGATCCAGAAAAAAGCTGGCAGCTGGGCCCGCATCTCCGGCATGGAAAATTCCGCCGCCTGCGCTCTCGCCGACATTCTCGTTCTCACCGTCCCGTTTGAAGGCCAGGCCACGCTGCTCAAGCAACTCAAGCCGGTCCTTCGCCCCGGCAGCGTTCTCATCGACGCCACCGTCGCGCTGGCTGCCGGAGTCGGCGGCCGCGCCTCGCGCACCCTCGGCGTCTGGCAGGGCTCCGCGGCGCAGCAAGCCGCTGAACTCGTCCCCAAAGGAGTGGGCGTGGCGGCGGCCTTTCATAATTTATCGGCTGAACTCTTGAATGGAGACGAAACTCTCGACTGCGATGTCATCGTCTGCAGCGACGATCCCAACGCAGCTCAACTCGCGCGCGCTCTCGCCGCTAAGATTCCAGGCGTTCGCGCGATCGACGGCGGCAAACTGGAGAACGCCCGCATCCTCGAGCAAATCACAGCCCTGCTCATCGGCCTGAACATTCGCCACAAAGGCCACGCCGGAATTCGCATCACTGGCCTGCCGCCTCAAGCCTGTGACTAGGAAGCTCCACCATTTATTTCCCGAGCCGTCCTGATTCCACCACCGCTTGCGTCGTCCCCTCTGAGGGCTCGCCGCCGGCCACGGCCTGAGCTACGATCAAGCGCCGCGCTTCCACTCGAATCTTCGGCAGATGCAGGGCGAACCAGCCCGCGCCCAGCAACGACGCCAGCCCGCCCGCTGCCACGGTGAGTGGCGCGCCGAAATGATCGGCCAGCGCCCCGCCGAACAGCGCTCCAATCGGCGCCATGCCCATGAACATCATCGAGTACACGGCCATCACCCGCCCGCGCAGCTCGTCCGGCACCATCACCTGAATCAGCGTGTTCGAGCACGCCATCTGCAGCATCATGGTGTACCCGACCGGCAGCAGCAGAATCACCGACACCCAGAACGTGCGCGACAACGCAAATATCACCAGACTGGCGCCAAAGCCGGCGCAGCACCATGCCACCCAGCGGCCAAGCCCTTTCACTCCTTCGCGAAACGCCAGGGTCAGCGCCCCTAGCAGCGCGCCCACGCCGGTGGCGCCCATCAGGATGCCCAACCCCTGTGCCCCGCCGTGCAAAATCTGGTCGGCAAAAATCGGCATCAGCACCACGTAGGGCATTCCCACCAGGCTAACCAGCCCCAGCAGCAGCAGCAGCGCCCTGATCGGCGCGGTCTGGTTGACGAACCGGAACCCCTCCATCATGTGTTCCAGCGGCGAGGCCATCGCAGCGCGCAGCGGAGCCTGCACCTTCATCATCAGCAACCCGATGATCACCGCGATATAGCTCACCGCGTTGGCAAAGAAACACCAGCCTTCGCCCACCTTCGCCACCAGAATCCCGGCGATCGCCGGGCCGATCACGCGTGCGCCATTGAACATCGAGGAGTTCAGCGCAATCGCATTCATCAAATCGTCCCTGCCCACCATCTCCACCAGAAACGATTGCCGTCCGGGAATATCAAATGCATTCACCACGCCCAGCAGCGCCGCCAGCACAAACACCTGCCACACCTGTACCCTGTGCCACAACGTGAGCGCCGCCAGAATAAACGCAAGCAGCATGGATGCTACCTGGGTTGCGATCACGATGTAGCGGCGGTTGATGCGATCGGCCGCGATGCCGCCCAGCGGCGCAAACAAAAACACCGGGATCTGGCTGGCGAATCCCACCGCCCCCAGCAACAACGCCGAACCGGTCAGCCGATACACGAGCCAGGACTGCGCCACGCTCTGCATCCACG
The DNA here is from genome assembly GCA_049800135.1 of Candidatus Sulfotelmatobacter sp. Lineage (GTDB taxonomy): Bacteria > Acidobacteriota > Terriglobia > Terriglobales > Acidobacteriaceae > Sulfotelmatobacter. Next base: position 28,364 of record JBARJF010000100.1, read on the forward strand.
TCCCGATCAGGGAAATCAGTTGGCCGCTGAAGAAGAGTTGGAAATTGCGGTGGCGCAGCGCCCGCAACGCCACTTGCCAGCGCCCTCCCCGCCCGGAGTCGGCTTCCACTCCGCTCAGCGCCGGTATTTCTTGGATTGGGATTCTCGAGTCAGACACGTTCGTTTCTTTCGATGATGCTCGCCGCCTTCTGGATTACTATAACTTGCATGTTGTGCTGGTATGTTCTCCGAGCATTTGTCCGCATCGGTCGGCAAAGCCGTTTTCCACAGATGCAGCAGGATTGGTGCAATTCTCGACAACCAGCAAATCCATAACTCCTGCCGCGCCGCGCCGTTCCATGCTTCACACTCCCATCAACTTTTGACTTCCCAGACCGTCCCGATTGCGTTACAGTTGCACTTGCTCTCTCCCCGGCGATTCCCTAAGAAAGGGACACGACCATGACTACTCCCTCGGTTGGTGTTGAACGCCGCATTGGACAGCGCTTCGCTTTTAACCTCCCCGTTTGCCTGCGTGAGGTTTCCAGTTCCGCCGAAGGACTTGGCTTCACTCAAGACCTCAGTTCCCGCGGAGCGTTCCTGTTCACCGACATGGCGCTCAGCGAAGGCGCGGAGGTCGAACTCACGCTAAAAATGCCCTCCGAGATTACGCTCGGCGAGAACATGCGCGTCCGTTGCCGTGGCCGCGTGCTTCGCATCGTCAAGCCTACCGACCGCAACTGGAAGCCCGCCGCCTCGCCTGCGGCCGGAACGATATCGACTGAAGCCCAGATCACCGAAGGCAAGATCGCCGAAACCCAGCCCACCGAAACCAAGATCGGTGTGGCCGTCTGCCTGAAGGGTTACGAATATCTTCCCGAAGCCGAGGACGGTTCCGCCGACTTCCGCCGCATTTCGGCCCTGCACAGCCCCAGCCAAGTGGACCGTCCGGCCGCGCCCGCACCCAGCAGCACACGCGTTGCCGCCGACTAGCCCGGACAATTCAAGCTGAGAAGTCAGGCGCTTGGCCTTCCCGAAACCTTCCCGATTGCGGAGCATCGCTTGGGCAAACTCCGATCACGGGAAGATTCCCGCCCAGGGCTGAGCGCCCGCGAACTTTAGGTTCTTTCAGCGCTTCACAGTCCTTTTCAATCTCCCCGACTTAGCTTAGAATGGCGGTCACTGGTGCGGATTCGCCCGGGAGTGTTTTTGCTGTGCGCCTTTCGTTTGCATTTTCCGACTTGCACACCGCTGCTCTTCCCTTTTCGCGCGAATTCTGTGTACGAACGTTCTCAAGCGGTTACTTAGGTCACTTGGCGAAGGGTACTTTCTCTTTTTAACATGCAAACACCAAGAGAAATCAGCGAGAACCGCGCCATGCATGGGATCGCCGTAGCCCTCCTCAGCGAGGACCCGGAACACTTATCGGAACTGCAGAGCCGTCTGGAGGCTACGCGCCTGGCGCGGGTCGTGTTCTCCAATGTTGGCTTTCCCGCCGGACCCACCGATTCCATCCTGCGCCAGATTCAGGATTTGCGCGCCGAGGTCGTGGTCATCGATATCTCCGCCCAGAATCCTCAGCCCGCCATCAAAGCCATCGAACTGATTCAAGCCAACACCCTGCAACTCGCCATCTTTGCCAACGGCAGCATGGAGCAGCCCGCAACCATCGTGGCCAGCATGCGCGCCGGAGCCGGGGAATACCTGGATGATGGCGCCGGTTCCGAGGCTCTGCTCGAAGCCCTGACGCGTTTCAGTTCCAACCGCACCCGCACTCGCGGGGGCGCGGGCAAAGCCCGCGTGTTTACATTTCTCAGCGCCAAGGGCGGCGCGGGCGCCACCACCGCCGCGGTCAACACCGCGGTCGCCCTGCAGCAATCTCACGGCGACGTTGTTCTGGTGGACTTTGCGCCCATCGGCAACGCCCAGCTCCATCTCAACTTGCGCCCCAGTTTCGGAGTTCCCGATGCGCTTGAGAACCTGCATCGCCTTGACGTTTCCCTGCTCGATGGCTTGATGACCACTTGCAGCGACGGCTTGCATCTACTCGCCGGTCCGCAGCAGCCCTATCAGTCCATCCCGACTCCGGCCGAGTTGGCGCGACTGTTCGACTTGCTGGTGAATCACTATCGCTACGTTGTGGTCGACGCCTCCAGCCGCCTCGATGTGACCACACGCCTGCTCTCCGATCTCTCGAACGCCGTCCTGATGGTCGCGCAAACCGACGTGGTTTCGCTGTGGAGCGCGGGCCGCATTCACACCTTTCTCGAAGAGGGCGCGGGGCGCAACCGGCTGCGCCTGGTTCTGAATCGCTACAAGAAAATTCCCGGCTTCACCGACGAAGACATCGAACATGCCACGCGCTGCAAAGTGTTGTGGAAAGTTCCCAATGCGTTTCAGGCGATCTCGCCCGCCATCGATCACGGCACGCCCGTGGTTTTGCAGGAAAATCAGGAAGTCAGCCGCTCGTTCCGGGCGCTGGCGGCGGCGTTGGCCGAGGCTGCTCCCACCGCCGACGGCGGACTCGATCTGGTCTACGCTCAGGAAAAGTCCGATAGCAAGAAGAAGGCTCCCGGGCACCTCATCGTCACTCCCGCCCGCGCCGGTCAGTAATCCAGTACCGAGTACCTAGTAGCGAGTCGAACCACATTCGATACAGGAATTGCCGCAAGCCCGGATTCTTTTCTCGGTACCAGGTACTCGCGACTCGGTACTAATTCTCCGGAAACCTTTTCAACACTACTGCGCGCGAACGGGTTGTAACTTTTCTCTGCGCATCGCTGGTGTTGTCGGTAAGCGTTCCTTTCAGCACGTAGTACGCTTCGTCCCCGGGATTTTTGCCCTCGCCCCGTTGCACGGCGCCCTTGAATTCGAACCAGACGCCGTGCACGGTCTCGGTGGTGAAGCTTAACTGGTTGCCCTCCAGCTTGGCGGTGCGGAAGAACTGATCGACGAACGCTCCCGGGTCGGTTGCCGCTTCTCCGTAGCGCGAGATGAATCCCGTCACCATGCCCGCGTCTTCCACCGTGACCTGCACAAACTCTCCGTCCTTCAAAAAGGAGTACATCCCGGAATATTGTTTGCCCGCCGCATCGGGCGCGGGATCTTCCGCCCTGGGCGCCACCGTCTTTGGCGCCGGGGCGGGCTCTTGTGCGCCCGCTGGTAAGGCAAAAGGGATAACGGCGAGCATCAGGGCGCAGGGAAAAACGTTCTGCAACTTCTTATTCATGAAGCCTCTCCAGCCAGCGTTCCATCGTACCCTAAGCGTTCCCGTGGCTGGCGCTTACGGTTGTCGAATCCGCGACGGCATTCTGCGATCCGGCCGCGGATCTCCGGCGGGCGGGGTGTGGATTTCTCGCGGAAAATAATTCTGACGGCGGTCATGGAGCAGGGCTTTTCGGCGGGTGCAGCTCGGATGCAATCATTCGGATACCCACCTCCCCCCTCCCCTGGGGTCTAGTGGAATGTTCAGGTTAGCAAGAAATTCCCCGCAAAATCCGGAGCCTAAAAGACTTAGATACTAAAATCCGGGAAACAAAGGACTTAGAGGCGCGGCGACACGGGCTCACCGGACCGTCACGGCCTCTACCATGATCGTGCAAGTTCGATCCGGACACAAGGTCAGATGTCACAGGAGGGCTGTGGAAATGTGGCTTCGCTGGATGCGGCTTTTGCCCTTATCGAAGGCGAACTGGGATAGGTCGGTCTTTTTTCTTAGGCTTTGGCGCTTTTCTTTTTTTCCAGGGCGGCGTAGATTGCGGGGTCGGTGCAGACTTCGTAGTAGGTGCGGTCGGTCCAGCCCCGGACGGAGAAGTCCTCGACATTGATTTGCGGCACGCGGCTTTCGCGCACCACGATCTTGCGGAAGATGTCGCGGTCAACCGGGACGGTGCCGCTGGAGAGGCGGTATTCGGCTTTATCCGACGCCATGGTGGGCGGGAGTTTTACGGTCAGGGGCACCAGGGAAATCTCCTGCTCCAGCTTGCGGAAGGCGGCTTCGTTCATGCGGATGCCGCCCAGGTTGTAGCTGACGATGGATTCTTCGGAGCTGGGCGCGTGCGCGCCCGCGGTCTCGAACACATAAACGTGGAACGGGCCGGCCTGGGGTTCCATGACCTTGCGAGCGCGCTTGTTGCAGGAAGAAAGGCGGTCGCTCTGGTTGAGCGCCTCGGAAATCATGATCCGGTGCTCGCCATCCATGAGATAGAGGGGCGCGGATTCCTGAAGGGTGATGCCCACGCCCAGTTCCAGCTCGGGCATGGCGGAGCGCTGCATCAACTGGTTGTAGCCGCGCACGATCTCGATGATCTCGCGGGCCAGCACGCAGGCCCGGCTCACCGCCAAACCGGGTTCACCTTCGCGCTCGAGGATGGCGAGGATGATGGCATCGCCTTCGAGAAAAACTTTTTGCGCTCCATACTTGCCCAGCAGCTTGTTCACCGGATCGTAAAAATTCAGGCTGAAGTAGGAAGCGGGATTGAGACCTTTTTCCATCAAGGTGCGGGTGAGGCGGGTGGAGTCGCGCACGTCGGCCTTGAGCACCACATGGCGCAATACTCGGTCTTCTTCGGGCTGCTGCTGCTGCTCCTCGGGCAGAAGAAATTCGTAGAGCGTGCCGTTCATGCGGGAAAGCTGGCGCAGCTTCTCGGTGCTGACCAGGTTCACCGAGTCGAGGGCCGCATTGAGAGCTTCCAGCCGGCGAAGATCGCGGTGATATTGAGAGAAGTCCTGCAGAAAGCGCGCCGCCAATTTGGCGCGCTCGGTGCCGCGGCAAGCCGCGGACCTGGCCACGGCGGCGTACAGACTGGCCGGGGAGAGCTTGCCGTGCTCCTGAATCATGCGCTCGACGCGATCGCATTCGGGGCGCGAGATGAGCGCATTCTTCAACTGTTGGGGATTGATACGCGGGGCATATTCGCCGAGCAGCGGCACGGTATGGTATGAGGCGATGACGCACTCCATCACCTGCTCGTCTTCGAGCAGACGTACCCACCGGGCGAGGCGCTCCTGCTGGGCTGCGCCTTCGGCAGTAGAATCGTCGGGAGTGCCGGTGCCGACGAGGGCGCGGGCATTCTCGGGAGCGCACAGCCAAGCGTCGATGGTCTCGCTTGTAGTCTCTTCGCCGTAGAGGGAACGCAGAAAACCCCAGACCATGTCTTGCAGGCGGCCGTAGCGGTCGGGATCACGATCCCAGTTGCCCAGCATCACGTAATGTTCGGCGCACAGGTAGTCGTCGCGGCCATCCTCGGAAAACGCCAGGCGGTTGACGAACAGGCCGTAGCTGCCGAGGCCGGCGCTGGGGTCGCCAGGCTTGGCCTGGCCAGTCTTGGTCTCGCCAGTCTTGGTCTCGCCGGCTTTGGCCTCGCCAATTTTGGCCTCGCCGAAAAATGAGCGCCGGGTACGGGCCAGCGTTTCTTTCTCGATTTCGCGCACGGTCTCAAACAGATCCTGCCCGGTCTTGCGCAGGATGATTTTCTTGCGCACCTGGAAGGCGGCCACGCGGTCGCGGTACTCGACCGCTTTGCCCTGCCGCATGTCTTCGTAAGTCTTGAGCAGGACGCGGCAGCGCTCGAGCACCAGGGCGAACTGCTGGTTCATCTCGGCGCGCAGAAACTTGGTGACGGCGAGCCGCGCCAGCAGGTCGATGGAAATCTTTTCTTCTTTTTTGGCGCGATTCAGCGCCGACAAATGCAGTTCGGTGAGCAGCAGCTTCCAGTCGGATTTTTCAACTTTGTTGCGAGGGACTTCGGCCGCGACCGCAGTTCTCATCCACGATGGTCCCCGGGTTTGCAAGGGGGCTTCGGCCGCCAGGAGTCCTTCCAACTCGCCATGGCGCACGATTAAGCGCATCACTTGCGCCCGAGCCGCTTCGACAAAGCGCGGGCTCAGAGCCACATCGTGGCGCAGGTTGTCGACGCCGAATGCGAGCCCTTCGAGAGAAATCGAGGGCGCGGCCGCGATCATCGCGGGCAGCGCCGGTTTCTCCGGTTCCTTGCCTAAGCGGAAAATGGGAAGTCGAGGCATCGTAAATGACCAGGGATTGTTGGAAGTCACTGATTACACACGTACATATCGAGGCTAGCATGGGCGGAGCGGGGGCTAAAGTTACGGAGGTTATGTGGCGTACCGCTGGCCACGATCGGCGGGTTTGGGGGCGGAGAAGGTCTGCGCCGCGGCCGTGGGATGGAGGCCGGCACGGGATTCGGCGCGGCTGCTCACTACTGGCTCTTGATCCGCGCCGCCTCGAACTCATCGCCCTTTTGCCAGCCGATGAGGTGCGTGAGACTGGCCGCTTCCCAGCCCAGGGCGAAACCGAATCGAGCCATGGCCGAATCGCCGGTGAAATCCATCTCGGGATGGTATTCGTCGCTGGGCTGGTGATAGTGCTTCTCGACGTATTCTTGATCCTGCTCGAGTCCCCAGGCCTCGTCGTGACCTTTGAACAAGACACCTTCGTTGATGGAGAACGATGGAATGCCCACGCGCGCCAGACTGAAATGGTCGGAGCGGTAGAAGTGGCCGGCCTCGGGGTGGGCATCGGGACGGATAGCCAGGCGGAATTCCTTGGCGGTAGCCTGCACCCAGGGATAAAAAGTTGTGCGCTCCGCCCCGGAAACTTCAACTTCTTCGGGAGCGCCGATCGGGGGGACGGCGTCGAAGTTCAAATCGAGCGCGATCTTTCCCGCGGGCACAGGCGGATGCTTGCCCAGATACTCGGAGCCGAGCAGTCCCTGCTCCTCGGCGGTGACTGAGGCAAAGATCACGGAGCGGGCCGGCCGGTCTTTGGCCACGCTGAAGGCGCGCGCCAGTTCGAGGAGAATGCCGCAGCCGGTGGCGTTGTCGACGGCGCCGTTGTAAATATTATCGCCGGGCATACCGGGACGAATGCCGAGGTGATCGTAGTGCGCGGTAAACATGACCGCTTCATCGTGCAACCTGCGGTCAGAGCCGGGCAGCATGGCCACCACGTTGTTCGATTCGAAGTGGCGCACGTTGCTGACCATGTGGGCTTTCAACCTGGCTTGCAAATCCACGGGATGAAAGGCGCGGGAGCGCGCATCGGCCATCATCCGGTCGAGATCCATGCCCGAAGCAGCGGCCAGCTTCCTGGCGACATCAAGCTGTATCCAGGAAGCAACTTTCAGCGCCGGACCTTCGAGCTTGAGGTACGACTTCTCGCCTGAGTTCGAGTTGCGAACGACTTCCCAGGGATAGCTCGCCATATCTTCCTTGTGAATGAGAATCACGCCGACCGCGCCTTGGCGGACCGCTTCTTCGTATTTGTAAGTCCAACGCCCGTAATAGGTGAGGGCGTTGCCTTTAAAAAATGCGGGATCGTCGGAGGGGGGCTCGTTGACCAGCATGAGCAGTACTTTGCCGCGCACGTCCACGCCTTTGTAATCGTCCCAGTTATATTCCGGAGCTACGATGCCGTAGCCCACATAGACAATATCGGCGTCCACATCGGACTGGGGCTGCTGGGTTTGATCGGAAGCGACATATTGGTCGAGCGGCTTGAGATTCATGGGCGTACCATGCCTGGGCAGCAGGGAAAACGTAGTTTGCGGCATGGTGGTGATGCCGACCAGAGGCACCTTCTGGAAGTAGGTTCCGTTGTCGCCGGCGGGTTTCAATCCATACTCGGCAAACTGGGTTGCGATATATTCGGCGGCGATTTCGCCGCCGCGCTGGCCGGTGCCGCGGCCTTCGAGCAGATCATGCGAGAGAAAGCGCACGTGCCAGCGGATGTGCTCGGGGTTGATGGTTTCCATGGCGGCAAATGCCGCACCCGGCAGACGCACCGAAACCGCCTCGCGCTTGGCGCCAGCCGGCGCCGGAACTGCGCTTCCCGTCGCCCCCAGCAGCAGGCTCAGAAGCGCAATCCCGCCGAGAACAACACTTCTGCTTGCGATTGCTTGCATAGATCGGTCTTCTCCCCCGGCGAAGCGGCGCATGAGCGCGGGAAAATGCGTATGGCCAAGAATGTCTGTTCTTAGGAACTGAAGGAATTGTAACGGAGAAATGGGAACTTCGTTGCAAAGCAATTGGGGAGTTAAGGGCACCGGAGTTCAGTTCACTCCCGGAACTTTCAGGCAAGGCGATGCAGCGGCTAATGCGCTCCTTCGGTGTTGTTGATGGTGGTGGCGTAAGATCCATTACCCGTGGCGCCGGTCTGTCCGGGCTGCCCCACCGCCTGGAAATAAGGATACTGGTCCCCGGGCGGGAGGACGACCAGGGGAATGGAAACGCTGCCCGTGGTACACACTCCGGTATCGGGCACGGTCAGCACGCAATAATTCGGATCATAGGCGAGCAGAGCGTCAAACTGGTAAAGCTCGAGGATGGTCATGTGGCGCTCGACGGCGAATGGAAGCAAAGGTCTGAGATCGCCGGTCGCGCTCTGCGTACCGGCGATGGCGATGGGAGCCGAAAGATCGGCTTGCTGAAGTTCGAGGGGGATTCCAGTTTGGTAGTAGGTATTGAAGGTTCCGCACCAATCGGAGCTACAGTAGCCTTGGGGGGTGGCATCGTAGTTGGCGATGTCGCTGGCTTGCAGTCCCTCGCTGCCAAACCCGTTGACCATGCCGGATGCGTTGGAGTGGGCTACGGCAATCGCCGCCTCGGCGGTGCCATAGGAAGGATCCAAGGGCGTTCCGGCTTCGTTGAGGGGATCGAGTATTTGCATCTTGGGCTTCTGGGCCTGCACGAAATCGTCGATGTCGGTGTAGTACTGCAACCATCCGCTCTTGGTATAGGTGTTGGGCGCGGGCAGCTCTTGCAGGTCGTTGGTGCAGTAGGGATATGCTTCTCCGCCTGCGGAACGGCCGACCCGCATGTAGGCGATCTGCGAAAGATTGGGCGAGGCATTGAAGTGAAGGATGGCCGCCGCGATGAACGATTCCAGCGCCGTCTTATAAGGAGTTTCATAGGGAACAGGCCACGATTGTTGAACGCTGAGGATCGTGCCCGGAACGCTGGCGCTACCCGCGGTGAGAATTGCAGTTTGGTATTGGAAGGTGTTGGCAGTGGCGTTCTGCACCTGGACTCCCAGAGGATTGGCGGTGCCCACGGTTTCTGCCGTGGGACCATAATCCGCATGGTCAAAAGTCGCCGTGAGCTGGGTGGGCGAGGAAGCGGCAATCGTAACCGTCTGCCCGTTTAGAAAGGTTGCCTGTCCCAAGTTCTCAAAAGTGACCTGCATCCCGGTAGGGAAACTGTTGGTGGCCGTGATGGTGAGAAGGTCTGAGGCCACCTGCACATTGGTGACAGGTTCCTGAGCAATATTGTAGTTGGCTGGGGTGGTCCCGCCGACCCAGATGGTATCGCCATCGGAGTATCCGTGGTAGGGTTCGGTGACGGTGACCAGGCCGTTCTGATCGCGGGTCATGGATGTGGTGATCAAGCCGATATAGTGGGTGCACCCATCCTTGTTGCCGTTGATGAAATCTTGGGGGCCCGAAGCGGTGTGGGCCGCCCAACTGGAAGTGGTTACGTAATCGGGAGTAATCGAGTTGATGCAGCTGTTGGTGATCAGGCAGAGAGTGGAGGCGTCGCTGATCCCGAAGAGCAGTATGTTGACTTTTTTTGTTCCCGATTGGGCCGCGAACCATTGACCGTTGGCATTATCGATGGCCGTCCAGTCGTAGGTGTGGGTCCAACCAAAAGCGTCGAGCTGGCAGACATCGGTGCCAACCGGACTGCACGTTCCCGGGCCGGGGGTACTGGTTTCCGCCTGGTTCCAATTGTTAGGGACGGTCACGCCCTCGATGGCGGGCTGGGTCATCACCGTATTCATGAAGTGCGTATTGTCCTCTCCGGTTGCCGGGGGAAAAACCACATAGACATGCGTGAACTGGCTGGACGGCGGTGGTGTAGTGGTGGTCTCAGAGCCGGAACCGGAGCCGGAGCCGCAACCGGTCAGAAGGGCTAAGAGCGCGCAAATTGCACCTAACGACGGGAGACCACTTCTGCGGGTTCTACGCATAGAAGAAACTCATCGATCGCGATTGCTGATCGTTCAGCGTGAGGGTGGGAATCGTGATAGAGCTTAGCGAGTGCCGCGATGGTCTGTCTTAATTGCTGCGCTCGTCCTTCTTATTTTTGTTCTTTCCTTTTTTCTTTCTTTCCCGCGGACCGCGGGATCAGTTTTTCGAGCCTCAACCGGCGCGGAAATCCCGCACGTCTTCTCCGGGTGTAAACACGGATGCGGGGGGAAGGTTTCGCGCCTCCGCAATTTTTCGGTTGATCTCTTCGAACTGCGCTTTCACCCAGCCCACGCTGGAAACTTCGATTTCGCCATCCTGCGCAATCCAGAAGATGCTGGGAACATTGGTCAACCCGTAAGCGTTCGACGCGGGATACCTGGCGGGGCCGTCGAGCAGCACGGGGAAGGTTACGCCAAATTCTTTGGTGAAGGCCGAGGTCTCCTGCGGAGGGTTTTGCGAAACCCCGATGATGCGGACGCCTTTGTGGCCGTAGGCGCGCTCGAGCCGCTCCAGAAAGGGAAATGCATACTGGCACGTCGGACATGACACCTTGAAAAACGCCAGCACGATCGGACCGTGCATCAGTTCCTCGCCCAGCACGAACCGCCTGCCATCCATCGCCTTCAATTCAAACTCGGGCGCTTTGCTGCCCACGGTCAATGCCGCCATCGGTGGTCCTCCGGTTTCCCTTTTGCAGGATGTTTCGCAGCCAGCGCATACGATCCTCAGGCCCTGACTTGCTTTCATTCTAGATGATGGGGATGGGAAAGGCAGTTACCGGGGTCAGGGTGAGTTTGGAGCGGCTGCCGCCTCACCCTAGCGTTCCCCTTCTCAACGGGACGTCTCAGTTTCCATACACACCGGATCCGCAAGAATCATAACGTGGTCCGACGAATCGCCCACCGCGGGCGGGCGCGGATCCTTGCCGTGCCAGGGGCCGCACCTCCACAAGTAGAGGCACTTTCTTGAGCGCGCCCTAGAGACGCTGCAGTCCAAGTCGCCCGGATCGTCTCGCATGCCGAACGTATAGGTCAGAGTAAAGGAGGTCACCGCGTCTCGGCATCCGACAACGAACACACCCGATGACCAGCGTTGACACTCAAACGTCGATTTCTGCACACTGTCCAAAGCTGCCTGCTTCAGCATCGGGTGACCGCTAATCACCTCCGCCGAAGCGACGCTCCCATCCTGCCGAATTCTGATTTGCAGTTTCACGTCGCCCGTAATCCGTGCCTGCCGTGCCAGCGGAGGGTAGACGGGCGGAAACAGCTTGTTGATCACCACAGGTTCAAGTGCTGGGGTGCCCGTGGCGCTTTGAGCCGGAACGTTCTCAACAACGGCGAAGAGACACAGGGAGATCGCGGCCAACAGGCGGTGGCTCATGAGTAGGATTCTAGTCCGGCGAGCCTTGTCAAAGCACTTCGGACTTGCGCAAGATTTTACGCGCAAGTCCCGTGAGGGCAACCTGTCTCAGCCGCTCCAGGGGAACCCATTTTCCAGCGACACGCGATGGCGAGGCAGCGTGCCAAACGCGCACTGTGTAGTCCGTCACCGTGACCGAATGCCGCAGTGCAAAGGACGGCTTACCCGTCCCATTCGCGGCTGGCAGCTCCGGCAACTCCCACATTCCCGGCATCAGGGACGCGTCCGAGGGCCGCCGAATCAGAAAAACCTCACCATCCCGACGATCTCTGCCGCGGTAATCCAGAGCGTAATGAATTTCCCGCTTCTTCTGTCGGGCTGGCCTGGTGGTCGCCGCCAGCTCCCCCCGCGTGGCGCATAGCTCGACCACCGGACAGGTTAGACAATCAGGAGCTCGCGGCGTGCAGACCGTCGCGCCTAACTCCATCATGGCCTGATTGAAGTCGCCGGGACGCTTGGCATCGAGCAGATGATTTGCCGCCGTCCACAATTCTTCTCCGGCCAGCCGCTTTCCTGAAACGCGTTGCAGCACGCGCTCGACATTGCCATCGACGGTTGCGACCGGCTCCTCGAAAGCGATGCTGGCAATCGCCGCCGCAGTGTAGCGGCCGATGCCGGGCAAGGTTCGCAGTCCGTTTGTGGTCGCGGGAAACCTTCCACCGTGCCGGCGCACAATCACTTTCGCCGCAGCGTGCAGCATGCGGGCTCGGCGGTAGTAGCCCAGGCCGCTCCAGGCCGCAAGGACGCTGGCCTCGCGTGCAGCAGCCAGCTTCTCGACTGCGGGAAAACGCCGCAGGAACTCGCGATAGTGCTCGAGTACCGCTGCCACGCGGGTCTGCTGGAGCATGATCTCGGAAAGCCATACGCGGTAGGGATCACGGCTGGCGCGCCAGGGCAAATCGCGCCGGTGAAGGCCATACCAGGCGAGGATGCTCTTGCGAAATTGCCGTTGGCGGGTGATGGAAAACAATCTCGGAGTGGATTGCCGGATATTCACACTTCCCAGCCTACCCCATACCAGGAACTTAGAAATCGACTTCTTGCGCCCCTGGACCGGCGTTGCCCTCCCGTATGCCTGGCATTGACCGCGCCCTCCAACCACGAAATAATAGGCGGGCCTGGCATCCGCTGCATTCGCGTGAGTTGGTTTACGCCCAACAGCATCGAGGAGCATCATGAACGACTTCAACCGCAAGGTGGAAGAAGCGTCGGCGCGGGTTGGCAAAACCGTGGCCGAAGCCGCCGAACGCATCGAGAAAGAGATTCCGGAATTCATCAAATATCTGAACGACGAGGTGGTGCCGGCGGTGCGCCAGCATTCGAGCAAGGCGCTGCGCACCGCCAGCACAAAGCTCACCGAACTGGCCGACTATATGGAGCAGGAACAAGCTTCGCGAAAGTGAAGCTGCGCCGCGCCGCCTTCGTCGGGCGCACCATGATTCGGATTCTGCTGTTTGCCATCTTGCTGTTTACCGGCTTGCTATTTACGGGCTGTGGCCATCGCGAGCACACAGGGGAAAATGTGCCACCGCCGCCCAGCCTGCAACCTTCCTCCGCCGAAGTTCCCGGGGAAACCACGGGCGGCAATCCGGCAAAGCATGGCACGCCCGCGGGAAAAAATATTGCCGACCTTGGCGAGCCCACGATTCCAGCCGGCGCCCGGCCGCTGGCCACGGAAATCGGGGTGGCGAGTTGGTACGGCCCACCTTACGACAAGCGACGCGGATCGAATGGCGAAGTCTACAATATGCACGCTATGACCGCGGCGCACCGCACGCTGCCGCTGGGTTCGATCGTGCGCGTGACCAATCTGAAGACCGGCCATACGGTGCTGGTGCGGATCACCGACCGTGGCCCGTTTATCCCCGGCCGCGTGCTCGATCTATCGCTGGCCGCGGCGCGCAAGGTCGACGTCTACCTGCCCGGAATCGCGGAGGTGAAAGTGGAAGTGATGGAAGCTCCGGCTCCGATTGAGACCGGGGGAAAGTGGGCGGTGCAGATTGGCGGCTTTCCGCGCGAGCAGGAAGCGAGCAAACTTGCCAACCACCTGGCGCGCCGCTACCGCACGGCGAAGGTACAGAGTTTCGTCAGTCCCGCGGGAGACTGGTGGGTGCGAGTGCGCGTGCCCGATGACGACCGCCGGCGAGCCAAGGAACTAGCCGCCGAAACCCGAACCCCCGAAGGCGCGGTGTTTCTGGTGAGGCTGGATTAGCGAGGCTGGATTAGCGCTTCTTACCACGGAGGTATGGAGTCGTCGAGCAGGACGAAGCGGATGGTTTTCGATTTAAGTTCCCGGTTTCTCCAGAACCTCGTGACCGGGTGGTGGATTCGTGTGTTATGGTTTTGGCCATGGTGAGCGAGCCGTGAACGACCCCACGAGCGATTGCCTTTTCTGCCGCATTGTGCGCGGCGAGATCCCCGCCAAAAAAGTTTACGAGGACGAGCATGTGCTTGCCTTTGAGGACATCAACCCAAAAGCACCGACGCACGTGCTCGTCATTCCGAAGAAGCATTTTGCGGGATTGAAGGAAGCGCAGGTCGAAGACGCCGACGTGATTGGGCGCTGTCACCTGGCGGCGGCGGAGATTGCCCGCCGGCGGAACATCGAGCAGGGATACCGGACGGTGCTCAACGTGGGTCCGGGTGCGGGCCAGTCGGTGTTTCATCTCCACGTCCACCTCCTGGGGGGACGACATTTGAGCTGGCCTCCGGGATAGGAGAGTAGTTGGCGGTTGGCCGGGCGATTCTGGCTCGCGTACAGCGCTTCCGGCTACGGGGCCGATCGTTCGGTTTCACCGACTTGTGACAGGACGCCTATTGGACCGTCGGGTTCTCGTCTTCCGGAGCTCCGTGGCGGCGCAGAAGTTGGGGAAGGTTCTGGGAGAAGGCGGAACGGGGCAGCACCATGTCGCAACCCACTTCGTGGGCTTTCTGTTTCAGATCGCCCTGGACGTGGGAGAGGAATCCGATGATCGAGGTTCCCTTTTTGAGCTTCGACTTCAGCTTGGGGATGAGAGTCAGCGGTTTGGCGTTGGCGTTGTTGAGGTCGAAGATGATGAGCGAAGGTTTCTCTTCGCCGTTCAGCTGCATGCGCTCGGCCAGGTCTTTGTCGTTCTTGGCGAATTCCACCTTGACGTTGAGCTTGCGGGCAGTCTCTTGAATCTTGGCGGCGAAGAAAAGATCATCGACGAAAGCAAAGATGCGCGAGTTGGAATCTTCGCGCAGCGCGGGCAGAGGTTCGGGATCGGCGGGCGCAAAGGGCGCGGCGAATCCGGGACGCGGGCCGCGCCGCGCTCCCTGACCGTTGTTGCCGTTGCCGGCCAAGGCGGCGCGATAACTGTGATCCATGGGCGCGGTGTAGATGCCGTCCTGATTGTGGCGCGCCTGGCTGGGGCCGGCGCTGCGGGGGCCGCGGGGATTGTTGGAGCGGCGTCCGCGACGCCGCCGGTTTCTGCCTCCGCCACCGGAGGGTCTTCCTGGTCCATGTCCTGATGGTCCTGCGTTCATAGTCCTCTCAAAAACTGCCAGGCCGGGTTTTCGTCCCGGTGCAGTGCTGCGAAGGTTACGGTTTCCCATTTCCCATTGGTTTGCGGCAGGCTCTTAGAGCTTTGGTGCACAGCCACTTTTCTTGCGGAACCTCTCCACTAACACGCTCATCTACCATCGAATCTCGCGAACGCGTCCGGGAGCATGGCCTGCTCTCCATGCAGAATTGCGGATTGGGCTGGACGCAATCGTGATCGACCGGCTACCTGGTGATGCAAACTCGCAATGCCGAAAAATCCAAATGTCGCGTATCGGTTATCCGTTATCGGAATCCGTCGCGCCGCCGGGAACGGCCTGGGGCGCGGAAGGCCAACGCGGGAACGAGGCCAATGAGAACAAATTCATGGTACTCGCCCTCGCACGAGGGCGCAAGGGGCAAAGTGAGCGCCGTTTTGCACAGGAGGACATGGCTCTAAGGGCTGCGGTCCTCGGGAGTCAGCGGCCAGAACCTCGCATCCACACCTGGGCTCTCTGACCACTGGCCACGGGATCATTGCCGGTTTTCAAAAAGCAATCACTGCGCCGTCACGTTGAGAGTGAACATAAACGAGTTGGTCAGCGGAACCGCGCCTCCGGTTGTGGCGCTAACGGTCACCGTGTATGGCTCGGTCGGCGTTCCGGGGTTGGTTGGACCGGTGGCGTTGCTGCCGCCGCCCCCGCATGCTCCCAACCACAACGTGGAGAGACCAAGCACCACGATCAGGCTGAGCAAGCGCACCCCGTGAGTACGCGATCCGGCCACAAAGACAACTCCGAACAAACCAGGAAGCAGCAGGGCGTAGAAGATGAGGCTGCCGCCCCTGGGTGGGCGCACTTGTGATGTCGGCGCCGTGGTGACCAAGCTGACGGTGACCGCGGTCGCGTTGGTGGGCTGGCCGCTGCCCGGACTAATTTGGCAGGCAATATCGGACGCAGACAAAGCCGGACTTGCAGAGCAGGTGTAGGTGAGCGGCAGGGCGGTGGTGGAGCTGCTGACGAAGCCAGTTGTGCTGCCGACCGTAACCGGGATCGCAGCGGTGCCGCCCACAGCTACGGAGTAGGAGTTGGCAGAAGACGAAAGTGTGAAGGTTTCCGTGGTCGCAGTCACCTTCAGGCTTACGGTTGCGTTTGTGTTCGATGAGTTGGTAGGGGTGATGGTGATCGTCGTAGGGCCTGATGGCGCCATGTTAGCCGGCGTGGAAATGGTCAACGCGGTGGTTGCGGCGCTGGTGCCGTTGAAAGTGACGCTGGCCGGGTTGAAGCTGCAGGTTGCGCCTGCGGGCAAACCCGCACAGCTGCTCGGACTGAAATTCACGACCATGCCCGTGGAACCGCTGACCGGCGAGATGGTCACGGTGGCCGACGCCGATTGCCCGGCCGGGACCGAACTGGGCGATAGGCTGCTCGCGGTAAGCTGGAAATCGGGCCCCAGAGTATTGTTCCAGGCGAGGGCGAGCGCGTTGGCGTCCACAGAGCCGAGACCGGTGGCCAGGTTGTAGCCGGTGCCGCCGGTCGAGTCGTAGTTCGAGGCGCTGAATCCGATGACCCCAGTGGAAGGACATATCACGTCACTAGGCGCGCCCGAGGGCGTGCCCGTCTGACAGTAGACGTTGTTATTCCCGCTGATAATTTGGTGGAAGGCTCCGTTGGACGGGCTCGCGGCCAGGGTGTAGAGCGTGGGGTTGATGTTGCCCAGACCGTTGCTTGCCAAGTACTGATTGAGCAGGCTGACGATGGCGGCGAAGATGGGAGACGAGGCCGAAGTGCCCCCGACCAGAGAAAAGTCATCCACGGCGTTGGTGATGCCGGTGGTGCCGCCGGGACTGCAAGTGCTGGTCGTGCTGTTGCCGCTGATCTCCTCCTGCGGTGTGCAGAGGATGAAGCCCGGATAGTTGGGAGACGCCAGCAGCGAGACATCCGGGACAAAGCGGTAGGTGCTCTGCGGGCTGGTGAGGTCAGGGATGGTGATTGCTTGCTGCCAGGTCGGCCGGGGAAATCCGTTCTCGCATACGTCATCGGGAGTTTCGCCGTAGCAGTTGCTCACCCCGCCGCCGCCGCTTGAAATCCAAATGTCTTCCTGCGCGGTCTCCGGGTTCGTAATCGGAACCCAACCGCTCACAGCCGGAGGTCCGCCATCAGTACAGAAGCTATTGCTCGGGTTACCCTCGCAGTATTCGTAGAAGGCTTCGTCGTCGTTCCAGGAAACCTCCTGCCCCACCAGAGTTGCGAGCGCCGAGCCCCCGGTGGTTCCGTTGCTCGCGCCCCAGTAGGCGCTGGTGTAGTCGGCAGCGGGGATGGACGTGCCACCGACGCCGGTTACCTCCGGGCTGCTGGCGGGATAATTCACGGCCAATCCGTATTCGGCGGCTTGATAGGGCAGGTTGGGATAGACGCCGCTGCTGGAGGTACCGGGCGGGCTGTAGTCGCACGCGGCGGAGCCGGTGTCGCCGGCGGAATTCATGATCGTGATGCCCTCGCTATTGCCCTGCTGGAGCTCGGTTTCCATCGACTCGGCCTCGGCCTCGCAAATCCCGTAGCTCATGCTGATGACCGGCGCAGTCTCGTTGTCGATGGCGTAGGTAAGGGCGTCAAACACGCCGTCTGTAGTCTCGGCATTGATAAAGATGATCTGCGCATCCGGGGCGATGGCACCCGCCCATTCCAGGTCGAGGTCGGATTCGAAAAGATCTCCTAGCGACGGCGAACCGGGGTCTGTGCCCAGCAGAATATAACCGAGATAGGTCGGGCTGGGGCAACCGGTGATGAGACCCGTCGTTCCGGTGGTGCAGGTGAAGGCGGGCAGGTTGAAGCCGGAACGGAAATCGGTGAGGTCGGCGAGATAAATGTCGGTCTGGCCCATGATGGCGAGCTTCTGCCCGGCGCCATTGATGGGTGTCGACGCATTGTAGAGCGGGTTGATGTCGTAAATTGTGGCAATGTCACCGGGGGCAAGGAAGTTATATGTCTCACCCGAGATGGTTGCCGTGTAACTGGGATGGGGTCCCGCGGCCTTGCTGCCACGACGCGGGCGAACATACATTGGCTTGGGGCGGAAATCGGCGAGGCCGCGAATACCGGTGACCACGCCGTTCAACGCCGCGGGGATGTAAACCGCACTCGAGTTGGCGATGTGCTTTTCGCCGTTGACATCGTAGCGGTGGATTTCGGTTTTGAAAGCGCTTTTGACCTGCGCCGCGGTGCCGCTGAAGATCACCGCGTTGCGTCCACGGGGGACGCTGAGAACTGTGAAACCCTGCGCTTTGAGCCAGGCGCTGATCTTGTTGACGTCGTTTTGGCTCAAGCCGAAGCGTTCGGCATATTGCTCAGGAGTCAGCCACTTGTGGTAGTTCGGCGAAGAGCGATCCTGCTGCTGCGCGAGAAGCTGGTCGAGCGCAATCTGCTGGCTGGGCGAAGGCGCGACCACAAGCGTAACGTAGCTGAGCGCGAAAGAAGGCTCGACCGCGCCCCGGTCATACTGCGGCTGCGCCTTGGGATGAACGCTTCTGGCCAGAGCCACCGTGCGGCCGGAGCTGATGGGGCTGGTGATGCGGTCGGGCTGTGCGGCTAGGCACAGGGTTGACGCAAAAAGAGGTAAAAGAAACTTCCAAGATCGCATGAAACGCTCCGTCGGCGGTTCCGGGTTGGTGGTGATTGTTTCTTAGCTTATACGGCTTTATTGCACTCTGATCAAGTTATATGGAAGGAAGGTTGTACGGCGGAATCCAAAGTAACAAACCGCGTGGGGCGAAAGCCTGAGGATGGTAATTTAGCCCATTGTTCTGCGCGGCTTGCGGCGATAATGTAACTTTTTGTAAACAAGTATGACGCATCCGCACGGTTGCGTCCCTGGGTAAAGCAGGACGGAGGAGGGTTCGTTGGTGAGCCGGGTCATCCGGTTGAAAGCCACTTACTTTCTGCAATCCGAGCTTTACCCACCTGCATCCAAAGTGCTATGTAAGAACCCAGGATTGAAACGTCTCTGAGAGGATCTATGCGCTGGTTTAACCACTCCTACGCTCTCATTGCGGCGGCGATTCTGCTGCCGGTGACGCTGCTGCTCGCAGCGGATGTAGACACGAAGTTCCACAACGCGCCGGCTTCGGCCAAGGCGGAAAAGAATCCTTACCAGGGCCAGGCGACGGCCGCGCTCGCCGGAGAACGTTTGTATGCCAGAGATTGCATGTCGTGCCACGGGAGGACGGGAAAAGGCACAGGCAACGTGCCTTCGCTGGTGGATGGCAAGCTCGCTTCGGTCGCGCCCGGGGAAGTGTTCTGGTTCATCACTCGGGGCAGCAAAGATAACGGGATGCCGTCGTGGGCTGCGCTGCCAGCAGCGGAGCGCTGGCAGATCGTCAGCTATGTGACCTCGAGCCTGGCGCTGAACGACCAGCCGATGGCAGCGCCTGCCGACACGAGCACATCCACCTTCAGAGGGCCGGCGCCAACACCGCCTTTTACCGACTTCCGCTTCGAGAAGCCCGGCACGGTGCGAAAGATCACGGTGAACGATCTGCCTCAGCCGTATGCGACCCCATCGGCGAATAACGGTCCAAACTTAGTGGCGCGGCCGGAGAATGTGTGGCCGGTGGCGCCCGCCGGCTTCAAAGTGGACCTGTATGCCGCGGGGTTGGATAATCCCCGGACATTACGCACGGCTCCGAACGGCGACATTTTTCTTACGGAGAGTGAAGCGGGGCGCATCCGGGTATACCGCGGGCTAACCAGCGACGGCAAGCCCGAGTTATCTGCGGTTTTTGCCAGCGGCTTGAATCGTCCCTACGGCCTCGCGTTCTATCCCCCGGGTCCCGATCCGCATTGGTTGTATGTCGGCGATACGGACAAGGTGCTTCGCTTCCCTTATCACAACGGCGACTTGAAGGCGGCGGGCGCTGCGGAACATATTGTCGATTTGCCGGCCGGAGGCGGGCACTGGACGCGGTCGCTGGCGTTCTCCCTGGATGGCAAGAAGATGTTTGTGGCGGTCGGTTCGGGATCGAACATTGATGACCCCGACACTCATCCCAAAGAAAAAAATCGCGCCGACATCCTTGTGTGCGACCCGGCGAACTGCAGGTTGAGCGTGTACGCCTACGGCATTCGCAACCCGGGAGGCGGGATCGCGGTGGATCCAAAGACGGACGAGCTGTGGTGCTCGGTCAACGAGCGCGATGGGCTGGGCGACAATCTGGTTCCCGATTACATCACGCACGTGCAGGAGGGCGGATTCTATGGCTGGCCGTGGTGGTACATGGGAGGGCATCAGGATCCGCGGCATGAGGGCAAACATCCGGAATTGAAAGACAAGACGATTGTGCCGGATGTGCTGTTGCAAGCGCACAATGCGTCACTCGAGTTAACCTTCTACCAGGGCGGGCAGTTCCCCGCCGAGTACAAGGGGGACATTTTCGCAAGCGAGCACGGCTCCTGGAACAAGGCAGTACGCGTGGGCTATGAAGTAATCCGCGTGCCGTTGCATCAGACCGGCCACGCCAGCGGCGAGTATGAAGACTTCCTCACCGGCTTTGTGCTGCCCGATGGCAACGCATGGGGACGTCCTGTGGGAATCACTGTGGCCCCGGATGGCTCGCTGCTGGTAAGCGATGACGGCTCGGACTCGATCTGGAGAGTGAGCTACACGGGGAAATGATCGGAACTTCCCGGGACGACCGAGGCACGGGAGACAAAGGCCGAAGAGACTCTGGAAGGTGTCTTCTGTAAAGTGGACCCCAGCGCGATCGGATTATAAAAATGGGCCGCCCAAAAATCCGGGCGGCCCTGTTGGATATCAACCTCAGATCCTATCCGGCCTATTGCGAGACCGCGCTGCCACAAAACCTAGGTTTGCCTCGGGCTCCATTGGGCAAACGTTTGCCGTGGATTGCCGGACAGGCTTCGACCCCTGCAACAGCTATGGTAAAATGTCTGCCATTGTAAGGGTTCTTTTCCCCAACAGCCCCATGGATATCCGTGAGATTGCGCGGAGAGCGAAGGTTTCCACCGCCACCGTGTCCAGAGCGATTAATCGTGTTCCCACGGTCGATCCCCAACTGGCCAAACGAGTGTGGAAAGTGGTGGATGAACTGGGATACTATCCCAATACGCAGGCTCGCGCCCTGGTCTCGGGACGCAGCCGCATCTTCGGTCTGATCGTCTCTGAAATTACCAACCCGTTTTTCCCAGAGATCGTGCAGACCTTCGAGAATCTCGCGGTCGAAAACAATTACGAGATCCTGCTCACCTCCACCGTGCACGACCCAAAGCGGATGGAATCATCGGTGCGGCGCATGATCGAACGTCGCGTGGATGGTGTGGCAATCCTGACGTTTGGCATGGAAGAAGCGCTGATTGATCACCTTCGTTTCCGCAAGGTTCCGCTGGTGTTCGTCGATGTAGGTCCCGACGTCCCGGGAATCGCCAATATCCGGATTAACTATCAGAACGGAATCCGCCAGGCGGTCCAGCACTTGGCCGCGCTGCGGCACACGCGCATCGCCTTTGTCACTGGGCCGCTGCATTTAAAATCGGCGTTGGCAAGGCGGGAGGCCTTCAAGACCTCCATGACAGAGATCGGACTTTCTCCTGAGTTGATCGTGGTTGGAGATCACCGAATGGAGGGAGGAATGCAGGCGCTTCTGGAACTCCACGGTATGAGCAATCGGCCAACTGCGGTGTTGTGCTCGAACGATATGACTGCCATCGGGGTAATGCGCGAAGCGTATGACCACAACATCAGGATACCGGAGGACATTTCGGTGGTCGGGTTCGACGATATCCGCCTGGCCGAGTTTACGATCCCTCCCCTCACGACGGTTCAGATGTCTCAACACGAGTTGGCTAAGATTGCCTTCCAGGCTTTGTTGAACGAGGTCGAATGCGAGCCTTCTTCGCATCAGCATCACAAATACGAACTGACTACCAGTTTAGTGCTCAGGCGCTCGACAGCTCTGGCTGAGGCTGGAAGGTCCCGGAAGAGCCCCTCAAAAGCAGAACCGGGCCAGCGGGTTCTGTAGGACTTCTGGCGCCGGGTTGGGCTGGCGCAATTGTCGTAATCCCGCCCTCTATAGGACTGCGTGGCAGCTGAGATTCCACCCAGAAATCCCGCTTGTCAGCAAAAGAATGTTGCAATTGCAAGCACTTGGGAATAGTCTATTTTTCGGCTGTTTTGAGTAAACGATTACCGCACCGCCCGAGCTTATTGTTGGCACTGCCCGTTCAGCCAATAGCCTGGGGAGTGATAAAAAGAAAGCTATGCTGCTGCAGCCTTTGCGGGAACAAGTCCTAGAGGCGAACTTGGAATTGGTCCGCAGGGGCCTGGTTCTGTACACGTTTGGCAACGTCAGCGGGATTTCTCGTGAGGAAGGCCTGGTCGTGATCAAGCCCAGCGGAGTCCCCTACGAACAAATGAAGCCAGAGCATCTCGTGGTAACGGACTTGGCCGGCAACATCGTAGAAGGGAAACTAAGGCCTTCATCAGACTTGCCCACCCATTTGGTGTTGTATGAACGTTATGGCGAAGTCGGTGGCGTCGCCCATACCCACTCTGAATATGCCACGGCTTGGGCCCAAGCCCGGCGGCCAGTCCCTTGCTTTGGTACCACCCATGCGGATTATTTCCACGGTCCGGTGCCAGTAACCTCGCCAATGACTGATCAGGAGATTGCAGAAGCCTACGAGAGAAACACGGGCTATGCCATTGTGCGCACTCTGGAGCACACCAATCCGTCGGAAACCCCGGGAGTGCTGGTGGCCAACCACGGACCTTTTGCCTGGGGGGAAGATGCCAGAGCGGCGGCTGCGAACGCCGTCATTCTGGAAGCTATCGCACGGATAGCCTACTTCACGGTCGGCATCAATGCGGCCGCGCAACCGGTTGGAAGCACGCTGCATAACAAGCATTACCTGAGAAAGCATGGCAGGAACGCATATTACGGGCAGGCCGAGGACAAACAATGATGCCCTCGGCGAGCTTTGTGGCAAACCGGCTGGTGCGTCTTGCTCCCGTCGATTTGGCCATTGTGGCTTTTTATTTTGCTCTGGTGCTTTCCATCGGCTGGTATCTAAAGGGCCGCTCCAACACCGGCGAAGATTTCTTCATGGCCGGGCGGGAGATGACGGCTTGGGTAGCTGGTCTGAGCTTTCTCTCGGCCAATCTGGGTGCGCTCGAACTGATGGGCTGGGCGGGTGCGGCCTATCAATACGGCATTATGGCGACGCACTGGTACTGGATCGGCGCCATTCCGGCGATGCTATTCCTGGCGCTGGTCATGATGCCGTTCTACTACATTTCGAAGACCCACTCGGTGCCGGGATACTTGAAGCTGCGTTTCGGCGAACCCAGCCGCGCTCTCTCCGCGATTTCGTTCGCCTTCATGACCGTGCTCATGAGCGGCGTCAACATGTTTGCCATGGCCAAGGTGATGCAGATTGTGCTGGGCTGGGATATTAATTTCAGCATCTGGGTCTCGTCTCTGACAGTTGCGATCTATGTGACGCTGGGCGGGCTGCGCTCGGCCATCTTTAACGAAGTGCTGCAGTTTTTCCTCATCTGGGCGGGCGCCCTGCTCATTCCGATCCTTGGCTTATACGAAGCCGGCGGATGGACCAACCTCAAACTCGAAATTACGCAGAGAGCTTCGGCGCAGTATGTGCATCTGTGGTCAGGGCTGGGATCGTTCAGCAACAATCCCATGGGAATCAACTGGGTCGGCATCGTGTTCGGACTCGGCGCCGTCATCTCGATGGGTTACTGGACCACCGACTTTCTAGTGGTACAGCGCATTCTGGCAGCGAAGGATATTCGCAGCGCGGAAATGGCGCCCATCATCGGAGCCGCTTTCAAGATGTTTGTGCCCATCATCGTGATCCTGCCCGGACTGCTCGGTTTGGGCTTGTTGCCGATGAAACTGGTTCCAGAATCGGTGGCCACGATTACGGGGGGCCATAGCTATAACGATGTTCTCCCGCTCATGCTGGCCCGCTATTGTGGTCCGGGCCTTCTCGGCCTGGGAGTTACAGCGCTGATCGCGGGCTTCATGTCTGGCATGGCGGGAAACGTGAGCGCCTTCACTACGGTCTGGACGTATGACATCTATCGCCCGCTGATCAACAGCAAGGCCAGCGATCATCATTACGTAAATATGGGCCGTTGGACGACGATCATCGGCGTGCTCATCAGCGTGGGCACGGCCTACCTGGTAATGCAGTTCGCCAGCATCATGGACTATGTGCAGGCTCTGTTCAGCTTCTTCATTGCGCCCCTATTCGGCACGGTGGTGCTGGGGATGCTGTGGAAGCGGGCAACCGGTTCCGCGGGGTTCTGGGGACTGCTGTGTGGGACGCTTTCTTCGATTGGCATGTGGACCTGGGTAAAAATCGATCCTTCCGCTCTGCGTTATGTGGCGCTCTCGCCCCACGCCAGAGGACTGGCCCAGGATATGTTTCAGGCACTCTGGTCGTTTCTGGTCTGCGTAATCGTGACCGTGGCGATAAGTCTGGCGACCAAACCCATGCCGGATGTCGCGTTGACGGGCCTGGTATACGGGCTGACGGAAATTCCCTCCATCGGGGAAGTTCCGCTGTATCGGAAGCCGCTTTTCTGGGCTGCCATCGTCACTGTCGTTTTTGTCGTCTTGAACATTATTTTCTGGTAAGCGGGATTTTCTGGCAGGCAATTCTGGCAGATGGAGGCGAGTGCATGATTTCGATCTGGTTTTTCATCGGCGTTTCCCTGGCCGTGAACGGGGCGCTGATCCTCGCAGCGGGGATTTACCAACTGGTAAGTACTCCCGAGAATCCCGGGGTGGTTCTGTACCACTTGCACGCCAACGTGTGGTGGGGGGCGTTGCTGCTGGTAATCGGTGCGCTCTATTGTTTCCGATTCGCGCCCTGGCGGCGAACATAGAATTCAGCACTCGGGACTGGGGATTCGTATGGCCAAGATAAAGATGACGATGGGCCTGATCGTGGGTAACCGCGGCTTCTTCCCCGATCATTTGGCCAAGAGTGGACGCGAGGAGATGCTCCGGGTGCTGGCGGCGGCGGGGGTAGACGTGGTGGCGCTGACGCCGGAACAGAGCAAGTACGGGGCGGTAGAGACGCGGGAAGAATCGCGGCGTTGCGCCGAACTGTTCCAGCGCAATCGCGACCGGATCGCCGGCATTATCGTCGCGCTTCCCAATTTTGGGGAAGAACGCGCGATTGCCGACACTTTGCGCCTGGCCGATTTGCGTGTCCCAGTCCTGGTGCAGGCCACGCCGGACGATCCTCAGAAGATGACCATCGCCTCGCGCCGCGACAGCTTCTGCGGCAAGATGTCGGCCTGCAACAATCTGCAGCAGTATGGCATTCCCTATTCCATCACGACGCTGCACACCGAAAGTCCCGACTCGCCCGAGTTTGCCGGGGATTTGCGCTGGTTCGCGGCAGTATGCCGGGTGGTGAAGGGATTCCGCAACTTGCGTGTGGGGGCCATCGGAGCCCGGCCAGCCGCATTCAACACGGTGCGCTACAGCGAAAAGATTCTGGAATCGCAAGGCATCTCGATCGAAACCCTGGATCTTTCCGAGGTGCTCGGCCGCATCGAGCGGATGAAAGATAACGACGATCAGGCGCAGGCCAAGCTGGCAGCCATTCATAACTACGTCGACGCCAGCACCGTGCCCGCAGCAGCCCTATTGAAGATGGCCAAGCTGGGAGCGGTGGTCGACCAGTGGATGGCGGCGACCGAGGTGGCGATCAGCGCGGTGCAGTGCTGGACTTCGATTGAGGAAAACCTCGGTGTCGTACCTTGCACGGTGATGAGCATGATGAGCGACAGCCTACTCTCCAGCGCCTGCGAAGTGGATATCTGCGGCGTGCTGGGAATGCATGCCCTGCGTCTGGCTTCGGAAACTCCCTCCGCTCTGCTCGACTGGAACAACAATTACGGATCGGATCCGAACAAGGCCGTGTGCTTCCATTGCTCCAACCTGCCCAAACACTTCTTGCGCTCGGTGAAGATGGATTTTCAGCAAATCATTGCGGGCACGGTGGGCAAGGAAAACACCTTCGGCACCTGCGTGGGACTGATCAAGCCGGAGAAAATGAGCTTCGCGCGCTTTTCCACCGATGACATCGCGGGCAAAATGCGCGGCTACGTGGGCGAAGGCCGGTTCACGGACGATCCTCTGAACACCTTCGGGGGCGCAGGCGTGGTCGAGATTCCTAACCTGCAGAAATTGCTGCGCTTCATCTGCGAGCGGGGCTTCGAGCACCACGTAGCCGCCAATCTCTCTACGGTCGCCTCGGCGGTCCACGAGGCTTCCACCCGCTATTTCGGCTGGGACATGTACTGGCACGACCGGCAATAACGGAGATTCTCGATGGCGATTGTAGCTGGAGTCGATTTCGGAACTCTGAGCGTTCGCGTGTCGATCGTGGACAGCGAGCGGGGACTGCTGGAGTCTGCTCTCGCGGAATATCCCCTGCATCGCAAGCGGGAGGATCCGGAATACGCCACGCAATCGCACGACGACCACATGCGCGCGTTGGCCGCGGCCACCCGCGAAGCGGTGATGAAAACCGGCATCTCGGGGAGCGAGGTCGCAGCCATAGCACTCGATACCACAGGCTCCTCGGTCATCCCGGTGGGTAAAGATCTTCAGCCGCTTGGCGAGTACTATCTCTGGTGCGACCACCGGGCGAAGCGCGAAGCGGCCGAGATTACGGACGCGGCTCACCGCGAAGGACTGGAAGCGATCCGGTGGTGCGGCGGAATTTACTCTTCCGAATGGGGATTCTCCAAACTCCTGCACTGGATTCGCCACAATCCCTCGAAGCGTTCCGAATTGGTCTCAGCGTTTGAGCATTGCGACATGGTGGCGGCTACGCTGTGCGGCGTGACGGAGGCGAGAAAGGTGAAGCGCAGCGTGTGCGCCATGGGCCATAAATGGATGTGGAATGCGGCGCTCGGGGGCTTGCCTTCGGAAGACTTCCTGGTGAAGGTTGATCCGCTGCTGGCCGGAGTTCGAGAAAAGTTGCAGGGCGAGTATGCGACCTCCGATCAGGTCGCGGGAACGCTATCGATGTATTGGGCGGGACAGCTTGGGCTGAAGGCTGGTATTCCGATCCCGGTGGGAGCATTCGACGCGCACTGGGATGCGATTGGCGCGGGTTGCCGCACGGACGACATGGTCAACGTGATCGGCACTTCGACCTGCATTATCGGAATCACGCCCTCGGTGAATCTGGTTCCCGGGGTCTGCGGCGTGGTGCCGGGGAGCGTGCATCCGCGGCGTACTGGGATCGAGGCGGGATTATCCGCGGTTGGCGACATCTTCAACGCGATCGCTACGCGCGCCGCTACCGACGTAAAGACCCTCAGCCATGGTCTGGAACAATATCGCGCCGGACAGACCGGTTTGCTGCGCATGACCTGGGACAACGGCGACCGCACCGTGCTGGTGAATCCCAATCTGCGTGGGGTTACACTGGGATGGAACCTGCAAAGCACGGCCCAGGATGAACTCTTCGCCGCCATCGAAGGCACTGCGTTTCATACACGCGTAATCCTGGATCGCATGGCTGGGCATGGAGTACACATCAAACGTGTGATCAACGCCGGGGGCATCCCGCAGAAGAACGATGTCCTGAACCAGGTCTATGCCAACGTGCTCGGTCGCCCGGTGCTGGTTCCAAGCAAGAGCGTAGTCAGCCTCGGGTCTGCAATCTTCGCTTTTCTGGCCGCGGGTACTTTCAAGACCATCGAAGAGGCGCAGGACAAGATCTGCCCTCCGCAACGGACGTTTCTGCCTGATGATTCGGCGCAGCGCACTTACAATCACCTGTATCCCTTATATAGTAAGTTGTATTTCACATTGGGCCAGCGGGGTAGCAATGGTCTGGGTGATACGCTGCCGGCTTTAATTGCGTTGGCGGAGTCTGCAACAGTCCGGGGAACACAGTAAAGGCGAAAGCGAGGAGCAGCCAATGAGCGTTGCGAAGGTCCTGCGAACGATCGGAATCAGCGGATTAGGGATCGCACTGTTTACCATGAGCGCGGAGGCCAAGACGAAGGTGACAAGCCAGCCATTTGGGAAGATGCCGGATGGAACTCCGGTGGAAATTTACACGCTGAGCGATGGCGCGTACGAAGCTCGCATCGCAACCTATGGCGGGGTTGTGGTTACGCTGAATACGCCCGACCGTAACGGCAAATCGGCCGACGTGGTGCTTGGATTCGACGATCTCGAGGGCTACGTGGCCAACTTTAACGGGCCTTCTGACGCATTCTTCGGAGCCATCATTGGCCGTTATGCGAATCGCATCGCGCACGGCACCTTTACGCTGGATGGCAAGAAGTACTCCCTGCCTCTGAACAACGGTGAGAACTCTCTTCATGGCGGCCCGCACGGCTTCAACAACGTCGTCTGGAAAGCCAGGCCGATCGCGAACGGAGTCGAACTCACTTATCTGAGTAAAGACGGCGAGGCCGGATATCCGGGAGACTTGTCGGCCATGGTTCGCTACACCTTGGTGAATCGAGAGTTGCGAGTCGAATACTCGGCCACCACCGACAAAGACACCGTGGTCAATCTGACCAATCACTCTTACTTCAATCTGGCTGGCAAGGGAACCATCCTGAATCATCAACTCACGCTGCATGCGTCTCGCTTTACCCCAGTGGATACTGGACTGATTCCGACGGGTGAGTTGCAGTCAGTGGCATCGACGCCATTCGATTTTCGCAAACCGACGGCTATCGGATTGCGGATTAACGCCGACAATGAACAGCTGCATCGAGCTCATGGCTATGACCTCAACTGGGTGCTGGACAGTGGCGGCGGGAAATTGGCGGAAGCAGCGGAAGTCTACGATCCCAGCAGCGGACGTGTGCTGGAGGTTCTGACGGATCAACCTGGAATCCAATTTTATAGCGGCAATTTCCTGGACGGTTCAATTAAGGGCAAAGGCGGCGAACCGTATGAATTGCATGCGGGATTGTGTTTGGAAACGCAGCATTTTCCGGATTCCCCGAATCATCCCAACTTCCCAACTACTGAACTAAAACCCGGCGAGCGGTATCACACGGTCACCGTCTACCGCTTCTCGGCCCGCTGAGAAACGTGGAATTCCTGTGTCGGGATCTTCGCACGCCCCGACAACGCGTCGCTATGAGAAAACTCACCGCAATCAACCGTATCTCGGTTGAAAGACGGGGCCTTCTACTCTCCTCGGTCGTCTTTTTTCTGATCAGCTCGCTGGGTTGGCCCCAGCAAGCATCGCAAGGGGTGCGCATCGAAGTGCGGTTCGATCGGTCGGAGGGGCAGATCCTGCCAGTCTGGAACTACTTCGGGTACGACGAACCCAATTACACTTACGCTGCAAACGGCAAGAAACTGCTAGCCGAATTGGCCGCGGCGGATGCGGCGCGCCCGTTCGTGCGGGTTCACAATCTGCTGACGACCGGCGACGGATCTGCCTCGCTGAAGTGGGGGTCGACCAACGTCTACTCAGAAGATGCATCCGGACATGCGGTCTATAGTTGGGTAATTCTCGACCGGATCTTCGACACCTTTCAAGCCGCCGGCGTCAAGCCTTTGGTCGAAATCGGTTTTATGCCGAAGGCGTTGTCCACCCATCCCGAGCCCTATCGCCACGATTTCCCCCACGTTCCTGTGAGCGACATTTACACGGGATGGGCTTATCCGCCGAAGGATTACCAGAAGTGGTCCGAACTGGTTTTTCGGTTCGTTGACCATCTTCGGCAGCGTTATGGCGATGCCGCATTACGCACTTGGCTGTGGGAAGTATGGAATGAACCGGATATCGGATACTGGAAGGGAACGCCGGAGGAATATTTCAAGCTTTACGACTTTACGGTGGAAGCGCTGCTGCGAGCGCTTCCCGAGGTCCGCGTCGGAGGGCCGGACACCACCGGGCCGGGCAACGTGAAAGCGGCAGACTTTCTCCGGGCATTTCTTCAACATTGTGCACACGAGAGGAATTACGCGAATGGCAAGGTAGGTTCACGCCTCGACTTCATCAGCTTTCATCCTAAGGGAAGTCCGAAGTGGCGGGGCGATCACGTGCAGATGGGAATTAACGTTCAACTGGCCGCGATTGAGCGGGGATTCAAAATCGTAGCGTCTTTTCCCCAGTGGCGGCGGACTCCGATTCTGCTGGGAGAGTCGGACCCAGAGGGGTGCGCGGCGTGTTCCGCCAAAGACGACCCCCAGAATTCATATCGCAATGGGCCCCTCTACGGCGCCTATACCGTCGAGGTTCTGAACAATGTCCTGGCGCTGGTCCGCCGGGAGCACATCAATTTTCTCGGAGCGGTTACCTGGGCGTTTGAATTTGAGGACCAGCCCTACTTCGCAGGTTTCCGGGACTTGGCGACGAACGGCGTGGACAAGCCCATCTTGAACGCCTTTCGCATGTTGGGGCTCCTGGGCAACGAACGCGTGAAAGTGGCGAGCTCAGGCGCCTTGGCCACTCAGGAAATTGTGAGTGCCGGAGTGCGGGCGCGGCCCGACATCAATGCAATTGCCACCCGCAAGAACCGCGAGATCGAGATTCTGGTCTGGAACTACCACGACGACGATGTCCGCGCCGCTGCTGCTGCGATCGATCTGAGTATCACGGGCTTGCCCACAGACGCAAGGCGCGGGTTGCTCGAGCATTTCCGAATAGACTCCCGCCATAGCAACGCGTTCACCGCGTGGAATGCGATGGGCTCGCCCCAATCACTCTCTGGGGGCGAGTACGAACAATTGCAGAGTGCCGGTCAGCTGCAACTGCTGGACTCGCCTGCGTGGGTGGCCATTCAGCAAGGCGATATTCGGCTAAAGTTCACATTGCCTAGGCAGGGCCTTTCCCTGGTGCGCCTGGGGTGGTAGGCCTTTGACTTCAGCCCAGGTCGCAGCACTGGATAACCGACCCCTCCCTTTTCTAAAGCGACCATTGAATGACCGTGTAGGAGCGCGGTGGAAGCTCAAATTTGGTTCGGCTCCGATTGGGGTCTGGCGCGGCAAACGATTGCGGAGCCACTCGTTGCGGGGCAGCAAAACTGTTGCAGGCCTTCAGGTCGTCGCCCGTCAGCACCGACGCTGAAAGCACGCGGGCCGGAGCAGCGTCTTGCCATACCACCTCGACCTCACGGGCCTTCGACAGATCGCGGTTCAGAAAGAAAAGGGAAAGTTTGCCGCCGGCGCGGTCAAGCGAACCCGAGACATCGAGATACGCCACCTGATCCAACCCAGAAACGTCATAGGTGGGGGATTCGACCAAGAGATTCAGCACCGCGCCTCGGGCAAAGTGCAGAGCCCAACTGTAGGGGTAGTAGATTGTCTGCTGGAACAAACCGTTGGCATCCGTCACGATCGGCGCGATTACGTTGACCAACTGGGCGAGGCAGGCGATTTTAACCCGATCGGCATTGCGCAGCAGCGAGTTAATGAGTCCGCCGACCAGAAGCGCATCTTCGAGGTTGTAGACTTCTTCCAACAAGTGCGGGGCTTCTTGTCTATGGCCATCGACAGCATCTCCCGTGGTGGTCCGATACCACACGTTCCATTCATCAAATGATAGCCACAGCTTCTTCGGCGAGCGCTTACGTCCGCGGACCATGTCGCAGACCGCGGCAGTCTCAGCAATCTGACGCTCCATACCGAGGTTCAGGGCGAGATATTTCGAGGAGTCACCGCCCGTGTCGCGTTCATTGTTGCCAAAGTAGCGGTTGAAGCGACAGCCCGTCGACATAGTCGTAGCACTGCTCGAGCACCTCGCGATCCCATTCGAGGTAGGTTGGCATGAAGGGGCCGCTGGATCCGCAGGCGATGAGTTTTAGCGAGGGATCCACGTCGCGCATCTGCCGGGCAGCATCCGCAGCCTTCAGACCATATTCCGTGGCCAACATGTGTCCGATCTGCCAGGGGCCGTCCATTTCGTTGCCCAGGCACCAGTGCTGCACCTTATAGGGCTCAGCAATACCATTGTGGCGGCGCAGGTCGCTCCATTTGGTACCCTTGTCGATGTTGCAGTACTCGACCAGCGCCGCCGCTTCTTCCGCCGTCCCGGTTCCCAGATTCAGCCCCATAAGGGGCTTGGTCCCGACGGCCTTACACCAGGCCATGAATTCATCGGTCCCGAACTGGTTCGACTCGATGCTGTCCCAGGCCTTGTCGAGAACGCGAGGCCGGTCTTGTTTTGGACCGACACCATCCAGCCAGTTGTATCCGGAGACAAAGTTGCCGCCCGGATAGCGAATGATCGGCACGCCCAGTTGCCGGATCTCGGCGATTACGTCTTCGCGGAAGCCGTTGGCGCCCGAGAGCTTCGATCCCGGATCATAGATTCCCCCATAGATGGCGCGCCCCAGGTGCTCCAGAAAAGAGCCAAACAGGTTGCGGTCCAGAGGAGAGATGGTTCGTCTGGAATCGACATAGACCCTCGCCGCCGCTCTGGCATTAACTGAAGAAGTGGTTTGGCCTGGGCCGCCGGCCGCAAACACAGTCTGGCCGAATAAGGCGGTCGCGGAACATGCCATTCCCGCATTGCAAGCCTGCTTCAAAAACCGTCGCCTTGAAGAGGAAAATCGATTCACTGAGATTCCTTAGTGGCTGAGTTTCTAATCCGCGCAGTGGTTTCGACTGAGGAAGAAGTGCCCATCGCCGTTCGCGGCATAAGTCATGATCGGCATGTCACATGGCGGCGCCTCAGCCGCAATGTCCTTACACGCAATCTACCGCGTGTCGTTGACAAAAAACTAGCGAGCCGAAGGCGAAGGCGAACTTCGGCTCGCCGCATAATCTCGTCTGAAGCGCAATTAGAACGACACCCGAAGGCCCAGCTGCAAGCTTCTCGCCGGGAGCGTAGTCGTAGACTTGCCGAAGCTCCCATCCGCCATGTCGTCGTCCACCGGACCAAGATTTCCGTGATTGAACAGATTGATGAAATCGAAGCGCAATTGCAAGTTCCCCTGCTCGCCAATCCATGGCAGGCGATTGTTCTTCAGCAGGCTGGCATCCACCTGGAACATGCCGGGATTGCGGTAGATGTTGCGCGGCTCATCCCCTTCCGTGCCCGCGGCGGGAACCGGGAAATCGGCAGCCGTGAACAATCCGTTGATGTAGGCGGAACGGCTGTGCGACCCCGTGAAGTCTTGGCTGGGCATGTTCGGCACGTCCCAGTTGTTGCCGTCAAGATTGTAGTCGCCGGGGTTGACCGGGGCATTCGCCGGGTTGGTGTTGTAAACCCAAAAAGGTGTCCCGGTCTGGACCGCAATTATGGTCGACGCTTCCCAGCCCGAGGTTAAGACTTTCGCAGCCCCGCTGCTGAAGCCTGGTAGCGTATACGCTCCGGAAAACGAGAAGCGCTGTCGCACATCATAATTCGCATCCCCGTAGTAGTTAAAATAGGCGCTCTGGTCGGGAATGCTGTAGGCATCGCCGTTGGCCGCATCGCTATCCTGGTCGAATCGAGTGCCGGCCTCGGGATAGTCTTTCGCGTGCGAAAGTGTGTACGAGCCTTGGAAGCTTCCCCGGGAGCCGGCCCTTCCGCGCAGAAACAGAATCATCGCATTGTAGGTGGCCTGATTGGCGTTGTTGACGTAGGTAATCGGGCCGAAGTTTGGATTGAGACGGGTAACGCT
This sequence comes from Candidatus Sulfotelmatobacter sp., assembly GCA_049800135.1. Classification (GTDB taxonomy): domain Bacteria; phylum Acidobacteriota; class Terriglobia; order Terriglobales; family Acidobacteriaceae; genus Sulfotelmatobacter. The sequence continues at coordinate 61,907 of JBARJF010000100.1, forward strand.
TTCGGTCGGGGGAGTGCCCGGTACGACCACCGCGCCGCCGGGATAGCGGTTCACATCCGTACCGGTCAGGCCGTTGTAGCTGAGCGAACCGGAGTAGTTAGCTCCGGCTACGAGATTCCAGGGAAGCAGGTGCTCCGCGCCGATTACATAGTTCACCGCCATCGGCGCCTTCATGTTCCGATCAAGCGAATCGACACTGGCTTGGGTACCCACCAGCCCTCCCGCTGGATTCAGTGAACCCGCTGGAATGGTCGGGAGGGGGAAGTTGAAGGGATACGTGCCGGAAGGCGCCAGGGCAAAAATTGGCTGAATGCCCGTGCCTCCTTCATAGAAGGTCGCGCTAATGATGCCAGGAGGATTAAGCCGGGTCTGGTCGACACTCTGACCCATTACAACCCAGTCATGGTACACGCCAACCCCGCCGCGTATGGCCCAGTTTCCGGTCTTGGTTGGGTCCCACGCGAAACCGATCCTAGGGCTAATTAAGTTCTTCATGGAATTCGCAAAGACGGCAGGAACTGTCCCAACCGTCGCGTACTCCACCTGCTCGTTGAAATTTCCGGCCATCCCCAAGTTCAGCGCGCTGAATTGGAAACCGCTGTTGCCCCAAGGTATGTGGTTGGTAAAGTCGTCCCAGCGCACGGAGAGAGTCAGGGAAAGGTTAGGCTTCACTTTCCAATCATCCTGCGCAAAAAAGCCAAACGGGTTGGTCTGTCCGCCGAAAGCCACCAGCGCGGGCTGGCCGGTCAGGGGATTGTAGGTGGCTGATTCGCTGCCGGTCACATCATCTTGCACGAGATCGAGCAGAGTATTGAAGGTGAAACTCGGGCGAACGTAGTCGGGAGTGAAGTCGCCGTGTTCAATACCCCTGGCTCCGTCGTAACCAAACTTCCAAGTGTGCTGGCCATGGATCCAGCTCAAAACGGAGCGCCAATTGTACATGGGGCCGCGGTATTCTCCCGGCCCAAATCCGCCACCCACCTGGAAGCCTTCACTGATGCTTTTCACGGTAATGGCCGGCACTTTGAGATTGGCATCCTGCCCGTTCGCGCCGCCGACGCTGGCGAACGCAAAGGCGGATTCCCACAAGAGATTCGAATTAAACGTGTGCGTGAAATCGATCTGGCCATAACGATTTCTCATGATGTCCAAGGCCTGCAAACCCGCCCTGGGGGAGGGCTGTTGCTGGTCGAACGAATCGTTGTAATAGCTCAGATAAAGCCGGTCCCTTTGAGTGAAGTATTGATCGAGTCGAAAATTGTACTGCAGGGCGTTGTAAAAGGGACTGGCGACGAAATTCCCGTAATCGCGCACATCCAGGTCGCAAGGAATGCCAGTTGGTGACGTCGGCCCGCAGTTGGCGGCGCCGAATACGGTTTGCGCGTTGTCCACCATTCCGTTCGGAACCAGACGGCTGGCGGGCCACCCGGTCAGGACCTGGGTTCCCACGGTATTGGGGAAGTTAGCCTGCGCCCACTGCACAAATGCGGGGTCCTCAAAAGTCTGCGTGCCGGTATTCGCGGCCGCTGAAGTAGTCGCCCATAGCTTTTCGAAGTCGGCGAAGAAGAATGTTTTGTTCTTCCGGATGGGTCCGCCCAGGGTGCCGACCAAATCCTTTCGCGCGAATGGTGTGAATGCGTTTGCCGTCACAAAATCCGGGGTCGCCTGGAAATCCTGGTTGGTGAAAAACAAGCTGCCGCTGCCGTGAAACTGGTTCGTGCCGGATTTGGTGGTGACCTGCACGAGAATCGAGCTGCCCAGATTATCTTCTCCATCCCAGGAATTGGTTTGGAGCGTGACTTCCTGCACCGCATCGGGAATCGGCGCGAGGATGATATTTCCGTTTTGAACGGGACTGGTAACGTTCAGGCCGTCAACCATCACCAGGTTCCCTGTGTAGCTGCGTCCGTTGGCGCTGATCTGCGGGGTCTGGGTTCCAAAATTATCCGCAAAGCCGCCCGGCGACTCTCCGGTCGCGCGAGTTCCTGTGCCCACGACGCCCGGCTCGACCGCCAGGATATCCCAAAGATTGCGATTTGCCTCGGGAAGGTCCCGGACCGTAGCGGAAGAGAGCGTGGTTTGGAGGCGGCTGTCATCGGTGTCGACTACGGGGGGAGTTACCTCGACAGTTACGGTTGCCTGCGTCGCGGACAGAGGAAGAGACAGATTGATCCCTTTGGTTTCAGAGGTGTTCAGCGTAAAACTCGACTCGACCTTTCTGAAACCCTTAGCCTCGGCGGTTACCACGTAGTTGCCGGAGGGAAGGCTGCTGAAGCGATAGTTTCCGGAATCAGCGGTGGTGATCGCCGCCGTTACCCCAGTGTCGACATCGCGCAATTGAACCAAAGCCCCATTGACAGCGGCACCGGACGGATCGGAAATCACGCCCTGAACGTTGCTGCTGTATTGGGCGTAGCCGGGGAGACTGCAGAGCAGCACAACCAATAGGGACCAGAGGCGCAAAGAAAAGCGATACTCCGAGTTTGTCACCAGGTTTTCCTCCCACATCGCGGTGCGAGTTTTGGGTAAACGATTTCTCAACTAATCGAAACAGGTTATAGCGCCACACGCCAGTCACTGTCAAGGAGTTTCTTAACCTTCTCCGCTCTGAGTGGATGTGAGCCTATTGCCAAAGCTGGCACCGTCGTTCTCGATCGTCGGGGATTGCAGTTGGTGAGGGGGTGATAAGGCAACTGCCGCGACGGGTACCGTCGCCCTGGCGGGTACCTACATTCCCCGGCTCACGCTCCGATCTTCAATCTATTCATTGGCTTATCTCGGTGAGAGAGTGCGGCGTCTTGCTCAGGAATAATGTTGGCGAGCTTTCCGGGATGACTGTGGGAAACCCAGTTTGTCCTCTCCAAAGCTTGCAACTTTCCCGGTGGAGCGCGCATTCGTCCGCTGGTGGGCGGATGGCGTAGTCGTGGACGGCGAGATCGCCGGGGCATCGGTCTATTGTGTTTCCAGCCTTCTCTCCGGGGGACTACCATGCTCTTTGCTCCGGTAGCTTGAGCAAGCGATTTCGTGCGCCAGATCTCTTCGTTCAAGTCCGCTTTCGTGTAGCGTGACTCGATCCCAGCCGTTCGCACTGCCTTGGATTACGGCCGCAACTGGATTGATATCGCCATGCACGCTCTTGAGCTCTGTGTACTTGGCCAGTTGGAAGAAATGGTGATGCGCACGAGAGCGGTCGATTTCTCGCATTCTGAAGCTAGTCGAACCGCTGCGCGCGATCGGCGCATAGCGCGGACTTGGCCCGGAGGTCGTTGCCGGGAGCGATTTCAGAAAGCAGTTGACAAAACTCCGGGCCAAGGATGAAGGTTGTGGAGTAAGCGTTTGCTATCCGTCATCGCGGAGACTCAGCATGAATCTCGCCGTCAGTCGCAGAACTTTTCTCAAGGGCGCCACTGCCGCCACCGCCGCCACCTACGCAGTTCGCTCGATTCCTTCCTGGGCTAGCCCGGACCCGGGCGCCGTCGCCGTCCACACTCCACTCACGACCTTCGCTTACTCCGAGGTGGAGTTGCTTGAAGGCCCGATGAAAAGGCAGTTCCAACAAAACCATGCCCGCTTTCTGAACCTCGACGACGACCGCCTGCTCAAGGTCTTTCGGCAGAATGCTGGTTTGCCCGCGCCCGGTGAGGACATGGGCGGTTGGTACGACGGCACCGGCTTCAGCCTCATACGCAACGATTTTCACGCCTTTGTCCCGGGCCACAGTTTTGGACAATATCTCTCAGCTTTGGCTCGGGCCTACGCGGTCACGGGATCGGAGGCCACGCGGGCCAAAATCAACCGCCTGGTCAAGGGATACGCGGAAACTCTCGACCCCAAGGCCAAGTTCTTCGTCGACTACCGCTTGCCGGCGTACACCTACGACAAACTCTCCTGCGGCCTGATCGACGCCCACCAGTTTGCCCACGATCCCATGGCAATGCAGGTCCATGAAAAACTCACGCACGCCATGGTCGCCTACCTGCCGGAAAAGGCGCTTTCACGGCAGGAACAGCGTGCCCGCTATCACAAGGACACGTCGTACACGTGGGACGAAACCTACACACTGCCGGAAAATTTGTTTCTCGCATATCAGCGAAGCGGTGACACCTTTTACCGCGACATGGCCAGGAAGTATCTCGAGGACGACCGCTACTTCAATCCGCTTGCCGAAGGCAACAACGTGCTGCCCTTCGAACATGCCTACAGCCATGTGAATGCTTTCAGTTCCGCCATGCAAGCCTACATTACCCTGGGAAGCGAAAAGCATCTCCGGGCGGCGAAGAACGGGTTCGAGATGCTGCTGACCACACAAAGCTTCGCGACTGGCGGGTGGGGTCCGGATGAGTCGTTTGGAGAACCGGAACGGGGCCAGTTGGGCGATAGCCTCCCTATGACCCACGCCAGCTTTGAAACGCCCTGCGGTTCCTACGGCCACTTCAAAATCACGCGCTATTTACTGTGCGCGACCAAAGACTCGCATTACGGCGACAGCATGGAGCGCGTGCTTTACAACACAATTCTGGGTGCCTGGCCCATTCAGGCCGATGGCACGTCGTTCTATTATTCGGACTACGCGACCACTGGCAAGAAGGTTTGGTACGGGCAAAAGTGGCCGTGCTGCTCGGGAACTTTCCCCCAGGTGGCTGCTGACTACCACATCAGCACCTATCTGCGTTCGGCCAATGGCGTGTACGTAAATCTTTTCACGCCGTCTCGCCTGCAATGGAATGATGCAGGCGGCGGGTTCGGGTTAACCCAGGAAACCAGTTACCCCTTTGACAACAAGATCCTGATTCAAGTATCCGGTTCGCAACCCAAGGACTACACGCTCTATGTGCGCATCCCCAAGTGGGCGACGCCCGATCCGATACTTTCTGTCAACGGCAGACGGGTTTCCGATGGCGTGCAGCCGGGTACTTTCGCCGGCGTCCGCCGAACCTGGAAGGATGGCGATCGAGTCGAACTCGAACTCCCGATGCCGTTGCGGCTGGAACCTGTGGATGCGAATCATCCGAACCTGGTGGCCTTAATGCAAGGCCCGCTGGTGCTGTTCGCCGTGACCGATTCCCAGCCCAGCTTTCAACAGAAAGCCTTGCTGCAAGCCAAGCCCACAATCAACGCGATGGGGGATTGGCTGGCTATTTCAGCCGATGGAAGCAGCGTGACCATGCGTCCCTTCATGAACATCGATAAGGAAACCTACAGCACGTACATGTTGCTGAAGTCATGAAGTAGAATCAGCAAGCGACCCCGGAAAGCGCACGAGGCGCACCCTGGGGAGGGCCAGTCTTATCCCTCAGCTCCAGCCTTTGTTGCTTACAATTCCCGATCCCTCTCGCAGCGTTACGAGCCGGTTCGCGGGAAGACTCTTGTAGTTTTCGTGCAGGCCATTGGGCCAGTAGATGTCGAGGTCAACCGCACTCACTCCACCCAGGCCAAAGTGCAACCGGGAATCGTTGCAGGAGTAGAAGCTGCACTGGCTGAGCACTGCCTGCGCTTGTACCTTGCCGCCGTAGTGGGCCAATACCCGCGCTCCGATTGCGCTACGGTTGGACTTGACTCCCTCCAGCTTGATTTTGATCCAGTTCTCCTTATGCTTCATGTCATTGCGCAACAGGGAGGGTGGCTCGTTCAGATTGACGATCAGAATGTCGAGATCCCCGTCGTTGTCGAAATCTCCGAACGCGCAGCCGCGGCTGCAGTGAGCGGCGGTCACGCCCGGACCCGCCGCTTCCCCCAGCTCTTCGAATGTGTGGTTGCCCAGGTTTCGAAACACCGCGCGCGGCGTTTTGTTGGCATACTGCGGTAACTTGCGCTCCACTTCCGGGTAAACGCTGCCAGTCACCATGAACAGGTCAGGGTAGCCATCGTTATCGAGATCGACGATGCCGGCGCCCCAACAGATGTATCGGGTTTCCACCGCGAGGCGCGATGATCGCGTCACATCGTCGAAGTTTCCTTTTCCATCGTTGTGATAAAGGCCATTGGCATCGTCGGCAAAGTGAGTTTTGAACAGATCCAGGTGGCCGTCGGGATCGTAATCGCCCACTCCCACCCCCATGCCCGCCTGCTCCATGCCGTCATCACTCAGTGCAACCCCGCGCAGCACACCTTCTTCCCGGAACGTTCCGTCATGATTGTTCATGAAAAGCAAACTTGGAGTCGAGTCACATGCGACAAAGATGTCAATCCACCCATCCTCGTCCAGATCGGCGGCGACTACCGTCATTCCGTAGGACTCGGCTGCGCCGGCGATTCCCGCCTGCCGGCTCACGTCGGTGAACGTGCCATCGCCGTTGTTGCGATAGAGGGAATGTCTTCCGGGGGGCAATCCGCGCGGCCCGCATTCCACCGGAACACCTTTCCAGTTGCAGTTTACGTTCTCTCCCGGCACCGGAGCGTGTTCAAAAGAGAAGCGCACGTAGTTGGAGACGAACAGATCGAGGTGTCCATCCCGGTTGTAATCCAGGAAACTGCATCCCGCTCCCCAGCGTGGTTGGTCGCTCCACAGGCCGGCGGCCTTGGTCCGGTCGGTAAACGTTCCGTCTCCGTTGTTGTGGTAAAGACGGTTCTGTCCAAAGTAGGTGCAAAAAATGTCTTCGAATCCGTCGTTGTCGTAGTCGCCGATGCAAACGCCGGACGCCCACCCCACGGCCGTAAGGCCCGCCTTCTCAGTTACGTCGGTAAAGGTGCCGTCGCGGTTATTCTTGTAAAGGCGGTTGGTCGCGCCCGGCGGATCGCCGCTCAGGCGGGTGCCGCACAACAAGAAAATGTCCACCCATCCGTCATTGTCATAGTCGATGAAGGCACAACCACAGCCGGTGGCTTCCAGAATGTATTTCTTGCTGTCCACACCGCCGTATATCACTGGAGCGTGCAACCCGGCGGCCGGCGCGACGTCCACGAAATAGGCATTGAAGGGACGCCCCGATGGGGCCGGTCGAGGCACGGGCTTAACCGTGTGTGTGGCGACCCCTTGCGCCAGGAGTCGTGGAGTGGCCGCAAAAGCCGCTGAACCTAGGGAGAGTCGCACGAAGTCGCGGCGGCTAAAGGTCAAGGCTGTGGCTTCTCCGTTACCAAGGACTTCTCTTCCACCAGTTTGTAGCGATTGCGCTCGGCATCTTCCTTGGTGCCTTCCATACGCAGCTCCGCCAACCGCTTGAGCAGGTCGGGAATGTCTCCCATCTGCCCGCTTTTGCGCAATGCCTGAATCAAATGATAGACCGCGGTCTGGTCCTTGGGGTCGGCGCTCAGGGCTTTGCGGCTCTGCTCGATGGCTGGTTGGGTATCTCCCGCCTGAAGGTAGAGTTTCGCCAGGATATCGCGAGCTGCCCCCAACGACGGCCGAAGTAAAACCGCCTTCTCGGCCGATTGCACAGCTTCGCGAAATTCCGCACTCCCTGGATCTGGACCCTTTTGCGTAATCACCTCCGCCTGCAGATAGAGAAGGAATGCATCGTTGGGAGTCTTGGCCAGTTCCTCCCGCACGGTCGAAAGGGCGCGAGCCGGGTCGTTCTGTTGCACGGCGGCCAATCCCTCCGCGGCCGAGCCGGGGTATTGCCGGGGATCGAGCGCGTCGGCCTTCACGAAATCGGACTCCGCTTTGTCGTATTGCGCCAACTGCACGTAGAGGATGCCGCGCGCCACATAGAGCCGCGCCGCCTTCGGTTCGGCCTGCAGTCCAGCATTGATCATATCCACGCCGACCTGATACGACTGATGGTCAAGAGAAATAGTTGCAAAGTCCACGTAGAGGTTAACATTGTGCGGGTTCGAGAGAATCGCCTGGCGAAGAATGCGGACCGCCGCTGGCGTATCTCTATCGGCTTCATAGGCGGAGGCGGCCAGATCGAGGACATTTGCGTCGGTCACGTTTTCCTCGATCAAAGGCTGCAGGGTCGCGATGGCATCTTTGGGACGCTGGGCCATCATCTGCACCGACGCGAGCCGGCAGCGCAGACTGGCGTCCGCATTCGGCTGAGCCAGCGCCCGGGCAAATATAGAAATCGCTTTCTCGATTTCCTTTAACCGCACCAGACAGTCGCCGTACTCCTGCAATGCCCCGCTCTGGGAGTCCACCAGCGAACCGCTCTGCTCAAAGTGTGGAACCGCTGCGCTGCAGTCCCCGCGCCGGTAAGCCAACACGGCCAGCATGGCATGACTGGTTGGGTCTTTGGGACGCAGTTGCAGCACCCGCTTCAACAAAGCAGCCGCGTCTTTGCCGCCGACATCGTACTCAATCTGTGCCGCTCCCTCTAATGCGGGCAGATAATCCGGCGAAATGTCGAGCGCATGGCGAAACGCAGCCAGCGCTTCCCTTCTATCTCCCTTGCCAGAATCCGCGATCCCGCGCAGAGTCCAAAGCTGCGGACTCTTGGGGTTCTGCTCCAGTGCCGGCCGCAGAAGTTGCAGCGCCTGGTCGAATTGCCCCGCCCGCAAGGCAGACGTGATAGGCGCAATTCGATCTGCCGCAGTCTGCGCGCCCACAAAGCAGCACGCGGCCAGGAGGACCAGCGGAACCCCAGGCTGGCGGGCGAAACGCATCGCTGTTATTATCTCTCGCTTCGTCCGCGTTTGTGAAATGGGAAAATGTTTACTAGCCGTCCCCGGTGCGGGTCTCAGGCCTTATCAGGCTCGTCGCACCCTGCAGAAATAACTTCTCTCCGTAGCGTCCTGATCGATAACCTGTCCGGCTGGCAGCAGCAGGATCGTTCGGAGAGTTCCATGAAACCCTTTTCCCATACAGTCATTTGCCGGTTCGCGCATCCCACACCGGAGCGCCCTTGGCGTCGCGGAACTCGAGCGTGTCCGTACCCTTCACCAGTTCTCGCGCGAGGATCACGTCCGCCCCTTCGTGCTTTACCTTCGAGCCTGTAACAGCAACCTGGTCACCCTTGCTGAAACTGATGCCCATCTCCTGTTCAAACGGTTGGGGACACACGTAGATGTGAATCTTGTCGTCGCCGTTCTTGATGATCAGTTCCCTGAAACCTTTCCAGGTCCCGACGGAGAGCAGATTCACTTCATCGATCAGCCCTTCAGTTTTCATCTCCGCGTGAAGGTCATACTTGGGCAGGCCATTCTCTTTTGCTTGCGCTTTTTGTGAGAGTCCCGGCGTTACCCACAGAAGGAAAGACAACCCGACTCGGAAAAGCATCTTGATGCATTGATATGGCAGGGTGGGACGTTCCAGACCGAGTGACACAAGGCCCTCCCGAATTGCCGGCCGAGAACCCAACGCGGAGGGCGAAATCCCTCCACTTTTCGGCACGGCCCGAGAAACACGTTCGCCGGTTCTCGGGTTGTTTTCGCTAACGATAAGGCCGTTTACTCAGTCGCTTGTGAAGAAGACAGGAGAATCCTACACCTGAACGAACGGATTGTTGGCGAAAAATCGCCATAGCGCTCCTTGACCCCTGCCGCGGGGTTTGAGCGCTATGGCTTGATAGCGTCAATCCGGAACCTATCAATTCTCTGATTTCGCAGATCGTCGATTGTCTTCGACAACGAAATTCGCCGGAATCTGGAATAGCGATGGGCCGGCTCAGAGCGGGATAGATCGATGACGTGAATCACCACTGTCCCTTCCTGCGGATCCTTGCGAGTTACCGATAAATTCACTTCGAGATCAGTTTGGTCGTGGTGGGCGCTATAGGATTCGAACCTATGACTTCCACCGTGTGAAGATGGCACTCTACCGCTGAGTTAAGCGCCCAACCCTTTTCTATTCAAACATCAGTGCGCGGTTCCTGCAACTGAGCACCGTGGACCAGCGAGCCCGCAACTTGCTTCGGCTCCGCCACATCCCAACCTGTCGCGCCCCGATCTGCGGCGCTTGGACGCCGGAACGCGGCATGGTAGCCTATGGCGGCAGGGGTTAGAGGCGAAGTTCGGGTCGCCCTTCACCTCAGTACGCCCAAACTAGCTCTCATGCCGGACAAAACCAGCCCCCAACGTGGCGCTGTATCCGCCTCATCTGTGAGGAGTTCCGGGGCTTCGGCGCAACCGGGAGAAGAGCAACTTTCACCCCACAATGGGGTTAAAGCTGGTGTGAGCACTGCCGCCATGGACCGGGGCGTCCTGATGGCCTCGCTGGGGCAACGCCCCTCGAACGGTTTGCAGCCTGCGCTGGCCGGCGCCGAAGCCTTCACTGACGCTGAAGTCATGCTGCGGGTGAAGGCCGGGGACGAGTCAGCCTTCGATTACCTGGTGCAGAAATATCGCCGGCCGCTGGTGAGTTTCATGTACCGGATGGCGCGCAACACCGCGGCGGCGGAAGACCTGGCGCAGGAGGTTTTTCTGCGGGTGTACCGCTCACGCCAGACTTATGAAGCCAGCGCCAAGTTCACCACCTGGCTGTATCGCATCGCTACCAACCTGGCCGTCAATCATGCGCGCGACACTCGCAAGCAGCGGCCGGAAGTAACGGTCAGCCTCGACGAGCCCGATGAAGAAACGGGCACGACGCTGGACGTGGCCGACGCTGCGATTACGGCGGAAGAGGCTTTGGTGCGGCGGGAGCGGACCCTAGCCATCCGGAGCAAAGTGGAGGCGCTGCCGGAGCGGCAGAAGCTCGCGGTGGTCATGCACAAGTACCAGCAGATGGATTACAAACAGATCTCCGAAGTACTGAAGCTGAGCGAGTCGGCGACCAAGTCGTTGTTGTTCCGGGCGTACGAGAATTTGCGGGAACAGTTAAAAGAATTTGTCTGAATGGGAGTTTCCGTTGGGGGAAGTAACTACAACCAGAAGTGGCGAGGCGAAGAAAAACAAGGGGAGCAGGGTTATGAAGTGCGAACAGATTCACCAAATGATGCCGGACTTGGCGTCCGGTCTGGCCGGAATGACTGCGGAGATTGGCGGACATTTGGCGGGCTGCGAGGCCTGCGCCGGAAAAATGGAAGAGTTCCAGGAGACCATGGCTTTGCTGGATGAGTGGAAAGCTCCGGAGCCGTCGCCCTATTTTGACGTGCGCCTGCAAGCACGTCTGCGGGAGGAAATGGCCAGGCCGCGGGCGGGTTGGCGCATGTGGTTGCGGCGTCCGGTCATGGCGGCGACGCTCAGCCTTTTCATGGCCGTGGGTGTGGGCCTGTTTCTGACCAAGGGCAACGGAATTTACAAACCGGATAGTAACGTGATTGCGGTCAACGATGCTTCACAGTCGGCCGAGCCGGGCACGGCGGTGAGCGATCTGCAGGCTCTGGAAAAAAATCACGATCTGTATTCCGACTTCGATTTGCTGGATGACCTGCAAGTGCAGCACGACGTCACGGCGAATCCGTAGGGGCGAAGCGGACGTCGGCAGCGGGTGGAACAGGAGTTTCGGACGCAACAGGGGCGGGGAAAATGCGGCGGGGGAATCTCATAACGGGATGGATGGCGGCGTCTGTGCTGGCCATAACGACCGTTGTGGCGTCTCCAAGTCTGGCGCAGCGGAACCGGATTCGCCAGCCTCCGCCGCAGATTCGTCAGCAGGCCCCGCGCCCACGAGGACACGCCGGTGACTGGCTGCGCCATTACAGCGGTCTGCCGCCGGGTGAGCAAGAACGCGCATTGCAAAACGATCCCGGATTCCGCCGGTTGTCTCCCGAGCAACAGCAGCGGCTGCGTCAGCGTTTGCAACATTTCTCGAGCCTTCCCCCGGAGCAGCAGCAGCGCATGCTGAACCGCATGGAAACCTGGGAGCGTCTGAGCCCGGGCCAGAAACAACAGGCGCGAGAATTATTTGGCCGGATGCAGCAGCTTGCCCCCGACCGGAGGCGCATGGTAACCACAGCCGTACGCGACCTGCGCGGCATGCCGCCCGGCGAGCGCGAGCAGATTATCGACTCCAAACGCTTTCGAAGCGTGTTCTCCCCGGAAGAGCGCGACATTATGCGCGGAGCCACGAAGCTGCCGCTCGCGCCTCCGGAGAATAACAAGCCCGGGCAATCGCCTGCCCCTGAGTAGAACAGTTTCCACGAATGTAAAGCCAGCGCGCCCGCGCGAGTTTGTAGTCTGCTACCCCGTGTTGTGCAGTCCGGCCGCAATGCCGTTGATCGTCGCGCCCAGCGGATACTCAAGTTTCGCCAAATCCTGGCCTTGCTGCTTGCGCCGCAAGAGCTCGACCTGGATCAGGCTCATCGGATCCACGTAGGGATTGCGCAAATGAATGGAGCGCGCCAGCACCCGGTTGTGGGCCAGTAACTCGCGTTGCCCGGAGATGCGTAGGATCATTTGCCGCGACCTCAGGAACTCATCTTCCAGCATGTCGAAGACCCGCGTTCGCAACCCCGCATTTTTCACCAGTGCGGAATAGACCCGGGCAATATGGAGGTCGGCCTTGGCCATGGCCAGCTCGACGTTGCGCACCAGGTCCGAAAACAAGGCGAAATCTTTTAACATCTCGCGCAACAACCGCTCATGGCTTCTTCCTTTCGCGGCAAAAATCTTCAGTCCATGGCCAACTCCGTACCAGGCCGGCACCGCGTGGCGGCTCTGCATCCATCCGAACACCCACGGAATCGCCCGCAGATCCTCCAAACGGCGCCCCTTGGCGCGTCGCGATGGCCGTGACCCGATGCGCGCCGCATCCAGTTCATACACCGGCGTGGCTTGCTCAAAATAATCCAGCACGTCCGCGCTCTCTGCGATGTCGTGCCGATAGACGCGGTAGGCCTCCCGCGACATTTCTTCCATCGCCTCTTCCCATCGCGCCTGATCTTTTGCCTTGGGGCTGGAACGCGTCAGTGCTTCCAGGCTGGCCGCAATCATCAATTCCAGATTCCATTCCGCCAGCACCGCGTCGGCGTACTTCCAGTTGAGAACTTCTCCTTGTTCGGTAATGCGGATGCGTCCCGAAAAACAACCCTCCGGCTGAGCCAGGATGGCGGAATGCGTGGGACCGCCGCCACGCCCCACGGTGCCGCCGCGGCCATGGAAGAGCCGCAGCTTCACGCCGCATTCCTGCGCCGCCCGATGCAGCTCCCGATGCGCTTTGTGCAGCTCCCAGGCGCTGGTCAGCATTCCTCCATCTTTATTGGAGTCGGAATAGCCCAGCATCACCTCCTGCCACCTTCCCCAGGAATCGAGCAGCGGCTGATATTCAGGGTTTCGCCATAGCCGGCGCATCACGTCGCCGGCTGCGCGCAAGGAATCGATCGACTCAAACAGCGGCACCGGCATCAGGCCCGGATCGTTCCGGCCTCCATTATTCAAGCCTGAATTGTTCAAGCCTGAATTGTTCATGCTTGGATCGCCGCCGGACCCCGCCAGACTCACGCCACAGACCTTGGCCAGGCGTACCACGTTCAGCACATCGTCTTCCGACTCCGCGCCGCTGACGATGTACTGCCGGATCGACTGCGCGGGATAAGTCTGCTTCAGTTGCTGAATGGTGTGGAAGGTATCGATCAACTCCCGAGCCTGAGCAGAAACCGCCTCGCCACGGTCGGGCGAAGCCGGCCCCGGAGCCAAGGCTGGTGCCGTGTTTCTTAGCTCGGCCCTTCTCAGTTTCGTTTTTCTTAGTTCGACGTTTCTTATCGGCTTGAACCAGCCTTCCTTGCCGCGGATCTCTTGCAAAACCTCCGCATGCACGCGGGCATGCTGGCGGATGTCGAGAACCTGCAGATGGAAACCGAAAGTGCGGATTTGGCGCAGCAGCGGATCGACATAGGCCGCGGCCAGCCGTTCGCCGCGATTCGCCATCAGGCTGGTCCGCAACAGAATCATATCCGCTTCAAATTCCGCCGCATCTTTATAGGAATCGCGGGAGTTTAGACTTTCCCGGCTGCGCTGCAACCGGTGAACCACGAAGGAAAGCAACCGACGGTAATGCTCCACCGTATTGCTCGGCCCCCACAGCATGGCAACGTCGGGCATGGACCGCCGATACTGCGCCAGCCGCGAAACAATCTCCACCGAAGCGCCCACCTGCCGCGATGAGGAACTCAGGCAGTCGCTCAAGAACTCCGCCTGCCGGGTGTATTCGCGGAGAATCATGGTGCGCGCCAGTTCCAGGGCATCCTTCACGCACTCGGGCTTGACCAGCGGATTGCCGTCGCGGTCGCCGCCAATCCACGATCCAAAACTCACCAGGTTCGGCAACTCGGCCGGGTCCAAAATGATGCCGTAAACATCGCGAACCGATTCCGCCACTTCGGCGTAGATGCGCGGCAGCGCTTCAAACAGCGTGAGCCGGAAATAGCGCAGTCCCATGCGGATCTCGTCGTCGACCGTGGGCTTGGTCTGGCGAACTTCGTCGGTCTGCCACAGCGAGGTAATTTCCGCATGAATGATTTCTTCACAGCGCAGGGCCTCGTCTGCGGTCAGCGGAAGACGGTCCAGCTTCTCCAATTGTTCGGCGATGCGGCGGCGCTTCAGCAGAACCGTCTGCCGGGCCACTTCCGTGGGATGGGCCGTGAACACCGGAGTCACCATGATCTCGCGCAGCGCGGCCAGCGCCCCGGCGGCGGATATTCCCGCTTCTTTCATGCGCAGCAGTGTCCCGTGAAAAGATCCGGGGAGCGGCGCGCGTCGCCGGTCCAGCTGGCCGGCGCGCCGCCGCCGCTTACGGTGGTTCGTTTCCGCCAGATTAGTCAGTTCGAAATAAATTGCAAAAGCCTTGGTCACCTGGTAGGCGCGGGCCAGATCCATTTCTGAAATCATCGCCTGAGCTTTGGCCATGAGTTCGCCGCGGGCGCCCGCGGCCGGACTGTGCGCCACCCGTTCGCGATGCCGAATCATCAGACGCCGCAATTCTTCGACGCTGTCGAAAAGCTCACCGCCTACCTGCTCCACCAGCACGCGCCCCAGCAAGCCGCCTAGCGAACGGACGTCCCGCCGCAGCGAGTAATCCTTGGCGGAATCCTCCGACGACGCCGTAAGCTCCGATAAACGGGCTTTTTGATCGTCCGCTTTCCACAGTGGCTTGGGTCGGGTCATGAAATAAGGGCTTGAGACGCGATGAGACAGGATAAATCAAAAGGCAGCTGCCGGTTGCCGGTTGTCCCCGAACCCGCACCCTCGAAAAGGGGGAAGCTGGGACTGAGAGTTGGAAAACCGCGCTGAACCAAGTGCTGAACCAGGAGAGATCCGGAGAATCGGGACTCGCGGCCGCCAGCCGTTACTTGGGCGCTTCGAAACGATAACCAATGCCGCGCAGCGTCTTCAGATATTTCGGATGGCGAGGATCAAGTTCTATCTTTTCCCGCAGCCGCCGCACGTACACATCGATGGAGCGCGGCGTCACAAACGGAGTCTCTTTCCACACCGCGTCCAGCAACTGGTCGCGCGTAAGCACCCGGCCGCGGTGCGTTGCCAGATACTCCAGCAAGCGAAATTCCCGCACCGTGGCCAGAACCGCCTTGCCCCGCACTTGCACCGTCATCGAAGAAGCATCGATTTCAAAATCGCCCAGGCGAAGCACTTCCGGCGTTACCGGCGGCTGGCGCAGGCCACGCAGCACGCTGCGCACCCGGGCCACCAGCTCACGCGGGCTGAAGGGCTTGGTGATGTAGTCGTCTCCGCCCAGTTCGAGTCCCTTCACCCGGTCTGCCTCGGACGTCTTGGCGGTCAGAAAAATAATGGGCGTCGAGGAAAGGGTAGCGGTTTGCCGGATCTGGCGGCAGAGTTCAAATCCGTCTGCCCCCGGAAGCATCACGTCCAGCAGAAAAAGCGAAGGCATCTCCCGCAAGGCTTCCGAGACCACCGATCCGCCGCCCACGAAACTTTGCACGTCAAAACCCGCCGCCTGCAGGTTATGGGAGATCAGCCGGGCGATGTCTTCCTCGTCTTCCACCACGAAAACCAGGCCGCGAGGCTCTGCCGCGACAGCGGCACCGGGTAGGGGTTCGTAAGATCCCATGGGGGAGTGCATCGTCACCTGTGGAGGCGTTGGCTCAAGGCCAGAGCCTGGTTTGCCTCCTGGTTCAGCCTTCAATGTATGTTTGAAGTGTTGCGCGAATGTTTCCCGCATGTTAACGAATGATGAATTTGTGTGGCCAAACCTGGAGACTTTGGCCTTGGAGGCGCAGCCCCACCCGGGTGGCAAACCGGCCGACCTTGGGTCTTACTGGGAACTGGGAACGGAGAACTGAAATCCGGGAACTCTGAACCGGGTCCTTACGTTGCCGCCCGCTTCTTGGGCGCGTGCCGCAGGCTGCGGCCTTCGATCAGGCTGTAGAGATCTTCGGCGAGATTGGTGGTGTGGTCCCCGGCGCGCTCCAAAGCCTGCGCCATGAGCAGCACGTCGAAGCTCGAAGGATTGCTCTCCGACGCATGCTCCCTGAGATGTTTCTGAAACAGAGCATGACAGATCCGATCGATGTCCTTGTCCATTTGCAGGACCTTGCGGGCGTTTTCCAGATCGAGATCGACGAATCCGCGATAAACCAGATCGAGCATCTCGCGCAGGATCGCCGACATCTCCACCAGTTGGCGCACGTCGGAAGCCGCCATCTTCGCGGTCCGCGACTGCACCCGCATGGCCACGCTCATCATCAAATCCCCGATCCGTTCCAGATCGGTGGTGCACTTCAGGCTGGTCAGCAGCTGGCGCGCCCGTACTTCGTTCACCCGCGTAATGGCCGCCGGTAAACGATCATCGATGTAGCGCTCGATAATGTCGAGTTCCTGCTCGCACTCCTTGATGGCCAGGAAAGCCATGCGCGAAGAATGCGTCAGCAGGTCGCGCACGTTGAAAGCGGCATCGCGCGCGATCAGAAAAGCTTTGAGCGCCGTACCCGCCAGATCGTCCAGCGATCCCGCGCCCTTCCTGATGGCTTTCCTGACCGCTTCCTGATTCCGGCTGGGTACCGCCTCGACCGTCTCGGGTGCCCCAGGCTCTTCGATTGCGGTCCGCGATGTGGCGGCTTTGCGGGGCATGGCTCTCGCGACGGCGATCGCCCTTCGATCGCCTCTCGTTACAGTATCTCACTACGAATGCAATCCCACTCTACTGGAGAAATGTGACAGGATCGTGAATACCGTTGCGCATTCTCCCACCGGCCAACTACAGTTGTGGGATTGCTGCACAGCCCGCTTCCTTTTTCAATGCCGGCTTCTTGTAGCTGCCCAAATCGTGTCACTGCTCCAACATCTGCGTCGTCAGTTTGTCTACGATGAGTGGGCTAACCGCGAGGTGCTCGCCAGGTTAAAGGCGAGCGCTCATCCCTCCGCGCGGTCATTGCAACTTCTGGCCCACATTCTCTCCGCCCAGCGGCTATGGCTGGAGCGCATCCGGAACCAGCCACCAAGCCTCCCCGTGTGGCCCGACCTCACCGTCGACCAATGCCAGGCGCAAATCGATCAACTCGCCCGGCTCTGGCGTGATTATCTCGGCCAGGTTTCCGACGCTGGACTCGCGGAAAAAGTCGTCTACAAGAACAGCAAGGGCGAACCGTGGAGCAGCACCGTCGAAGACGTTTTGACCCACGTCATACTGCACTCCGCCTATCACCGCGGGCAGATCGCCAGCCAGGTGCGCGCCGGCGGCGAACAACCTGCCTATACGGATTTCATCCATGCCGTGCGCCAGGGCCTGCTCGAATAGGAGATCGAATAGGAAAGGTACGTGCGATGCAAGGTCGGCCGTTCTATGTTTTTACCGCGGTGCAAGTCATCGCCGCTGCCGCACTTCTCTGGCTCGTCTTCTCTATGTCCGGCCCCTGGGATTTGCAGCGCAGCATCGGAGCAACTTTGGTTATCGCGGGCATGGGCGGGATTGCGATTGCACGCTGCCAGCTGGGCAAATCGTTCTCCGTCAAGCCTGACGCCCACCAATTAGTTACCCACGGGATCTATTCGAAGATACGCAATCCCGTTTATGTTTTCGGAGCGGTCATGCTTGCCGGCTTCGTCCTGGTGCTGCACCGCCCGATCCTCTGGCTGTTTTTTCTCGCTGTAGTTGTCATGCAGACGCTGCGGGCCCGCCGCGAGGCCCGGGTTCTTGAAGCGGCATTTGGCGATGCCTACCGCGAGTATCGCGGCAAAACCTGGTTCTGAAAAACCTGGCTCTAAAAAATCTGGTTCTAAAAAACCTGCCTCTGAAAAACCTGCCCCGACTCGCTAACTGATCCCTGAGGTTCAACCAGCCAATGTGGCGTAATATCTCTGGGATGAAAACCCTGTTGGCCTTCGTCCTCCTGCTGCTCAGTGCCGCCATCCTGCTGGGCGCAGCCGAGGAACCCCAGTTCCCCCCCATTCCCGCCGCTGTTTCAGGAAACGCAACCGCCAGCCTCAAGGGCGGCTTCGAGCTGTTTTCCATCATGGGCATCGGTCCCAGAAAGACTTGGGATGACGTGACCAACCACGTCTACGTAATGCATCTGGCTCACTCAGCGAAGTGGCGGCCGGGCCCTCCCGTGCCGGGAGTCGCCGGCCGCCTGGGCGCTTCCGCGGCTGGCGCCAAGGGACAGATCGTTCTTATGGGCGGCTTTGTGCTCGATGCTCAGGGTGACCAGATCACGGTTCCCGATGTCAACGTTTATGTCGGGGATCGCCGCTGGTATCGCGGTAAGGATATTCC
>JBARJF010000101.1:0-34282 GCA_049800135.1 Candidatus Sulfotelmatobacter sp.
GCCGACGCCGGCGCGGTGGGCGCGGGCGCGGCGGCCGTGGCCGCGAGCAGGCCGTTGCTCAAGCCTTTGCCCCAGCGGCAGTGAAGGGATCGATTCCGGGAGCTCCGGCGGAGCAAGAATTCCCGGACGCGGGGGAAACGGAGGGGCAGGGGGTGAATCCGCCAACCGCCGCGCCGACGGTTCCCGCAATTGCCGCAGCGCAACGCGCGCCGAAGGGCGTGGTGGTGCTGGCAATCGGCCTTCCGGGCTCGGGCAAGAGTTCGTGGTTCAAGCGCCACAACGTGGTCCCGCTTTCGAGCGACATGGTACGCTCGTTGCTGTTCGACGATGTGCGTGAGCAACGCTTTCAAGACCTGGTGTTTTCCAACCTCCGCTCCATGCTCAAAGCCAGGCTCATCGCCAAGCGTCCCATGAATTATGTGGATGCCACAAACCTCACGCCGCAGGAACGTCAACACTGGATCAAGCTGGCCCGGGATTACCAGTACGAGGTGCATGCGGTCTTCTTCGACGTACCGCTCGAAGTTTGCCTGGAGCGCCACCTCCGCCGCGACCGGGTGGTTCCGGAGGAGGTGATGCGCCGCATGGCCGCCAAGCTGAAGCCGCCCGCATTTGAAGAGGGTTTCGCCAAAATCACCGTCGTCCGGGTAAAGAAGAAAGAGTCCGAGGCAGGTTAGCGGAATGCAAATCTACTTGAATGTTCATCCCTTCAGGTACGGCAGCATTTTCTTGAACGCGGGAGACGACGAGGAGCGCATCAGCTCATAGATCATCATCTCGGTGGAAGAGATGACGGCGCCCGCGGCGTGCATTCTTTCCAGACCGATCTTCCAATTCCACTCGCTGCGTGAGCTTACGGCATCGGAGGCGGCATGCACGAGATAGCCTTCGCGCAGCGCCGCCAGCGCGGTCTGCATCACGCAGATATGGCTTTCCATGCCGCATAACAGCAGGGTATTGCGGCTGCCCGGCAAGCGCTTGAGCGCCGCCCAGAAACGCTCGCTGCCAAAACAGGAGAATCGATCTTTGTCGATGGCCTCGACTCCCGGCAACAGGGAAGCGATCTCCGGCACAGTCCCGCCCAGTCCTTTCGCATATTGCCTGCTCATCATGGCAGGAATCTTGAGCACACTTGCGGTGCGAATCAGCAGCTGAGAGTTGCGCACCAGTTGTTCCTTTTGAAAGATTGGAGGCAGAAGTTTTTGCTGAATATCGACCACGAGGAGGGTGCACTGGCTGGGGTCGAGCGGGCGGCGGGCGATGCCGGCATAGTCCGCGGATGCATGCTCAAAGACTGTGACCATAAGCGACTCCTTGCTGAAACGCGATTTGACCCGCCTGTTGGCTCGTTGGATAATGGGTACGTTGCCCCCTCGTTCAACGGCTAGGACACCTGCCTCTGGAGCAGGTTATCGGGGTTCGAATCCCTGGGGGGCAGCCAAGAATTCCTGCGATCCCTGGTTCAGCTTCCTACGTATCGCGCGTACAGACTGCGCGCCACGCCGGTGTCGGTTGTGCCTTTGATAATCGCCCGCCCATCGGGAAACAGCGTCATCTCATAAGGATCGCGCCAGAACTTCAGAACGAATTGGTTGTGGCGCACTGCGCCGTGGGCTTGCAGCCGGCGCTGCATTTCGGCGAAATCAATGGGCCGGGCGCGCTCGTGAATCTGCACGGAATTTCGCCCGCACATGGTGATATGTGGACGGCCCGCGCCCGCCAGGTGTATAAAATCCCGCTCTCCACAGGCGCGACAGCCCGGCCGCGGATGTGCCGCCGCGATCTCAGCGTTCTCGTTTGTCCAGACATCATAGGACCACAGTGTATTGCGCAATCGCTGCGCCGCCTTGCCCCCCACCAGCAACTTCACGGCCTCGGTCGCGGCGACCGATGCCACCAGATTCACTGCTGTATTCAATATCCCTGAGGTTTCGCAAGTCTCCACCAACCCACTCGGAGCATCGGGAAAGATGCAGGCCAGGCATGCGGTTTGACCCGGCAACACATTCAACGTAACCCCGTAACTGCCCACGGCCGCAGTGTAGATCCAGGGCAAGGAACGGTTCACGGCATAATCGTTCAGCAGGTACCGAGTCTCGAAATTATCCGTGCCATCGAGGATTAGATCCACCCCGTCAAGCAAGGCATGGATATTCGCGGGAACCACATCGTCGACCCGCGGTTCCACTACAGTCTGGGAGTTGAAAGCCGCAATCTTGCGGGCGGCGGCAATCGCCTTGGGTAGCGATTCGGCCGCATCGTTCTCGTCGAACAAAGACTGCCGCTGCAGATTGCTCGGCTCTACGTAATCGCGATCGATGATGCGCAGCGTGCCCACGCCAGCGCGTGCCAGCAACGAAGCCAGCGCCGACCCGGTGGCTCCGCACCCCACAATCGCCGCATGGCCTGCCGCCAGCCGAGCTTGACCCTTCGCTCCGATCCCGCGGAACAGAATCTGCCGCGAGTATCGTTCCTCGAACGTTTCTTTAGACTTTTCCTGCTCCACGCCCTGCCTCAAGGAGGTCACCAGTTTTCAGCCGCAAAACCTTTATTATAAGTGTCTGGACCACTTCAGCCGCCAGGATGCGGACAACCCCGGCCTTCCGCGCTTCATCGAACGCAGACAACGGGCCCAAGGACACTATTTGTTGAGACGGTACGCGTCATTCGTGATCTTGATGATGGCATCGCTGGTCCCGGTCGCCCGTGCCGGGCCTTCCGCATCTTCGTGCCCATCGCAGGAAGGGCAAGCCGCCGAACCCTCGTCGGCGCTGGCCTCCATGGCGGCCTACGCGGGACGCATGGTCCAATCGGTCGACCTGCCGGGCGTGACGGATTCCGGCCACCTGCTCGAAATGATTCCGCAGAAAGCCGGCCAGCCACTCGACCGCGGTCAAGTCCGCGAGAGCATCCGCGTGTTATTCGCCACTGGACGCTTTGCTGACATTCAGGCTGAAGTTACTGCTTCTGGTAGTGGCGTGCGGCTCACCTTTACTACCCTGCTCAACTTCTTCGTTGGCTCGGTCGATGTGGAAGGCGCTCCCAGCCGTCCCAACGACAACGAGATCGTCAATGCATCCAAGTTCGAACTCGGCGAACTTTATACCGCCGACAAACTCAACCGCGCTGTCCGGAACATCCGCCAACTGATGCAGGAGAACGGTTATTACCGCGCCCGTGTTACCGCCGCAAGCACTTCCAACGCCGCAAGCCAGCAGGTCAACATCCTCTTCCACATCACGCCTGGCGCGTCTGCTCACGTCGGCGAAGTCAAAGTCACCGGCCACTCGACCTTCTCTCAGGGGCAGGTCCAGGACATTGCGAACATGCATCCCGGCGATCGCATCACCGCTTCACGAATTACCAATTCTCTTCAGCGACTGCGCAAGAGGCTTGAGAAGCGGCAGCGCGTTCTGGCTCAGGTTTCCATTGCCGAGCAGAAATACCACCCCGAGTCCAACGCCGTCGACTACACGTATCTGATCGACCCGGGACCGGTCGTCGTGATCTACGCCGAAGGTTTTCGGATCAGCCGCGGCGTCATGAAGAAAGAGGTTCCTGTCTATCAGGAGGACGCTCTCGACGACGATCTTTTGAATGAGGGCAAGCACAACCTGCTCGACTATCTGCAGAGCCGCGGTTACTTTGATGCTACCGTGGAGTTTCAGAAGGAAACCCAGTCCGGCGTTGTGCGCGTCATCTACCGAATCGACCCCGGTCCGCTGCACAAGTTTGAACAGGTCGAGATCACGGGAAACAAGTATTTCTCGCAGGAAATGCTGCGACAGCGTTTGCAGATTCGCCCCGCCGGCAAAGTCTTTTCCCACGGACGCTACAGCGGAGACTTGCTGAAGAGCGACGTCGCGGGTCTCCAGGCCTTGTACGTCTCCAACGGATTCCGTCAGGCCAAGATCGAAACCAAGGTCGTGGACAATTATCACGGCGCCGATAATCACATCGCGGTTTACATTCAGATTGCCGAGGGCCCGCAAACGCTTGTGGGGGCGTTCCACATTGTGGGCAACAAAAAGATCGACACCAAGGCGTTTCCTGAGCTCGATACCACGGAAGGCCAGCCTTACTCGGAACAGAATCTAGCCGCCGATCGCGAGTCCATCCTCAACTACTACTTCAATCACGGTTTCTCGAACGCCACCCTCGACATCGCCACCAAGCCGGCGGCAGGCCAGCCCAATCGCGAACACGTTACTTATACCATCCAGGAAGGCGAACAGTTTTTCGTCAACCAGGTAATGGTGGCCGGACTCGACCATACCCGCGACTACATCGTGCAGCGCGAGATTCAAGTGGTGGCCGGCCAGCCTCTCAGCCAGCAGGATCTTCTGGATACGCAGAGCAAACTTTATGACTTGGGCATCTTCAATCAAGTCGACACTGCTGTCCAGAACCCCGAGGGCTCCGACCCTCAGAAGAATGTCCTCGTCCAGGTGCAGGAAGCCAAACGCTATACCTTTACCTACGGTGTTGGACTGGAATTCGAAACGGGCCTGCCTTCCGGAACGAGCGCCCCGGCCGGCGCCACCGGCGTGAGTCCCCGCGTCGAATTCGACATTACCCGCCTCAATGTCGGGGGCCGCGACCAGAGCTTGACCTTCCAATCCAACGTTGGACGGCTCCAGCAGCGCGGTCTTGTCAGTTACGAAATGCCCAAGCTTTTCGATAATGACCGCCTCAAGCTTTTCTACACCGTCTTTTACGATAACAGTCTCGACGTCTCGACTTTTACCTCGCAGCGGCTGGAAGGCAAGATCGATCTGCGCCAGCAAATCGGCAAGCTGCAGCCTAATCACTCCACCTCCATTACCTACCGTTGGGATTACCGCCGGGTGAAAGCCAGCAACTTCGCCTCAGATTTTTCCCCTGCCGAATTCAGCCTGTTTTCCCTGCCCGCGCGCGTGGGCGGTCCAGGCTTTACCTTTATCCGTGACAAACGCGACAATCCGCTCGAAAGCACCAAGGGGCAATACTTTACCCTCGATGCTTTCGCCGCATCCGGTTCCTTCGGTTCTCAGGCCGACTTTGCCCGCGCGCTCTCGCAGGACTCCACTTACTATGCTTTCGGGAGGCCCAATCACAAGTTTGTCTTTGCTCGCTCCACCACTCTCGGTCTGGAGCAGGTTTATCGCGGCACACGGGTTCTGCCGCCGGGAGCCTGTCAGGTCAGCAACTTGACCACGTCTTGCACACAGGGTATTTCGGTGATCCCGCTGCCTGAAGTTTTCTTTGCTGGAGGCGGCAACTCCCACCGCGGCTTCGGGTTAAATCAAGCAGGACCCCGCGATCCCGATTCCGGTTTTCCCGTTGGCGGCACGGCGCTATTCGTCAACAGTGAGGAACTGCGTTTTCCCAGCATCAGCCTGCCGTATCTCGGAGAAGGCTTCGGTTTTGCCATCTTTCACGACATGGGCAATGTCTTCACCGCCGGTCACGATATGGTCAAGGGTGTGATGCGTTGGCACCAGGCTGACCCTTCCCTGTGTTTGCAATCCGGCGGCGTGCCAAGTTCCTCGTGCATGACGCAATTCGACAACAGCGGTTACGACTATACCTCTCACGCCGTTGGCCTCGGTTTACGTTACAAGACCCCGATCGGCCCTTTACGCTTCGACTTCGGGTACAATCTAAATCCAACATCCTATTTTCAGGGCCTGGTTGGTTCAACGGGAGCCTTGACGGGCGACTATGAGACTCAACGTCTGGGGCATTTCAACGTTTTCTTCAGCATAGGTCAGCCATTTTGATGAGAGTTCGAAGCAACAGAACGATCTGCGCTGTCACGCTGGTACTTCTGGCGCCAGCACTGTTCCTGGCGCCGGCGCGCGCCTCAGAGGTAATCGACGGCATCGTCGCAACCGTCAATGGCCATGTTATTTTGCAGTCCGATTGGGACGAAGCGCTCTGCTACGAAGCTCTGCTCTCCCACCGCACCCTTGCCCGGTTCACCGATGACGATCGCCGCGCTGTTCTCGACCGTTTGATCGACCAGGAACTTCTACGCGAACAAATGAAGTCGGCCGACTTCCCTCATGCCACCGATGCCGAGGTGGCGGCCCGCGTGGCCGAGGCACGCAAACAGTATCCTCAGGCCGCATCCTCCGAGGCTTGGCATTCACTGCTCGCCCGCTACCACCTCACGGAAAGTGATCTTTTCGCCCACGTCCGCCAGCAGATCGACCTGATGCGCCTGGTCGACGCGCGCCTTCGTCCCACCGTGCAGATCGATTCCAAATCCATCGAGGCATACTACCGCGACCAGTTCGTTCCGAAGCTAAAGCAGGCTGGAGCTTCCGAAGTTCCTATCGGGGAAGTTTCCGCCAGGATTCGCGAGCTGCTGACCGAGCAAAAGGTGAGCAAGCTGCTTGTCTCCTGGCTTCAAACCTTGCGGTCCGAAGGGAGTGTCCATATTCCCGGTGTCATACCCTCCGTCGGCGACCGGGAAGTCCAATCCCGGTGACAGAATCCTCCACCAAGCCGGCCCGCCGCCGCGGATGGAAATACTTGCTTTTGGTTGCCGCCTCCGGTCTGCTGGCTGCTCTCGGCCTGTTCGCCTACGTCAACACAAATTCATTTCAGACCCTGGTCCGGCGCCGCCTGGTGGCCGAAGTCGAGCGCGTCACCGGCGGACGCGTGGAAATCGGCAGCATTCACACCACGCCGTTTCGACTGCAAGCCGACGTGCGCGATGTCACCGTCCACGGTCGCGAGTCGGCTACCGAGGTGCCGCTTGCCCATGTCGACCGCATCGTGGCGCGCCTGAAAATCAGCTCGCTGCTGCGCTCCGAGTTCGGCTTTCATGAAGTCATCCTCGAGCGGCCCGTCGTCCACGTGGCCTTCTATCCCGATGGCACCACCAATTTCCCACAACGAAAGGCCGGTGCTGTCACCGGCGAAACCGCGGTCGAAAAACTCTTCGCTCTTTCTATTAATCATTTCGAACTCCGCCAAGGCCAGATCCTCTGGGACGATCAATCCATCCCTCTTGACTTCGTGGCTCGCGACATTTCGCTCCAGATGGAATATTCCTTCCTGCACGCCCGCTACGACGGACAACTTTTGCTCGGGCGGGTCGAGACCAAACTACCGGACTGCCGGCCTTTCGCATGGATGGCCGCCGCGGAATTCAGCGTGGGATCGAACTCGGCCTTCGTGTCTTCGCTCAAATGGAATTCCGGCCATTCTCATTTCTCGGCCCGCGGCGAAATTGCAGACTACCGCCACCCGCATTTGCAGGGTTTCTACGAGGGGCAAGTCGATCTCAGCGAAGCCGCGTCCATAACCCGCCGCCGCGATCTTCGCGCCGGCGCGCTCGAACTGAAAGGACAGGGCAACTGGTCGCTCGACCAGTTCGCCGCCAGCGGCCGGCTCAACCTTCGCGATCTGGCCTGGCAGGACGATCAGATTTCCTTCTCCAAGGGTTCGCTCAACACTGACTATTCCGTCAGCGACCAGAAACTTCGGCTCTCGAAGATTGAGGGGAGAATTTTCGGGGGCAGCTTTACCGGCGACGCCGAGGTGAATCAATGGCTCACGCCCGCGCAGCGGCTCTCAGCTGCGGCTAGAAAAAACCTTGAGACCGCCATTATTTCCGCCGCGCCGCCGCTGAATAAGTCCGGTGAGAAGACGCCCAGGCCGAAGCCCCCGGCAATTCAAAACGGGATCATCTTTCTCCGGCTGCGCGACCTCTCTGCGGAAGATCTGGCCAGCGCGCTCAATACTCCCGCCCACCGGTTCCCGCGGTTTCATCCTGCCGGATCAACCTCGGGCACGCTTGAAACTCGCTGGAAGGGAACTCCGCGCGACTCGGACATCCAATTCGCCCTTGATCTAGCTCCCCCCGCACACCCTGCCCCCTCGCAGCTGCCACTCACCGTCCATGCCAACGGCGCCTATCACGCCTTCGATGACACTCTGGAGTTGCCACAGTTCAGCCTAACCACGCCCACCTCCCACGTTCAGGCCTCCGGCACCTTGTCTGCGACCTCGGCAGTTCGCCTCTCCGTTTCCACCTCCAGTCTCGCGGACTGGCTGCCCTTCATCGCCCTGGTTCGCGGCCCCGCGCTGTTTCCAGTCGTGCTGAATGGCAGCGCTGCTTTCAATGGGAGCATGAGCGGCGCATTCACCTCTCCGCAGCTTGCCGGAACCGTTCTGGTTGACGATTTCGACCTTACCCTGCCCGCCGGCGCCAACGCGCATGAACTTCAAACTCATTGGGATTCTCTTTCCGCCACCCTCGGGCTTTCCTTCCATGACATCTCTCTGCGCGACGCCACTCTGCGCCGCGCCGACGCCTCTGCCGAATTTAACGCCTCGGCCACTCTTCAGCATGGCCATTTCACCCGAGACAGCAGTTTCGACCTGCGCGCCAACGTCCACAACGCCGACCTCGCCGAACTCCAGGCATTCGCCGGATACAACTACCCCGTTTCTGGCAAAACCGACCTTTTCGTGCAAGCCGCTGGCACCTTATCCGAACCTCACGGCGACGGAGAGATCCATCTCAGCAATGCGTCCGCGTACGGTGAGACCGTTCAGCAATTCGATTCCGGATTCCACATCGCCCAGGGCGAGATTGCTTTCGATGATATGCACCTCGTCCACGACGATTCAGTCATTACCGGAAGCGCCGCCTACAATCCTTCCACCCAGGCGTTCAACCTCGACCTCATCGGCAGCAACTTCGACCTCGCCCGCATCCGGCAGATCCATTCCAATCGTTTCTCCATTGAAGGACGCGCCGACTTCGTGCTCAAAGGTTCCGGCACTCCCGATGCGCCTTCCCTCAACGCGCACGTTCACATCCGGAACGTGACTCTCGATAATGAACTAGCCGGTGACATCGACCTGCGAGGCGTTACTGAAGGCCGCGACCTTCATCTCACGGGAAATTCTCACCTCCGCCACGGCTCGTTATCTCTCAGTGGCGAGGTCCAGTTGCGCGACGACTACTCCGCCAACCTTTCATTTCAAATGGATCGGCTCGATCTCGATGCCCTGTGGCGTTCTTATCTCCGCAGCCAGCCCACGGGGCATTCCGCCGTTACTGGCTCTCTCGTTCTGCGTGGACCACTCGGCAAGCCGAAGCAGTGGACGCTCGACGGCACCGTGGCCGCTCTAGCCCTCGACGTTGAAAACGTTAAGATTCGTAATCAGGATCCCATTCGTTTCTCTCTCGCCAATCAGTCGGTCGACATCCAGCAACTCCATCTTCTCGGTGAGGGAACGGATCTCACGGCTCACGGCTCGATACAACTCTCCAGCGCCCGCACGGTCGATCTCAGCGCCGCGGGCCGGCTCGACCTCAAACTGCTCACCAGCTTCGAGCCGGACCTCACTTCTTCCGGCCTGGTCACCATGAATATGGCCGTTGGCGGCACGATCGCCGAGCCGTTGCCTCAGGGCCATTTTGAAATAACCAACGGTTCGCTCTCTTATGCCGGACTGCCCAGCGGCTTGAGCGAACTCAACGGCTCGCTGCTGTTCACTCGCGATCACATGCACATCGAGACGCTTACCGCACGCACCGGAGGCGGCACGCTCGACCTGAAAGGTGACGCGACGTACTTTAATCGGGAACTCAACTTCAATCTCTCCGCCGCGGGCAAGGATGTTCGCTTGCGTTATCCCCCCGGCGTCAGCTCCACCGCCAACGCCGAATTGCGTTGGGTCGGGACCCGCTCCGCTTCCACCGTTTCCGGAGACATCAGCATCACAAAGATCGCTGTCACTCCCGGCTTCGACTTCAGCGCTTATCTAGAACGCAGCCGCCAGTTCTCGACGGTCACGCCCGCCAACTCTCCCCTCTATAACGTCAAACTCGACATCCACGTCGTAACCGCGCCCGAACTCCAGATGCGTACTGCGATCGCCCGGCTTTCGGGCGACGCCGACCTCCGCCTGCGCGGCTCCGTGGGTCGTCCCGCCGTGCTAGGCCGGGTCGACATTCTCGAAGGTCAAGCCACTTTTCACGGTACCCGCTTCATGCTTGAGCGTGGCGATATTACTTTCGCCAATCCGGTTGCCATCGAGCCCCAACTGAATCTTCAGGCCTCCACTCACGTGCGCAGTTACGACCTCAACGTCACTCTTACCGGCACACCCGATCGCGGACTCAACTTGAACTACCGTTCCGAACCGCCCCTGCCCAAATCCGACATCATCGCGCTCCTCGCCCTGGGCCGCACCAACGGAGAATCGGCGCAGCTTCAGGAGCAATCCGGCCAGAGCGCCTTTTCCGATCAGGCGACCGCCGCCATCTTGAACGAGGCTCTGAACACCACGGTCAGCAATCGATTGCAACGTCTGTTCGGCGCCAGCAATATCAAAATCGATCCCCAGGGACTCACCACCGAGACCGGTCCCATCAGCAACGGCCCCCAGATCACCATCGAGCAGGAGTTCGCCAACAACTTGTCCCTTACCTACTCCACCAATGTCTCGCAGAGTTCGCAGCAGATTATCCAGGGGGAGTACTATTTCAATCGCAACGTTTCCGTCGTGGGCACCCGCGACCAGAATGGCGTCGTCAGCTTCGACGTGCGCATCCGCCAGCGCAAGAAGTAGCCGAGCCGCAAGCCCATGCCCGACCTGACCACTGCGCGTCAACTCATGGTCGACTCCCAACTTCGCGCCCGCGGCATCTCCGACCAGCGCGTCCTCGACGCCATGCTTCGCGTCCCCCGCCACCAATTCGTTCCTGAAACTCACCGCGCCGCGGCCTATGAAGATCATCCTCTTCCCATCGGCGACGGCCAAACCATCTCCCAGCCCTACATCGTTGCACTCATGCTCGAATCGCTGGAACTCAGCGTTGCTGATAAGGT
This sequence comes from Candidatus Sulfotelmatobacter sp., assembly GCA_049800135.1. GTDB lineage: Bacteria > Acidobacteriota > Terriglobia > Terriglobales > Acidobacteriaceae > Sulfotelmatobacter. The sequence continues at coordinate 10,842 of JBARJF010000101.1, forward strand.
TCTCGAAGTAGGCACCGGCTCCGGCTACGTGACCGCTCTGTTGGCGGAGCTCGCCGGCCAGGTGTTCTCCATTGAGCGCCGCGCCACTCTGGCCGCTGTCGCCCGCAACATTCTTGCCACGCTTGGCTATGGCAACGTGCAGATCTTTACCGGAGACGGCACATTCGGTCTTCCCGCTGGCGCTCCCTTCGATGCGATCCTGGTTTCCGCTGCTGCTGCCGGTCTGCCTTCACCTCTGCTTGCGCAACTCCGGGACGGGGCGCGAATGATGATTCCCATCGGCTCCCCGGACTCTCAACAGCTCCAATTCATTCGCATGGTCAAGGGCCGTCCCGTGATCTCCCTTCGGGAACAGGTCCGTTTCGTTCCTTTGATTCCAGGTCAGGAGTGAGACGCGGAGTTCTGTCGAAACACAAGAGCACGGGCGGCGGGACTATTTGGAGGAAAGACGCCACTCATAGCGGCGCAATAAGTAGAGGGCGTCCGGGCTGATGTCATCTGGGTTCTTCGGCCACTCTCCGAGGAGGGCCGCTCGATACGTGGCTCGGAGGCTTCCGTCCCCGTAGAGATCCGGAAACCGCGGGCCAGCGAACGTCAGACGCGTGCTGTAGCCGAGCGCAATAATCCCCAGCAGGCAAAACAGCGAACAGTAGGCCAAAATCGCAGGCTGCAGCACAGCGGACGGCGTTATGCGCCTCGCCCCGATAAAAACATACCCCATCAACAAACGACAGTACCGGCAACCAGAGCCTGGCATCGAACCATGGGTAGGCGAGCACTATGGAGGCAAACCCCAATACATACCAGACGGGCGCATCGAGCTTGCGGCGTTTTTCCCAGATTCCAGTTGCCGCTAACACGAGGGTACAGAATCCGGCGATCCTCAGAGGAAGTTTCAACCCTCCCGGCAACTTTGAGACGGGCGCGTTAACGGCCAGTTCACCCCATTCCAGAGTGTGGTCTTTCAGGTCCCATATGAAATTGCCTAGCACGCCTCTCCTATGAAGAGTTTTCGCATTGAACTGCAGATAGCGGGAATGCAAGAACATGCTGCCCGCCAAGGCAATGGCTGCGAACAAGAGTAACAGGAGCACAAGAGATGCAACTCTATGCTGCCGTCCCCAGTGAGGTACTCTCCTGACCGACGGCGCCCCGCCTACCATCACCCAGGCAAACGCTGGAATCAAAGCAATCCCGATCGTGCGCAGTTCAATGCAGAACATGAGTAGTGGAGCGGCTATGGCTAGCCGCCAATACCGGCCAGGCCGTGTATCCTCTTCCGCTCTGAGAAGCAGTAGCAGACACGACATGGAGGCCCCGAAAAAGCAGATGTCGCTCAGTGGCTGCGTAACATGTTTCACCATCACAAAGGAAAGAAGGGTCAGCAGACATATAATTTCCGCGGCTCCGGCCCCGAACCCGAACGAACTGCGCAATACGAAATAGCTTACCCAACACCCAGTCCCCAGCAGAAGGCAATTTAGGGCAACAATCGCCCAAGACTTTCCGATACCCGCTTTCAGCAGCAGAAAAATTAATGCGGGGTACCCCGGCGGGCGCATAGATTTTTCGCCGTGGACTCGGAAACCATACCCGTCGGCCGCAGAACTCGCTTGCAGCAGATAATCAACTCCGTCCCCTACCAAACGAAGGGGGCTTGCAATCTGCATCAGGTACGCCAAGGAAATCAGCAGCAACGCCAGTCCTGCGGCAAACCGGGAACGCTGCGACGTTTGGATCATGATTTTTGTTGATCCATAATTCTGTTGATCGAGCGGAGCGGAGTCTTACCTGCAGCACTCGGGATTGTACACGATTCTTCCCGCGAGCCAGCCTGCAAAGCTCATCTTCATCCTCCGGAATGGTAGACAGGTTCTTTGAAACGTTTTATATTTCTACCCGAATCTGATACCGCCGACTCCGAGGAGACAGAACGTGAGATCTCTACGCCAACAAATCGCAACTATTTTGCTCGCCGTCAGCGCCGTTTGTTCCGCCCAGGACTCGCACTTCAGGCCCAAGGAGCAGCAGATTCCCGTGCCCGAATGCCTGACCATGAAGGGATTATGGGAGGGCGGGTCGAAGCCCTGCAGCCAGACGGAACATGAGGCGTGGCTTGCCGATATCACGCACTGGAGGATGGAACGCCGCATACGTGTCGGCTACGATGGCGCCCGCTATGATTTGCCCGCCTTGAAATGGACGCAATCGAGTTTCATGCAGCCCCAGATGATGGTTCAGGATCGATACTTTTACAGTCCGGACACGGGCAAGTACACCGTGGATCGTTACCTTGACGATCTCGAAAAACGTTACGGCGGAATTGATGCGGTCCTGATCTGGCCAACCTACCCAAACATGGGAATCGACAATCGCAATCAGCAGGACATGCTTCGCAGCATGCCCGGGGGCGTTCCTGGCGTGAAGCAAATGATTGCCGACTTCCATCGCCGCGGGGTGCGGGTGTTGTTTCCGATGATGATGTGGGACCAGGGCACGCGGGATCCCGGCATGCCCTGGCCCAATGCCATCGCCAGCCTGATGGCGCAAGTCGGCGCCGACGGCATCAACGGCGACACGCAGGATGGCGTTCCCCTGGCTTTCTCGCTCGCCGCGGACAAAATTGGCCACCCGCTCGCTTTTGAGCCCGAGAAAGGCCCGTCTGACGAAGCCTTGGCGTGGAACGTTATGACGTGGGGCCAATATCAATTTCCTTTCACTCCTCTCGTGGACAGATATAAGTGGCTTGAAACGCGCCACATGGTGAACATCTCGCACCGCTGGAATCGCGACAAGACCGACGATCTGCAGTTCGCTTTTTTCAATGGAGTTGGCTGGGAGAGTTGGGAGAATATCTGGGGCATCTGGAATGGAATCACGCCGCGCGATGGCGAAGCTACCCGGCGCGTTGCCACCATCGAGCGCGGGATAGCGCCGTTCCTGGTCAGCAAGAACTGGGAACCGATGTCGCCTATGCTTCGCTACGGAGTGTATGCCAGCCGCTGGCCGCTGGGAGGGCAAGCGGTTTGGACAATTGTGAACCGAAACGAATATGACGTCGAGGGCGACCAGATGGAAGTCTCATCAAAGGAAGGCGTGCGCTATTTCGATCTTTACCACGGAGTGGAACTCAAGCCTCAAGCCAGGCCGGGTGGGAGAACAGTGCTCGCGTTTTCGATCGAAGCCAAGGGCTATGGCGCGATTCTGGCGACCAACACCGCGCCAGATCAGAAGATACAGGCTTTGATGTCCAGAATGAAGGAGCTGACGGCAACGCCGCTGGCTGATTACTCGCACGAATGGAAAGTTTTGCCGCAGCAGATTGTCCCCATCCCACCGACGAAAGCCGCAACTGACACACCTGAGGGAATGATCAAGATCCCCCAGGGTGATTTCCTTTTCAAGGTGGACGGAATCGAAATCGAGGGATTCAACGATATCGGCGTCGATGTCCAGTATCCGTGGGAGGACTCTCCGCGGCGTTTTCACGAGCATCCCATGCGAATCAAGTTCTTTTATATCGACAAATACCCGGTCACAAATGCTCAATTCAAGAAATTCCTGGATTCCAGCCACTATCACCCCAAAGACGATCTGAATTTTCTCCGCGACTGGAAAGATGGAAGCTATCCCATGGGATGGGAAAACAAACCGGTGACGTGGGTCTCCCGGGAAGATGCGCAGGCATACGCCAGTTGGGCGGGAAAGCGCCTGCCGCACGAGTGGGAGTGGCAGTACGCGGCGCAGGGCACGGACGGCCGCCTTTATCCTTGGGGCAACGAGTGGGATGAGAGCGCGGTGCCGTTACCTGATAAATCACGCACCATGCGCGGCCCAGATCCGGTCGATGCACATCCCAAGGGAGCCAGCCCATTCGGCGTGATGGACATGGTAGGAAATGTCTGGCAATGGACGGACGAGTTTGTCGACGAGCATACGCGCGGCGGCATTCTCCGCGGTGGCAGTTACTATCAGCCGCAGGGCTCGATCTGGTACTTCCCTCAGGCTTACAAGTTGAGCCAGCACGGCAAGCTGCTGCTCATGTCCCCCAGCATGGACCGCTCCGGGGCAGTCGGATTCCGTTGCGTAGTAGACTCGCAGTGATTCGCTCGGTTACGCTCCATAATGCCGGGCGCTACAGCCGGCCCGTGTTTCAACGCGCCAAGCCATGACAGCACCTGTGACAATGCGGCAAATCGCTGAGCGAGCCGGCGTCTCGATCGGCACGGTGTCGCATGTAATCAACGAAACCGCGACGGTTCGTCCGAAGCTGCGCGAGCGGGTGATCGAGGCAATTCGCAGCATGGGCTACCAGCCCAGCGCCTTGGCGCAGGGACTCCGGAAAAACCGGACCAACATGCTAGGAATGGTGATTCCCGATATCACAAACCCGTTCTTCCCGGGCGTGGTTCGCGGCGTCGAGGACGTGGCCTACAAGCGCTCCTTCCGCGTGATCCTGTGCAACGCCGACAACGATCCTTCCAAGGAAGAGTCGTACGTTCGCGAATTGCGCTCCTATCACATTGCCGGCCTGTTGATCATCCCGGCGGCTGGCGCGGACATCGCGGGTCATCTCCGGGCCTACGCGTCGGCTTCAGTCCCCGTGGTCTGTATTGACCGCGTCCCGGATGGCTGGAGGGGCGATGCCGTTTTGGTGGCCAATGCGGAAGGCGCTTATCTGGCCACCCGCTATCTGCTTCAGATGGGGCATAAACGTTTGGCTGTGATCGCAGGCCCGCTCAAACTGACCAATGCGGCGGAACGCCTGAAAGGTTTTACGCGTGCGCTAAGCGAAGCCCGGATAGAAATTGAGCCGGAGTTTGTACAGGAAGCGAGCTTCGATACCGCGAGCGGTTACAAGGCGGCTCTCCGGCTGCTGCGGATGCTGCCGCGCCCGACCGCAATTTTTGCCTGCAACGACCTCATGGCTTTCGGCGTGCTGCAGGCGGCTCGTGAACTTGGTCTGCGATGTCCGGAAGACTTGTCGATTGCCGGTTTTGACAGCCTTGAGTTCACCCAGTTCACCGATCCTTCCCTGACATCGGTTTACCAGCCGGGATATCAGTTGGGCGCCACCGCCGCCCGCCTTCTATTGCAGAGGATCGACGGGATGGGGTTTGCGCCGAAAAAGCTCCTTCTCCCCACCGAACTGAAAAAGCGCAATTCTGTGGCGCCGCCGCATGCCGTTGCGGCGGAAGGGATGGGGCGAACCATGAAAATGCGAGAACGTGGTGGCTTGGTGCGCAGGAAACGACGGGCCTGACGATTCCCGGGGCCAGGTTTTCCGTGGCATTCAATTTAGGTATTGACAAGCGCAAATGAGTGGGAGTAGGTTAGTTGACGTTTGCTTGTTTGAAACGTTTCAAATGGAACCGCTTTGGCCGCCGCTTTGCAGCGACTTTCCGCCAGGGAGCGGCACTTGGCGTGGAGGAGGAATTATGATGCGTCGCAACCGTTGTGTGTTTTTGTTAGCCTTTTGCGTCCTCGCCGCTGCCGTGTTGCTGGCCCAAGTCGTCATCACCAGCACCATCCTCGGCACCGTGACCGACCCCCAAGGTGCCGTGGTCCCGGGCGCGAAGGTAACTCTCACCAACGTCGACACCGGTGTCCAGTGGAAGGCGACCACGGATGTGAACGGTAACTATCGATTCCCCAACCTCATCGCCGGACACTACAAGGTCGACGTCAGCAAGGAAGGCTTTGCTCATGCCATCTCTACCGCCGTTCCTCTCGAGAACGGCACAATTCAGCGCATCAGCGTGGGACTCAAGATGGGAAAGATCAACGAGACCGTGCAAGTCTCTGCCGCCGCGGCGCTGCTTGCCACCGACGATGCCAATGTCTCGGAAGTGATTGAAAACAAATTTGTGCGCGATCTGCCCATGGAAGGCCGCAACTATCTGAACTTCGCCCAGATCGTGCCCGGTTTCAACAGCGGTACCGGCGACAACACCCGGATGCAGTGGGGACTTGCTTCGGCAAGCGCGCCCGGCGGCGCGATGGAGTTGAATGTCGGCGGCACCGATTATGGAGTTGGCTATTACATCGACGGCCTCGACAACAACGATAACTGGGTGGAAGGCCCGTTGATGAATGTGAACGCGGACACCATCCAGGAAGTGAAAGCGGAGGTTTCCGACTACTCTGCCGAGTACGGTCGTGATGTGGGCCAAATCAGCGTGACCACAAAGTCCGGGACCAACGATCTGCATGGAAGCGTTTACGATACCTTCCAGAATGCCGGCATGAACGCCAACGATCCCTGGAGCCTTTATCAGGGCTTGCAGCGCAATGCCTATCACCAGAACCAGTATGGTTTTACCTTAGGTGGGCCGGTTTACATTCCCAAAGTGTTTAACGGACGGAACAAGGCATTTTTCTTCACATCATTAGAGCGCTTGCGCAACAGCGGCCTGACCTCATTCTCCGCGTACGTGCCGACGGCCGCCGACCTGAACGGGGATTTCAGTCCCTGGCTCGCCAATTACCCAGGATTCAATCCGTCGCAGTGCAATGGCGATGCCACGACCGAGCCCAGCGCTTGCCGGTTCGTGATTTACGATCCATCCACGCTTAACCCGGACCCCAATAGCCCGACCTACAACCAACGGACGGCGTACCCCAACAATAAAATTCCCACCCCGAATGCCACGGCTCTGTCTTACCTTTCGCATTTCCCGACGCCGAACGGGTATTCCTCGCCCGAACCCGGCAACTACGATAACTATTCGGGATCCTACGACGCCGGCATCAATGACAATAACTACACGGTTCGGGGAGACTACAATATCGGCACTCATGATTTCGTTTATTTTCGCTACCTGCACGATAGCGGCTATCGAATCAACAATCCCAATAATCTTCTCGCTCTCAATACTTCCGGGGTAGGCGTGGTCCTGAATCCGCCGGATCTCAGTGCGGGGGATGGGCCTGTGCACCGTGTGAATACCTATCAATTCCACTACGTGCATGTCTTTAGCCCAACTCTCAGCAATGAATTCAACGTCAGTTGGATCAGGGGCTACAACTTCAGTAACTCACTTTCGCAGATCGATGCCTTAGATAACTCCTGGCTTCCGTCTCTGTTCCAAAATACGTCCACCAACCTGGCGGGGTTTACGTCATTTGACAAGAACTTGTTCAACGTCAGCAACGACTCCAATTTCGCGGTGAACATCGGTGACAATTGGACTCCTCAGTTTGGCAACGATCTGAGCCTTGGAACCGACAATGCAGGCGAGTATTGGTATCAATACGTCCCCATCTTCCAGTTGACGGACAACCTTGAGAAAACTATCGGGCGGCACTTCCTCAAGGTTGGCTATTACATGGCGCGCCGTTACGAGCGCGACAACGACATCATTCGCTCATTAACCGTGGATGGTGGCTACACGGGCCTCGGACCGAATGTTTCGGACGGTTCTGGTTTCAACCGGCTGGCGGAGTTCGAAACTGGCTTGGTCAGCAGTATGAACCAGCGCACGCCGGCGTCTGGCGGCGATACCAGCCTCTATTACGCCACTCCCGAGTATGCCGCGTTCGTCAGTGACTCCTGGAATGCGACTCGAAAACTGACCGTGACCCTTGGTGTGCGTTACGACCTGCCGATCCCCACCTATTCGGTAGACCACTACTGGGGCGTGCTCGATCAAACCTATCCGGGGTGGAGATTCGTCATGCCCGGATTAACTCCCGGAACGAAGGCTCGCCCCTTTACCGCACCTAAAAAAGATTTCGCTCCGCGCATTGGCCTCGCTTATCGATTGGGAGACAAGACCGTAATTCGCAGCGGTTACGGCATCTTCTATGAAACCGGGCGTTTCAAATTCCTCGACCAGGTGACCTGGAACTCGCCGGCTTATGGAGGATCTTCTTACTATTCCAGTTATACCGGCGTGAGTAGCAAGTCGAACGGCACCGCCTACACCACGGCGGATGTATTTCCTGCGCCCATTTCCGTGGTCAAGGGCACGTGGCCGTATCCACTGGGCACAGACGGAGGGTTGATGTGGACCCCGGGACCGGGCAATCCCTATCCCACATCAACGTTTGATCAGAAAACCTGGACTACTCCTTACCTCCAGCGATGGAGTCTCGATGTGCAACGCGAACTCGGAAAAGCTGTGGTGGCGTCAGTCGGCTATGTAGGTTCCGAAGGCACGCATCTGCCGATTCAGTACGACTTGAACCTTTTCCCGCAAGGTTTTTACCCGGATGTGGACGCTTGGATCGCCGGCGCTGCCCAGTGTCTCACTTGTGACGCGGCCCGTCCGCTGACAGCGGTGGCGCCGGGCCGTTGGAGCGCCATCAATTCAGTTCGACCGGCTCAGAGTAACAACTACAACGCGATGAATGTAGAGTTGAGAACCCGTGGCTGGCGCGGCGTCACCGCCCAGCTTTCCTACGTCTGGTCGAAGCAAATGGATACATACTTCGGCGAGAGCGGTGAAGGCGGTGCCCGCCCGCTGGGCGGTCAGTGGCACCCGAAGTGGAGCTACGGCCCGTCCGATGCGAACCATACCAACCGCTTCGTGGCCGCTGTCACCTACGAGTTACCGGGAAGGACGCTGGGAAATCGCGCGCTGCGCGAGGCTATCGGAGGATGGCAGATCAACTCCATTAGCACTTTCGAATCGGGCGCGCCGACAACCGTCTGGAACGGCTACACCAGTTCCTATGACGACATGGGTGATGTACCTATCCAAGGCTGCGATGGCAACCTTTCTCGCGGCGGCAGGACGTTTGCCCGCGCCTTCAACACGAGCTGTTACGTCGAGCCCGCCGCCAGCACCAATCCGTTCTACACGAATCAGGGCATATACAACTACGCGGTGACTCGCGGAAATGAACACCGCAACAACCTTGTGCAGCCTGGAATCAACAACTGGGACATGGGCTTGCAGAAGTCGTTTCGGCCGTTCGGCGAAAGCCGCGAATTGCAGTTCCGCGCCGACGCTTTCAACGCCTTCAATCACACCCAATGGAGCGGCTTCAACACTTATGACGACCGCCTGACCAATTCAGCAAGCCAGTTTGGATATATCAACGGGGCTCGTCCGGGCCGCCACATGCAGTTGAATATGAGGTTTGTATTCTAGATAATCTTGAAGCGACGGCGCGGGCCCTCCCCCATCGCTCGCGCCGTCTGGTTGCGGGGGGCAGCGCTCGCGCGAGCACGTGATCAGAACCCGGGAGGGTCATGTATCAACCAGAGGCTTACGGAATCGCGCTGTTGTTCATGTTCACCAGCATGCTTTGCTGGGGATCGTGGGCAAATACCATGAAACTCACTCCGGGATATGCCTTCCAGCTTTTTTACTGGGACTACGTGATCGGCATTGTTCTCGGCAGCCTAGGTTGGGGTTTCACGCTGGGAAATTGGGGTGGAGGCGATCTCTCTCTTCTCAGAAATATCGGCCAGGCGGACTCGCGGCATATCCTGTTCGCCATTGCCGGGGGAGCGGTCTTCAATGTGGCGAACCTGCTTTTGGTTGCGGCCATTGATATTGCCGGCCTGGCCGTTGCCTTTCCCATCGGAATCGGTTTGGCGCTGGTGGTGGGCGTACTTCTAAATTACGCAATCGCCCCAAAGGGGAATCCCCCTCTGCTTTTCGGCGGCATGCTTCTCGTTGTGCTGGCGATTATTTTGGATGCGCTCGCGTATCGCCGCAGAGAAAGCGGGCGACGTTCGGTCAGTGTCCGTGGAATCTGGATCAGCGTTGCTTGCGGCGTGCTCATGGGCATCTTCTATCCGCTGGTGACCAAGGCTGTCACGGGAGCGCATTCTTTGGGGCCCTACTCGGTAGCGCTGTTCTTCGCTTTCGGAGTCGCTCTTTGCGCGATTCCGGTGAACTACCTATTCATGAAGAAGCCTCTTACTGGCACTCCCCCGGTCAACATGTCTCAATACTTCCGGGCCAAACCGGCGTGGCACTTCTGGGCCGTCATGGGTGGGGTCATCTGGTGCACGGGAACAGTGTTGAACTTCGTTGCATCGCACGCACAAATGGTCGGTCCGGCTGTTTCCTATGCCATCGGCCAAGGTGCGACCATGGTATCGGCCGTCTGGGGCGTATTCATCTGGAAGGAATTTGCCAGCGCTCCCCCGGCCTCTCGAAAACTGATTCCCGCCATGTTCGTCTTCTTCCTGCTCGGGCTGGGATCGATCGCGGTTGCGCCCATGGTGGCTAAATAGTCAAACTCGAATCCGTTATGCAGAAACCCATCGTCGTCGTCGGCAGCATCAATCTCGACTTAGTAGTGGGCGCCGATCGTATTCCGAGGGTTGGCGAGACGGTCATCGGCCATAGCTTTAACACTTTTTACGGCGGAAAGGGCGCAAACCAGGCGGTCGCGGCGGCGAAGCTCGGGTACCCCGTTTCGATGATAGGGAACGTGGGGGACGACGCCTTTGGAACACAATTGCGCAATGGGCTGGAAAACGCCGGCGTGGATACCGCTTGCGTGAATACGGTAGAAGGGGCATCCGGCGTGGCGTTGATCACCACCGGACGGCGCGGCGACAACAACATTGTGATCGTGCCCGGCGCCAATGGCCAACTGACCCCGAAACTGCTGGAAAAAGCGGCGACCGTTCTGGAGCGCGCCGGATTCCTTCTGGCGCAGCTTGAGGTTCCCTTGGAGACGGTCGAGTATCTGGCCCAATTTGCCGAGCAGCAAGATATCCCGCTTATGCTCGACCCGGCGCCGGCGCGCGAGTTGTCGGGAAAGCTGCTGCGCAGGGTTTCCTGGATTACGCCAAACGAAACTGAAACCGAGGAACTGCTTGGGACCAACTTTGAGAATGGCGACCAAGGCTTCTATGCGGCGGCAGAGCGTCTGCTGGATTGCGGTGTCAAGAACGTCTTGTTAAAGTTGGGATCGCGCGGTTGCCTCATCGCCCAGGCGACTCTGGCGAAAGAGCGAGTCCCAGCCTTTGCCGTGAATGCTGTGGACACGACCGCCGCCGGGGACGCATTCAATGCGGGATTTGCGGTGGGGCTGATGCGCGGCTCCACGGTTGTGCGCAGTGCCGTTTTTGCTTCTGCCGTCGCTGCGATTTCGGTCACGCGGCCCGGAGCTCAACCTTCAATGCCTACCGGCGACGAAGTGGAGTGTTTCCTGAAAGAGCATTCGATTGCCACGACCAAGCAGCCCTGTCAGTCTGACGGCAGTTCAGTGACGCTTAAGACTCGCGTCTTATAGTCATCCTGCCAAACCAGGATCTCCGCACTGCAGGTGCACCGGGCGGAAATCACTTTTACGTACTCGCGGAGTTGTTATGAAAGCGTTGAAATTAACATTGCTTGCAGCCGTATCCGTCCTGGCACTCCTGCCGGGCTCATCCCGCGCGCAAACGTCGGTCATTGCGCCCTCCTCTGACTGGAAGGCTGTCGTCCAGAGTCGCCTTCCCCTGTACGGTCACAGAAACTGGATCGTGGTCGCCGACTCGGCCTTCCCAGCCTATGCCGAGCCGGGCATCGAAACCATAGTTGCTGACGAAGATATGCCATCGGTGCTGAAATATGTGGCGGGCGCGATTTCCTCGTCGCGACATGTGCGCGCCACGGTCTTTCTGGATGAGGAACTTCAGTACGTGGATGAGCACGATTACCCAGGAGTGACGGAACTGAGGAGGCAAATTGCGGCAACGTTTGCGAAAAACCGGGTTTCCAGTATGCCGCACGCCGAAGTGATGGCCAAGATTGACGATGCTGGGAAGATCTTCCGGATCTTGTTCATCAAGACCACGGCGACGATCCCGTACACCTCGGTTTTTATGCGTTTGGACTGTGGCTATTTGAGTGATGAAATGGACCGGAAGATCAGCACTGCAATGGCGGCGGGCAACCCGCGTCCCAAATAGCGGAGCTCACGGCGGATTTGGCGGAGCCGTGGCCATTGTGGGCTGCCAGCTCGACCTGTGAACCCTGCGCCTCCTTACGTTCTCTCAGAACGCTACAGGGTTTCGGGATTCGTTGCGACGGGCAAGGGCTGCAGTCTTTCGGGCCGGGCGTGCTGGACGAGTTGCTGAGCGGAGTCCTGCGCATATTGCAACATGAGGCCTGGATATATTCCGAGATAGAGGGTCGCCGCGACGCAGGATGCCAGCGCCAGCCCGAGCGCAAATGGAACAGGAGCGACGGGAACTGCTTTCCGCGATTCGCGCATGTACATCATCACGATGATGCGCAAGTAATAATACGCGCCGATGCCGCTGTTAACGACGCCGATGATCGTGAGCCAGATCAAGTTGGCTTTCACGGCCGCGCTGAACACATAGAACTTGGCAAAGAAGCCACCGGTGATCGGGATACCGATGAGCGAGAGCAGGAAAATGGTGAGCGTCACCGCCAGCAGCGGAGAACTGCGACCCAGGCCTTCATAGTCCTCAAGAGTGACATAGCGCTCCCCGGCGTTGGCAAAATGGCTTACCACCGCAAACGCCCCAACATTCATGGCCGCATAGGCCACGGTGTAGAACATCACTGCGGATGTGCCCAGTTCGGGCGCAGCCGCCAATGCAACCAGCACGTAGCCGGCGTGGGCGATTGAGGAATAAGCCAGCAGCCGCTTCACATTATTTTGCACCAACGCTCCCACGTTGCCCAACGTCATGGAGAGCGCGGCCGAAACCCAGATGACCCAAAATATGCCATGCACGTCAATCACGAAAACGACCCGCAGCAAAACCGCAAAGGCCGCCGCCTTGGGCGCGGTCGACATGAATCCCACGACCGGCGCCGGTGCTCCTTCGTAAACGTCCGGGGTCCAAACGTGAAAGGGAGCGGCAGCCACCTTGAAGCCCAAGCCCACAAACATGAACGCCACTGCAACAAACGCCAGCAGTGGGATTGGCCCGGCCTGCAAGGCCCGGCTGATGGTGTCGATGTTCGTCGAGCCGGTGGCCCCAAACATCAGCGCCACTCCATACAGGAAAAACGCCGTGGCGAACGAACCCAGCAAAAAGTACTTCAGCGACGATTCCGCGCTGGCAGCCTCGTGCCGGCGGAATCCCGCCAGCACATAAGAAGAGATGGAAGAAATTTCAAGCGCGATGAAAATCAGAACCAGTTCGACCGCCGACGACATCAGCGCCATGCCGACCACGCCGAAAAGAATCAGCGCGTAGTATTCCCCGGCCCGGATCCGCTGCATCGCCATGTATTCGTAAGAACTAAGGATGACGACGGCGGCAATTGCAATCACCAGAACGTGAAAGAAGACGCTGAAACGATCTACTCGCACCGTGTTCCAGAAAGCCAAACCAGGAGACTCCGCCATCACCCAGGTGGCCCCAATTCCCGCCAGCGTGCCTAACAACGCAATCAGCCCCAGGACCTTTTGCCCTGTCCTCTCGTCCAGCAGAGGTTCGAGCAGCATCACGATCATGCCGAACACGGAGAGAACAATCTCAGGTAGGATGCGGATGTAATCGGCACCTTGCGGAAGTTTCTGCGAGAACACCGCGGCGCAGGTCGCGATCATTGCCCCACCACCCTGCTCGCCAAACGCACGAAGGGAGTGAGCGTGGCCTGAATCGCCGGATCAATCGATCCCAGCCACAGGATGGGTGCTACGCCCATCACCAGCGCCGTCGCAGCACACGGCCATATTGCCACCTTCTCGAATCCCGAAAGATCGGCGAGAGAATTGTTGACCGGGTGTGTGATCTTGCCGAAGAAGACGCGCTGATACATCCAGAGCATGTAAACAGCGCTCCAGATCACCCCCGTGGCTCCGAGTATCCCGTAGACCGCTTTGTCCTGGAATGCGCCGCTCAACACCAAAAACTCGCCAATGAACCCGTTCAGCAGGGGCAACCCCGCCGATGCCAGCGCGATCACCAGAAACGACGCCGAATATAGCGGCATGGGTGAAGCCAATCCGCCGAACTCGCTGATCTCGTAGGTGTGACGGCGATCATGCAGAATGCCGGTCAACATGAAGAGTCCGCTCGTCGAAATCCCGTGAGCCAGCATGACGAACATCGCGCCGTTCAGTCCGGCCTGTGTGAAGCTGAAGATTCCCAACACCACAAATCCGAGGTGGCTCACCGAAGTATATGCAATCAGCTTCTTCATGTTCGGCTGCACCATGGCCACCAGCGCGCCGTAGATGATGCCGATTAAGGCGAGGATCATGATCCACCAGGCGTTGCGTCGTGCCTGCTCGGGGAACAAGCCAAGGTTGAAACGCAGCAATCCGTACGTACCCATCTTGAGCAGTACGCCGGCAAGCAGCACTGATCCCGCCGTCGGCGCTTCGACGTGAGCATCCGGCAGCCATGTATGGAAGGGAAACAGCGGAACCTTAACCGCAAACGCCAGGAAAAAGCCGAGGAAAAGCCACTGCGCAGCCGCCGGAAACTTCGGTATGGCGCCGCTCGCGATGGCACCGCGAATCACAACAAAATCGAAGCTGCCGGTATGCGCGTAGAGCCACAGGATCGCCGCCAGCATGAACACCGAGCCGATCATGGTGTACATGAAAAACTTCACGGCGGCATAGACCTTGCGCTCGTGTCCGAACATGCCAATCAGCAGAGCCATGGGGATCAGCGTGGCTTCCCAGAAAAAATAAAAAAGAAAAAGGTCAAGCGAGGTAAAGACGCCGATCAGCGCCGTTTCCAGAATCAGCAGTAGGATGAAAAATTCCTTCACTCGCTCATGAATTGACCTCCAGGAAATCAGCACGCACAGCGGCGTAAGAAACGTGGTGAGCACGATGAGCCACAGAGAGATTCCGTCAATGCCCATGTGGTAGTGGATGTTCGGAGTGGAAATCCACTGCTTGTCGATCTGGTACTGGAAATCCGCCTGTCCTCGATGGAAATACACCGGCAGGTGCAAAGACAAAACAAACGTCAGCAGCGAGACGACCAGCGCGAAGATGCGGATGTCGCGGTCGCGGCGCGGCAGCAGTATCAGCAGCAACCCGCCCGCCAGCGGCGTGAACGTCACCAGCGTAAGGATGATGGAACTGAGATCCTCGATCCTCATCGGGCTTCCACCCACATCCAGATCATGAAGGCAATCACCACCGCCGACCCGGCCGCGATCCACCCGGCGTAAGAACGAATATTGCCGGATTGCATGTGGCAAACCTCGTCGGAAACGTCGCGCGCACCATCGCCGGCGTCATTCACCGCGCCATCGATTATTTTCTGGTCCACGTCGTGCCACAGAATTCGTGTCGAACCGTCGATCAGGGGCCTAACGAACAGCACCCCGTACAATTCGTCGATGTAATACTTGTGCAGAACCGCTTGGTAAAATCCGCCCAGCGAATCGGCGATCTTCTGCGGCAGCTCGGGCCGCTTATGGTAGAGCAGATATGCCAGCCACCACCCCAACAGAGCGAGAGCCACCGAAACACTCATCAGCAACAGCTCGGTGCCGTGACTCGCGGTCTCGGCGACCGTCGCCGCGCCGAAAACCGGGGCCAGAAAATTCTCAAAGTGGTCGCCGATCCCAACCAGCCCGCCGACCAGCGAAAGCAGCGCCAGGATCATCAGCGGCACCACCATGACCATGGGACTCTCGTGCGGTTCGCCGTGCCCGTGAGCGTCATCGCCGTGGGAGCCATGCCCATGCGCGTCCACTTGAGATCCGCGATAATCGCCGAAGAACGTCATGTACAACAAGCGGAACATGTAGAAAGCTGTAAGGAACGCGGTCAGCGCGCCGATGCCCCAATACACCCAGCTCACCTGATAGGCCTTCCAAAGAATTTCGTCCTTGCTCCAGAAGCCGGCAAACGGCGGGATTCCGGAAATCGCGAGCGTCGCGATGCCCATGGTGAGGAATGTCCACGGAATATAGGACTTGAGCCCACCCATCCGGCGCATGTCCTGTTCGCCTCCGATGGCATGGATTACCGAGCCCGCCGCAAGGAATAGCAGACCCTTGAAAAATGCGTGCGTCATCAAGTGAAAAATGCCGGCCGAAAAGGCACCCACGCCGCAAGCCATGAACATGTAGCCGAGCTGCGAAATGGTTGAGTAGGCAAGAACCTTCTTGATGTCGGTCTGCGCAATGCCGATGGTCGCGGCAAAAAACGCGGTCAGCGTGCCGATGATCGCCACCACCGTCAGCGCCACCGGCGCGCGATCAAAGATCACATGCGAACGCGAAACCATGTACACGCCCGCCGTCACCATGGTGGCGGCGTGAATCAGGGCCGAAACCGGCGTTGGGCCTTCCATCGCGTCAGGAAGCCAGATATACAGCGGAATCTGCGCCGATTTGCCGCATGCGCCCACCATCAGCAGAATTCCGATGGCGGTGAGCAGTCCCGCCCCCGCCGTCTCCGCACTCATTGGGGCGATGCTGCGAAATACGCTGTCGAAATTCAGCGATCCAAAGTGCTTGATCAGCAGAAACAACGCGATCAGGAAGCCGAAGTCGCCGACCCGGTTCACGATGAACGCTTTCTTGCCCGCCGATGCCGCCGAATCTTTGCTGAACCAGAACCCGATCAACAGATACGACGCCAGTCCCACGCCCTCCCAGCCAATAAACATCACGAGATAGTTGTCGGCCAGCACCAGCGTCAGCATGAAGAACATGAACAGATTCAGGTAACTGAAGAAGCGCGAGTAGCCAGGGTCGTCCCACATATAGCCGACGGAGTAGATGTGAATCAGAAATCCGACACCCGTCACCACCAGCAACATGACCAGCGAAAGCTGATCGAGATAGAAGGCGAAATCCGCGCTGAAACTTCCCGAGCGAATCCAATGCGCCACGAATTCGTGGTAGGGAAGTGACAACGACGAAAAGCGCATGGCTACCCACAACGCCATTGCGAAAGCGGCGCCGCTGAAAAACAGCGCGACCGTCGTCACGGCCCTGCGCGAAGACTTATTGCCCAGAAAGCCGTTGATCGCCGCCCCGGCCAGCGGCAAGACCGGGATCAGCCATAGATTGAGCGTGGGATTCATAGTTTCAGCAGGTTCACCTGATCCACATTCAGAGTCTCGCGCGTGCGATAGACGGCGATGATGATCGCCAGCCCCACGGCCGCTTCCGCCGCGGCCACCACCATCACGAAGAAAACAAATATCTGGCCGGCCAGCGCGTGCCACTGCGCGGCAAACGCCACGAACGAGAGGTTCACGCCGTTCAACATCAACTCGATCGACATGAAGATGGTGATAATGTTGCGCTTGATCAGAAATCCGGTCACGCCACAGGCAAACAGGAATCCGCCGAGCAGCAGGTAATACGAGAGCGGCACCATCAGTCCGCCTTTCCCGCCGAGGCTTCCGGCTTGCTGGCCAGCACTACGGCGCCCATGATGGCAATCAGGATCAACACCGATGTAACTTCAAAGGGCAGCAGAAAATTGTGAAACAGCAACTGCGCAATATCCTTCGGATGCCCAGGCAAGGCGCCAATCGGCACGGCTCCGGTCCCGGAGTGCCGCAGCACCACCCACGCCATGAGCACGCTGCCCGTCAGCATCCCCGGCACGCCAAACAGAATCGCGACCCGGCTTCCGTTCGTCTGTTCTTCCTCGCCTGCGTTCAGCAGCATGATCACAAACACAAACAGCACCATGATTGCGCCGGCATAAACGATCACCTGCACGGCAGCTACGAACTCTGCGCCCAGCAGCAGGTATTCGCCCGCCAGCGCAGCCATCACTGCGATCAGCGACAGCGCACTGTTGATGGGATGCTTCTGCGCCAGCAGGTTGATCGCCCCGCCCACGCAAACTACACCGAACGCCAGAAACAAGATGAGGTGAAAATTCATGAAGCAGTTCCCGGTTCCCAGCTCTCAGTTCTCAGAAAAGCCGTTACTGAGAACTGAGAACCGAGAGCTTATTCTTTTTCCCTACCAGGCGACGGCAATCGCCGTCCCCACCAGATTCGCAATCGCCAGGGGCAGCAAAAACTTCCAGCCGAAAGCCATCAGTTGGTCGTAACGGAAGCGCGGCAAAGTCCCGCGCACCCAGATATAAAGAAAGAGAAAACCCACAACTTTCGCCACGAACCAGAACACCGGCAGCAGCGCCTGCAACAGCGGCGGCCCAAACAGCGGCCCGTGCCATCCTCCGAAAAACAGCAGCGTAGCCAGGCAGGCCACTGTAATCATGTTGGCGTATTCCGCCATGAAGAACATGGCGAATTTCATGGAGCTATATTCGGTGTGGTATCCCGCAACCAGTTCAGTTTCGGCTTCGGGCAGATCAAAAGGTATGCGATTGGTTTCCGCATACGCGGCCATCAAGTATATGAAGAAGCCGATCAACTGCCCGTGAAAAATATTCCAGCGCGGAATGACATAAAAAAACCGGCCACCCTGCGCATCGACAATGTCGCGCAGGCTGAAACTGCCGGATTGGATCAACACCCCGACTAACGACAGTCCCAGCGCAATTTCATAGCTCACCATCTGCGCGCTGGCGCGCAGCCCTCCGAGCAGCGAGTATTTGTTGTTCGACGACCACCCCGCCAGCGCGACGCCATAAACCCCCATCGAAGTGACGCCCAGTATCAGGAGCAGCCCGATGTTCACATCGGTGATCTGCAGCGGAATGCTATAACCGGCAATCGTGATCGAGTTGCCAAACGGAATCACCGCGATCGAAGTCAGCGCGAAGATCACCGCCATCATCGGCGCCGCCAGAAACAGCGGCTTATAGACGTGCGGCGGCGTCAGATCCTCCTTGAAAAGAAATTTCAGCCCGTCGGCGGCCGGCTGCAGCAGTCCGAACGGCCCCACCCGCGTGGGGCCCCAGCGGTTCTGTATGTGGCCCACCACTTTGCGCTCCAGCCACACCGTATACGCAACCGCGGTAAGCAACACGATCAGGATCACCAGCGACTTGATCACCGACACGAGTATGAAAACGCCAATTGGCAATGCCTTGCTCTCCCAGCGTTCAGTCTGCCGCGACCTCCGCGGGCTTGACCTGGTGACTCTCGATCACCGACTGCAATGCGTGCGAATAACGCCCCAGAGTTCCGGAAGTGAACAGAGTATCGTTCGCCGGAGCAATGGATTCCGGCCGGTGCGCCATCCCGGCCCCGGCTTTTTCAAGCGACGTATGCTGGCTGTTGCCGGCCAGCAGATTCATGCGGGACACGTCGTAGCCGGGAACCAGCCGCTGAATTTCGTCCAGAATCGCCGTGGGATCGAACGGGCTCAGTTTCGGCTCCAGTCCGTGAGCCTCCAGCCACACCGCATGCCGGTCGGCTTCGCCCGACTGCGCCCCGCGTGACTGCCCCATGTCGGCCTGTGTGCCGCCGCCGAAAGGCACAAGCTGGCGCACGTCAAAGCCCATGGCGTCGGCAATGCGCACGATCATCTCGAAATCAGTTTTGGTGCCCGTGACCTCGCCGGCCTTCTTCACCAGTTGCAAATCGCCGCAAGTATTGGTGAACGTGCCGGACTTTTCGTAAGCATTTGCCGCCGGCAGCACCACGTCGGCTATCACCGCGGTCTCAGTCAGAAACATGTCCTGTACCACGACGAAAGTTTTTGAGAAGAAGAATGGATCGATCTTCAGCCGCCCAACAGGATTCGACCCCACGACATAGAGCGCCTTCAACCCGCCCGCTTTCCCGGCTTCAATCATGCGGGCTAGATCGAGGCCCACAGCCGCCGGAATATCTCCCCACTCCCGATGAAACACGCTGCTTCCGGCGGTGGGGTGATATCCCGGCAGCAGATCGGGATACAGCCCCATGTCGGCCGCGCCGCGGGAGTTGGCGTTATCGGCGAGGCAGATGAATTTCGCGCTGGAAATTGCGCAACCGAATTTCACCAGGTTGGCAAGATCGCCGCCGCGAATTTCGGAACCGGAAACAATCACAAGATTCTGCTCACCACGCAGTTTGTCGCGCAACGCGATCCATGCATCTTTGTCGGTAGATGGACTGACGAGCGCATCTGGATTGGCGTGGTTCCCCGCGAGGAAAGCCGCAACTTGCCCTTCCGCTCCAGGTGGTATCTGCATGAAGCTTGCGGCCTGCTTGCCCAGCTTAATCGGCTCGGAGTTGATCACATAGAGTTGCGAGCCGTGCAGGCGCACGTTGTTGCGAATCTGCCAGGCCAGCAACGGATGCTGCTCCGTCGGGTCGTTGCCAATCAGCAGAATCGCGGGAGCGGTAAACACATCCGCCATGCTCGCCGTAGCATTGGCTTTCCCGCGCAGTGCCGCCGCCAGGGCAGCGAAGTCCGCGGTGCGGTGGTGGTCCACGTTGTTCGTCTTCAAAACCGTGCGGGCAAACTTCGAAAGCAGGTAGGCTTCTTCGTTGGTGGTGCGTGTCGAGCCGATCACCCCCATCGCCGCCCCGCCATCGCGGTCGCGAATCTCCGCAAATTTCCTCCCAATCAGGGCAAACGCGTCTTCCCAGGTCGATGGAGTCAGCTTGCCATCCCTGCGAATCAGCGGCCGCGTCAGGCGATCTTCATGATTCGCGAAGTCAAACGCATAGCGGCCTTTGATGCACAGGAAATCACCGTTCGTGCCGCTCTTGTCGCGGTTGTCGCCGCGCACAATCTCCATCCCCGTATCGGCGCGGCGCACGCCCAGCGTGGTTTTGCAGCCGTCGCCGCAGTGCGTGCAGATCGTACCCACATGTTTCATCTCCCACGGCCGCGTCTTGTAGCGATACGCGCCGGAAGTGAGCGCGCCCACCGGGCAGATGTCGATGCACATGCCGCACTCTTCACACTCCAGGTGATCCTCTTTATTCGGCGCGATGATCGAGCTGACGCCGCGGTTCTGCACCCCGAGCGCCCAAACATCCATGCCTTCGCCGCACACCCGCACGCAGCGGTAGCACAGAATGCAGCGGGGACGGTCGAAGAACACCACCGGCGACCATTGCTGCTCGTCTTTGTGGTTCTTCGCCTCCATGAACTTCGATTCCGCGGCCCCGTAGCTGAACGTCATGTCCTGCAACTCACACTCGCCGCCCGCATCGCACACCGGGCAATCCAAAGGATGGTTCCCCAGCAGCATCTCGAGCATCGACTTGCGCGCCTGCTTGATCTCGTCGCTATCCGAAATGACGACCATGCCCTCGCTGATCACCGTGGTGCAAGCGGTCTGCAGCTTGGGCATTTTCTCGACCTTCACCAGGCACATGCGGCAAGCGCCCTGCAACGAGAGGTTGGGGTAATAGCAAAACGAGGGCACTTCAATGCCAACGGTCTTGCAGGCCTCAATCAGCAGCGTCCCCGCGGGAGCCGTGACTTTCTTGCCGTCGACTGTAAGTGTTACGTCAGCCATATAAAAGTTTGCGATTGAGTGGTCGCGTGATCGGGCGATGGAAAAACCGGCGAACGGTTCTGACTTTCAATCGCAAAATCACCCAATCGCTCAATGACTCAATGCTGCCAGCTCTTCCACCGCGCCCTCTTTTTCGTAAGGACACGGCCTTCCTTCTAAATGGTCCTCAAACTCTCTGCGGAACTTTTTCACGAACGCGATGGTCGGCATCGCCGCCGCATCGCCCAGCGGGCAAAACGTCCGTCCCAGCATGTTCTCCGACAGATATTGCATGTTGTCGATATCTTGCTTCACGCCGCCCCCGCGATGGAAGCGCGTCAGCGTCTTCTCCAGCCAGTCCGTGCCCTCCCGGCAGGGAATGCACCATCCGCAACTCTCGTGCCGATAAAATTTCATGGTCCGCAGCGCGAACTTCACAATGCACTGCGCGTCGTCGAGTATGACCACGCCGCCCGACCCCAGCATCGAACCGGCTTTCGCCACTGAATCAAAATCCATGTTGACGTCAATCTCGTCGGCGGTGAGGCACGGACACGAAGCTCCACCCGGCACCACGGCTTTCAGTTTGCGCCCGTTCGGAATGCCGCCACCCACTTCGTAAACCATCTTCTTCAGGTTGTAGCCCATGGGCAGTTCGTACACCCCCGGCTTCGCCACATTGCCGCTCAGGCAAAACAGTCGAGTTCCGCCATTTTTCGGCGTGCCAATCTTGGCGAACCACTCCGCGCCCCCGAGAATAATGTGCGGCACGCACGCCAGCGTCTCCGCATTATTTATCACCGTAGGACCGCCCCACAGTCCCACCACGGCCGGAAACGGAGGCCGAATCCGCGGAATCCCGCGCTTGCCTTCCAGCGATTCCATCAGCGCCGATTCTTCACCCACTTCGTAAGCCCCGGCGCCTCCGTGCCAGAAAATATCGAAGTCGCGCCCGCTGCCGAAAATATTCTTTCCCAGGAATCCTTTGGCATAGGCGTCGCGCAGCGCCTTCTGCATGATGATCGACAAGTATCGATATTCGCCGCGAATGTAGATGTAGCCGCTGCGCGCCCCCACAGCCAACCCGCCGATCGCTACTCCTTCGATCACGGAGTGCGGATCCTGCTCGAAGATCAGCCGGTCTTTGCAAGTCCCAGGCTCGCTCTCGTCGCCGTTACACAGCACATACTTCGGCTTGGCCGATTGTTTCGGAACGAACGACCACTTCATCCCCGTCGAAAACCCGGCTCCGCCGCGCCCGCGCAGCCCCGAGTTCTTTACTTCACCAATGATCGCCTCCGGCTCCATCGCGAGCGCCTTCCGCATGGCCTTGTAGCCGTCCAGTTCGAGATAGCGGTCGATGTTCGTCGCACCCTGTCCAAAGCGCCGGGAGACAACCTTCACCTCGTCGGGATGGGAAACCAAGTCAGCCATGGCGATTACTGCGCTGCTTTCTTGCGGCACTCGTCAAGCACTTTGTCGATCTTTTCTGTGGTCAGGTTCTCGTGATAGTCGTAGTTCACCTGCGCCGCCGGAGCCCAACTGCACGCTCCAATGCATTCCACCTCTTCCAGCGTAAACAAACCGTCCGGAGTCGTTCCTCTGTGCCCGACGCCCAACTTCTTCGCGCAGTGCCGCAGAATTTCCTCGCCGCCCCGCACCAGGCAACTGATATTCGTGCAAACCTGCACGTTAAACTTCCCCCGCGGCTTCGTGGTCAGCATCGAGTAATAACTGATCACGTTGCGCACTTCGAGCACCGTCAGATCAAGCCGACCGGCGAGTTCCACGATGACTTCGTCACTAAGAAATCCAACCTCATCCTGCGCATAAAGAAGAGTCGGCACCAGCGCCGACCGCTTGGTCGGATAGTGCGGAACCATCTCCGCAAACCGCACCTCGAATTCTTCAGAAAACTTCACCGGTCAATCTCTCCCAGCACTATGTCAATCGATCCGATCGCTGCCACCACGTCCGCAATCAACCCTCCCTCGCACATCTTCGGCAAGGTCTGCAGGTTCGCCAAACAAGCCGACCTCATGTGTACGCGATACGGCTTAGCCGTGCCATCGCTGACGATGTAGTAGCCCATCTCGCCGCGCGGCGACTCGACCGCCTGATACACCTCGCCCGGCGGCACCGCGAAGCCCTCGGTAATAATCTTGAAGTGGTAGATGAGCGCTTCCATCTGCGTCTTCATCTTCTCCCGG